>JBCLPZ010000046.1:0-592 GCA_041223305.1 Carnobacteriaceae bacterium 52-44 | reverse complement strand
GCTTTGTTCTTTGAAAACTAAATAGTTGATTCGACACAAATGTTAATTATTAATATTTATTAGAAACAACACCGAGAAATATAGAGTCTATTTATTGTAAAGAGTTAAATAACAAAAAACCAAACGCTATAATAATACCTTTAACCGACAGGTTAAGTGAATAAGAGCGCACGGTGGATGCCTAGGCACTAGGAGCCGATGAAGGACGGGACGAACGCCGATATGCTCTGGGGAGCTGTAAGTAAGCAATGATCCAGAGATTTCCGAATGGGGGAACCCCTTATTCTTGATCGAATAAGATAAGCGAAGTGAATACATAGCTTCGTTTAAGGTAAACGCAGTGAACTGAAACATCTCAGTAGCTGTAGGAATAGAAAGCAAATGCGATTCCCTGAGTAGCGGCGAGCGAAAAGGGAAGAGGCCAAACCAACATGCTTGCATGTTGGGGTTGTAGGACTGAAACATGGGACAAGATGAGTTAACAAAAGGATTTGGAAAGATCCGCCACAGAAGGTGACAGCCCTGTATGTGACAACTCCTCTTGCCCTATCAGGATCCTGAGTACGGCGGAACACGAGAAATTCCGTCGGAA
>JBCLPZ010000045.1:0-691 GCA_041223305.1 Carnobacteriaceae bacterium 52-44 | reverse complement strand
GTAAAAGATTGCTTCCCAAATGCCAAAATGATTATTGATCGTTTCCATATTGTTCAATTGTTGAACCGGGCTTTGAACCAAGTTCGTATTGAAGAAATGAAGAAGATCCGGTACAGTCGTCCAACGGATTATACAAAGTTAAAGAAACAATGGCGATTGGTCTTAAAGAATGAATCAGGCCTAAATTATGATGACCACTTTACCCATCGTTTATACGAAGGAATGGTCACTGAATATACCATGTTGGAATTTTTACTGAATATAAGTCCCCGCCTTAGAAAAGCCTATGACATCGTCAGTCGATTGAAGTGGGCCTTGAAGAACCGTCGGTTTGACTATTTTCTCAATGCCTTAAAAGAAACGAAAAAAGAGACATACCCAAGTAAAATTCGTACAGCCCTAAACACCCTAGAGAAGTACATCAAGCCCATCAAAAATGCTTTTATTTATACATTATCTAACGGACCAATCGAAGGCATCAATAATAAAATTAAAAATATTAAGCGCTCGGGATACGGCTATCGTAGTTTTGTCCATCTAAAAAACCGAATCTTGATCAGCTTTAATTTACTGAGTCCCGATCAGGAACCAAAACCGCTCTTTTACACAAAGATTCAAGCCAAGAAACCAAAACAATCAATAACCATTCAATTAAAGAGAAGGAGCGATTCTACTGTAGCAGCGTAAAAAA
>JBCLPZ010000044.1:0-991 GCA_041223305.1 Carnobacteriaceae bacterium 52-44 | reverse complement strand
TTCTCTTTAATTGAATGGTTATTGATTGTTTTGGTTTCTTGGCTTGAATCTTTGTGTAAAAGAGCGGTTTTGGTTCCCGATCGGGACTCAGTAAATTAAAGCTGATCAAGATCCGGTTTTTTAGATGGACAAAATTACGATAGCCATATCCCGAGCGCTTAATATTTTTAATTTTATTATTGATGCCTTCAATTGGTCCGTTAGACAGTGTATAAATAAAAGCATTTTTGATGGGCTTGATGTACTTCTCTAGTGTATTTAGGGCTGTACGAATTTTACTTGGGTATGTATCTTTTTTCGTTTCTTTTAAGACATTGAGAAAATAGTCAAACCGGCGGTTCTTCAAGGCCCACTTCAATCGACTGACGATGTCATAGGCTTTTCTAAGGCGAGGACTTATATTCAATAAAAACTCCAACATGGTATATTCAGTGACCATTCCTTCGTATAAACGATGGGTAAAGTGGTCATCATAATTTAGGTCCGATTCATTTTTTAAGACCAATCGCCATTGTTTTTTTAACTTTGTATAGTCCGTTGGACGACTGTACCGGATCTTCTTCATTTCTTCGATACGAACTTGATTCAAAGCCCGGTTCAACAATTGAACAATATGGAAACGATCAATAATCATTTTGGCATTTGGGAAGCAATCTTTTACGACCTGAATATAAGGGGAATACATATCCATCGTCACTGTTTTGACCTGCAAGCGCGCTTTTAATGAATAACGTAAAAAGTAGTTTCTTAAATACCACTGTTGTCGATTTTCAACAATATCGATGACGTTATGTGTTTGGGCGTCAATAAAGATTAAACTCATCGCACCACTAACGTTTTTAACCGATTTAAATTCGTCCATTGAAATGTGCTGTGGCAGATATTGATAGTCTTTTTTGAGCGAATTGCCATACTTCCCTAGTTGTCGAATCACGGTATTCGAGGAAATATTTAAGTGTTTCGCAATTAAGGACATCGACTGCGTCTCAGC
>JBCLPZ010000043.1:0-1077 GCA_041223305.1 Carnobacteriaceae bacterium 52-44 | reverse complement strand
CGCAAACGGTGGTAAATTCTTTCGCAAAGAATGGTACAAAGAACCGCAGGACTGGTAAAATTTGTCCGCCATACTCAATAGAACATATTGTTTGTTTATTTTTTTCATTCGTTTAAATAAAATTATTTTTATTTGTTCTTCTATACTCATATCTTTTTTCATTTCAACCACTCCATTCTTTATTATAAAGAATTATGCCCTAGTAAGTCTTTATGTGCAACATATAGCATTATTAATGCTTACCAATTGAAGAGTAATCACAATAAAAAAATCAAATAATAATTTCTTCTATAATCCCATCATAATTAGGAATAAATATTTTCAACCATTGTGAATCCTCAAGTGACGTTCATAAAGATTAGTGACTCACTATGGATCCTTTAAATGAGTGGATATTTAGTAAAAACCTGTCAGAAATAGTTATTAAAATTTTCTAAATAAAAAAACGAGAAGCTACTATGTGCTTCTCGTTTTTAAATGATTAAATTTTACAATTGATTATCCTTCCTGAATAATTCATAGTTTTTCTAAAAAGCTGTATCAGTGTTGATTTTATCGCTTTTATATTTGTTTGCTTCATCACCCAATAGGTGATGAAAAAAGAACCCCTTTCTGATATGGTTAATTCACTACAAACAACCACAGAAAGGGGCTCTCTCAATGGTTACTTTACAAGAAAATACCGTACAATTCAACAATAATTTATTTGTTTCTCACAATGGTGGTCAATTATCCAGTGATTCTGGATTAGCCCTCATGGATGAGCTGATGGATGCTT
The DNA here is from genome assembly GCA_041223305.1 of Carnobacteriaceae bacterium 52-44. Lineage (GTDB taxonomy): Bacteria > Bacillota > Bacilli > Lactobacillales > Carnobacteriaceae_A > Atopostipes. The sequence goes on along the minus strand of JBCLPZ010000043.1, from coordinate 299 downwards.
TCCATTTTACTCAGCTCTCTGAGGAAATAATCACTTTTAACGATAATCGAAAATACTGTAAACACTCGAATTCTAAAATCTTAAAACAGCTCATTCTACAGATAACTGCAGGTTATAAAGCGGACACCTCTGCAGATATTTTACAGTATGATCCCGTTCTCTTAACATTCGCCTCCGGTGAGTCATTGGCTTCACAACCGACTATCTCTCGATTTTGGGATAGGACAACTGAAGAGACAATTGAAGATTTTCAGAAACTCAATCAAGTTTTAATTGACCAAGCACGTTTAGTTCGCAAT
>JBCLPZ010000042.1:0-1264 GCA_041223305.1 Carnobacteriaceae bacterium 52-44 | reverse complement strand
GGTGTGTTGTAAAATGAAGTGCAACAGTTAGAAAACAAAAAGACATGAAGATTTGTTATACTTTAATCACCACAAAAAAAGTAAGGAGAATCTTCATGTCCAATATAAATTCTAGCACAAAAACGACAAAGAATTACAAACATTTAAATAAAACTGAAAGAGAGAACATAGAAAGATGGTTAAAAGAAGAAAAGAGTAAATCAGAAATAGCTCGACTGCTCGATAGAGATCGTTCCACAATTACTCGTGAAATTAAAAGAGGGACGGTCACACAAATTAAAACAATAAACGGTTATGATAAAGAAATTGAACAGTATTATGCTGAAGCTGGTCAAGCCGTATATGAAAAAAATAGGAAAAGAAGTAAATCCAAAGGATTAAAGGCCTTCTCTCAAAACTTCTGGGATGCTTTAAAAGAAGCGAATAAGAATAAATTATTCTCAGGGAAAAATCGTAAATATAACATTAAAACCTTTATTGTAATTTACAAAAGGAAGCACCCATTTGATAAAGTTCCTACATATAAAACGGTCTATAATTATATACATAGTGGAGACTTCTTTATTAAACCAATGGATCTCCCAGTATTGGTTCGATTAAAACCACGAAAAAATAAAAACTCTAGACCAAAAGGAACAAACAAAAAGAAGTTAGGTAGAAGTATATCAGAACGTCCAGAAGCTATTCTGAACCGTGAATCTACAGGTCACTGGGAAGCAGATCTTGTGGAAGGTAAAAAAGGAAAGAATGAGCCAGTAGTATTAACGCTCGTTGATCGCCTTTCAAGATATGGGATTTCAAGAAAATTAAAGAATGCAAAAAGTGATACTGTTCAACGAGCTTTATTAGAGATTACGAAAGAAGATCCTGGGGCTTTTGATTCTATTACCTTTGATAATGGTTCTGAATTTTCACAAGCTGCAAACCTTGAGAAAGAACCAACATTAGATTTAAACATTTATTTTTGCCATGCATATTCTGCTTGGGAAAGAGGAACAAACGAAAACTTTAATAAATTGTTGAGAGAATTTATACCGAAAGGTAAATCTCTTCATCACTTTACGAATGAGGAAGTCATCCTAGCTGCCCAAAGTATTAATCAACGCGTCCGCGAAGTGAACGATTATCAATCAGCTGAAGAAACATATAAAAAAATGAAAAAATAAAAAAACTCCCCCTAGGGGGAGAAAGAGAATAAAACACTAAGAACTAAAGATAACGATCTATCATGTTAGAAGTGTTGCACTTAACTTTACAACTAAGG
>JBCLPZ010000041.1:0-1640 GCA_041223305.1 Carnobacteriaceae bacterium 52-44 | reverse complement strand
TAGAAAATATACTGAACCAGAATTATTACAATTTATAGAGCTCTACTTAGATGGAATTTCTCATCAAACACTCGTTGAGAAATATAACCTTAAATTATCTCGGACATCTTTTATGAGCTATGTTAAGAAGTACCAACTCCATGGAGTGAAAGGTATTGAATATCAAAAGAATAACCGTAGGTATACCAAAGAATTTAAATTACAGGTAGTAACAGAACATCTGGAATATGGATATGGGGCTAATTACTTAGCGAATAAATACAATATTCCAGCAAAAAGCACTGTAAATGCCTGGATAAACCGTTATACTGAAGGAAAGGAGAACAACACATATTCTTCAAAATCCGAGGTGTATAACATTATGGGCGTCAAAAAATCATATGAAGAAAAGATACAAATTGTAGAAGATTATATTGAGAACAAGTTAACTTATACAGAAGCTGCTGAAAAGCATCAAGTAAGCTACAATAACATTTATTCGTGGGTGAATAAGTACAAAAAACATGGACCAAAAGGTCTTGAAGATAATCGCGGGAGAGGAAAGCCATCTGAACTCCAGACTGAAGAAGAACGCTTAGACGCAGAAATAGAAGCACTGAAAGCCAGAAATAAATGGCTAGAGATGGAGAATGATGCGTTAAAAAAGCGCCGAAAGATCGCTGGGAGTCTCAAGTCTCAGGAGTTAGACAAGAAGCAGAATACCTAACTATTGAAGAATTAAAACATAAATATCCAATTACCCATCTTTGCGAAATACTGGGAGTTTCTAGAGCTAGTTATTATAAATGGTTGAAACGAGAGCCTTCAGAATCTGAGCTAAAACGTATTAAGCTAATGAAATGGATTAAAGAAATACACGAAACTTTCAAGGGGATCTATGGTTATCGAAGAATGACCATCTTTCTAAACTTCTTTAGGAATGCGAAAGTTAACCATAAATGTGTTTATCGCTTAATGAAGATCATGGGAATCAAAGCCGTCATTCGCCGTAAAAGAAAGAACTATGTCTCGCATAAAGTGGAACATTTAGCTGAAAACATCTTAGATCGTGATTTTTGGGCTGAAAACCCGATGGAAAAGTTACTAACTGATGTCACTGAGTTTAAATTAACCAATGGAACGAAACGTTACTTAAGTGCCATTCTTGACCTGGGGTCAAAGAAAATAGTCGCTTATCAGACGAGCAATCGGAATGACAATCCTTTAGTCTTAGATACCATGAAACAAATTACTGATGATGTAAAACTAGGAACAACACTTATCCATAGCGATCGTGGTTCTCAATATACTTCACACGCATTTAACAAAGTGGTTGAAGATAATGATTTGATTCATAGCATGTCACGCGTTTCAAAATGTATTGACAATGGTCCTATGGAGGGCTTTTGGGGGACCTTAAAGGTCGAGATGTTTAATTTAGATACATTTGACACCCCTGAATATTTAGACCAAAAAATTAAAGAATACATTGAGTTCTTTAATAATGAACGAGTGACTTTAGAAATGGGCTTAGCGATTCCTACCGAAGAAGAAATTCTGGAGAAGATTGCGTAAATTTACGAAAAAAACCATACACTTTTAGATGTATGGTTCAAAAATTATTTATTTTTTTACCTGTCTACTTGACAGGGGGCAGTTCA
>JBCLPZ010000040.1:0-1671 GCA_041223305.1 Carnobacteriaceae bacterium 52-44 | reverse complement strand
GCCTGAATAATTCATAGTTTTACTAATATTGTTTTTAAACATTGATTTAATAGTATTTAAAGCAACTTACTTCATCACCCATTAGGTGATGAAAAAAGAACCGCTTTCTGATATGGTTAATTCACTACAAACAACCATAGAAAGGGGTTCTCTCAATGGTTACTTTACAAGAAAATGCAGTGAAATTCAACAGTAACTTAATCGTTTCTCATGATGGTGGTCGTTTATCAAGTGATTCTGGTTTGATTTTAATCGATGAATTAATGGATGCTTTCCAATTTACTCAGCTCTCTAAAAAGATTGTTCGATTTAACGACAGTCGAAAATATTGGACGCATACGAATCATAAGCTTTTAAAACAGTTAGTGCTGCAAATTGTAGCCGGTTATAACACCGACTCTGCTGCAAATATTCTACAGCATGATCCGGTATTACAGACGTTATCAACTGATGAGCCGTTGGCTTCTCAATCATCCATTTCTCGATTCTATGATCGTGTAGTGGTCGAAACAATTCTGACGCTTCAAGTACTCAACCAGGATTTAATTGACAAAGCCCGTTTGGTTCGTAACGATACAAACATGATTATCGATTTAGACTCTACCCATTCGGATACCTTCGGTCATCAAGAACAAACTGCTTACAACGCCCATTATGGAACGAATGGCTACCATCCTTTAGTGGCATTTGACGGCTTGACTGGCGACTTTTTAAAAGCCAAGCTTCGATCAGGAAATCAATACACTTCCAACGGGGTCAAAGAATTTCTTGAACCGTTATTGGAACATTATAACCAAACGATTCCAACCACTGATATTCTCGTTCGTGGAGACAGTGGTTTCGCGACACCGGATGTTTATGATTTATGCGACTTATACGAAAATCAGTATGTCATTCGGCTAAAGGCCAATAGGAATTTATATCGTTTAGCGGAAGAGTTTGTGTTCTATGATAACCATCATCCTTGGGATGAAAAAGAAGTCTATTATCATTCGGTTTCCTACCAAGCAGCTTCATGGTTCAAACCGCGTCGAGTGTGTATTCGTTCAACTCGAGAAGTAGGCGAACTCCTTTTTAAGCATTCCTTTATTGTCACGAATTTCTCAGAAAACATCTCAGCTAAAAGAGTGTTTGAAACCTACAATAAACGCGGTACCATGGAAAACTACATTAAAGAAGCCAAGAACAGCTTCTTCTTTGATAAAACAGATAGTCCCAGATTCATTGAAAACGAGGCCCGCATGATGATTAGCCTGTTGGCGTACAATCTGGTTAACTTCTTACGCACCTTGTGTTTTGAGCCAAAATCGAAAGGACTCCAAGTGGACACAATCCGTTTCCGTCTATTCAAAGTGGCTGGAAAACTAGTCAGCACTGCAAGACAAATGTATTTAAAACTATCGATTTCTCATGTTTATCAGCGAGAGTTTTATGCCGTATTCAGGAAAATCCAAAGGATTCGGCAGTACATTTAAAGAACCTGATTTTTAAAAAGTTTAAATGGCCCAGGGAGAAGTGCGCCTAAAATTTGAGTTCAAAAAGTGAAAAGTCTCAAAATAATTAAGTAGACCGAAAAAAATAAATAATTAGGATAGAAAATGGAAAACGATAAAGAAAATATAACAATATTGATAAAACAGCCTCTGAAATTAGAGGTATGAATTATTCAGG
>JBCLPZ010000039.1:0-1765 GCA_041223305.1 Carnobacteriaceae bacterium 52-44 | reverse complement strand
TTAGTCTAGTGGTATATAGTCAAGCGAAAAAACAACAAACTTTCAATTGGAAAAGTGAATTTTGGGCGCACTGAACTAAGCCCCTAAAAAAGCCATTTTTTTAGGGAACGTTCAAAGGAAATCGTCAAATAACATTCGTGTTATTTACTTTATCCGCTCCTTTGGAGGCGTGTAAAGTTGGTGGTTGCGTAGTAGAACATCCACCAGACGCACGAGTTTTCTTGCGGTTAAGACAATGGCACGTTTATGTTGGTGCTTTGGGGTTTCATCGTATTTCTTTTGGTAATACGCCCGATAATCGGGCTCATAACGTCTTACGGAGTTGGCGGCTTCAACTAAGTAATAACGTAAATAGCGATTACCCCTTTTAGCGAGTTTTGTATTTTCTGATTTCATTTTCCCAGATTGCTTATGCGGCCAAAACAGGCCGGCAAATTTTGCGATCTGCGCTTGATTTTCAAAGCGCTCAATTTGACCGATTTCGGCAATGATGCCTCCGGCATAGACCTTGCCTATACCAGGAACACTCGTCAAGCACTGATATTCAGGGAGTGTCTCAACGATTTCTTCAATGGCTTTGTCAATCTCTTTAATAGATTTTTCAAAGCTACGGATTTGTCGAACAAGAACACTTAGCACACGATCGACGGATTCTTCATGGGTTTTACTCAAACGGTAACTCCCACGAATCGCCTTAGAGATACTTTTAGCAACTTTCTTTGAGTCCTTAAACCGACCACGACCGAGTTGGTCGACTAAAGCCGTAAATTCTTCAAGTGATAAGGCTTTTAAGTCGTCTAACGTATAATCAGCCGTCATCAATTCCATGATGGTCGCACTGAAGATACTGGTGTTTTGATCGTCGCTTTTAAGTTCTTTGGGCAAGGTATTGCATTTATAATAAATGTTTTCGGTGAAGTGTTGTTTGGTTCGAACCAATCCCTCCACCAATTGAAGACGAGTACGCGTCAGATGTTGGAGCGCAACATACTGTTCTTCTTTCAAAATCGAAACGCCGTTTCGATTGACTCGAAAGTAATCAGCGATGTAAAAGGCGTCAATACGGTCGTCTTTACTCTCTTCAAAGACTTCCCGATATTTCTTAATCTTATTGGGTTGTTCGACAAAGACAGAAGTATTGAGCACACTCAATTCAGGGTCTTCGTGGAAAAACATGGCAGGGTGGAAACTGTAAAGTGAAGTGGCTTCCATCCCAATGATTATCTGGTCGATGTTTAGCTCTTCCACATAATGTAAAATAAGCTCTTTGATTTGGATGGCACTGATTTGATCATTTTCAAAACTGGCTTCCTTTAATACAGGAAAATTATCATCATCTGTCAAAAAGCAAACATCTAATTCTGATGAGCTAACGTCTAAACCTACAATTAATTTCATGGAAGGAACCTCCTTTCATCAATTATTTGGAAAACCTTGGTTACTGTGGGATATCCCTGAACGCCATGCCCCACAACACCCTTGCCTAATCGAATTTAATCACTTTTTCCAAAGCCGCCGGAATGAACTACTACACATTCCGTAGGAAAGAAGTGGAAACAGCTAGTGAGTTGGTTGTTTGAGGGCATGGGTCGGGTCACAGACTAAAAATCGTAGTCAAGCTACAAGGAGGAATAGTGTTTTCCCGTAGTCCCTTCCTAGACTAATTATTCAGGAATATTCCACAATAACCAAGTGATAATATTAAAGTTCGGGTTTTAGAAGATCTCTCCCCAGTGTTAAAAAGATCTTCATCTATATATTACAA
>JBCLPZ010000038.1:0-1883 GCA_041223305.1 Carnobacteriaceae bacterium 52-44 | reverse complement strand
AATCGAGTAGGAGACTAGCCATTAATTGACTAGTCGACCTCTCACACCACCGTACGTACGGTTCCGTATACGGCGGTTCAATAATTTAAATATCATTAGCGCTCGTACAGGTAGATTAAATTCTTTAATCCCCACTGTGCGAGTCTTTTGTTTGTTATAGCACGGTGTAAAGTCATTGTTCTTGATATTCGCCAGTAAGCCTTACGGCTTGCTGCCAATTTGAGTGATTCGTCGTGGTCAATGCCCAATCTTTTCAACTTCTTATATTTCGTCGAGACTTTCTTCCATCTCTTCCAAATAAGTTGTCTCAATCGATGGTTTAACCATTCACTTATCTCCCTCATAAAAGTCTTCATGAAGGCAATATTGTAGTAATTAATCCATCCTACAGTTACCCGATTGATATCTTTTATGATTTCCTTAAAACTACCTGGACGATTTCGTCTGGTTAGTTTCCTCAATTTGTGCCTGAAGTTTTGTTTTGCCGACCAGGCAGGTCGGCATCCGACTTTCCCATGGAATTATGAAGATGAAACCCTAGGAATTTCGATTTTGTTGGTGTAGTGATACTACTCTTTCCCTTATTTACAGTTAAGCGTAATTCGCTCTCAATGAACTCTGTGATATTTTCCATCACTCGTTCACCAGCTCGTTTGCTTTTAACATAGATAACGAAGTCATCTGCATAACGTGCGAATCTGTGACCTCTTCTCTCCAATTCTCTATCTAAATGATGTAGATAAACATTTGCCAATAATGGCGAAAGTGGCCCACCTTGAGGTGTTCCTACTTCTGTTTCTACATAGAAATCTTGGTCTAAGATACCCGATTTCAAGAAGCTCCATATTAGTTTTAAGATTACCTTATCTTTAATATAATATTCTAAGTTACTACGTAACCTTTGGTGATTTATTGTGTCAAAATAATTTTTCAAGTCACAATCTACCACTATTCGATAACCTTCTTTATAATATTGTTGGATTTGTTCTATGGCTTGGTGGGCATTTCTGCCTTTCCTAAAACCGTAGCTATATTCCGAGAAATTCGGGTCTATAATTGGGTCAATTACTTGTAGAATTGCTTGTTGGACCACTCGGTCTCTAACTGTTGGAATACCTAGAAGTCGTATACCGCCATTTGCTTTCGGAATTTCTACTCGCTTTACGGGTAACGGCTTATAAGAACCCTCTTTTAATTTTCGAATTATATGGGAGTAGTATTTACTCATGTGTAAATCTAATTCGTCGACTGTTATACCGTCTATGCCTGGAGCACCATTGTTCCTACGAACTTTAGCAATTGCACGCTCCATATTATTTCTATTGACCACACGGTCAATAAGTGAGATATCATTTTGTCTATTCATGTTTGTGTTGCGCCCCTACGCACTCCTACATATTCTTTTGCTTCCAGCGTATCCTTCTGTAGGTAGCCATCTCTCCGAACTTAATCACGATGTTTTCTGCGATACTGGTGGCGCACCCACCTCCTTGATTTTCAAAATTATTATTGTTCTGTCCTTCCTAACATTTTGTTAGTACTATGACGTCTGCTGACTTCTCTTCCTCCAGCTTTCCATTGCTGAAAAGGTTTGATGTAGAGAAAGAGATCTCCCCGGGTAAGAATGACAACCTTCCACTCATGTCACTGCTTCATCTACTGTGTGGGATTCGTGCAGTATTGGACTTTACTTTGTAATGCAAGCTCGTCCATCCTTGTTCAGCCTTGATATGAAGTTTCTATCCGTCAGTGCGAGTGTTTGCCGCCGGCTTCCTTTAGATTCCACCTCACGGTGGACACCCTTGCCTTTAGCTAACAGTTCCTACTGCCAAGTCTGTAGTGGACTTTCACCACCAAGTTGTCACCCATGCCGGGCGCACATC
>JBCLPZ010000037.1:0-2048 GCA_041223305.1 Carnobacteriaceae bacterium 52-44 | reverse complement strand
TTTTTTCATTTCAAAAACAAAAAGGGTGCCAATGAATCAAAATTGATCCATCAACACCAAATATTATAGAGCCTTTTTTTGTTTAAATAAATCGCTTTCAATGGTAAGATAGTTCTATGACAAAACACATCAAGAAAAGTCAGAGAATAAAAGTTTTAAAATATGTTCCAAAGAAAAGTGATGTTGGTTGAAAAATAATCTAAGCAAATGGCGTAAAGTTATAATAAAAAAACTATTCTTAATCGTAAGATTACTTAAGAACGGGAGCTTTTATAAACGATCCCGAGAGGAATCGAACCTCCGACGCAAAGTTTAGGAAACTTACGCTCTATCCGCTGAGCTACGGGACCAATAAACTAGAACTATTTTAGAATAATAGAGAAACAAAAGTCAATGGAATCTCAAAAATAAATGTTGTTTACAGAGAAGGGACAAGAAAAGATGGATAATGTTGTAATTATGTTTGTGTGCGCTGGTGGGATGAGTTCTTCATTAGTAGTGAGTAAGATGCAAAAAGCCGCAGAGGAAAAAGGGTTAACAGCTGAAATATGGGCAACTGGAGTAGGGCGCGGGAAAGAAATATTAAAAGACAGAGCCGATATTGATGCTTTGCTGATTGGTCCTCAAGTTCGTTTTTCAGCAACCGAATTGGAAAAAGTAGCCGAAGAAAAAAATAGAGACACAATAATACATGTTGCTGATATGAAAGATTATGGAATGGTTAACGGCGAGAAGATATTAAATGATATATTGAAAAAATTGGAAGTGAAAAACCTAAGTTAACTTATTTTTTAATGACACAACTAAAAAAAGAGGCTAAACGTTTATTGCGTTTAACCTCATAATACTTATTAAACTATATAGAGACTATATAAAGACAAAGCTATTTTCGTCTTCTTCCAGTAATTAAATTAAAGATAAAGACAATTACTGCAATGACGAGTAAAACATGAATGACCGCGCCACCGATATCAAGTAAAAGACCTAAAAACCAAAATAAAATTAATAGACCAATGAGCGTCCAAATCATTTTACCACTCTTTTTGTTTATTCTAATTTGAGAATACCAAAAGTTAGCGAATTAAAATAATGATATGCATTAAAAAATACAAAAAATAATAATGTTAAATATTAAAAAAATAAGGAGAATGATAATGGCACAATTTTCAGGATCTTTTTATTCTAAAAGCCTTACACGAAAAGTTCCTTTTACGGCAATTATTCCTACTCAAACAGAATTAGAACTTATTCATGAAGAAAATAAACCAGAGTTCAGTCAACCCAAAAGAACCTTATATTTATTACATGGCTGGGATGGATCAAATGAGGACTGGGTATTCAATTCGAGGATTTATGAATTAGCAAGAGAGTATAACGTAGCAGTCATATTACCTTCGGGAGAGAATAGTTTCTACCTAGATCATCCAAATGGAAATGCTTATGGGCAGTTTATAGGAGAAGAACTTGTTGAAGTGACACGTGAATTGTTTTTTCTATCGTCAAAGAGAGAAGATACTTGGATTGCAGGCTTGTCTATGGGAGGTTATGGTGCTTTACGTAATGGCTTCAAATATTCAAATACATTCAGTAAAGTGGCGGCATTTTCTAGTCGAATTCTATCGAAAAAGGAAGCACCCCACCGAGAGGAATTAGAAGAAAATTTCATAAATGAACACATAAAAGCGATTATCAGAAGTGATACTTTAGCAGACTTAAGCGAAGAAAACGACGTTTATGATTTGGTTACCAAACGAACTGAAGAACAAAAAGTATTTATTGCATGTGGTTTTGAAGATTATTTATATGAAGAAAATCGAGCTTTTCACGAATTCCTATTAAAAAATAAAATTCTTCATGAGTATTTTGAATCTTCGGGAGGTCATACCTGGGATTTTTGGAACGAATACATAAGCAAAGCAGTAAAATGGATGACTGAAAACCATTAAAGTGAACAAAAAAAGCGTCTTACCTTGGTATGCTCCCTTCAAAGTAGACACTGAAAAAAACAAACTACTTTGAAGGGGGCTATTTTTATGGCTAGAAAATAT
>JBCLPZ010000036.1:0-2662 GCA_041223305.1 Carnobacteriaceae bacterium 52-44 | reverse complement strand
TGAATATTGCATCTGATTTGTACCAGTCTTGCGGTTCTTTTTACCAGTGTTTGCGGACAAATTTACCATACTTTGCATAGAAGTTTACCAACTCTACATAATCCTTCTATATACTTGATTAGCACGCACATCAGTGCGTGACAATAAGAATATAGGAGGTTTTTGCATGTTTCCATATCGAAAGATTTTGGAACTACATAGTGAGGGTGTGTCCCTCAGGAGCATCGCAACCATCACGCAGCATTCGCGGCAGAAAGTCACGGAGGTTATCAAGCTCGCCGAGAAGAAAGGCGTCATCATCCCTCTGGATGAAGGAATAACTGATCCTTGGTTGGAGGATTTCCTTTATCCTGAAAAGAAACAGGAAAATAGTGGTCGTCACTTGATGGATTTCGATAAAGTCCATTCAGAACTAGCAAAACCCAATGTCACCTTGACCTTGTTGCATGATGAATATGTACGTGAAGCAAAAAGCGTAGGGAAAATTCCGTACGCTTATCGCACCTTCACGGAACATTACCATAATTATGCGATGAAATATAAAGCAACGATGAGGATTCGGCGCAAACCTGGAGAAATTTTGGAAGTCGACTGGGCGGGTAAAACGTTATCCGTTATTGACCCAGATACAGGAGAAAACCGGAAGGTTTATGTCTTCATCGCCACATTGCCCTGTTCACAGCTATTTTATGTCGAGGGCTCTTATCGTATGGATTTACCTTCGTGGATCCGGCTGCATCAGCATGCCTTTGAATTTTTTGGAGGGACTCCACAAATCCTTGTCCCCGACAATTTAAAGACAGGAGTCACCAAACACACGAGTAATGAACTCGTACTAAACAAGACGTATGCGGAGATGGCTGAGCATTATAATACAGTTATTATGCCGGCTCGCGTCCGGTCGCCAAAGGATAAAGCCAGTGTGGAAGGCTCAGTTAATATCGTCACTACATGGGTCATTCAGGCCTTGAGAAACATGAAGTTTTTCTCGATCGAAGAATTAAACAGAGAAGTTTCAAAAAAATTGGACGAACTAAATAACCGGCCTTTTCAGAATCGGAAGGGTTCGCGATGGTCGGCGTTTTTAGAAGAAGAGAAATTCGCACTTTCTCCTCTTCCGGCCACACCCTATCGACTATCTGAGTGGCGTACCGCTAAGGTACGGCCAGATTATCATATCTCTATCGACAGCATGTTTTATTCGGTTCCCTATGAACTGATCGGGAAAGAAGTAGATGTCAAAGTTTCAGATAGCATCATTGAGATTTATTACAATCATTTAAGAGCTGCTTCTCACCAGACATTATATGGAAAATTCGGACAATTCTCTACCTTAAAAGAACATATGCCGCAAAATCATCGGTTGTACCTGGAACAAACACCTGAAGAAGCGATTAAATGGGCTACAGAGATGGGCGAGTATACGCTCAAAGTCGTTTCATTCATTCTCGAGCAGTATGACGTGGAGAAACAAGCTTTGAACGCAATCTTCAGCTTAAAGAAGCTTGAAAGGAATTATACGACTTACGAGATTGAACGAGCATGCCGGGATGTGTTAAAGGCAACCAATCGACCAACGGTCAAAAGCGTGCAAACAATTATCCGCTCCAATAAAAAAGACGACGAACAAAAATCCAGTCAGATTAAGCCAAGAAAAACCGACGAAAAATACGGCTTTACTCGTGGAGCAGCTTACTATGGAGGTAGAGACCAATGAACCAACAAAACTATGACAAACTTAAGAAACTCAGATTATCTGGAATGGCCGATGCTTATGAGACGTTACTCGAAAATCCGTCCTACAAGGATTTAACTTTCGACGAATTATTAGCGATTATGATCGATCAAGAAGATTCCGTTCGTAAAAGCAATAAGTTGAATCGGTTACTCAAGCAAGCGCAATTCAACGTCAAAGCCTCTATAGAGGAAATTCAGTATGATGCCGATCGAAAACTGAATAAAGAGCTCCTCATGAAGTTGTCTACGGGGGAGTACATTTTGAATGGTCGGAATATTATTTTTAAAGGTGTTTCAGGGGCAGGGAAAACATGGTTGGCTACGGCCTTCGGTGTGCAAGCCTGTCGGCAATTCCACACCGTTCGTTACGTTCGTTTGCCTAATCTACTGGAAGAATTCAAAATTGCGAAGCACCAAGCTGATGGCAGTTACACCAAACTTATGAAAAAACTAATTAAAGTAGACCTTCTTATTTTGGATGAATGGCTTCTATATGAACTTTCAAACGAAGAGGCCACTCTGCTTTTGGAAATTATCAACGCCCGATATGAAGCCCAAAAATCTAATATTTACTGTTCGCAATTTGATTTTAAGGGCTGGTATGAGAAATTAGGCGACGGCACATTAGCTGAAGCTATACTCGATCGGATTATTCATAATTCTTATGATATTTTTATTGATGGGGAAATTTCAATGCGTGAAAAATTGGGTTTAAATCGAGAATAATGAGACCTGTGGTCTTCTTGTATTGAAGTTAACTCTACAATTTTATAAACCCCCGTTTCTATTCAAATAATGAGTAGCAACGGGGTTTCTTATATAATTTATTATGAACTGGTAAAGTACACCGCAAACGGTGGTAAATTCTTTCGCAAAGAATGGTACAAAGAACCGCAGGACTGGTAAAATTTGTCCGCCATACTCA
>JBCLPZ010000035.1:0-3745 GCA_041223305.1 Carnobacteriaceae bacterium 52-44 | reverse complement strand
AAAGAGAATAAAACACTAAGAACTAAAGATAACGATCTATCATGTTAGAAGTGTTGCACTTAACTTTACAACTAAGGCATCTACAAAAACGCTAAAATTACTTATTCATATATTTCAATTAAGGTTAGAGTTTGCTATAATATATGAGTTGAATTTGTATAGAGAGAGAGTTGAGCGAGTATGAAGAAATTTTTAATTGGTCTGTTAATAACAATGTTACTCTTAATTTTTGGTGTGACGACATTAGTGACTCGTTCATTATCACCGTATAACCAAGCGAGAGCGGAGACAATTGCACTGGCTGAAAGAAGAGCAGATCTAGTCGAAGCTGATGAATTCTATTGGTACAATGGCGATGAAACTTTCTTTACAATTACTGGAGAAAATAGTGAAGGGATTCCTATAGTCGTCATTGTTCAACAAGACGGGGGAGCTATTGAAGTCTTGGACCAAGAAGATATTATATCAGAGCATGAGGCTGTAGTAGAGACCCATAACCGAGAAAATCCAGAAAAAATATTAGAAGCTAGAATTGGGATATATAATGATCAGCCTGTTTGGGAAGTTAGCTTTCGACTTGAGAACGAGCAGATAGGATATACGTTATTATCATTAACTTCTGGCGAATGGATTCGAACAATTAAAAATATTTAATGATATATAAATGAGAAGATAGGGGATATAGAATGGAACAAATTTCAATTATTGATTCTAAGCATCACGTTGATCAAGAAGTACAAATCAAAGGTTGGGTAGCGAATAAACGCTCAAGTGGTAAAATTGCTTTTCTAGAATTAAGAGATGGTACAGCATTTTTCCAAGGTGTTGTTTTAAAAAATGAAGTTGGTGAAGAATTATTTGAACAAGCCACTCATTTAAACCAAGAGACTTCTGTAGTGATTACTGGGACAATTCAAGAAGACGCACGTTCAAAATTTGGTTATGAAATTCATGTAACAGGCATTGAAATTCTAGGAGAATCTGAAGATTATCCTATTACACCAAAAGAGCACGGTACCGACTTCTTAATGGACCATCGTCATTTATGGTTACGTTCTTCAAAACAACATGCCATTATGTTAGTAAGAAACGAAATGATCCGTGCAACGTATGAGTTCTTCAATAAAGAAGGGTTTGTAAACATTGATTCTCCTATTTTGACGGCAGTTGCAGGCGAGAATACAACTGATTTATTCCATATTGATTATTTTGATGAGGATGCTTATCTAGCACAAACAGGTCAATTACATGCAGAAGCTGCGGCAATGGCTTTTGGCAAGGTATTCACATTTGGACCGACTTTCCGTGCAGAAAAATCTAAAACGCGTCGTCATTTAACAGAATTTTGGATGATTGAACCCGAAATGGCTTTTATGCATCAAGATGAATCATTGGAAATTCAAGAACAATATGTCGCTTATTTAGTTCAAAGCGTCCTTGATAATTGTGATTATGCACTTGATGTATTGGGTCGTGACCGCGAAACATTAGAAAAATATACAAAACTACCTTATCCACGTATTTCTTATGATGAAGCCGTTGAATTACTACAGAAAAATGATTTTGATGTCGAATGGGGCGTAGATTTTGGTTCTCCAGAAGAAACCTTTATCGCAAATCAATATGATCAACCCGTCTTTATTGTAAATTATCCAAAAGAGATTAAACCATTTTACATGCCAACACATCCAGAACGAGATGATATTGTATTATGTGCTGATCTAATCGCACCAGAAGGATATGGTGAAATTATTGGAGGATCTGAACGTGAGTCAGATTATGAAACGTTAAGACAAAATATTATAGACTTTGGGTTAAATGTAGAAGACTACGAATGGTATTTAGACTTACGTCGTTATGGTTCAGTTTCAACATCTGGATTTGGTTTAGGTTTAGAACGTGCGGTGACTTGGATCACAGGAACCAAACATATTCGTGAATCTATTCCATTCCCAAGACTGTTAAATCGATTAACTCCATAATAAACAATCAAATATTCAAAAAACTTAAAGACACCTTAAACTGCATAAGGTGTCTTTGTAAATTGAGGTTAAAGCTCTATTTTGAATATCATAAATTAAACTATATAAGAAAGTAGAGTGTCATTTATGGAAAATGAATTAATTCTAGATTGGATAAATACAGGTCAGACAGTATTACCGACACTCTTATTAAGATATTATCGGGACTTAAATTTATCAAATGATGAATTGGTTTTAATCTTACAACTGAAATCCTATATGGATAAAGGAGAACCTTTTCCAAATACTGAAATGATTGCTAAAAATATGCAAATGACAGAACGGAATGTATTTAAAGCAATTCATCAACTCATCCAAAAGAAAGTACTATCTATAGAGACAAATAAAGATGAAAATGGGGTTACTCAAGATGCTTATTCATTGAATATGTTATGGGAAAAAATACTTATTATAATGAAACAAGAAAAATCTGAGAAAACCATTGAGAAAGAGGAAAAAGAAGAAAAAAATCTCTATTCTATGTTTGAATCTGAATTTGGACGACCTTTATCTCCAATTGAGATGGAAACGCTGGTCATGTGGATAGAAGATGATAAATACTCTCCTGAACTTATCCAATTAGCTTTAAGAGAAGCAGTATTAAGTCAAGTTTATAATTTTAAATACATTGATCGTATTTTATTAAATTGGGAAAAAAAGAATATTCGCACGAAGGAACAAGTAGAAAAAGAAGCACAAAATTATCGAGATTATTCCAACAATAAAGGATCAAATTTAGAAGATGAAGACCAAAATGATTCAGGCCCAGTTCCAATGATTAATTGGTTAAAAGATGATAATGACAATAACTAGAACTAGAGGTAGATAATTTGCTAACAGAAAAACAATTATTGAATGATGTCGAGACAACAAAAGTAATTGAAGCGATGGGTAGAATATTTCCTGAAGCAAAAGCAGAATTAAATCATAGAAACGCTTTTGAATTATTAATCGCTGTTATTTTAAGTGCTCAAACAACAGACGTTGGTGTAAATAAGGCAACTCCAGCACTTTTTGAAGCTTACCCAACACCTGAATTGATGATGGAAGCAAACTTAGAAGATTTGGAAGATAAAATTAAAACAATTGGTTTATACAGAAATAAAGCAAAATTTATAAAGAAAACAGCAACAATGCTAGTTGAAGAATTTGACAGTGAAGTTCCAATGAATCGAAAAGATTTGGAAAGTTTGCCTGGAGTTGGAAGAAAGACAGCAAATGTCGTAATGAGTGTAGCATTTGATGAACCAGCAATTGCGGTAGATACACATGTTGAACGAGTATCTAAAAAATTCAATATCGTTGCAGAAGATGCATCCGTTATCCAAGTTGAAAAAACATTAATGGAAAAACTACCAAAAGAATTATGGTCAATCGCTCATCATCGATTAATCTTTTTCGGGCGCTATCAATGCCCAGCAAGAAAACATAACCACGAAGAATGTATTGCATTAGTTGAAGAGAATATAGAATAAAAATAAGCTCCTGTCCAATAAAGGACGGAGCTTATTTATTGTCTAAAGAGATATAGACTGTAAGTTAATGGCGAGATTCCAGCACATATGACCAAGCGTTATAAGTGCACGGCGAAGCTCCACCTCTCATGGACGAGCACAATAAGTGCGCAAGAATTAAAAACACCTCAGCATGAATATTGCATCTGATTTGTACCAGTCTTGCGGTTCTTTTTACCAGTGTTTGCGGACAAATTTACCATACTTTGC
>JBCLPZ010000034.1:1264-2575 GCA_041223305.1 Carnobacteriaceae bacterium 52-44 | reverse complement strand
CTGGGAAGACCATTTCCCAAGCCTAAATACTACCTAGTGACCGATAGTGAACCAGTACCGTGAGGGAAAGGTGAAAAGAACCCCGGAAGGGGAGTGAAAAGAACCTGAAACCGTGTGCTTACAAGTAGTCAGAGCCCGTTAATGGGTGATGGCGTACCTTTTGCAGAATGGACCGGCGAGTGATGATCCCATGCAAGGTTAAACTGAAGAAGTGGAGCCGCAGCGAAAGCGAGTCTGAAGAGGGCGTAGAGTATGTGGTTGTCGACCCGAAACCAGGTGACCTATCCATGTCCAGGGTGAAAGTGCGGTGAAACGCACTGGAGGCCCGAACCCACGTATGTTGAAAAATGCGGGGATGAGGTGTGGATAGCGGAGAAATACCAATCGAACCTGGAGATAGCTGGTTCTCTCCGAAATAGTTTTAGGACTAGCCTCGGATGACAATATGATGGAGGTAGAGCGACTGTTAGGACAAGGGGCCCTTATCGGGTTACCAAATCTTGATAAACTCCGAATTCCATCATTATTTATCCGGGAGTCACACTATGGGTGCTAAGATTCATAGTGGAAAGGGAAACAGCCCAGACCGTCGGCTAAGGCCCCCAAATTCTTGTTAAGTGGAAAAGGATGTGGGGCTGCATAGACAACTAGGATGTTGGCTTAGAAGCAGCCATCATTTAAAGAGTGCGTAATAGCTCACTAGTCGAGTGGCCCTGCGCCGAAAATGTAACGGGGCTAAACAAGATGCCGAAGCCACGGATAAATCCTTTGGGATTTATGGTAGGAGAGCGTTCTAAGTGCGTAGAAGGTAAACCGTGAGGATTGCTGGAGCGCTTAGAAGTGAGAATGCCGGTATGAGTAGCGAGACACAGGTGAGAATCCTGTGCACCGAATGACTAAGGTTTCCAGGGGAAGGCTCGTCCGCCCTGGGTTAGTCGGGACCTAAGCTGAGGCCAAACGGCGTAAGCGATGGACAGCAGGTGGAGATTCCTGCACCAGTGATTTTTGTTTGAACGAAGGAAGGACACAGAAGGCTACGGTAACCATGCCGCTGGTTGAGCATGGCCAAGCAACAAGTCTTAGAAGGAGTCAAATGCTTCTTCTTGTACGGATGAGTTGTGATGGGGAGGGAAGTTTAGTACCGAAGTACCCGATGTCACACTGTCAAGAAAAGTTCCTAGTAAGAAAATCACTGCCCGTACCGCAAACCGACACAGGTAGTCGAGGAGAGAATCCTAAGGTGAGCGAGAGAACTTTCGTTAAGGAACTCGGCAAAATGACCCCGTAACTTAGGGAGAAGGGGTGCTGACC
>JBCLPZ010000033.1:0-6505 GCA_041223305.1 Carnobacteriaceae bacterium 52-44 | reverse complement strand
TTCTCCGTACTTCGGACGAATACACCATCCGCTTCTGCGTAAAAGAAATCCAGTTGTTTCCCGTCGGGAAGACAGGCAGATTCTTCTAAGTCTTCCACCAAAGATTGGTCGTATTCTCCCTGTATTTTCCCCACTTTCTCGAGAATCGTTTTAACGGTCTGATGCGACATTTCGACAGGAGTCCAAGTATTGATAAAGTCTGCGGTGTCGCGATAAGTGGCATCCCCTACAAGTTCAGTCATTTGAACTTCGACTAAAGCACTATAACGTTGTCTTTTTTTTAGCCCTAACCATTCATCTAAAGGGTAATGGCTTTGACCCTCTGGGTCTTTCATCAAAGTCCGTTTAAATTGAATCGGACCGAAAACACATTGAACGGTCCGAGAATCATTCCGACTCACTGTCCAGCCTAAACGCTGTTTTTCTTCTTTGATCGTTTGATTGATTTTCTCTAGGATTTCTCCCATAATTTCTGAAAAAGTTTCCCACATATAGGCTTGTATTTTCTCTTCTGTGTCAATTGGGTTTGAAGAATGCTTCATTATTTCGTAAATATCTGTTATAATTTTTTCCATAGGAAGGCCTCTATTCATTATATGTTTGTGATGGAACATATTATTATGATAGAGTGCCTTCTTTTCTTTTTCCAGAAATCTTTCCTAAAAATTTGAAATTATCCCCCGAGTAAAATTTTACACATACAAAGAAACAATTAAAATAATTGAACGTAAAACGTTATAAACCGTTATAAAAGAAAGAATTTATCTTTTTTAAAATTATGGTTTCATTTAATTTTCTACAATTTCATCCGCTAATTCTTCTGCAGTTAATTGACCATCTGCTTGTTCTTGTGCATAGGCTTGTTTATCTGCTGCTAGAATGAATGGATAATAAGCAGCTGTTGAAACACCTAATAAAATTGTTTGATATAAGGCCCACTGCCAGCCACCTGAAATAAAGCCAGCTAAAATAGGTGGTGTTGTCCATGGGGCTTCAATACCTGTTGCTAAGGGTAAAATGCCCATTCTAATGAGGAAATATGAACTAATATAGCCAAACATTGGAATTAAGACAAAAGGTACAAAAAGTAATGGATTCATTACGATTGGCGTACCAAAGATAACCGGTTCATTAATGTTAAAGATTGCTGGACCTAACGCCAATTTACCAAGTGCTTTATATTGCTCAGATTTTGCCCAAAACAACATATAAATGACAATACCAAACGTCATACCTGAACCTGTTAGTGTCATAAACATTGCTTGATTAATATTGGTTAATACGTGTCCTCCATTTTCAAGTGTTAATTCTCCCTCTTGGAATAAAACATTATTTTCAGCTAAATTTGCACGTAAGATGGGTTCTACAATCCCTCCAACAGTTGTTGCTCCGTGGATACCAAACCACCATAAGAAGTGAATAGCAAAGGGAATAATGATTGCCATACCTAACGAACCACTTAACCCTTGTAGCGGAACTTGTAGCGTGGTATAGATAACTTCTAAGAAAGACGTACCGATGCTGTTCAAAATTCCGTAAACAATTGCAGAAATAAGCGCAACTACTGCAATAGGGATCAGAGCGTTAAATGAATTTGCAACCCCTGACGGAACACTTTCGGGCATTTTAATACGAATACCCCGGTCTAGTAAGAATGTATAGATATAACCTACAAAAATACCAATAATCATAGCGGCTACAACACCCTGAGACCCAACCCATGTAGGAGGTATCCCAGCAACTCCTCCCTCAACACCATCTACTGGAATATTCCAATTTAATAATAGTAAATAAGATACGAGTGATGTAATTCCCGCACTAAGCGGCTCATGACCAGATTTTCTAGCAAATGAATAAGGAATAGCTATAGCTGCTACCAAAGCCATAATTCCCATTGTCGCATTATTCGCTTGATACATCGCTGGTGCCCATCCAACATCCGCAAAAAAGTTCTTTACAGGTTCATAAGGAAACTCCGCAAGTAATAAAAACATCGAACCAACAATTGAGATCGGCATAATAAATAACATACCGTCTTTAATTGCTTGTACAGGTCTAAAGTTAACGAAACGCATCACCGGTGGTAAAATTTTTTCTTGAATTGTATCATTAAAAGCCATTTTTCTTCCTCCTCGACCAAAATTAGTTATAAACCATCCAAAACCTGAAATACACCTCTTTTCGTATGGAGTTATGTAAATTAATATTTTTGTTAGGAGAAATTAAAGACTCTAAAAAATAATTTGTTTTTTCATGACTATAATACCATAAAGTAAAGCGCTTTCAAATAGAAAATACTTTCGTTTAAAATTTATTCGAAAGTATAGATTTTAACAACCAATATACTTACATGAAACTCTATAGTTTAAATAAAAAAGAGAAATTACTAATCTCAAAACGAGTCTAGTAATTTCTCTTATTACTTCTTTAAATTTCATATACTACTTTAAAAGCCGATGTTTAAAACAATCTAAATTTTATACATCTTCTTCTTCTTGTATCGCGTCGGCAACTTCTTCTCCTGATAAACCTTGTTCTTCTGCAAGTAATTGCTGATCATACTTTCTCATGAATGGATAATAAGCAGCAACAGAAAATATAAGGGCAAATATTTCAAAAACAGCCCAAGTCCATCCACCCGCAAGCATACCGTGAATAATCGGTGGCGTTGTCCATGGTATCTCAATACCTATTGCTGGACCAACAATTCCAAAATTAGCCAAGAAATAAAAAGCTAAATAAGTAAGTAATGGTACAAAAACAAATGGAATGAATAATAATGGGTTCATAACAATTGGAGCACCAAAAATAATTGGCTCATTAATGTTAAATACTGAACCACCTACTGCAAGAGGTCCTAATGTTTTTAATTGTTGTGATTTCGCAAAAATTAATAAGAAAACAACTAGTCCAACTGTATTTCCAGAACCACCAAGCTGGAAGAAACGGTCCGTATTTTTAGCAATAATATGAGCTCCATTTTCAACAGTCAATTGACCATCTCTGAATAAATTAGCATTATCCGCCAAATTCGCACGCATAATAGGATCAATAATTCCATTAACCGTTGTTGCTCCGTGAATACCAAACCACCACAATAGATGTACAGTTAACGGTACAACAATAGCAAAACCAATAGAACCACTGAGTCCTTGCAATGGAACTTGCAAAGTATTATAGATAACATCTAAAAATGAAGTTCCTTGGCTATTTAAAAATCCATATAAAATAGCAGCAACTAACGTAGTAACACCCATCGGAAGAAGCGCACTGAACGAGTTAGAAACTCCTGGTGGAACACTGTCAGGCATTTTAATACGAATATCGCGTTTTAATAAGAACGTATATGTATAACCAACAAATAAACCAATAAGTATTGCCGCAATTACACCTGAAGCGCCAAGCCAATTGGTTGGAACACCTGTTACATATCCTCCCTCAACACCTTCGGCAGGGATTAACCATTCTAGCAGTAAAAAATAAACAACAAGTGCAGAAATACCTGCCCCTAGTGGTTCAAACCCTTCACTTTTTACAAAAGAATAAGCTATAGCTATAACTGCAACAATCCCCATAATTCCAATTGTTGCGTTATTTGCTTGATACATCGCTGGTGCCCAGCCCATATTAACAAAAAAATCTTTAACTGGAGCCCACGGGAATTCAGCAAATAATAAAAATATAGAACCAACAATAGATAATGGCATAATGAATAACATACCGTCTTTGATCGCTTGTACGGGTCTAAAACTTACAAACTTCATAACGTTAGGTAATATTTGCTCATTAACTCTATCTGTAAATGACATTTTTTCTCCTCCTTATAAATATACATGATTTTCTATTTACAATAATAAGTAAGTTAAGTCTTCATTTAATTTAGAGATGTTTACACTAAATTAACCGTTTTCATTCACTTCCAAAAAAATTACAAAAGAAAATCATGAGTCTTATCATATTGTATGAAATCGATATCACACAAGATCATTTTCAAAAAAACATTGATTTAAAGCGTTTTCATAGACATTTTCACTTTCATTTCACATCTATTCGAAAATGAATAAGCTTTTTCGTTATACTCAACCTATGGTAAAATAAAACCAACAAGAAGATAACCAAGGAGGGAAATTATGTATTTTAAAGATCGAATAGATGCTGGAAAACAACTCGCTGAACAAATAATGATTTCTCAACCTGAAAATACTATCGTACTCGCCCTACCTCGTGGAGGTGTTCCCTTAGCTCTTGAAATTTCAGAAAAACACTCGATTCCATTTGATGTTGTTCTTGCCAAGAAAATTGTTCACCCTTTGCAAACAGAATTTGCCATTGGAGCCCTAGCAGAAAATGGTCACCCCATTTTAAATGAAGATGTTGTTATCGAACAAGAGTGGGTTGACCAAGACGCTAAGCGAGTTCGTGACGAAATTGCTCGCCGACGAAAACTCTACGATCAATTTTTAACCCAAAAATCACTCAAAGGAAAAGATGTTATTATTGTAGATGATGGGATCGCAACAGGCATGACAATGTTTGCAGCGATTGAAGCTGTAAAAAATCAACAACCAAATAAAATTACCGTTGCCGTCCCAATTATCCCTAAAGATACGTACGAACGCTTAGAATCTTTAGTCGATCAAATTATTTATATTGAAGTTCCCTCACAGTTTCTTGGAGCAGTCGGTGCCTACTATCAATCATTTCCACAAACAAGCGACGAAGAAATCCAATCCATGATAGAGAATATGTCCTCCTAGACCCCTTCGGTAAATGACTTAGAGAGTACTCATAGAAGTCTAAAATATTTGTTCTTTTCTTGAAGTCTTGTTACCCTAAATATAATTATTTATTTTAAAGGAGATAGAAATGTCTATAAAAAAAGTACAAGCTGAAAACACAGAAGATTTTGTAGTAAAAGCTGAAGCGGATGGTTTTAGTTATACATTAGACTATGCGAGCCGTAATCCAAATAAAAAAAGTATGGGAACATCTCCTACTGGTTTATTGCTTAACTCACTTGCAGGTTGTCAATTAATAACTGCACGTTCCTTTTTTATCCGTCAAAATATAAATGTGAATACTCTAAAAGTTGATATCACAGGGGATTTTAATTATAAAAACGATGCTTGGGTACTTGAAGCAGATGCTGTTTTGAAAATAGATGTAGACTTAGATGAACAACAAATCGATGGTTTAACTAAATTTATTGATCGATACTGTACAGTATCTGGTGTATTAAGTGCTGGGAATACGATTAATCTGACTATTGAAAATATTAGTGGCTAAATAATAAAATTAAGAACAAAAAAAGACTAGAAATTAATCTAGTCTTTTTTCTCTTACGGGAAGAGAGGGATTTGAACCCTCGCGCCGGACAAATCCGACCTACAGCCTTAGCAGGGCCGCCTCTTCAGCCTCTTGAGTATCTCCCCAAATATAATAAATATATTAATGGGCCTGAGTGAACTCGAATCACCGACCTCACCCTTATCAGGGGTGCGCTCTAACCAACTGAGCTACAGGCCCGTATTAAATTGTAAAAGCGGGTGAGGAGAATCGAACTCCCGACAACAGCTTGGAAGGCTGTAGTTTTACCACTAAACTACACCCGCATAATGACGACCCCGACCGGATTTGAACCGGCGATCTCCTGCGTGACAGGCAGGCGTGGTAAACCGCTACACTACGGGGCCTTAAATTTAAACGAATGATTCACTCATTCAGGATAATTGCGGGGGTAGGACTTGAACCTACGACCTCCGGGTTATGAGCCCGACGAGCTGCCAACTGCTCCACCCCGCGATAATATTATTATAACAAAAATGAATCGGGAAGACAGGACTTGAACCTGCGACCCCCTGGTCCCAAACCAGGTGCTCTACCAAGCTGAGCCACTTCCCGTAAAAATTAAAATACCGAGAGCCGGAATCGAACCGGCACGGAGACAACTCTCCGCAGGATTTTAAGTCCTGTGCGTCTACCTATTCCGCCACCCCGGCTTAATTTAAATCCTATCTGAATCTTACTATTCAACTTATAGTAAGCGGAAAACGGGGTTCGAACCCGCGACCCCCACCTTGGCAAGGTGGTGTTCTACCACTGAACTATTTCCGCAACTCAAACTTCAAGAATATGCTGGCTAAAGGATTTGAACCCTCGACCCTCTGATTACGATTCAGACGCTCTACCAACTGAGCTAAGCCAGCTAGGTCGAATAACGATGGTATAAAATGCCGGCTGTAGGAGTTGAACCCACGACCTACTGATTACAAATCAGTTGCTCTACCAACTGAGCTAAGCCGGCAAAATGCGGATAAAGGGAGTCGAACCCCCACGCCCGAAGGCACTAGATCCTAAGTCTAGCGCGTCTGCCAATTCCGCCATATCCGCTGATTATTGTTCTGCATATTTTTATATTTAAATAAAAAATGAGCCATGCAGGAATCGAACCTGCGACCCTTTGATTAAAAGTCAAATGCTCTACCGACTGAGCTAATGGCTCAAA
>JBCLPZ010000032.1:0-8025 GCA_041223305.1 Carnobacteriaceae bacterium 52-44 | reverse complement strand
TTTTGTGGTGATTAAAGTATAACAAATCTTCATGTCTTTTTGTTTTCTAACTGTTGCACTTCATTTTACAACACACCCGTTTTTGTAGATGCTAGTGCTATTGATTATGGTTTGTCTAAGAATCTCTGAATTTCATCACCCAATTGATCATTTGGATAAATTTCCATCGGCACGCCTTTAGGTAATGCATTTATAAAGGTATCTGAATAGCTCGCTGTTAGTATTCGATCATCTAAAACAACCATTACTCCATGATCTGAGTTTTTTCGGATTAAACGACCAAAAGCTTGCTTATATTTTAAGGTTGCTTGAGGTAAAAGTTCCCCAATAAATGGATGTACACCTTGTTCTTTTAAATACTCCGTTTTTAAACGTGTTAGCGGTGTATTAGGTGCAGGAAATGGTAATCTTGTTAAAATGACAAGCTCTAACTCTTCATCAGGCAAGTCAATCCCTTCAAAGAAACTATCTGCACCTAAAATAACAGATGGCTTATTACGTTTAAAGTTTTTAAGGATTCGATTTCGTGTTCCTGAAATCGATTGAGCTAAAATTAAATAATCTAGCAATTCTTTATCTTCTGTCATTATTTCGTAAACTTCTTCAAGGACAGAAAGTGATCTAAAAAGAATAATAGTACTTACTTTTGTTTTACTTAAAATTTGAGCAATACTTTCTGCAAGTCGTTTTGGATAATCATTTTTATGCATTTCTTTTGGATTAATTCGATCTTCCGGTAACATCAATCTTACTTGCTTTCCATAATCAAACGAACTTTCAAATTGATGAAATTGTAAAGGTAAATTTTTCAACTGACTAGAAAAATAATCTTCTGAATCTCGGAAAGATAATGTACTACTTGTAAAAACAACTTTTGAATGAGTAGCTAAATAATCAACGAATGAATTCTGCGATCCCCATTTTAGCACATGTAATTGTAAAGTATTCTTCATATTCTCAGGTAAAAAACTAGCCCAACGTAATGCTTTTGGTGAATATTTATCAAAAGCAAGCGTGTGTTTCAAACGACTATGCCAATCTTTTATATAAGACGTTAGATTGCCTAACTCAATTAATAATAATTGTTGTTCATCATCTAACTTTTCAAAATGTTTAAACGCTTCTTTTGAAATTTTTTGACTAGTTAACACAAATTCTTCAATCGTACGTAAGATATTTTTTCGCCACTTTTTTTGTTTAAGTGTTAAAAAATCTAAATCATATTCATATTCTACAAAGTTTGAATCTTTTCTTTGCGTAAATTCTTGCTTCCCAAAATACAAGATCAAATTTTCAAAAAAATTACTCCACGTTTCTGATAAAGCAGCAGTCGTTCTAGCAAGGACTTTCATATCATTTTGTTTAATATAATTTTTGACACTTAGATAATAGATCAATTTGAAAATACCTGTCTCATTTGACAAGGAACCCATCTTGTCTAATTGCTCTGGAATTTCATTTCCTTGTAACGTAATAGTACTACTTTGAGTCGATACATCCGCAAAATGATGAGCTTCATCTATAATCAAATTCTCTAAATTTGGAATAACAGGATTTTCACTTTGCCAATCATAAGTTAAATAGTGGTGATTGGTAATAATGAACTCACTCTTCTTGCTTTCTTCTTTAATTCGTTCATAAAAATCATATGCTTGCCAATGTGTATCTGTGTATTGGTTTTTAGACGCACGAATATCTTGCCAGAAAACCAAATCTAAATGACTTCCGGCATTAATTTCAGATAGATCTCCAGTTAGTGTTTCAGTCAACCAAACCAATACCCGCATACAAAGATAAGCTTCAGAATCGTCCGCTGTTATTTTATTTAACCATCGTTCAAAAACGCTCAATGATAAATAATGATGACTGCTTTTGACTAAGGTTGTTTTAATCTTTCGATCAACCATCTTTTCCAATGCCGGAATTGTTTCATTCAATAATTGGTCTTGGAGTACAGTAGTATATGTACTGATGACGATAGGCTCTTCAGGTGTTGCTAAAAATGATGCAGGAAATAAATAACCTAAAGACTTTCCGACACCAGGTGGAACTTCAATTGCTAATTTTTCAAGCGAAAAATCAGAGGTCAAATATTCATACACTAAATCCATCATTTCAGATTGCACATTGCGATAGGAATAGTTTGGATATAGATATTTTTCTTTTCCGGACTTAGAGAAAGGATACTGTGGTCCTATCTCAATGATTTCTTTACTGTCTATTTTTTTGGGCTTTTGCATAGCAATTTGATTTACAACTACTAAATCATCAGCCAATGGTTCTTTATAATTTTTTGCATAGCTTAGTGCTTCAGAAAAAAATAAAGAAGTCTCATGGGTTGTACTTGGAGAAAGCACCTTTAATTTTTCTAAAGTCACCAGCGGTAAAGAAGTCGCCTTTTTAAATAATTCTTTAAAAATATGCACCGTTGCTTTGGCATCCGCTAATGCATCATGAGCATCTTGTAAGTCATATCCTAAAGCATTTGCAATATCTTCCAATTGAAAACTATCAAGTGAAGGATAGATAATTTGAGTTAATTCTACTGTATCGATTGCTGGAATCTCTAAAGGCGTAAAATCATGAAGAAATAATTGTTCATTTAAAAAGCGGTAATCAAAGCCAACGTTATGAGCTACAAAAACTGTATCTTCTAGTAAACGGGTTATAATTGGCGCAATTTCTTCAAAATAAGGCGCTCTTCTAACATCTTTATTTGAAATGCCAGTCAGTTGTTTAATGTTTCTTGGGATATTTCTCCCTGGATTGACAAATGTTTCAAAAGTGTGAATCACTTCCCCATTTTTGAGCAAAACACAAGCAAACTGAATAATTCGCTCGTCAGCTCCTACACTGCCACCAGTCGCTTCGATATCCACAATTGCGTATATTTGATCAGGACGCAAAGAATTTACACCTCGTTTTCGTTCTTTCTATTTATCATCATTTTGATAAGGAATTTTATTTTCTTTATCTAGCCACTGAATAATAGCTTCTTTTTCATTATTTATCTCATTGTAAACCACTGCTTTTAAAGACGCTTCAATGGCTTCACTCATCCATTTACCGGGTTTCTCAGAAGTGCGCTGCATTAAATCATGTCCAGAAATGTCTAATTCATCTTTTTTATGAATGGACAAACGATTATATACAGATAATACTTCTTCGTGCTTTGTTTCTGCTCCCAAATGTTTCATGAGCTCTTCAACTTCTAAGGCAGATTCTTTTCCTAAATTGAAAATTTCCCAAGCATTTATTTCTTCATTTTTGATTCGGAATTTTAAGCCGTCAAATAAAGTCAATGCATCTTGAATCATTTTATTTGAAAGTTTCCATTTTTTTAAGAAGCGAACAGGTTTAAAGTCCGTTCCAGGATAATATTCATCTATCTTATAAAGCAAAAAAGCCCAAGCAGATTCTGCATTTTTAAATGATATATTATCTGAAATTAAAGAAACAAGAGCCGCTTTTTTATTCGCTAAATCGGGACAATACATGTAAAGTTGCGATTGTATCATCGCTTGAAGCCCTTTTGAACGCCACTGGCTAATCAATAGTTTTTCAAATTCAATTTGAATTCGTTCCACAGCGATATTTTGTAATAATGCTGCATTATCTTTAATTGAATTTTGAGTTTCTTTTTCAATCTCAAAATCTAACTGTGCAGCAAAACGTACAGCCCGCATCATACGTAGAGCATCTTCTTGAAAGCGTTCGTGAGGATTTCCGACCGCACGTATTATTCCAGCTTTTAAATCTTTTATACCTTCATAAGGGTCAAATACATAGCCATTAATATCAACTGCTATCGCATTCATAGTAAAATCTCTTCTTTTAAGATCTTCCCTTAACGATCGCACAAAAGTAACCGAATCTGGACGTCTAAAATCTTTATACGTAGATTCGGTTCGAAAAGTCGTAATTTCGTAACTATCGTCATTGTATAAAACTAAAACTGTTCCATGTTCTATTCCCACATCTACTGTCCGATTGAAAATTTGCTTGATTTCATAAGGATGAGCACTTGTTGCAATGTCTACATCATTTACTTCAAGATTTAATAATCGATCGCGAACACTTCCTCCGACAAAATAAGCTTCAAAACCTGCTTCAATAATTTTATCTAGGATTGGAACAGCTCGTTTAAATTCTCCATCAATTGTTAATTTATTTTCCATTTCAACGCAACCTTTTAATCAGATGTCTCTTCATCAACACGTTCAAAACGATATTTATCACGAGTCTCAAACTTTTCCATTGTACGTTCAAATGCTTCTGTTAAGTCAATATCTAAAGCATTTGCCATTGTGATAATAATAAATAATACATCTGCTAATTCTTCTGATACTTCTTTTTCATCTTCAGAGCTTTTCTTTTGCTTTTCACCATAGTAATGATTAATTTCTCGTGCTAATTCTCCAACTTCTTCCGTTACACGAGCCATCATGGCTAATGGCGAGAAATAGCCCACTTTAAACTGACCGATATAGTCATCCACTTGCTTTTGCATTTCTTTCATTTCCACGAGCAAAATCCTCTCATTTATAATTCTTTCTTAAAGTGTAGAATGAAACATGTAATTATACAATCATTTGGTCAATTTTACGTTCGATTTCTTTCAAAGCTTCCGTCAAATCTGTGAACTTTTCTTCTTGACCTTCGATTAAACTGTCATCTATTTCATCTAATAAATTTTTCCGGGCATTCATTAAAGTTTCATAAGTTAATGCATCGTCCATTTGTTCCACTAACTCTGTTGGAATATTATCATTCCAGCGAGCATATGGATTATCTTCTAAAACAGCTAAATATTCTGGAAATTGCCAAGCATTCTCAAAATCCATTTCAATATATAATTGTGAACTCCAATTTAAGCGAATTTCATGAAAAGCTTGCATAGCATCTTTGAATGTATGTCCATTTTTGTAGAAACGAAAGGCTGGTTGGTGATTATCTCTTACAGACATGTAAATTCCTCTTGGCGCTTTATTTGCTTGTTCTACAAAGTGTGTTTTTTCAAGCATAATATCATGATTAAATAGATAATCTAAAATCCAAAGTGATTCGCGACATTTCAATGTATAATTTTTTGTAAACCATCTTAAAAACTGTTTTTTCTTTTTATTCGTAACGGATGTATTCATGTTCGTTCACCTCTCATCCATTAAGTTACATTAGTATGGATAATCATCCATTAATGAAGCAATATCATCATCATATTCTGGATTCATTGCTGTATATTTTTCTAATACTTCTTGCATTTTATCTCTGCGACCATCTTCTCTTAAGAAAAAGGCATAATCTTTTAAAAAGGCCAAGTTATCTTCTAAATAACTATAAGCTTGATCAAAAAGGTTTCTTGCTTTGTCATATTCGTCTAATTCATTATTTGCTGTAGCGAGTATCCACATCGCTTCTGGTAGTTGTTGAATCTGTTCAGGAACTTGAGCAAATAATTCAAGAATATCTTCATAACTAGCCATATAATTTAAAAATTCAGCATACTTCAAAATAATACGCTCGTTTTCTGGCTCAATTTTTAAAGCTTCTTGATAGTAAGATTCTGCTTTTGGATAATCATCCAATTTAGCTGCATATTCAGCAGCCAGTAAGTATAACTCTATATTAATTTCATTGATCGTGATTCCTTCTTCTATTGCTTGTAAGGAATTCTCTAGTTGATTTAATTGCTCGAAAGCCTCACTTAGAAGAATATATACAGAAACTAAACTTGGATCAATCTCTTTTGCTTGATTTAAAACATCTATGGATTTTTGGAATTCTTCTTGTTGAATATAAGCGAAACCTAACTGATAATAAACTTCAGGATCATCTTTATAGGATAAAGCTTCATTCAAATTCTCAATAGCTTTTTCATAATTACCAAGCATCAGATAAGCATTCCCTAAACGAGCATTTATAAGTGTTCCTGCTACTTCTTCAACGTTGTCGTCAATTAATACTTCGTAATAATTTGCGGCAAGTTGATATTCTGCAGTGGTAAAATAAACTTCGGCTAAAGCAAATTTGACAACTGGTTCTTCAGGTAAAAGTTCTTCAGCTTCTTCTAGTTTTTGAATACTAACTTCTGGTAAGCCATTTAAATGATAATAATCAGCTTGTACAAGTAAAGATTGAGAATATGACGAGCTTGTTGGATCAATTGAATGTAAGAGTTCGAGTGCCTCTAACTCTTGACCATCTTCAATTTCAATCTCTGCTAAATATATTTTTAGTTCATCATCGCTTGGATTAATATCAATTAAATGATTGTAAACCCTTTTTGTTTCTTCTAAGAATCCCAATTGGAATAATGTATTTCCAAGAAGGTATAAAGTCTCTTCATCATCCGCACCTAACGCAAGTTGAATCAGTTCATCGACTTCATCTAAATTTCCCGTTTGAATCGCTTCTATTACTTTTTCTGAATATGTCATATACTTACCTTTCATTCGTTTTCCTTTTTACATTATTCTTATTTTAACATATGCGAAGGTAATTTTCATCGCATAGAATTAATTGATAAGATAAGATTTTTTGACTATTAATAAATATTGTTTAATTAAAAAACCTCCATTATTTAAAATGGAAGGTCTTCGTAAAATATTTTTATTCTTTTTCTTCTAAAGAAAATTCAGTCAACCATTCTTTTTCTTTGTCAGTAAGATCAATTCCTTCAATTAAATCCGGTCGCCGTTGGAATGTTCTGCGTAGAGATTCCTTATGACGCCATTCTTCGATTAAGCCATGGTTTCCACTCGTTAAAACAGGCGGAACATCCATGCCTCTATAGGTTGCTGGCCGCGTATAATGAGGATGTTCAAGTAATCCTGTAGAATGAGAATCATCAATAATTGAAGATTCATTCCCAACGACTCCAGGCAATAGCCGCACGGTCGTATCTACCATAACCATCGCTGCTAACTCTCCACCTGTTAGTACATAATCACCAAGAGATACCTCATCTGTTACAAGCGTCCTAATACGCTCATCATAGCCTTCATAATGTCCACATATAAACACAAGATGCTCTTCTTTAGAGAATTCTTCTGCCATTTCTTGATTAAAGGGTTTTCCAGCTGGATCCATTAAAATAACTCTTTTTTTAATTCCTGGATCATTTTTTTCAATTTCTTCTATCGCTTCAAATATTGGTTCAGGTTTCAGTAACATCCCTGCTCCACCACCATAAGGAGTATCATCAACCATTTGGTGCTTCCCTACGCCATATTCTCGAAAGTTTATGGGATTGATCTCCACTTGGCCACCCTCAATTGCTCGTTTGACCATTGAATAATTAAAGGGGCTTTCAAACATTTCAGGAAACAACGTTAAAATATCAATCTTCATCAACATCTAACCCTTCTAACACATGAACAATAATTTCTTTCTTCACCGTATCGACATCCAAGACTACCGACTCAATAAAAGGCAGTAAAAGGTCTTTTTTATTCGGGCGTTCAACAACCCAAACATCATTAGCGGGCAAAAATAAAATTTCTTTTAATGTTCCAACTTTATTCTTTCCTTCATCAAAAACAGTTGCTCCAACGATTTCACTCTCATAGTATACTCCCTCATCTAAATCAGGAAGCAGCTTTTCATCAATTTGTAGCATTTTATTTTTAAATTTTTCAACATCATTGATTGATGGATAGTCTTCAAAAGTTAAAAGATCAAAATTTTTATGTACGCGATGCGATTTTACAGTAACAGGGATTTGTTCATTCTCACTCATTTCAATCACAAGTTCTGATCCAACTTGGTAACGTTCTTTGGGATTTTCTGTTTGTGACTGAACGCGTACTTCACCTTTGATTCCGTGTGTATTGACAATTTTTCCGACGTTTAAATAAGTTGTCATAGTTTTCTCCTATAATAAAAATATATTTGTGAAATAGTTTATCTTACTTGATCTATTATACAAAAAAGATCTACATAGTTCATTATGAACTGCCCCCTGTCAAGTAGACAGGTAAAAAAATAAATAATTTTTGAACCATACATCTAAAAGTGTATGGTTTT
>JBCLPZ010000031.1:0-9285 GCA_041223305.1 Carnobacteriaceae bacterium 52-44 | reverse complement strand
ATAAAAAAGAAACTACAGTTTTTGAACGATACTGTAGCTTCTAAATAAACTCATCAACACTATTTGACAAAGAACCAATAATTCTTGTGGACAAACTTTTCGATTTTTTGGGCGAAGGAGTTTTGCCACGATCAATTTTTTCATTTTTTTGAACGAAGGGGTTTCGCCATGGTCAATATTTTTGATTTTTTGATCACTGGCATGCCAAAACAAATAATTCTCTCGTTTATCGCGATTCTTGGATTGGTAGTATCTCAGTCCATCATTTGATCGATTTTTGCAGTTCATTTACTTCAATTAATAAAAATGTTACTCCAAACTTATTTTAACAGTAAGGGTCATTTAATTCTTTAAAATTTTTTTCTGATATACTTAAAACAATAAAAGAGGGGGCGTTTACATGACAGAACATTATATTTTATCTGACGGGTTTAAAATACCAAAAGTTGGTTTTGGTACTGCTGGTTTTAAAGGTAAAGACGGAGCTCGTAGAATTGAAATGGCCTTAAATAACGGCTTTCGTCTGATTGATTCTGCATTTAATTATGAAAACGAAGGGGCCGTTGGATACGCTGTTCGAAACAGTGGCGTGCCTCGGGATCAAATTACAGTGACTTCAAAACTTCCAGGTCGCCATCACGAATACGATGCAGCTATGAAAACAATAGAAGAGTCTGTCTTGCGTACAGGCTTAGAGTATATCGATTTATACTTGATTCATTGGCCGAATCCAATTGAAGGGAAATATGTGGACGGTTGGCGTGCTTTAATTGATGCACAGAAAGCTGGACTTATCCGTTCAATTGGTGTAAGTAACTTCTTGCCCGAACATATCGAACGTTTAGACAAAGAAACAGCCGTCTTGCCTGTTATTAATCAGGTCGAGCTTCATCCTTATTTCAATCAAGAAAAACAACGTAAGTTTGATGCGTCAAAAAACATTATCACTCAAGCATGGAGTCCACTTGGCCGTGGAAATGCATCACTTGATGAGGATGTTATTTCTGAAATTGCTGAAAAACATGGTAAAACAAGTGGTCAAGTTGTTTTACGCTGGGAAACACAATTAGGCGTCTTGCCGATTCCTAAATCCAGTCATGCCGTTCGACAAAAAGAAAATATTGATCTTTTTGACTTTGAATTAAGCCAAGATGAAATCGAACAAATCAATACATTATCTAGCATTACCGGTCGAAATAAAGACCAAGATCCAGCCGTTTATCAAGAATTTTAAATCTACTGTAATAAAGCAAAGGACACTTCATTTGTCAGATTTTTTCTGATAAACAAATGAAGTGTTCTTTATTTTTCGAGTATAAAAAACTGATAAAAGCACCACAATTCCATTTTCACTTTTGATATTATATACTCTAAATGACTGAATCAGATGACTTCCAAACTCTTTTGTTTGTTACCTAAATACATATTAAAATATTCTAAGGAGAGAAACTTACGATGCCAAAGAGTAGAATTGATTCAGCTGAGAAAATAATTCAAGCATCTCCAGATACAATTTATCAAGCATTTATTCATCCACAGTCAATGATTCAATGGCTCCCACCAACAGGCATGTCTGGACGAATTGATCTCTTCGAACCGCATAAAAATGGTCGTTATCAATTTACGCTCACCTACGAAAATTCGGCTACAAGCCTTGGAAAAACGTCAAAAAATACAGATGTCTCAAAAGGTATTTTTTTAGAATTAGTGCCTGATCAAAAGATTATTATGGCTGGGATATTTGATTCAGACGATCCGAAATTTGCGGGTGAAATGATACAAACATGGTACTTTGAAGC
Organism: Carnobacteriaceae bacterium 52-44; assembly: GCA_041223305.1. Lineage (GTDB taxonomy): Bacteria > Bacillota > Bacilli > Lactobacillales > Carnobacteriaceae_A > Atopostipes. Next base: position 7,486 of record JBCLPZ010000031.1, on the reverse strand, counting down.
GATTGATGAAGAGACAAAAGTAATTATTATTTGTGAAAATGTTCCGGCAGGTATACGTAAAGAAGATCATATGACAGGTTTGAATTCTACACTCAATAACCTTGCAAATTTTACTGAAAGGATCTGAAAAAATGAGTAAAATAATTAGCCAGATCATGGTATCTGTGGATGGATTTTATGAAGGAAATCATCACGAATTAGACTGGCATCAAGTCGATGAAGAATATAATGAATATGCTACAGAGATGTTGCAGAACGTCAGCGCTATTTTATTCGGAAGAAAAACCTATCAGCTCATGGAACAATATTGGCCAACTGCTCAAGCTGAAAAGGACTCTCAAGTGATTGCTGACTTAATGAATCAGTTGCCCAAAATTGTCTTTTCTAAAACACTTGAATCAGTGAAATGGAACCAATCAGTCCTTATAAAAGAAAAAGGAGAACAACGTTTAAAAGAACTAAAAACTAAAGTCGAAAAAGATTTAATCATTTTTGGGAGTGGCGAACTTGTCTCTTTTTTAACAAATGCTCGTTTAATTGATGAATATCATATCATTATTAATCCTCTGATTTTAGCAAAAGGAAAACCATTTTTTAGGGATATCTCAGAGAAAATCCCCTTAAAATTAGTACGCACTAAAACATTTAAATCAGGGAATATTCTGTTATGTTATCAACTCATCTGATCGTTTGATCTTTTCATTTTTATATAAAAAAGCAAAGTAGCGGGAGAAATCAAGGCTACTTTGCTTTCTTTTGTTTTTAAATACCTATAACCTTACTGATAATACTGTGCTTGTGCATTCCATAAGTCATGATACTTTCCTGGTTTATTGACTAATTCTTCATGACTCCCTTTTTGAACAATTTTACCTTCATCAAAAACTAAAATTTCATCACTAAATCGACTGCTTGATAATCGGTGCGAAATATAAAAAGATGTTTTATCTTCGACAATCTCATCAAATTTTTGATAAATCTCAAACTCAGCAACTGGATCTAAAGCAGCAGTTGGTTCATCTAAAATCATAATAGGTGAATCTTTATATAGTGCTCGAGCCATCGCCACTTTTTGAGATTGACCGCCTGACATCTGCACACCTGAATTATCAAATTCTTTTCCTAAATAAGTTTCTAACCCTTTAGGAAGTGTTTCAATAAATTCATTCAAACCAATTTCTTCCAAATTCGTCATCGCTAATTCTTCATCATATTGTTGATTCACCGCAATATTTTGTCCTAAATTTAAACCTAGTAAGCGGAAATCTTGAAATACCACAGAAAACAACTGAAAATATTCCGTCAGCTTATATTTTTGTGCATCAATTTTATTGAGTAGAACTTCACCTTCTGAAGGTTCATATAAGCGCATTAATAATTTAATAAAGGTTGTCTTTCCTGAGCCGTTCTCTCCTACAATCGCATATTTCTTACCCACTTCAAAATCTATATTAATATTTTTCAAAATCACTTCATCAGAATCAGGATAAGTAAAATCCATATTTTTTACAGCCAATTCATATTCATTATCCAAGCGTTTTTCAATCGGCAAACTCCCTATTGATTTCTCTTCCGGCAAATCCATGAACTTGTAAAAATCGATTAACGTTTGCGGTTGTGAAAAAGACATGGCAACATATTGAATTAAATTCGGTAATGCAGTAAGTAGCTGGCTTAGTGCACTTGATAATTGAATGATGTAGCCTATTGGTAAAAATCCTAATAATACACGAATTCCGATAATTGCATAGGTAAAAAAATTTAAAAATTGTGCCAGAATTGTAACTAGAGTGCTTTTTCCAATACCTGCATAATAAATTTCTTTCATCCATACAATTAGATGTTCAAAAGACCTTTGTTGATTTTGTTGTAAATGATCCTCCAACTGGTATAAACGAACTTCCTTCCCAGATTCAATATCATCTAACATAGTTAATTCGTAATTTAATATATTATTTCCATGATGGGATCTTTCGGCAGTTTCTCTCATCTTTTCTTGCCCTTCTTGCGCAGCAGAAAATTGTAAGAGTAAAATGGCAGCTATTCCGATTAAGATGGCTAGAAAAACCCATGGAGAGTTCACCCATGCCCAACTTTCATTCAAATTCGTTATAGATGATTGCCATAATGGAGTTAGTAAAACAAGTGCCCAAACTGTTTGAATAAATGATTCTATAATAAAAGGCATACGAACATTCTGTATAGCCAAGCTAGACTGTTGGTTTAAATTTGCGATTCGAATATGATTTAATTGCTCATTGATTTTCGCACTGTCCGCATAATGATATTGCATCCGCAACATTTTTTTATACGGTATATTTATAATTTCATGGTGTACCAGATCCGATTCCTGTTCAACATAAGGCGTTATTAATGAACTTAACAATTGTAAAATTCCAAAAATTACAAGATACTGAATCACAAGAGAAATTACTTCATCGCTTTGTTGATTCGTTAGTGCTTGAACGACTCGTGTCATATAAACAAAACTAATAAATGGAATGCTAGCACTGCTCAGCTTTTGAACAAAAAGTAACGCATAATATTTTTTTCCTATCGTCCATAAGTCTTTTGTCGAGCGTTTAAATAAATGTAAGTTTTTCATTAAATTACACCTCCCGTTTCAATTTCAGGTTCCTCTACTTCTTGAAGGTTTTCCCGATAGTAATAAGCTTGGGCTTCAAAAAGACGATAATAGTCTTTCTTGTCTGCTAATAGTTCTTCATGAGTGCCAATTTCTGTTATTTCACCTTGCTTGATATAAATAATTCGGTCACAAAATCGTGTGGACGATAGACGATGTGAAATAAATAAAGACAATTTATCTTCAGAAAATTTTAAATAGTCTTGATATACTTCATGCTCGGCAATCGGATCCAGAGCTGCAGTAGGTTCGTCTAAAATTAATACAAATGCATCTTTATATAATGCTTGTGCTAATTTTAATTTTTGCATTTGTCCCCCTGATAATTGAACACTTTCCTGATACACTTTTCGAACGATTTTTGTTTCATCACCATCCGGGAACCTATCAATTATTTGTTCCATTCCACTTTGTTCTAAAACAGTCTGATAGTGGTCTTCATCATAAGGAATCCCCTGTAAAATGGTTTCTTTGATGGTATACGTAAATAAAAATGTATCTTGGAAAACTGTTGAAAATAATCGATAGTATTCATGTATATTAAATTCAGTTTGTGGGATACCATTAATCAATATTTCCCCTTCATCGGGCAAAAGTAGACCTGTGACCAGCTTAATTAACGTTGTTTTTCCCGCGCCATTTTCACCCACAATAGCAACTTTTTCAGATGGTTTAAATCGAATGTTTAAATTTTTCAAAGTAGGTTTTTCATTTCCTGGATAAGTATATGTTACATTGCGAAGTTCAATTTCTACATCGCTATTGGGGATTTTAGGACCATCGCCATGATTAAATACGGCTTCCTGATTCATAAAATTATCATAATATTCCAGTTCCAATAAATCTTGATCCAAAGTCGCTAAATGATTGACAAATTGTGTCGCAGTGCTCGCCAATAAAGTAACCGCTCCTACATAAACCACGAAATCAGCAACTTCCAATTGCCCACCTAAAATCATTTGAATACTTCGAACATATGCAAGTCCAGTAAGAAGAATCATACCAGTTGATAAAAACATATTTTCCAACACCGTTAATTTATTTTTGGGAATTAAATTTTCTCGAAATTTATCTGTCACTTCATGATTAATTTCTTTAAACCAATCCACCATTTGATACAGACGAACATCTTTTGTGATACGCGTATCACCATATAATCCACGTAAATATTTGATTTTCTTTTCAACATTCGCTTGTCTTTCATTGATTATAGGAGCTAAACGCTTTTGATATTTTTTAAATACACTCAAACCAATAATTAACAGAATAATGATTAATAAAAATAAAGGTTCTACTTGGAAAATTAAATATAAATACATAATAACTGCTAAAATTGAACTTAAGAGTCCATTAAACTCGCGTAAAAATCGTCCGAACAAGGACATCGAATATCCCGTTAAACTTACTGATTCAGAGAAATTCTTCTGACCTTTTTCTGAAATGATTAAAGGATAGTCTAAACGATTTAGTTGGTTCATAATTTTATACATCATATGAATACGGAAAAACTCATGCTCAACATCTATATAGCGCATCAATAAATATTCGGTTACACCTAGCACCGCTATACCTCCAACCCAAATTGATAATTGGATTAAATATTCATTAACCGCCATCCCTTCCATCAACCAGCGAATAACCTGTGCAGATAATAATAATTGAGCAAAGGGCAAAATAACTTTGATGATTGTATTTGCAATCAACCAGCCCCATAATTTTGGATTGTAATCCGATATTTCCTTACAGATTAATTTAAAAAGTCTAAATCGTTCTTTCATCTCTCTCACCTCGCTAATAGCTTAACTCATATTTTAAAATTTTTTCGCCATTTCCGATGAATGGTCAAAAATTGAGATTAAACGGTAAAAAAATAGATTTAATGGTCATAGATTCGTTTTTTGATTAGTAAACAATTACTTATCAATCAAATATTCTTCTTATGATTAGTAAGCAGTTACTTATTATTCAAATATTCTTCTTGTGATTAGTAAACAGTTATTTATCAGTCAGAGTTACAATTTTTGATTAGTAAACCATTTTTCTCTAAATAAAAACTCATGCTAATAAAATAAACCCCTACTAATCACGAGTAAAGGTTCATTTATGCTTCATTTAACGGAATTGTAATTTCAGTCGCAAATACGCCATCTTCCCATTGGCGGTTAACAAGTCCTTCATATTTTTCCACCGCTTGATCAATTCGGCTAATTCCATAGCCTTGTCGATTTGGCCCTTTTAAAGATAAGAATCGCGGTTGCGGATTTCTTTTCATTGTATTTGTGACACTGATATAAAAATTATCTTTCATTGGAGCAATGTATAAGCGAATAAATTGCTCATTTTTGTTTTCATCTACTTTAGTGGTTGCTTCAATTGCATTGTTTAATAAATTCCCCAAAATAATTGCTAGATCAACGTTTTCAATTGAAAGTTTTTCTGGTGCAATCGCGGTTGCATGAAGCTCTACGCCACTTTCTTGCGCAATCGTCAGCTTTGTATTAACCAACGCATCAACCATCGTATTTCCTGTGCGAATAATTGTGTCTACTTGGTTTAATTCATTGTTTAACTGATGAATATAATCTTGTAACTCATCTAGCTGGTTGGTTTCAATAAAAGCGGACATCCCTTGTAAATGATTGCGATAGTCATGTTTGATTCCACGAAGTTGTCGATACACTGTTTCTACTTCAGTTGCATATTGATCTAACTCCGTTTGCTGCAATTTATAAAAAGCAATTTCTTTTCTTTGATAAATGACGTAAATAACTAAAAATAGAGCTAAAATTCCTAAAACAATGGCTATCCAAACCCAATTATTCTCCATAAAACACCGATCCTTTATAGTAATCAATAAAATCGGATTGAACTTCTTTTGCGCGACGGCGCGACAGTGGAATTTTTTCTCCATTACTCAATGCGACATCTTTTTTCAATAGGCGAGAAATGTATTGTAAATTCACCAAGTAACTGCGGTGCGTTGCCACGAAACGCTCATCAAGTAAGTCTTGAAATTCAAGTAGTGTCATTTTAAGAGGGAGTTTTTGATCAACCAAAACGACAAGGACTTCTCCCATGTTCGCCTCAACGTAAAGAATATCTTCTAAGTTCAGGCGCGTCGTTTGCCCTTCAACTTCGGCGATCAGATAAGCAGTATCTTCAGGTTGTTCTTCCAAATACCTTTTCAAAACGCGAGTGATTTTCTGCTGATTTATCGGTTTGAGTAGATAATCTAAGGCTTGAACTTCATACCCTTCAATCGCGTACTCTGCGTAAGCTGTCGCAAATACAAGTTCTAACTGCGGGGATTTTTTACGAAGAATCTTAGCTACTTGCATGCCGTTCAGTTCTTCCATTTCAATATCCAAAAAGGCAAGATTCCAAGTTGGATGATCTTCAAGTGCAAATAAAAAAGCTTCGCCACTTAGATACTGACTAATTTCAATTTTTATTTCTAATGATTCAGCTGTTTGTTCTATCAGCTTTTGCATGTAATCCAGTTGCAGTTGTTCGTCATCAACTAGGACAATTTCAATTGTATGCTTCAAGTCGTCTCACCTTTCTTTTAGTTGGTTGCTATCATTGTAACAAAGATTATTTTAATTTACTTATAAATTTTCGCCATATAATATTCATCATAAAATTGATTTTCGATGAATAATGAATCTTTTTTTGTTCCTTCAATTTCAAAGCCTTGTTTTTTATACAATGCAACGGCTCCTTCATTTGCCGTTACAACTGTTAGTTCTAATCGATGTAGATTGTGGTTTAGTGCCCATACATCTACAGCTTGAAAAAGCAATGTACCAATGCCTTTTCCTCGGTGAGTTTGGTTCACTCCAATGACTATGTAGGCTGAATGTTTATTTTTCTCTGCTTGTCCCCCGTTTGCTAGCAGATATCCGACGAGCTCCTCATTTTCCTCAGCGACCAAAATTGTTGAGTTTGTTCTATTAAGAAAACTTTCAATCATCTTTATTTGTGCTTCCGATGTCAATGCTCTTTCGCCACTATTCCACAACATGAACTTTGAATCGTGGTCAATTTGTAGTATTAATGTGGATAATTTTTCGGCATCTGCCAAGCGTACTTCTCTGACTTGCATAAGGAAACCCTCCAAATCTTTCTCAACTTTAGTTTACTTATTATATTCAAAAAGAAGAGCCTAAGACAAATTTTCTTAGACTCACTTTTTTGGTGTTGATAAGATGATTTAGGAGTACAGTATTTCATTGTAGTCTTTTTATAATTAAGTATTTTTCAATTACTTCGTTATAATTTTAGCCTTCTATGAAGTATATCCGTTTTTATCAAGATATATCGGCTATTGGAACAAGTATATTTGATCTTTGGGCTCACTTGTTAGGTTACAGGAGCTATCCTAACAAGTGAGCAGGTTTTTCGAGCTCACTCGTTAGGTTACAGGAGTTATCCTCACAAGTGAATAGTTTTTTCGAGCTCACTTGTTAGGTTACATAGGCAATCGGACCAAGTGAGTGCATTTTTTGAACTCACTTGGGTAGTTTCATAGGCAATCGGACCAAGTGAGTGCATTTTTTAAACTCACTTGGGTAGTTTCACAGGCAATTGGACCAAGTGAGTGCATTTTTTAAACTCACTTGGGTAGTTTCATAAGTAATCAGACCAAGTGAACAGAATTTTCAATCTCACTTGGGTAGTTTTTCGAAATCTTCTGATATTCTTACTTAAAAAATCAGAAAATCAATCCGCATAACTTTACGAAAAACCTAAAAGCTCTTTTAAATGGTTCTTTGTCAAATAGTGTTGATGAGTTTATTTAGAAGCTACAGTATAGTTCAAGTACTGTAGTTTCTTTTTTAT
>JBCLPZ010000030.1:0-9440 GCA_041223305.1 Carnobacteriaceae bacterium 52-44 | reverse complement strand
AGTTCAGTGCGCCCAAAATTCACTTTTCCAATTGAAAGTTTGTTGTTTTTTCGCTTGACTATATACCACTAGACTAAAAATATGTATGAATACAAATCTGTGAAAATATTAGACTTATATACTCCAAAATAAATATAGTACAAAATTAAAAAATTGACAATTTTTATGCTTATTTGTTTGATCTATCCATTATTTTGTAAAATTTCAAAAAAATATTACATTTATAAGTGTTAACTTTGTACACTAAAATCTCTTTTACTTATACTATATATGTAATGCAAGATAAATAAATAGAGGAGTGAACTAAATGAAATTTTCATCATTTGTAAAAGGTGTACTAATAGGATTAGGAGTAGGTTACTTATTTGCTCCTAGAAGTGGTAAAGAAACAAGAAAAGAAATTGGTAATAAGTTGGAAGACTTAAAAGAACAAGGCATGGATTATGCAGATACTGCTACTGAAAAAGGAGCGGAAATCGCAGAAACTTCAAAAGAAGCAGCTACTAATATACGTGATTCGGTTGTTGAATCTTCTCAAGATGTGAAATCTACTGTACAAGATGCAGCGGGTGATGTACAAGAAACAGCAAAAGAAACAGCTACAAAAGTAGGCGAAGAAGCTGAAGATGTTAAACAAGAAGCTAAAAAGACTTCTCAAGATATGAAGTCAACAGCAAAAGATGCGGCTGATGACGTTAAAGATACATCACAAGATGCAGCAAAAGATGTTAAAGAAACAACTAAAGGCGCTGCAGAAGATGTAGAAAAAGAAGCCAAAAAATAGTTCTTTAAAGCTCAATTTTAGAAGAAGATAATGTTAAAGCCAACCATTTCTGGTTGGCTTTTGCATTGTTATTTATAGTAGATGAATTTAATCTTCTAAAATTTCATTCCAGGCACCATAATATTCTAGATAAATTCCTTGAATTTCTTCAACTTCTAAATTATCTAAAGGGTTGTTATTATTTATAATGACAACAATACCATCAATAGCAATTGGAGCTGTCTCTATTAATTGTGAAGCTTCTCCTTCACCTGGCTCTCTTGAAGACATTCCTATATCTGCACTTCCATCAATGGCTGAAGTGATACCGGCACCTGATCCAGGAGCTGTAATATCGATAGTAACGTCTGGATTCAATTCTCGATACGCTTCTGAGAAACGTTGAATGGTTGGCTCTACAGAAGTAGATCCAACAATACTAATGGAGCCAGAAAGACCAGAAGACTCATATTCTGGAGCATTTGTATCTACTGGTACATAGCCATCTTCGCTAACAAGTTCTTGTGCTTGGGCTGAGAACATGAAGTTCCAAAAATCTTGTGCAACTTCACTTAATTCTTGTCCATAAACCACATTAAAGTTACGAACAAGCTGATAATCGCCTGCTTGTATATTTTCAGAATTTGGTTCTACACCATTAACAGATACAGCTTTTACAGAATCATTTAATGACCCTAATGAAATATAACTGATACCATGTGGATCACTTGCTACAGCTTGCATTGTTGCACTGGTACTATTTTGTACTGTTGCTTTTGGTGTTAATGCATCATCGCCATTTTCATCAACTAGTCCTGTTACCTCAGTAAATGCGGAACGAGTACCTGAACCGACTTCTCGTGTATAAACATGGATTTCACGATCTGCTTCGAATGTTTGGTTACCGGATTGATTCATATTTAATGCGAAATATACAATAAATGCTACAATAACAATAGCTCCCCAAAACCACCATTGTTTGTATATTTCTCTTCCTTTTTGATTATTCATTTTTAACTTCCCCCCTGTTAAAAAAATATATAATGAGACAAATTCACTATAGATATTTAATATCTTAAAACAATTTAACAGAAAAACTGATAGATTAAAATCACAGTGAACCATTTATGATTATATCATTAAATAAGAAGAAGGAAAACGAATTAAGAAGAATAGAGTAATTTTAACTTTGTTATTCATAAAATTAGAAATAAAAGAATTTTTTATGTTAATATCATAATTATAATTATCGAAAAAAGATAGCATGAAGCTAAAAAGTGATTATTGAATTCAATAATGAAATACATCAATTCGAAAGATTATCGAAAAGTATTGTTGAGAATACTGATGATGTTCAATACCAATTTTCCAGTGAAGATATTGAAGAATAATAGGAGATTATATACTTTTAATGAAGGAGAGAAGTATGCGTACAATTAAATTAAAAGACGGATCCAAGGTAAGTAAATTAGGTATTGGTACATATAGAATAGGAAGCAATCCATCAAAAAGAGAAGAAGAAATGAAAGCTTTTCGTTATGCTTTAGATTTTGGAGTAAATCTGATTGATACAGTTGAGATGTATGGTAACGGTGATTCTGAAGAATTTGTGGGTGAAGCCATTAAACCATATGAGCGTGAAGATCTTTATTTAATTTCGAAATTTGTGCCAAGTAATGCAAGTAAAAAACGTTTAGAAAAAAGCTTAGACGCTTCATTAAGACGGTTAGATACCGATTATTTAGATTTATATATGTATCATTGGCCTGGTTCTACACCCCTTGAAGAAACAGTTTCAGAACTGGTTCACTTACAGGAAGCTGGAAAAATAAAAGCGTGGGGTGTTTCAAGTTTTGATACGACAGATATGAAGAAATTATTAGCATTACCCAATGGAACAGATTGTGTGGCGAATCAGCTTTACTATAATCTCAGTGAACGGGGAATTGAGTATGAGTTAAAGCCTCTATTAGATCAACATCAAATCACAACAATGGCATATAGTCCTTTAATTAAGGGAGGGAAAGCAAAACATAATTTACTTTCCAATCCAGTGTTAAAAGAAATTGCTGAGGAGTTAGGAGTAACTGTCTATCAAGTGTTACTATTATTTACTTTACATCAAGAAAATATCATTCCTATTCCTAAAGCATCGAGTTTCGAACATATGAAAGCTAATTGTGAGTGCTTGAACCTTTCATTCACTGATGAACAATTTCAGAAATTAGACCAAGAATTTCCTGCACCAGAGCATGCAACATCATTAGCATTAGGTTGGTAAGGCTAAAAAGCTTGGAAAATAATACTCAAGTCTGATGCCTCACTGATAAGGTTTATGCTAAGATATTTATTGTTCATAAAAAGTAGACGAGGAGAGTGTGATTATGGACGTGCTTCTTTGGCTTGTTGTATTAATATTATTTGGTTTAAGTTTTGTCGCTTTAATTTATCCTATCTTACCGAGTGTGACAGCAGTGTGGGCTGGCTTTTTAATTTATCATTTTTTCATTAACTCATCCGCATTAACCACTTTTTTCTGGATCTCTATGATTGTACTAACAATGATTTTATTATTAGCGGATATATTTGCTAGTTCGTTATCTGTTAAACGCTTTGGCGGAAGTAAGTCAGGAGAGAGGATTGCTGCAATTTCAGTAATTATTGGTTCCTTTATTTATCCGCCATTTGGAATCATTATATTACCTTTTATTGCTGTTTTACTAGTAGAACTACGACAAGATCGCTCGTTTAAAGCCGTTTTAAAAGCTTCGACTGGATCATTAATTGGCTTTTTATCAGGTAGCTTTGCAGAGGCATTTATTCAGTTGGTCATGATTGTCTGGTTCTTTTTAAGTGTTTGGTTTTAAATGTCAATCAAAAAGCCGAAGTAATTTAAATATTACTCCGGCTTTTAAAGTTATAATCTTATATTTTTGGCGACGTAAGATCCCCAATAAAAACCAGCGGGGTCATAAATGGAAATTTTGTCTTCAGAGAGATTAAATTCTTTCATAATTTGCTCCAGTAATTGTTCACCACCAATTGAACTAGAACCAAAGTAAGAGCGTTCGCCTCGTGCTTCCCAATCAGCAAATTCTCTCATCTTACGATTTCTTTGAAAATCAGGGACTTCTATTCCTTCTTTAAACGTCACTAGTAACAGAACAGTTACTCCTTTTTCTTTAGATTCTCGATAAACATATCGTATGTAGGTAGCTATAATAATAATAAACATCAGGAAAAAATAAGGATTAAATGGCATTTTAACATCCTTTCTCTTAAAAAGTAATGTAGACACTATAGATACAACGAATAATTAATTAAATTATATCATATTTGAAAAAAATGCAACCGTTTTCTTTTTTTGGGGGGGTAAAAATAAAACTAGTTTGAGAATTAACGGATACTTAAATGTATGTTATGATAATTTTATAGTTTTAAGAATAGAAAGTTAGGTTAAAAAGATAATGAAGAAATTTTATAAGATTGTAACGGTGAGTTCTTTAGTTTTATTAATGGCTGCTTGTAGTAATGAAGAACCAGAAAGTATCGACGAGCAAGAAAAAACTGAAGAAGTCTCTGAAAAATCAAATGAAGTAGAACCGACTGAAGAAGTTGAAACAGAAACTGAAGAGGAGGAGACAGAAACGAGAGCTGAAGAGTCAGCTACTACTGAAATATCTACAGAAACTTCTGAAGAGTCTAACGACGCTCTAGCCGCATATTCTACTGAAGAAATAGAGTATGCTCGAGTTTGGCTTCAGTTCGGTCCAAATCCTGATATAGAAGAAATTTATGTTGAAAAGATCTCCGAGGGCACACCTATTAATAGATTGGATGAAGGGAGCCTTGCATATCCTGAAGATGTCATTCAGCTAGCAGGTGGAAGATTAGTAGGTGGGGTAGTTATTTATAGTGGTAATGGGGATGGAACAATTAATTTATATAATGTTCCTGCGCGTTGGGAAAATCCAGATACTTATGATAACGATTCCTCCGTTATGGAAGAAGAAACAAGAAAGATTATTGAAAATACTCAAACTGAATATGTTGAACCAGGCGATGACCAAGAAGTTGCTGAGATGGCAGAACGTATTCAACAATAAGTAAATGAAGGAGAAAAATGTTTTGAATAATGACTATAAATTAAGAGAAGTCAAGAAAAGGCAAAGAGAAGGTTTTGTACTGGGTTTTTTAGGTGGAAGTGGATTAATGTCCGCTATTCTTTTAGCTATTTATAATGTCTTGAGAAGTTCAAATAAAACTGACTATATGGAAATAAATAATAAAACAGATAAAGGTCCAGAAAGTTTTGAAATTATAGATAAATAATTCCAAGAATAAAAGGTGGTGAAGAATTTCATTTCAAATCATCACCACTTTTTTTATTTTTACTTATTCCGATTTCTTTTAACGATCACAGTAGTACCTTCACCTTCAATACTTTCAATCTCCGCATGATTCACTTGCATACCCACTATGTTTAAACCACCTTTAGAGCTTTCCATTCCAGCAAGTTGACCATAGTATTCTTCAAGATCTTTTCTAAAAGGTTGTTGCAGTAATTTTCTAGCATCTTCTAAATCTTTTTCACTCATGCCAACGCCGTTATCAACTATTTTTATAATAATTTCGTTTTCTGTTCTTGAAACATTAATATCGACATCAGTTGCATCCGCATCAACTGAATTAGTAATTAATTCGTCGACAATTAATTTAATTTTATTCTTTTCAGATCTCATCTTAACCCTCCTTAATCTTCTTTTATTCCTTTAATAATCGCAATAAAAAAGGCTGCGATGAATCCACCAGTAAAACCATTATTATACAAATTTAAACCTCCATGGACTACCCCAATGGTTGAAACAAGTGTGAGATGAGTCATACCAGCTAAAATACCAACAATGGGTCCGTAACGTCCTGATATAGGAGCTAAAGTCGTACCAAATAACGCAGCTAAAATGGTTCCAGGTCCATTGACTTCATAAATAGAAATCAATGAAGCAAGCCAAACACCAATCATTATCGGAATACTATTTAACGGATGTTTGCCAAAACTCGCAAAGCCCACCATTGTATAAAGCCCACTTATCGTTAATCCATTGTAATTTCCACCAACAAGTTCAATATAAGCCATTCCAATAAGCCCAATCAATCCCATATTAAGTAAAGTACTACCAAATCCTGCGATATCAACAAAATCAGTGGCCGTGTTTCCAGGTTCTTTAAGTATTTTTTTATAATCTTTCAAACGGCTGTTGTCAATAAATATGCCAAGAATAACCATACTTATAAATATAAAAAGAAGAAAAATTCGTAAAAAGTTATCAAATTCAGTTCCCCAGATCAAAAGACTTTCCGTATCATAACCAAATGCTCGGATAATATTTAATATAATTAAACCAAGAAAACCTGCTGAGAAACCTACGTTATATAAATTATATCCTTCATGGAAAGCTAAAGAGTGATTCGCGATAGGAGAAATCACAAGACCTGCCAATATACCAACGATAATACCACCAAAAATTCCCCATTCAAAATAAAAAGCAGCATGAGTCACTAAAGGGGCTAATGCAGTACCATACAGAGCAGGATAGATATTTGTGACAAATTCACGTTTAGTTAATTTACTATAGATGTACACTCCAAAAATAATTGGAAGAACGGACCAAGCTGTTTTCCCCATTAAAGCGAACCCCAACATGGTAAATATAGTGGCAATTGAGATGCCTCTTAAAACAACTCCATTATAAAGTAATAGGACATAACCAATTAATCCAACAATTGAAGCATTCACTAATGCAGGACCTACACCTCCTATGACCATATAATCTGATATTAAAATTCCTGATGCAGTAAAAATGTTTGATAGACCTCTTACTAATTCATCAATTGGCTGCATAGATAGGCCAATGATCAAAAACAAAAGAATATAAAATAAAACAACTATTTCAATTGTTTTTTCTTGTAAGAGAGCATAAATTCTTGATTGCTTTATCATTTTGTAATCCTTCCATAAATATTCACTATTTAATTTCATTATATATGAAGTTCTTTCAGTTCGCTTGTTAATTTTGTAGAATTCATGGAGTAAATTGTTTAATTACTGTCTTTATTTTTGATAAAACGATTTTAGAAAAATAGATAATGATAACCGCTTGACATTATGTCACACGTACTCTTATAATATATCCACTATAAAACGAGAGGAGATCACACAAATGAAGCTTTTAAATCATTCTTGGCAAACATGGCGTAGCAGAGTGAGCTGACTTCAAACGTATAGGCTCACTTTATTTCGTATGAAACTTAGGAGCCTATGCCAGTGTGATCTTACAACACAATTTATTTAATTTAGACACTGCATAGATTAAAAGAACAGATTCTATGCAGTGTCTTTTTGTATTTAAAAAAGATCCTTCGATAGGCTCCGCTGTATCTATTAAACAAAATTTTAGGAGGATATTTTATGTTAAATAATAAAACAAAAGTAAAAGAAGCGGGCTATTTTGGACAATTCGGGGGTCAATTTGTACCAGATAATATTAAAGAAGCACTAGATGAAATTGCAGAAGCTTATAACAACTATAAAAAAGATCCTAAATTTCAAAAAGAATTATTAAATTATCTAAAAGATTATTCTGGAAGAAAAACGCCTTTATACTATGCAGAATCTTTAACGAAAGAATTGGGCGGAGCGAAGATATACCTAAAACGTGAAGACTTAAATCATCTTGGCGCGCACAAATTAAATAATGTTTTAGGGCAAATTTTGTTAGCGAAATATATGGGTAAAAATCGTATTATTGCTGAAACAGGGGCTGGTCAACATGGTGTAGCGACCGCAGCTGCTGCCGCAAAATTTGGGATGGATTGTGAAATTTATATGGGCGCTAAGGATACTAAACGACAAAAATTAAATGTTTTTCGGATGGAACTTTTAGGTGCGAAAGTAAATGGAGTAAAACGTGGAAATCAAACTTTAAAAGAAGCTGTTGATGTAGCTTTTGAAGATTTAGCTGAAAACTTAGAAGATACATTTTATGTGGTTGGTTCTGCAGTTGGCCCACATCCATATCCAACAATAGTGAGAGATTTTCAAAGTGTGATTAGTAAAGAAATGAAAGAACAAATACTTGAAAAAGAAAATCGACTACCAGATGCAGTTATTGCTTGTGTTGGTGGTGGGTCAAATGCAATTGGAAGTTTTTCGCATTTTATAGAAGATGAGCAGGTCCATTTAATTGGTGTTGAAGCTGCCGGGAAGGGTTTAAATACAGATAAAAATGCAGCGACCCTAACAAAAGGAAATATTGCTATTGATCATGGAATGAGTTCATATTTTTTAACAGATAACAAAGGGCATCTAAAGGATACTTATTCCATCTCTGCTGGACTTGATTATCCTGGAGTAGGACCAGAGCATTCATATTTAAAAGATATTAATCGTGTAGACTTCCAAGCGGTGACTGATAAAGAAGCTATAGAAGCTTTTACTTTATTATCTAAAACAGAAGGAATCATTCCAGCACTAGAAAGTTCCCATGCGATTGCCCATGCCGTTAAAATAGTTCCTGCAATGGATAAAAATCAAATTGTGATTATTAATTTATCTGGACGTGGCGATAAAGATGTTGAACAAATAGCTGAAATTTTAGAAGCAGTTGAATAAAAAAATAAGTTTTCATCAATATATAAACAAGGCGCTCTCTTTTAATAGAAAGGGCCTTGTTTTCAATTATAAATATTCTTCAGAAATTTTGATTTTTTCTTTTAATTTTTTTCTCTTTCTTATAATAAATTTTTTTACATCTTCCACTCGTTCATCATATTTTCCAGCATAGAAATGTTAGGCTGAATGGTATCTTTAGTACTCAAATCAGAAAAGAAATTGTCAAAGAAGATATCAAATGTAAAGAATATTACGGTCAAAACCCATATCCTATACAAATTTAGGATTTATCGCATTGTTTATCATAAGCTTTTTGTATTCAGCTCTAGTTGGAATGGTTCAGCATTTTCCAGGTCTGGCACAATCTTTAAATTTTTCTGCTAATATTGGTGCGGTTATGTTAAGTAGCGCAATGCTTGGAAACATCTTCTTTAAGTTATTCACTGGCGTTTTGAGTGACAAAATAGGGATTATAAAATCATTTGTATTTATAACACTTCTAAATTTTATTTCTATGCTATTAATGATCAATTTTCAAAATATTCCTATAATGTTATTTTCAGCATTTTTATTTGGTTCTGTTTATACTTTTTCCACGATCGGATTACCATTGTTGACCAATAGTTTTTTCGGTCGGTCTCAAAGCATGCAAATATATCCAATCCTTTCATTTGTAAGCACAATTGGTAAAGCCATAGCTTTATCTTTTATAGGGTATATTTATGATTTTACCGGTTCGTATATAAATGCTTTATTATTAGCTGTGCTCTTCCAAATAATCAACTTCGCTTTATTATATCTTGGAGTGAAAGTAACGAGTAGAAAAATGACTTAATCTCTTAAAAATATAGATTTTAAAAAATATCTTATTTAGTTATTGAGTACTCAATAAACAAAATAAGATATTTTTATTTTATTCATTAAATTTTGGTGTGTTGTAAAATGAAGTGCAACAGTTAGAAAACAAAAAGACATGAAGATTTGTTATACTTTAATCACCACAAA
>JBCLPZ010000029.1:0-10125 GCA_041223305.1 Carnobacteriaceae bacterium 52-44 | reverse complement strand
ATGTGAATCCTCCTATGTTTTGTCTAGTAACTTAATTATAGGGGTTCACTGGCCTTTTTTCATTTCAAAAACAAAAATGGTGCCAATGAATCAAAATTGATTCATCAACACCAAATATTATAGAGCCTTTTTATCGAATTATAAAGAATCAGTAGTTACGCTGTAATTTCGACTAGATTTCCTTCTGGATCTTCAATGACAGCTTCATAATAACCATCTCCGGTAGTCCGAGGTCCGTTGACATGTTTGTAGCCGTCGCCCACTAATCTTTTATGTAAATCATCTACAGCTTGTTCATCCGCAACTTGGTAAGCGATGTGCGCATATCCAAAAACTTCAGTATCTACTTCTTTTAATTCAGGCTTATTCATGAGTTCTAAACGCGTATCACCTGAATCAAAAGTTAAGAAGTAAGAACGAAAATCAGTCGTTGTATTATGATATAACTCTCCAGCCGTTCCATTTAAGTATTTCTCATAGAAATCTTTCATTAAATCTAAGTCTTTAACCCATAAGCCTACATGTTCTATTTTCAAAATGTTTCCCCCTAGATAGTTTTGTTTATACAAAGTATACGATGTTTGATTATGAAAGACAAAAGTTATAGGAGGAGGTCTTTATATATTTACGTTATAATAAAGTGACCTATGAGTTTATTTTATTAGTGAGGAGCAATGGAATGGCTAATACTGTTGAAAGATTTTTGACGGAGTTCAATAAGTTACATGACGCTATGCAAGATAAATTGGGTAAAAATGATGACTTTTATTCATTGTTAAAGATAATGGAGAAAGATCTTGTCATTAGCCGATTTAAAGATCAATTACATATTATTCGACAGCTTAGAAATTTATTAGTACATGAGAAAAAAACAATGGATTATGACTTGGCGACACCTTCAGAAGAGGTCATTGAGCAATTAATATTTGTTCGAGAACAATTAATACAACCTGTAACAGCGGGCGATCATTTTAGCCGTAAAGTATTCTCCTTTAATATTGACGATTCATTGGAACGGTTATTGTACTTTTTAGATCAAAAACACTTATACCAATTTCCTATTTTTGATGAAGAAGGTTTAGCTGGAGTTATTTCTCATAATGGAATTACGAATTGGTTAGCTCATAATTACTCACAGGAACATCTAGATTTTTCTGAGGTGAAAATTAGGGATATTGTAGCAGATGAAGAAAGTTACTATCATTATGAAGTGATTAAATCAAACACTTCTTTGTTTGATGTTGAAGCAATGTTTTCTAGTAATTTACTTGTTGGACGAAGCCAATATCTTATTTTGATTTCTGATCAAGAAGATATTAAAAAATGGACAGATCTCAAAGGGATCATAACACCGTGGGATTTACCAGAAGTGTTAACCTTGATTCGATAGTAGAAAAAGAAAAAAGAGCTAAGAAATTTTAGCTCTTTTTGTATACACTATTTTAAATCAGCATGAATAAGAGAGTTGATACTAAAAGTCCGAAGATAAAAGATCGGCTTTTACTATCTTCTTCATTAGGTAACTCATGTTTAAAGACGTTTAAAATCATTGCACCTGTCAATAATGCTTCTACGATAACCAAAACTACATCGGAAATATTAAAGAAATAAGCGATGAAGTATCCAATAAACAACCCAAGAGCGATTGGATAACGAGCGTGTTTAAAGTACTTTTCAGGGAAAATATGGTAAAGTCCCCATTTAATAGTGATGAAGTGTAAAACGTAAGCTAATAAATAAACTAATTGATAGGAAATATTGTTTAAATCATAAGAACCTACTACATAACCAATTAACACACTGTAAAGTGAAATAAATATCACGTTTGTCCAATAATAATAAAGCTCATAACGAGTCGAATAATCTTCAGTTGGTAATTGTTCAGTATAGGATAAGATTCTTTCAAACATATAGAAGAATACAAAACCTGTTAAAGCAATGAGGTAAATCGCAAAACGACTACCAAAAAAATGAAAATTAGGAAAGACAGATTCAAGGACATGTTGACCATGAGCAAGTTGAGGCAACATATGTATAAACACGTAAACCGTTCCTACACCAGCTGCGAAAGAAGATAATTTTGCGGCATTAGCTTTATGTAGTACCTTAAAATCAATTAAATAAACTAAACTAAAAATTACAATAGAGGCAAAACCTAAAGTTACTGAAATCATTTATAAAAGACCCCACCTTATTTTTTATTAAAATAATTAAATATTTCACGAAGAAGAAAGTAGGAGATGGTCGATAGGATATACCCGTAAATAGCAGGAGTTTCTAGTAATAAATAAATTGCTAAAAGCATAACCCCTGAAGTTAAGGCTAAGAGTCCCCAGCCTTCTTTTGTTCGCAAGTTAATATTTTCTTTAAAAACAATGCCACCTAAAATAAATCCCCAACCAAAGCTCATTGAATAGCTAAAACATAGAATACCAATAATTGCTAATAGACTCCGTATAATGCTTTCATGTTTCATTATTTTATTTACCTGTCGCACTTCATCATCTCCTCGCTTCATGTCTTATAAATTGAAATAATTAAAGCTTGTTCATACCATCACGTAGTATAGCACACATTCAAAAATTAAAAAAGGGATGAACAGCTTAGTAAAGGCTTCTATCGTCATTTTATAAGTCTTTTTGGGCACTAATTTGGTACGCTATATATTGAAAGCCTAAATTTTCGTACATTTCTTTCGGCGTGTCTTCTGCATCAGCGACTAAAATGACTGCTTGATTTTGGTTTACTCTTTCGTTAATCGCATAATCTAACATTGTTGTCGCAACTTTATTTCCTCTGAACTGATAATGAGTCAATACATTATCTACTTCTAAATAATCATTAGAGTCAATTAGAATTAATGAGCCTACTGGTAGATTATTTAAATAAGCTAGAATAAAGTAAGTGTGTTCTTGTTCAAATTGATATGGATAGATTCGCTTTTTATGGTCGTAAAGTTCAGAACCATGTTTATAGTCTTCTTCTAAATTGATCTTTAGAAAATCTTCGAAATTTTGATCAGTGACTATTTGAATAGAGAGCTCTTTGTTTATTTCCGTGACATTAAAATGCTCTGGTGTAATCCAATATAGATTTTGCATTCCGATTTTATATTCTTTTTTATCTAAATAATCCAAAAGATCTGGATGGAGTCCGGTATTTTCTGGCCATACGAATTTTAAGTGTTTTTGTTGTATCGCTTCCTGGTACTCTAGGTGCATCTTTTCAAGGAGTTTAAATTCTTGAAGAGTAGGAGAGAATTTTAAAGATACATAATTTGAGTCATAACGGTCAGGAGTTTCTAGATTTGTGTATTGAGTAAAAAGATCATTTTCTTCGACAGCTTCACTATAATTTTCAATATTTTTAAATGTAGGTTGTTTATTAATATTCTTTCACTTCCTCTTGCACAATTGTTTACTTATTATACAGAAAAACAAGTATTTAAAAATTCAAATGAAAAAATATATAATATGTTATCATAGATAAGAAATCGATTTCACATTTTAAAAAAGGGGCGAATCGGTAGATGGAAAAGGAGTTAAAATACTTAAAATTACTTTCAAGTCAATTTCCTAATATTTCAGAAGTAACCACAGAAATTATAAACCTAGAAGCTATAATGGCTTTGCCTAAAGCAACAGAACATTTCATAAGCGATTTACATGGAGAATTTGAAGCTGTATCTCATGTGTTAAGAAATGGTTCAGGGAATGTTAAAGAAAAAATTAATGAAGTATTTTCTGGACGTTTACGTACAGAACAGATTAATCAATTAGCCACGATTATTTACTACCCAAAAAGAAAAGTAGAAAATATTCTGGAGACTATAACTTCTCAAGAAAAACAAGAAGAGTTTATCGTTTTACGATTTTGGCTTTAGTTGAACTCGGTCAATTTGTGGTTTCTAAATATACGAGATCTAAAGTCCGAAAGGCAATGGACCCAGACATGTCTTATATAATGGAAGAACTATTATTTAAGGATTCAATTCTTTCAAATAAAGGACCCTATTATCATAATATTATTCAAAATGTTATTGATTTAGAAGCGGCCGATCTTTTAATAATTAGTTTGTCTGAGCTTATTCAAGATTTAATTGTGGACCATTTGCATGTAGTAGGAGATATTTACGATCGTGGACCAGCACCCGATAAAATCATTGACTTACTCATGAAGAAAAAATCTTTAGATATTCAATGGGGAAATCATGATGTCCTTTGGATGGGAGCAGCAAGTGGATCAAAAGTGGCAATTGCTAATGTTCTGCGCATTTGTGCTCGCTATGATAATTTAGAAGTGATTGAAGATACATATGGTATTTCGTTACGTGCATTAGCTTCTTTTGCAGAAAGAGTCTATCCAAAAAATGACTTTAAAACGTTTCAACCAAAATTGGATGATGAAAATACTCATTTTCCTGAAGAAGATAAGCAACTTGCAAGTATCCAACAAGCAATTGCGGTTCTTCAATTCAAGCTTGAATATGAAGTCATTAAAAGAAATCCAGCTTTTGAAGCAGATGACCGTTTATTATTAGATAAAATTAATTACGATAATCATACAATCATGATTGATGGAAAAATGTATCCGTTAGAGAATGTAAATTTCCCAACGATTCATCCAAAGAATCCTTATGAATTATCTGAAGATGAAGAATGGGTGATCAATCGGTTGCAGTATGATTTTTTAAATAGTCAACCATTACAGAGACATATTTCATTTTTATATAGTAAGGGAAATATGTACACCATCTATAATGATAATCTTTTAATTCATGGCTGTATTCCTTTAAATGAAAATGGTACCTTTATGGCGGTAGATGTGAATGGGAAGAAGTATAAAGGCAAAGCGCTTTTAGATCAATTTGAAGAAATTTTAAGAAAAGCTTACCTGAATCGCCAAGAAGATGAAACAAAGAATCCAGCATTAGATTATCTGTGGTATATGTGGCAAGGGGTAGGTTCGTCACTATTTGGAAAGACTAAAATGACAACATTTGAAAGCTATTATATTGAGGATAAGAAGACACACTATGAGCCGAAGAACCCATATTTTACTTTAAGAGAAGAAAAAGAAATCGTAGAGAATATATTAGAAGAATTTGTGATTGACCCAAATAAAGGTCATTTAATTAATGGACATACTCCTGTAAAAGAAAGAAAAGGCGAAGATCCGATTAAAGCGGACGGTAAATTACTTGTAATAGACGGAGGTTTCTCTAAAGCCTATCAACCCACGACAGGCTTAGCTGGTTATACTTTGCTATATAATTCATTTGGCATGCAACTCGTTACTCATCAACCTTTTACTAGTGTTGAAGATGCTGTTGAAAGAGAATTTGATATTGTGTCCACCCGTCGCGTGGTAGACCAAGAATTGAAAAGGATGAGAGTTCGCGAAACAGATGTTGGTTGTATGTTGGAAGAGCAGGTTAGAGATCTAAAAAAGCTTCTACATGCTTACCGTTCAGGCAAAATAGCTGAAAGAGTATCTAATCGAAACCCAAAAGTACAATAAATCACAAAATCTCCCCATAACAGTTTTGAAACATCCTGTTGTGTGGAGATTTTCTATGTAATTATTTTGAAAGCATTGAATGCTAAGGAAATAAATTATATACATAAACGTATTAAAAATTACAGAACTTTACAAAATTCGGATAAAAATGAAAAACATTTTTGTGTTTAATTTATCAACTAAAACGTGAAAAAAGAGTAAAAAAGTTATGAAAGTAACCTTTGTCCTAAAAATAATTAAGATATATAAAAGTTAATGGATATTGCAAGATTACAGTTAGATAACAAAGTACTTTAAAGCCTTGGCAACTCCCTTGTTACTTGTTAATATACTTATAGATTTTGATTTGAACCGAGTTTCACAAATAACTTATCATCTCAAAACTATTACCACGTAGAGGAGAAAAAGGATTGAATAAGAGAAAGATATTTTCAGTACTTTCTTCTACAGCAATTTTTCTTTCATTAAATTCAATAGCACCTACTGCAAGTGCTAATTCCCAAACATTAGATAATTTAGAACAACAACAAAAAGAATTACAACAAGAACAAAATAAATTGAACGGGAACATAAATGATGCTGAACAAGAGATGCAATCATTAAATTCAGAGCGTCAACAATTAAGTAACGAAATTGCAGAAATTCAAAGCAATATTGAGAACATTATTGCACAAATTAATGAACAAGAAAAAGAAATTGCTCGCTTAGAAGAAGAAATTAATAAATTAAATGAAGAAATTAATATTTTAGAAGAAAAAATCGCTGCTAGAAACGTAATTTTAGCAGAACAAGCGAGAGGCGTTCAAACATCAGGGTCTCCGCAAAACCTTATTGATATTGTTTTATCAGCAGAAAGTTTAACAGACTTAGTTGGTAAGGTAGAAGTTATCAATATGATTGTTCAAAATAATAATAATATTATGGAAGAACAAGTCAGAGACCGACAAAAAGTTGAAGCAGCAAGAGAAGAAGTTAATTTAGCTAAAGAAGAAACAAACCGTGTGAAAGAAGGCATGGAAACTAACCGAAATCAATTAGTTGCTCAACGTAAAGAACTAGATAGTAAAGTTCAACTTGTTACAGAAAAATATAACTTAACTAGTGGAGAACGCGATAAATTACTATCCCAACAACGTGATGTTGCATCACAAACAGATAAAATTAACCAAGAAATGCAAGCTGAAAAAGACCGAATTGCTGCCGAAAAAGCACGAGCGGAAGCAGAAGCTAGAAGAGTAGCTGAGGCTCAACGTAAAGCAGAAGAAGAAAGAGTTCAAAAACAACAAGTTCAAACAGCATCTTCATCTGCAAGCTCATCTGCTTCAACACCAGCACCAGCACCAACACCAACACCAACACCGCCTTCAAATAGCGGTGGATGGACAAGACCAGCAAGTGGTTATGTATCTTCTGAATATGGTTATAGAATTCATCCTGTTCATGGAACAAGTAGATTACATGCTGGAATTGATATTGCCGGCGGCGGACCAATTGTAGCTGCTAAATCAGGAACAGTTACGGTTGCAGGTTATCATTTTTCACTTGGAAATTATGTGAAAATTGATCACGGTGGCGGTATATCAACAGTCTATGGACATATGCAATCTGATTTACGTGTCTCAGCTGGACAGTCTGTTTCAGCAGGACAACAAATCGGTACAATGGGGACAACAGGAACTTCTACTGGAGTTCACTTACATTTTGAAATTCATCAAAATGGTAATCCGGTCAACCCAAGAAACTTCATGGGCTTTTAATATAAAAACATTCTAAACACATTGAGTCAAACAGGGAGATTTGACTCAGTGTGTTTTTTGGTTTTGTAGGTAAATAAATTATACCAAGTGTAAGACTAAAGAAAATGCCCTCATAAATATACAAAATTAACTTTACATTCAGAAGAGTACTCAGCAAGTACATGAGAAACAAAAACATTCTTAATGCAAAGATGAATCAAAAACGGTATGATAAAAGAGTATATAATTATTTGAGGTGAAAAAAGGATGGACCATATTACATCAGTAAATAATCAGCAGGTAAAAAACTGGAAGAAATTAAAGTTAAAAAAGGAACGAGTAAAACAATCCTCATATCTTGTTGAAGGCTTTCATTTAGTGGAAGAAGCTTTAAAACATAAAAAGAATGATATTCTTCAGGTTATGGTTCGAGAAGACTTATTAGAAAATGAAGAATTCTTAAATTTAGAGATTGATACGAATAAGGTAATCGTCATAAATTTAAATATTGCAGAAGAAATTAGTGAAACCCAAACAAACCAAGGAATCTTTGCTGAGTTAGCTATTGAAACCTTTGTATTTCCAGAGGTAATTGATGGACCTATTTTATTACTGGATGCAGTCCAAGATCCTGGAAATGTTGGGACAATGATACGTACGGCTGATGCAGCCGGATTTCAGGGAGTATTTTTAGGGAAAGGAACTGTTGATTTATATAATTCTAAAACATTAAGAAGTGCACAAGGTAGTCACTTTCATTTAGAAGTATATGAAGGAGATTTAAAAGAGTTCGTTGCGCATTTTAAAGAAGAAGGCTATCCAGTATTTGGAACTGCTTTAAACGAAAAGGCTACTTCTTACAAAGATGTCTATGTGGATACTCCTTTTGCCTTAGTTGTAGGTAATGAAGGTGCAGGAATAAATAATGAATTAATAGATGAAGTGGATCAAAATATTTTTATTCCTATGCATGGGCATGCTGAATCTTTAAACGTGGCGATTGCAGCGAGTATTTTAATGTTTCACTTAGTGAATTAAAGATAGTTAATTTCAAAAAGGAGAGATTAGATAAATGACAAAAAGTATATTAGTAGTCCAAGAATTGTACCCAGAGCAGATTGATGAATTAAAAGAAAAGGCATCAGATTATAAAATCGTAGAATCTATTGAAGAAGCTGATGCAAGTACTGTTGAAATAATTATTGGATGGTCTGATGATTTGATTCCACTCATTGAAGATGAAGCATCTAATGTTAAATGGGTTCAATTTGCTTATGCAGGAGTTAATGCTTTACCATTAAAGTTATTTACTGAAAAAGGTATCTTACTTACAAATGGAAGTGGCATTCATGCAAAGCCTGTAACGGAGACTATAATTGGTTTGATCTTAGGTATGACTCGAGCAATTGTTCGTTCAGCTAAAAATCAAGAGAATAAAGAGTGGTCGCACGGAAGTAACTTATATGAGTTAGCAGGCAAGACAATGTTAATTGTTGGAGCGGGCAAAATTGGCGTTCAACTCGGAAAAGTAGCTAAGGCATTTAACATGCATACAATCGGTATTAACCGTAGTGGACGAGAAATAGAAAATATGGACGACCAATATACTCAAAAGGAATTAGCCGATGTGATTCATAAAGGGGATATTGTTGTCAATATTCTACCCCTAACAGAAGAAACGACTCATTTATATGATGAAGATATGTTCTCGAAAATGAAAGATGGCGTTATCTTTATCAATGTGGGGCGTGGAGAATCAGTAGTAACAGAGGATTTATTAGCAGCTTTAGATAATGGAAAAGTCAGTCGAGCAGGCTTAGATGTCTTTGAACAAGAACCATTACCTGAAGATAGTCCACTATGGAATCACGAGCAAGTATTAATGACGCCACACATAGCAGGACAAGTTGAAAGTTATCCTAAATATATTTTTCCGCTGTTCATGAAAAATTTTGAAGCATTCGAAAAAGGCGAAGAATTGCCTGAAAACTTAGTAAAACTAAACGATGGCTATTAATTATTCATTTTTGGATAATTGTTTAAGTTTCCATTAAAATGACGTAATATAATGTAAAAATAGGCAAAAAGTCTTTTTTTTCTTTGAGCTTTCTGTATAATAGAGACTGTTAACAATAATTATATAAATTGCATAAACAGCAATTATTTCTAAGCACTCACAACCTTTAAAAGGAGAATGTTGATGGAGTTCGTCCGTGAAATTTGGGAAAACGACAAAGAGTACATGGCTATTATTGAAGACTTATTAGAGAATGAAGACTTATTAAAATTGGATGAAATTACGCATCATCATTATACAACGCGTTTAACACACAGCCTATTTGTTTCATATGTTAGTTACAAATTGGCAAAATCTAGAGGTCTAGATTTCGTATCTACTGCAAGAGCAGGATTGTTGCATGACTTTTTCTTAGAAGAAAGAGATGAAATTTTAGCTTTAGGAATGGGTTCACATAATTCTGCACATCCTAAAATCGCATTAAAAAATGCTCGAAAAATTACTGAGATTAATGATTTAGAAAAAGATATTATTTTAAAACATATGTTTTTATGTACAATTAAAGGTGGTTTTCCTCGTTATAAAGAAAGCTTTATTGTTACTTTAGTTGATAAATATTGTGCGATTTCAGAAGTTTCAACACCAACGCGTAATTGGTTTAAAGAATTTTATGCAGTATTACAATCAAAAGTTTCTTACAGTTAATTCTATAATTGAAGAGTAAATAAAACCTTATGTCATGATAAATGGCATAGGGTTTTTCTTTTGAGTATTTGTATGTGTAAAATTTTACTCGGGGGATAATTTCTAATTTTAGGAAAGATTTCTGGAAAAAGAAAAGAAGGCACTCTA
>JBCLPZ010000028.1:0-12931 GCA_041223305.1 Carnobacteriaceae bacterium 52-44 | reverse complement strand
GGCCTTTTTTCATTTCAAAAACAAAAAGGGTGCCAATGAATCAAAATTGATCCATCAACACCAAATATTATAGAGCCTTTTAAATACAAAAAAACCTTGAAGGCATTCGAGTTCAAAGACTCAACTTCAAGGGGTTTGTTAATATTTATGTAACACATAACACATGGCGGAGCAATACTTAGTGCTGCTTCCTTCCAGACCTGACACGGTTCGCACGTCCACCATTGTCATGTGGCCTTTCGGCAATATATATTGTACCATAGCTTAATTTATAAATCCAGTCTTTTTCAGAAATTTCAGGTTTCTTCAGCCATTCATTCTTCTAATTACTTTGCAAAATACTCATCTTTTAAAATTGCAAATTCCAACATATCAATCCATTCACCGTTTTTCGCTAAAGAATGATGACGGCGTTTTGCTTCTTGTTGCATTCCTAGTTTCTTCATCACACCTGCAGAAGCAAGATTTCGACTATCGCACATTGCGTACATTTTCTCAAGCTCTAACGTTTCAAAACTTAACGCCAACAAAGCTCTGCCTGCTTCTGACATATAACCTTTTCGATGATATTTTGGATTCAAAATATAACCAATCTCTGCACACATTTTCTCAGGGCTAATATTAAATAAGTCAATCGTGCCAATGAATTTTCCTTCTTCTTTCAACTCAATCCCATATTTTCCTAAAGGCTGATCCATAAAATAATTTGCAATAGAAAAATAAGCATCATCAAGTGATTGATAAGTATCAAATGTTACATAATAAACATTCTCTTCATCCGAAGCATACTCATACAAATCCTCAGCATCCGCTAAAGTTACCGGTCGTAACAATAGATGCTCTGTTTCAATCTCTCGATTTTGTGCTAGAAAAAGTTTATAATTGTCCATAAATATCAGCTCCTGAGTCTATAAGATTTATTTATGCATTCACATCGCGATTCTCGCCTTCAATTTCAACGATTTCTGTAATGTCTTGTTTATACTCTAAAATCCCTAAAAATTCGCCCTCTTCATCTCGAATAGCTTTATGAGTCGTATGGATTAACCGGCCATCTTTTTGTCGAAACCAAGAGACTTGTTGATCCTTTTTACCTTCACGGAGATCATCAACTAGCTGCTTGACCGTATCATAGACCCTAGGAGGATGACAATACATTAATTCGCGACCAATGGCTAAAGGATTTCGTAGACTTATTCTTTCTCCCGAATGGTTGTTGTAGTATTGAACAATATCATCTTTATCCACAAATGTTATTTCTAAAGAAAGACTATTTAATATAAGGTCTAACTCTTTATGACCTAGAGACCCTGCACCTAAAGGTATGCGATCTGTCTTAACTTCCGACTCTTTTTCATCTTCTTTGGCTTTAGCTTTTGGTTCCCATTTCGCCATCGGTTTAACGATACAATAACCGATTTGATCCATCTCATCCGCAATCTTAATCCAATCTTCGTCGGTAAAAGCATCGGTAACCATTGGAATTAAGATATTTTCTTCTTTAACAATCATTTCTTGCATTTCATACTCAAATTCAGAAAAAATAGGCATTAATTGCTCCATTTTCCCGGCTTGAAAAGCTGCTCTAAACGCTTTGAATAAGTCACGGATTTCATCATCCACTCCCCACATCACTTGAGGTGGCGCCGTGTTCCCATACTTTTCCATAATTGGGAAAAACGAGTTTTCTTTACGTGTATAGTGTTTATCAAAATCCCACAAAATATCTAACTGATGGTTTAAACCTTTTTCAAGTTCAGCATCTGGTTCTTCTAAATAAACTTCCAATAAATTACGCACACGCATCAATGCTGCCTCTAAGGCTAAGTTTTCTTCTTTCAAGACATGTACTGGATGTCCAGGTTTTTCAAAATCATCTGGAATATTATCTGGATCTTCCACATAATCCACCATCACCGAAACATGTACATTACACAATCGCATAATTTCTTCTGCGCTCAAGCCTTCATCTTTCATCAGTTTTCTTTCCATCACTGAAATTTCTAAAGGACTCACTGTCTGAAAATCTTTCGCAAAGGCTTCTTTAATCACTTCTTCATCTTCCCCCGCATGCAAGCGAAGAATTAAGTCTTTTAATTTTTCCTGTCGTTCACTGGTTTGAACAGATCGATCCTGCATTTCATCTTCTCCTCTCCCGAGATTCTTTTAAAGTTAATCTTGTAATTCAAAACCTTCTTTTTTTAGGCCTTCTTTTAAGTCTTCATCGCTCAATTTAATTTGTTTTGCACCACTATTTAAAGGCATCATTCGTCCTACCGTATTTAACATTTTATCATTATTCAAAGGTTTGAAACCCATCTCTACTAAAATCGGTTTCAATTCTGGGTATTCTTGAATTAAATCATATACCGTGCGATTTCCATCTATAATTTTCATACTACACCGCCTTGTTAAAGATTGCACTATCATTTTACTACAATTGAGAACGATTATCATTACCTTTTATGAATAACTTTTTTTCTGCACAAACTTTATACGTCCTGCCATTAATAGTATAATAGATACATCAATAGTAAATTAGGAGTGGTTATCTATGAAAAGAACCGTGGGTACGGTTGTCCGGGGATTACGAGCACCAATTATTAAAGAAGGCGATGATATTGTTGAAATCGTTGTTGATACAATTTTAGATGCTTCAAAAGAAGAAGGCTTTGAAGTCAGCGATCGCGATATTATTGCACTAACAGAATCTATCGTTGCAAGAGCACAAGGAAATTATGCTTCCATTGATGACATTGCGACAGATGTGAAAAGTCATTTTAAAGATCAAACAGTTGGTGTGCTTTTCCCCATTTTAAGCCGAAATCGATTCATGAATTTATTAAAAGGTTTTGCACGTGGGGCTAAAAAAGTAGTTATTCAATTAAGTTACCCTGCTGACGAAGTTGGAAATCATTTAATTTCTTTAGATCAACTGGATGAATCTGGTGTCAATCCTTGGAGCGACACATTAACCGAAGAGGATTTTGAAGGCTATTTTGGAAAAACTGCCCATCCATTTACCGGCGTTGATTATGTCCAACTCTACAAAGATATCGTAGCCGAAGAAGACACTCCTTGTGAAATTATATTCTCGAATGATCCAAAAGCGATTTTATATCATACCGATTCTGTCATTGTTTGTGATGTACATAGTCGCAAGCGTACGAAACGCATTTTAGACGAAGCAGGCGCAAACCTTGTATTAGATTTAGGAGATATTTTAACCAAAGCCGTCAGTGAAAATGGTGGATATAACGAAGAATTCGGACTCTTAGGCGCAAACAACGCGACTGATGAAAGCGTCAAGTTGTTCCCTTCGCACTCAAATGAAGTCGTCGAAGCGATTCAAAACCGTGTGAAAGAAGAAACAGGAAAAACCATTGAAGCGATGGTCTATGGTGACGGTGCCTTTAAAGATCCTGTTGGTGAGATTTGGGAATTGGCGGATCCCGTCGTTTCTCCCGGCTTTACCTCTGGACTTGAAGGAACACCAAACGAAGTCAAATTAAAATATCTTGCGGATAATGACCACGCAGATCTAAGCGGTGAAGAGTTACAAAAAGCCATCCGCGAATCCATTGGCCAAAAAGATGACCAAGCAAAAGATGCAAAAGCTTCGCTTGGAACAACCCCTCGTCAGCTGACTGATTTAATTGGTTCACTCGCTGACCTCACTTCAGGCAGTGGCGACAAAGGAACGCCTTTCGTTTATATTCAAGGCTACTTCGATGACTACACAAAATAAGAATTTTAAAAGCTTGGGTATTTGCCCAAGCTTTTTTTACTTATTCTTCATTTTCAAATATTGGTTGACTGGGAACTTTTATTATTTTATACATAAAACCATTTACTACAAATGCACTGATAAAATACAATAGAAAGAGGCCGTATCTGATGACATCAGGAGCAAATAATCTCGAAATCAAAAATAAAAATACGACTGCAACAGCTCCAAATTTCCCCCAATTTGTGGTAGAAACTTCAAGTCTATCGCCATCCTTCACATTCATTTCATTCGTTTTTACACCCATCTGTGTCAATTGAATGACCGCTTCGTCATCAGGGATTTCTACTTCTAAAAATTCTTCATGCCCAATTGTTCCAACTTTTTCTCCATTAATGATTACCTTAAATTTTGCCATTGTGCCTACTACATCAGTATTTCGCTTAATTTTGACCGTCATGCTCTATATCCTTCCAAAGCTTTTTCATACATGCTCTAAGTTGCCTCTATGTTCTGTATTCTGTGTTTATGCCTTTCAAAGACTTTACATTGAAACTTCAGTCTAAGTTTATGTCTGTCGAAGATTATAGATGGTATCCACAGTCTACGTTTCCTATTTTTGAAGACTTTAGCACTCTGTCCCATTACTCAGAATAATATATTAAATGAAGCGCATTAAATTAATAGCTTTAAGCTGTTAGCAAGACTAATAGATACTAATTTACTTCTTCAATCTTCTCTCTATTCCAAAAAAGTGTCCCCAAAGTAAAGATCCCTGCAAAAATAGATGTGTTTATAAGAATCCTTCTACCAGTAATCTGATCATTTCCAAAATAACTAAATATTAGTTGAACCACTAAAAAAATAGCCGTGTTGAGTAAGATTTCTTTGTATTTATTCTTAAGTATTTTGAGCATCACTATCTCTCCCTATTTTTATAAAACTTTTTCTATACAGTTAGGTTAACATAAAGTGGTTCTATGTTAAACAAAATACCCAGATGTTTAACTTAGACACTTTTTTAATAAAATGCGTCAAAACTATAGGCATAGAAATTTCAGATATTCTAATATTTTTCCTAAAACAAGAAAGGGTTGATGATTTTCCTCCAATGATGAGCTTCTATCTACATTAAAAACAAAACATTAACTAATCGTATCATATCAGCGTTTGTCTTATAATCCCTTATAAAATTAAAAAACTTGCCAGATAGATTTTCATCCACCTAGCAAGCTTTTAAAATGTTTATTTTGAATTTTCACTTCGAACCAATGTCCATGATTGTTTGATTGTATTGATAAAGTTTGTATCTGAATAAATCAGTACATTTGCGCGGTAGAAAATAAGAGAAATATAAGCTAAAAGCCCAACAAATAATACTGTGCCACCAAGCGACAACCAGACATGTAAATCGGAAACAGTGCCTGTCGCAATCCTAAAAGGCATGACAAATGGTGTCATTAAAGGAACAAAAGATGAGATGACTACAATACTATTTTCAGGTTGTGTCATCGCAAATAATCCAATGTAAAAACCAAGGACAACTAGTAAACTAAGAGGTGTAGCTGCACGATTGATATCTTCTGTTTTTGTGATCAAAGATCCTAAGAAGGCTGCAATAAACATGTACATGATCACCCCAATAATTAAGAAGACGGAGGAGAACTCTAAGAAGTCAACCAGAATTGCACCTATGTCCATATCTCCAATCAATGACACGACTAACTCATGATCTTTAAAGTACGTATAAGCACCAAATCCTACAATAACGTAGAAAAGAATATGCACTAACATCACTAAGAAAACACCAATTAATTTTCCGAAAAAGTGAGTAGTTGCTGTCGTACTGGATAAGATCACTTCCATCATTCGTGTGCCTTTTTCTCCAGCCACTTCTTCAATGACCGTGGAAGCATAAAACATAATAAACATTAAAATAACAATGTTAATCACATAAGCACTTCCGATTTGAATGCCTCGCTCTAAGCTATCTTCCTCCACCACTTCACCTTCATCGACGGAGACAACTTGTGTATCTAAAACAACTGGCTCATTTAGCGATTGCAGTTGCTCGGGCGTAACATTCAGTTCACTTGCCCTAACTAAAACTTGTGTATTAGTCAAGACTTGTTCAATGATTGGAATATGATTGTCCAAACCATCATGCGTTAGCGAACCATTTAATTGGTCATCTTCCCAATTTACTTCTAAATAGCCAGAAATTTCATCATTTCCTAATGCATCACGTGCTTCTTCAACGGTCGTAACTTCATCTGCAATCGCTAATGTTTCATCACTTTCTACTAACATTTGTGCAATCGAAGGATCTTCTGAAATGACAGCAATTTCAACTTCTGGAGCTTCAGAGTCACTTTGTGTTGCAAAATAAACAATTCCTGCAATAATAGCCAATAAAATAATCGGACTTAATAACATCGTTATAAAACTAACAGACTTCACATTTTTAATAAATGTATCTTTTATAAAAACGCCTAACTTATTCATTTTCTTCACCTGCAATCTGTTTGAAGATTTCCTCAACGGTTGGTGGTTGTTGGCTGAAAGTTGGAATATACCCATCTTGTGTAGCCAAATCAAAGATTTGACGACCCACTTCAGCATCTCTTAGCTGAATATGGTAAATCCCCTCTTCTACACCAGACACACTTTTAACCCCGTCAATTTGCTCTAACTCTGCTTTCGTTAAAGAAGATTCTAAAAACAAACGTGTACGTCCAAAACTTTCACGAATTTCACGAATCGTTCCGTAGAGCACCTGACGTCCATTTTTTAACATTACTAAATTATCACATAGTTCTTCTACATTATTCATGTTATGACTTGAGAAAATAATACTAGCCCCACGATCTCTTGCTCGACGAATACCATCTTCTAATAAACCTGCATTCACCGGATCCAAACCACTAAAAGGCTCGTCTAAAATGATCAAATCAGGTTCATGAATCAAAGTACAGATTAATTGTACTTTTTGTTGATTTCCTTTTGATAAAGACTTTATCTTGTCTTTTCGTTTACCCACTACTTCAAATTCGTCTAACCAATCATCAATTAAAGGTTCGATTTCACTATTCTTCTTTCCTCGAAGACGAGCAAAATATAATATTTGGTGTTCAATCGTCATTTTTTGATTTAATCCACGTTCTTCTGGTAAGTACCCCACATGATCAAAAAACTCACTCGAAAAAGGTCTCCCCTTCCAAGTGACAGAACCTTCATCCGCATTCAACAACTTCAAGATCATACGGAAAGTGGTTGTTTTTCCGGAACCATTTTGCCCAATTAATCCCATGATTTGACCTGTTTCAATCGTAAAATTTACGTCATCTACTGCTGTTACTGAACCAAAGGATTTCTTTAAGCCTTTAACTTCTAACATCTTCATTCACTTCCATCCTAATTAAATTAACCTTCAATAATTTTTACATAAAATTTTCGAGAGCGAGGTCCATCAAACTCTGTGAAATAAACACTCTGCCATGTACCAAAAATTGGAGAACCATCTTTTATAATTAAAGTTTCGCTTGCCCCTACAACAGATGATTTCATATGACCATCTGAATTTCCTTCAAAATGGACATAATCCGAGTCATTTGGAAAAGTTTTGTTTAATCCTAGTCCTAAATCTTTTTGAACATCTGGATCGGCATTTTCGTTAATCGTGATTCCAGCCGTTGTGTGTGGACAATAGACAACTAAAATACCGTCTTCTACTTGGCTTTCGGACAAAGCTTCTTCAATAAAAGAATCAATATTCACAAATTCTTGCTTATTATTTGTCTTAATATCGAACTGAAATAAATGGCTCATTTATTTAATATCCTTTCTTTTTTTCCGAAGTTCTCTAAAAAATGACGACAACATTTCACTACATTCTTCTTTTAAAATACCTGCTTCAACATGTGACTGATGGTTGAAACGTGGTTCTTCCAATAAATTCATAAGTGTTCCTGCTGTTCCACCTTTATAATCAGAGGCTCCATAGTACACATAAGGAATCCGTGACAGTACAATCGCTCCACTACACATCACACAAGGTTCAACTGTGACAAATAATGCGCAATCTTCCAAACGCCAATTATCGATAGTTCGATTGGCTTCATCAATCGCCAAAATTTCAGCGTGAGTGATTGCTCGATTGGTCGTTTCTCGCTGATTATATCCGCGCGCGATCACTTCGCCATCTTTCACAATGACTGCACCGATTGGCACTTCATCAATATTTTTCGCTTTTTCAGCTTCTTTTAAAGCCTCTTTCATGAATGCCTCTTTTTCCTCTTGAGTATACACAAATTCACCTCGTCAACAAAATATTTTCATAATACTTTCAAATTCTACCATAAAAATAGTATGGCATAAAAGCACAATCATTTAGCCGAATAGCTAAATGATTAATATTAGTATATATTATTTACCCTATTTTGTCACGATTTTTTAAATTTACTGATGTTAAATTATTGTATAGATCTCATAATGTGTCAAAAATTTTAAGATCTCTTTTTAAATTGTAAGCCATAAGTACGCCTAGAAGAAAAAGAATGCTTTGAATTTTATCTGGTACAATAAAAAACCAAAAAACAAAAAATACCAGCATTAATAAATAATGAAAAAAGATATCAAGTTTTGATATAAATCTTCTTGGAGAGAAACCCATTAAACCACCTATAAAAAAAGGCGTAAATCTTTGCAAATCTGAACCCTCTGGAGTAATTAAAAGAATACATATTGCAGAAACGATAAATACAATCGGTAAACCTACTTTCTGTATGATAGACTTATTATTGAACTTAAACATTTGAAATCAAACTCCTTTCTTCTTGCATAGAAGCTTAACTCAGAATGTACATATTGTGTGTAAAAATCCTTTTACATACGCATATGTCAAAGAATTTTGATATGTTTAATATGAATTCAAGGACTATTTTAGAAATGAGGAATGTAAGCTATGTTACTTGGCGATAAAATTAAACAATTAAGGAAAAATCAAAAAATCACACAAGACGAATTAGCGGATAAAATATATGTAAGTCGACAAACAATATCTAACTGGGAAAACAACAAATCGTATCCAAGTATGGATTTCATTTTTTCAATCAGCGAAGTTTTTAATGTTCCGATTGATATTTTAATCAAAGAAGATTTAGAAATTTCAAAAAATGAAAAAAACGAAGAAATAAAACATATGAAAAGAAATAGTCTAAAGCAAGAACAAAATACAATTCAAAAAAATAAATACCGAGTAGTCTTAAATAATCTTTTACGTATGAGACTTATTTTTTTATGGATTGGGATACTTTTTACCAGCTATTTCTACTTCTCTAAAACCTACTTAGACTATATTTGGATACCTATTTCGTTAATTATTTTTAGTCTTTCCACTCCTATTCCTATAGAAATGATTAAGAAAAAATACCAATTGAAAGACAAATATGATCTAATTAGTTTTCTTGATGCATTATATAAGTAAACATGTCTTTTTCATAATAAAAAATCCCGCTACTCTCTATGGAATAACGGGATTTTTAAATTTATTTACTTTTTAAGAAGTAACTTTCACTTTTTCATTATCATTGTCTTTTTGAGTTGAATCGCCACGATGTCTCAATGTGATTTCACCTTGAGAACCACCGACTGTGATTTTGTCTCCAGCTTTCACTCGACCAGAAATTAATTCATCACTTAGCATATCTTCAACTTTCGTTTGAATAGCTCGACGTAGCGGTCTTGCTCCGTATTCGGGATCATAACCCGCATCTGCCAAAATGTCTAAAGCAGCTGGCGTAATGCGTAAATCAACATCTTGATCCGCTAATTGTTGAATTAAGTCATTCGTTAAGAGACGAACAATTTCACGTAAGTGTTCTTTTCCTAAAGCATGGAAGACAATTGCTTCATCAATCCGGTTCAAGAACTCAGGTCGGAAGTATTGTTTCATTTCTTCACGGATTTTTGTTTCCATTGAATCGTGATCAAATCTTCTCTCTGCAGCCCCAAACCCAACTTCTTTTTCATCACGTAAGGCTGTTGCACCTAAGTTTGAGCTCATGATGATGATAGTGTTTTTGAAGTCTACTTTTCGTCCTTTTCCGTCAGTCAATACTCCATCATCTAACACTTGTAATAGAATATTAAATACATCTGGATGGGCCTTTTCGATCTCATCCAATAAAATGACTGAGTAAGGTTTTTGGCGAATTTTTTCAGTCAATTGTCCACCTTCGTCATAACCAACATAACCAGGAGGTGATCCAACCAAACGACTCGTTGTGTATTTCTCCATGTATTCAGACATGTCAATACGAATTAAATCTTCCTCTGAGCCAAACATTACTTCTGCAAGTGCCTTAGCTAGTTCTGTTTTACCGACTCCTGTAGGTCCTAAGAACATAAACGAACCAATTGGACGATTTGGATCTTTAATTCCACTACGTGCACGACGAACAGCTCTCGCAATTGCATTTACTGCATCATTTTGACCAATGACACGTTCATGTAATGAGTCTTCCATATGCAATAGACGATCACTTTCTGTTTCCTTCATTTCGTGAACAGGAATACCGGTCCATTGAGCAACAACTTCTGCAATATCATCCGCATACACAGAAGGTCTTTCGAAATCACCATTATTCATCAATTCTTCAATTTTTTCAGCTTGTTCAATTTCTTGTTGTCGAATTTGAGCAGCTTGTTCAAAATTTTGATTTGAAATAGCTTTTTCTTTATCTTGAATAAGTTGTGTTAATTTATCCATCTCATCTTGATGAGGAGTAGGTTCATCGCTGACATCTAAGCGAACTTTTGCTGCTGACTCATCCATCAAATCAATGGCTTTATCAGGTAGTTCTCGTGATTGAATATAGCGAGAAGAAAAGACAACCGCAGCTTTCAATGCTTCATCTGTCATATGAACATTATGGTGTTTCTCATAACGGTCTTTTAATCCTTGAAGAATCGCAATCGTTTCATCTTGAGAAGGTGAATCTATTCGTACAGATGCAAATCGACGCTCTAAAGCCGCATCTTTTTCAATATATTTTTGATATTCATCTAAAGTCGTTGCACCAATGGTTTGCAATTCACCACGTGCTAAAGCCGGTTTTAGAATATTTGAAGCATCAATAGCTCCTTCTGCTCCACCTGCACCAATTAATGTATGAAGCTCATCAATAAATAGAACAACTTCTCCATCTTCATAAATCTCATCAATTATTTTCTTCATTCGTTCTTCAAACTCACCACGGTATTTTGTACCTGCAACAAGTGATCCCATATCTAAAGCCATCAAGCGTTTATTAACTAAACTTGGAGGAACGGATCCTTCAATGATCTTTTGTGCAAAACCTTCTGCAATAGCTGTTTTTCCTACACCAGGTTCTCCCACAAGAACAGGATTGTTTTTTGTTCTTCGACTTAAAATCTGTGTAATTCGACGAACTTCAGTGTCTCTTCCGACAATTGGATCAAGTTTATCTTCTCTAGCAGCTTGTGTTAAATCTCGTGCTAGGGAATCTAAAGTAGGTGTTTTAGATTGGTTTTGATTCATTTTTGGTTTACTAGCTTTACCTCTTGATTTACGTGAATCAGGGTTAAAGCTTACTCCTAATTTTTTAGAAATATTTTGGCGGACTTGAGATAAGCTTAAATTTAAATTCTTCATAATTTGTGAAGATAAAATATTCTCATCACGTAATAATCCAAGTAAAATATGTTCTGTTCCTACTAAAGGACTGTTCAGCCTTCTTGCTTCATCTGCCGCATATGACATCACTTGACGTGAACGTGGTGAATAAGGCAAGATAATCTCTTCATTTGTAAATTCATCATTTTTTGAAATAGGTCCATAATCCACTAAATGTTCAATTTCATCTCGAACATTTTCCGCTGTTAATGAGGCCTCGCGTAATGTTTTCCCTGCAATACCATCCTGCTCCGTAATCAGACCTAATAATAAATGCTCAGTTCCTACAGTACGATGGCGGAGCAATTTTGCTTCATTTTGTGCATTTTGTAATGCCGTTTTCGCTCGGTTAGTAAATATTTCTTTCATCTCTAATCATCCGCCTTTCAATTATTCTTTAAAATTAATAAATCAATCATTGATAATAAAATTTTTGCGCGTAGTTGGTTATCGATTAATTGATTTCCACTATAATTTTCTTGCGCAATAGCAGCTAACATAATTTGGGCTTCTCTACTTGTCATCAAATCATTTTTATAAAGTGTTCGAATAATAACTTGTCCCTCTTTTTCAGTCACGTGATTCCCAATAATTTGACTCATACGCTCTAATAAATCAGTATTACTATTTACTTGTATTTTGACAATACGAATATAGCCGCCTCCACCTCGTTTACTCTCAACATTATAACCATGTTGCATCGTGAAACGAGTATTTATAACATAATTTATTTGTGAAGGAACACAGTTAAACAATTCAGCAATTTCATTTCGTTGAATTTCAATCTTTCCTTCATCTTGTAATGCTTTTTTTAGATATTCTTCAATCATATCAGACATACTTCTATTTCTCATAGTTATCGCTGATTACATTGAACATTTCTCATTTTATTCTAATATTGTAGTATATCATACAGACTTTCATTAGAATGTTCAAGTATGTTAACAGCTTCCTCCTGTTCCATAACTTACTTTCCTTAATCTTTAGCCAGCCACGTAATGTCTGACTATTCTTGACTATAGTAGTATTATATCAGTTTCAGAACTAGATTAAAAGAAAATCGACATGGATTTATGAGGTGAATTTGCTGAAATGTCTATTGAAGAATGATTATTCTAAAGGAATGATTAGAAGATTGCAAGAGTTTTGTGTTAGAGAGAATACTCTTTAAATTTATTTAGTATTTTTAAGAATTGATATTTAAATTTCCTTATAAACAAAAAAATAACGTTGATCTTATTCAACGTTTCACTGAGTATATAATTTTCTATTTCTCATCTCGATTTAAAAGAATAGGTAGATAATAAAAAAAGCCCTAACACCTTAGTGTTAAGCCATTCATCTCAT
Organism: Carnobacteriaceae bacterium 52-44; assembly: GCA_041223305.1. Classification (GTDB taxonomy): domain Bacteria; phylum Bacillota; class Bacilli; order Lactobacillales; family Carnobacteriaceae_A; genus Atopostipes. Next base: position 161 of record JBCLPZ010000028.1, on the reverse strand, counting down.
TATATACGCACCCTGAGGGATTCGAACCCCCAACCGCCTGATCCGAAGTCAGGTGCTCTATCCAGTTGAGCCAAGGATGCTAACAAGAACGGCAGCGTCCGGCTTTCACAAGGGGAAACCCCTCACTATCCTCGGCGCAAAGAAGCTTAACGGCTGTGTTC
>JBCLPZ010000027.1:0-14075 GCA_041223305.1 Carnobacteriaceae bacterium 52-44 | reverse complement strand
GAGAATAAAACACTAAGAACTAAAGATAACGATCTATCATGTTAGAAGTGTTGCACTTAACTTTACAACTAAGGAAACAAAAACTTCGGATGTTGAATGATACAAATGGTTTAAACTCTGGCGGTTTCTTGTTATTATAGATAGGAAAGTAATTTAGATTATTATGGAGGGCTATTATGAGCTTAGAAGAATCATTAAAAAGTAAAATTTCTGGGAAAAATATTCGCATTGTTTTCCCTGAAGCAACAGACCCGCGTATTTTAGGAGCTGTTGTCCGTCTGAAACGAGAAGATTTACTGGAACCTGTTTTAGTAGGAAATCTAGATGAGATCTATGACGCTGCTAAAGAACAAGGTTTCGATTTAACGGATATTGAGATTTACGATCCTGAAAACTACGATAAATTTGACGAAATGGTTGATGCTTTTGTCGAGCGTCGTAAAGGAAAAGCAACTGAAGAGCAAGCTCGTGAAATGCTTAAGAACGGAAACTACTTCGGAACAATGCTTGTTTACCAAGATATCGTGGATGGTTTAATCAGTGGAGCAGTCCATTCAACAAGTGATACTGTTCGTCCAGCATTACAAATCGTAAAAACTCGTCCAGGTGTCAGCTTAACTTCTGGAGCATTTTTAATGTTACGTAAAAACGACCAGTTTATTTTTTCAGACTGTGCGATCAACCCAGATCCAAATGCTGAACAACTTGCTGAAATTGCAGTGGAAAGTGCTCGAACAGCAGAAATGTTCGATATTGATCCGAAAGTTGCTTTATTGAGTTTCTCAACAAAAGGGTCAGCTTCAGGAGACATGGTAACTAAAGTAGCAGAAGCTACAAAAATCGCTAAAGAAAATGCACCAGATTTAGCATTAGATGGTGAATTACAATTCGACGCGGCTTTTAGTACAGATGTAGCGAATAAAAAAGCACCAGAATCAGAGGTTGCTGGAGAAGCGAACGTCTTTGTTTTCCCAGAATTACAATCAGGAAACATTGGCTACAAGATTGCTCAACGTTTAGGCGGCTTTGAAGCGATTGGTCCAATCTTACAAGGATTAGCAAAACCAATTGCAGACCTTTCACGTGGTTGTGTGGAAGAAGATGTTTATAAACTTTCAATCATCACAGCTAACCAAGTTTTATTACAAGACTAATCATAAGAATAGAAAAAAGCATTCCTGAATTAACGGGAATGCTTTTTTAGTTCTTTTATTTTTTATCGAGCGTTGAAGTTAATGGACTTACTGGATCAATCAATACATTTTTTTTCAAAGTATTTAGATACCATTTGAATATTAATACATAAACTACAAGACCCACAACAACTAAAGCAATTAACTTAACATCTAATGTATCTGCTGTTATCCCAACTAGCATAGCAAGCATTTTTTCAACTGGCATAGAGTCAACTGAACTAAATAGTTGTCCCTGTGCCAGGCCTTCTGGAAAAGTTCCCATTGCGCTAGATGTCTCCGTCAGGAATGGAGCAATCAACGTAGCTGCCCATAAGAATAGTGGTATTAAAATTGTTCCGATCAGTGTCATTCGAATAACCCTACCTTTAGTTACAAGTAATAAAGCAGGAGTTAGAACAGTTAGTATAATTCCGCCAAGAGGAAGCACATGGTTTCCTGGAAGAACCATAGCAATGAGTAATAGAATGGGTGCTAAAATATTTGCAACAGCCCAGATTTCTGCTCGAGAAGCTAAAATCGGCCAATCAATTGCAACAAGTAGTTTGCGGCCGCGCAGTCTTTTACTCATCATAGTAGAAATCCCGCTTGATAATGGTTCAATAGCTGGTCCAAACCATCCACCGACAAGACCGAATAATTCAAGAGCGACACCAGCTGTAAAAGCTAAAGTAAATATTTCAGGAACACTTTGCTGACCCAGAACTCCAATAAATACTCCAAGGTAAATACCAATTGCAAATTTACTGCCCCAGAAACCAATTTTCTTATTAAGAGTTTCCGCATCGAAGTCAAATTTATCAATAAAAGGAATAAATCGGTCAATTATTTTATTTAAAATCATAGCAAGAGGTGCTACAAGTAAAGAAGGGTGAGCAGTTGTTGTTATATTATCTTCATCATAATCTAGTAGCTCATTAATTGTCGGTTTAATGGCATCAGCATTAAAAAGCATTAAAGCATAAATAAATACCACGAATAACGATGTAACAAATATATTATCACCTGAGTAATAATTAACTATTAAACCAAGTACAGAAAGGTTCCAAACGTTAAACAAGTCTACGTTTAATGTGTTTGTAACTTTAAAAAATAACATAACTAAATTAGTTATGATACAAATAAAAGCAAAGTAAAGCGTATACATTGAACCCCAAGTGATAACTGCTAAAGGAGCCCATCCTAGATCGGTAATAGATAAATTGACACCCGTTGATGTTACAAAGGCATTTAAAGCAGGTCCAAAACTAGATGTTAGAAGGGAGATAACTGCGCCCATTCCCGTAAGTGCAATGGCCATCCGTAAACCACCTTCAAGAGCTTTTGAAAAAGATACACCAAAGAGAAGAGACAGCACTGTAATGATAACGAACATCATAGCAGAACCACCTAGGCTAATAAAAAAATTGAAGCCATCGTTTAGAACATCTAAAAACATAAATAAATCCTCCTAAATTTTCTTACACATTTTCGTAATCGGTTACGTAAATTTATGGGTAAAATCATCATAAAACATTTTAAAATTGATTGCAACCCTTTTCAAACTATTTCTTGACATTTAATTTATAAACTTGTATATTTAAATCGTAAACGGTTACGTAAGATTTGGGGGAAATATAATGGCAACAATAAAAGATGTAGCACAGTTAGCGGGTGTATCAACAGCAACGGTTTCAAGGGTTATAAATGGAAAAGGTGAAGCAGCACCTGAAACAATTGAGAAAATACTAAAAATTGTAGAAGATTTAAACTATAAACCGAACAGTGTAGCAAAAAGTTTATCTAAAAGAGAATCAAATCTAATTGCTCTATTAATTCCAAATTTAGATAGTCCATTCTTTAGTGAATTGGTACGAACTATAGAAATTGCTGCAAACAAAAAAGGATATCAGATATATTTATGCAATAGTGAAGATAATCGAGAAAAAGTTGAATACTATTTAGAAACAATGGCGGATAATTATGTAATAGGAGCCATTATCAACTCTCTTCATGTGAAAGAAGAAGACTTAGAAAGATTAGAAGCGAATGGAATTTCAACGATAACTATTGATAGAGCTCAATTTTCACATGCATACTCAGCTTTAGCGGTAGATCATATACATGGTGGATATTTAGCAACGAAACATCTGATCGAATCAGGGCATGTTAAAAAGATTGCTTTTCTATCAGGCCCAAAAGATGAAAGCAGTTCACAAGATCGATATCAAGGATATTTAAAAGCGGTTAGTGAAACGGATGCAGAACACATAGTCAAGCTCTACGGATTATTTGATATTCAAAGTGGCTACGAAACTAGCTATGACTATTTATCTAATCATAAAGATATTGATGGCATAGTTTGTTCGAATGATGCAATGGCATATGGTGTTATTCGAGCATGTGCTGATTTAGGTATAAAAATCCCTCAAGATATAAAAGTGATTGGATATGACGATACAGTTACTGCTAAGTTTTCAGTTCCACGTCTGAGTACGATTAGTCAGTTTAAACCAAAATTAGGAAATCTTATTATTAATGAGTTAGAGCGGGTAAGAAAAAAGAATTGTAAACCTAAAAAATATGAAGTTGAACCGGAACTTGTAATAAGAGAAACAACATAGAAGGAGAAGTAAATATGTTTAAAATTGCACCATCATTAATGTGTACAGATTTAGGAAATGTAGAAAGAGATATCAAAGAATTAGATGAAGCAGGGGTAGACTTTTACCATATTGATATTATGGATGGTACATTTGTACCGAACTTTACATTGGGTCCTGACTTCGTTAAAATGGTCAGAAAATTGACAGAGAAGCCATTAGACATCCATATTATGGCAGAGAAACCCGAACGTTTTATTGATTTGTTTCATGAAGCCGGTTCAGACATGATTGCTATTCATGCTGAAACAACAAATAACTTGCAGGGAACTCTGGCTAGAATTCAGGATTTAGGAATGAAGGCAGGAGTGGCAATTAATCCATCTACATCTTTGAATGTACTTGATTATGTCTACGACGTAACCGATTACGTTGTCGTTATGACTGTTAATCCAGGTTTTGCAGGGCAAACATTTATTCCTGAGATGTATGATAAAATTGCAAAATTAAAAGACGAAATAACTAAAAGAAAGTTAGATATTGAAATCATGGTGGACGGAAATATTGGTAGAAATACAATTCCAAAAAGTAAAGAAAATGGTGCTACTTCATTTGTCGGGGGGACAAGTTCAGTATACAAGAGTGGACTTAGCCTAACTGAAAATGTTAAAAATACACGTGGTTTATTGAGTGGGAGAGAATAAAAAATGTCATATGATGTAATTGTTTTAGGTAGTATTAATTTAGACGTAAAAGCGTTGGTCACTAAGCTTCCTGAATATGGACACACAGCTTCTGCAAAGAGTATTGAAATGCTTCCTGGCGGAAAAGGTTCTAACCAAGCTGTAGCTGTTTCAAAATTAGGTGGAGAGATTGCCTTTGTGGGTGCTGTTGGACAAGATGGCGCAGGTCAACAAATGCTCCAAAATTTAGAAAATCACGGAGTAGAAACAAATTTTATTAAACGCAGTATATCTGAAGGAACAGGCACATTTATAGTTATGCTTGATGAAACAGGTGAAAATACTATGATTGGAACACTGGGTGCAAACGATACATTGACTAAAGAAGATATCAATCGAGCTATGGACCAAGTAGAAGCTCCTGTTTTATTATTACAAATGGAAACAAGTAAAGAATCGATTACCGCTGCTTTAGAAAAAGCAAAACAAAAAGATATGTTTGTCATTTTGGATCCTGCACCTGCAGATGGTTACTTCGAAGCCGCGTTACCATATGCCGACTGCGTAACACCAAACCAACAAGAAACAGAAAAAATTACAGGAATAAAAGTAAATAGCGTGGAAGACGCAATTGAAGCGGCAGAGATTATTACGGAAAAAGGCGCGAAAAGTGTTGTTATAAAAATGGGTGCAAACGGAAATTTAGTGTACCAAAATGGATTAACTGAATTTATTGAATCGCATAAAATTAAAGCTATCGATACAGTTGGTGCCGGTGATACATTTGCTGGAGGATTAGCTGTCCATTATGCTAAAAACCAAAATTTAGTGGAAGCAGTAAAATTTGCTAATAAAGCCGCAGCAATTAAAGTAAGTAGAATAGGCGGGCAAGATGCAATCCCAACTGTTGAGGAATTGGCTCAAAAGGTCTAATGATTATTGTAAAGAACCAATAATACTTTTAAAATCTGTATAGTAAGAAAAAGGCCCCACCTAGGAACTGACGATTATTTATGAGGAGGGGCTTTTTTAGTCTTTTTAATGAATTTATTATATAGTCTTAATTCATATCAACTCTCGTTTATGTTTGTTCTTATAAGGACGAAATAAAGGAATCTCATTTTCACCAAAATTATTTTCGATGAAATAAAGAGGGTCTCATTTTCATCAAATTATATTTCGATGAAATAAATAGATCACGCCCATATGAAGCGGTTGATAAGGGCGCAAGGAGTAGTTCACGCCCATACGAAGCGGTTGATAAGGACACAAGGAGTAGCTCACGCCCATATGAAGCGGTTGATAGGGACACAAGGAGTAGCTCACGCCCATATGAAGCAGTTAATAAGGACATGAGAGCCATTTCAGACTGCTCCCTTCGAAACCACTGGTTATTTAACTAAAATTCCACTATTTTCAAAAAAATCTAAACAAATTCATTTGATTGAATCGTACGTGTGCTATATTTCTCCGCAAATTCGCGGTCGTGCGTCACAATCAAAATACCTGTTCCAAGACTTGCAATATCTTGAATTAACTTTCCGATACCTGCCGCAGATTCTGTATCTAAAGCAGATGTAGGTTCGTCAAAACATAAAATATCTGGACTTAACATCATCGCTCTAGCAATGGCCACTCGTTGGGCTTGTCCTCCAGATAAAGTATTTGGCATCGCCTCCGCTTTATCCGCAATTTCCATTGAAGCTAGTAATTCGATCGCTTTTTCTTTTAGTTCTTCTTTTGGACCGGCTTTTTGCGCAAGGGGAGCTTCGATCAAGTTATCTAAAACACTCAAATTAGGGAATAGTTCATAATTTTGAAAGACCATGCCAATTCGGTTTTGATAATTTCGTTGACCTTCTTTCTTTGCATAATCGCCATCTTCAACCAACGCGTCTCCATTAATTTGGATAGTCCCTTGATCTGCTGTTTCTAAGTTATTGATTAAACGCAGGAAAGTTGTTTTACCTGTCCCAGAACGACCGACTAAAGCGACGATTTCATTTTTATCGATCGTTAAATCATAATTTTTAATCACCGTTTGTTTGTTAAAGTTTTTTGATAAATTTTTGACTGTTAAACTCATTTGAAGGCCTCCTTAATAAGAAATTTTCTTTTCAGCTTGACGTAAAAGTATCGTAACAACACCAACAACAACCATATAAATCACACCAACGATTAAATAAGGGGTGAGCGAAGCATATGTGTTCGCGCTAATTGAAGCAACACGCAGAATCTCGCCTAATCCGATCACATAAACAAGAGAAGTATCTTTGACTAAAGCAACAACTTCGTTTCCAAGCGCAGGCAATACATTGTTTAAAACTTGGGGCACGATCACTCGAAAAAAGCCGCGTACTTTTCCAATCCCTAATACTTTCAAAGATTCATATTGTCCCGGTGAAATGGAAGTAAAGCCCCCTCGGAAAATCTCAATAAAATAAGCCGTATAATTAATAATAAAAGCAAATATCGCCGCCGGGAAGCGTTCAAATCCAATGCCTAAATAAGGCAATCCAAAGAATACAACCATTAACTGTAATAGTAATGGGGTAGAGCGCATGATAAACACATAAACTTCGATGAGTGCTTGCATCCATTTCGGGCCAAATGCGCGAGGGACCGCAAACAGTAACCCTAAAGGAATACTGGCTAGAAAGACAATTGCAAATAAACCAAGGGTCAACTTCAAGCCATCTTTCAATCCAGGAATCATATTTGCCAAAATACTACTTTCTTCTGCAGAGGCGCCGCTACTTCCAAACCATTTTGTATAAATTTCTTCATAAGTTCCATCATTTCGAATATCTGCTAACGTTGCATTCAGCTCTTCAGCAAATTCGGTATCTGATTTTCGAAGACCTACCGCCATCGGTTCAACGGCACTTGCATCTAAAAAGACATTATAATTTTCTTCCCCACGAAGATTGACGACATAATTCCCATAAACACCACCAACAACAACGGCATCTACTCGACCTGCGTCTAAATCAAGAAATGAGTTATTGTAATTTGGATATAAAACAAGATCTGCTAAGCCATCTAATACATCTTCCGGCCATTCGGCTTCCATAATTTGTAAAGCTGTCGATGAAGATTGAGTCGTCACTGTCATTCCAATTAAATCATCCAAACTTTCAATAGGATCGTCTTCCGCACGTGTGACGATAATTTGCGTGTCTTCAATATAAGTATCCGACATTTGCACCAATTCTTCACGCTCAGGGGTCACACCGTATCCATTCCAAATCATGTCAATATTCCCAGAGTTCAGTTCTTGTTCTTTCACGCTCCAGTCAATCGGCTGGTAAACAAATCGATAGTCCAGTCGTTCCGCTACCTCAGCCGATAAATCAATATCAAAACCGACCAACTCGCCTTGCTCATTTCGAAAACCCATCGGTGCGAATGTGTCATCTAAACCAATCACAAATGTTTCGGTCCCATCAGGGGTTGCAACGCCATCTTCAAGTTCTGCTGCTTCTGTTGTTTCTGTTTTCAATAAAATGACTCCAAGAGTCGCAAATAAAATTATGAGTGCTTTCATACTTTTCTTCACTTTAATTTCCTCCTATTAGTTAAATAAAAAATCCTTCCATTTCTAATCAATAGAAATGAAAGGACGATAAATAAACGTGGTTCCACCTTTTTTTCGCAACTTGCTCACACAAATTGCCTCAGGGCGTCAAAGACGCAAAACGATTAACGCTCGTACACGGAAACATCTACTAAAGGTTCAATGTTTCATTCCAAGATGTGTAACATTTGTTCAATCATCACTCGCACCAACCGTGATGTCTCTGAAAGTTAAATCAAATGTCGTGTTCTTGGCTTACTTTCTTTTTGTTCAATTAATTTTAAAATCATATGATGATGGTCGTCCATATGCATCAGCCCTTTCGGTGAATCGGAAATTAAGGTTGGAAAACAAAAACGCCCCTTATCCAAAAATTGGATAAAGGACGATTAATCGTGGTTCCACCTTATGTTCGCAAATCGCTCACACGATTTGCCTCAAAACGTTACTAGAAACGTATGCGATTAACGCTCGCGCACGAGAACATCTACTGCTATTTCGATGCCTAGCTCCGAGATGTGGTTCATTTTTACTTATCGCTACTCGCACCAACCGTAGCGTCTCTCCAACTATAAGCTAAAAATTACTCTTCTCTTCTTCGCCATGAATTAATTGTTTTTAATCATACACTCATTTAAATGAAATAGCAAATCTTTTTTCAAATGGTTAAAAAACCTGTTAAAAACTTATTTTAATCGGATATAGCTTCGATTAAAGAGGCTGATTCGATTCTTAATTCTTCGTTTGCTAAGTATGTATACTATAAATTTAGTCTACAGTATACGAAATTCAACTTCAGAAATTATAGACACCACACAGGATATACTTCGCAAAAATATAGAGATTAAAACAAAAAAACTACGACATTTTATTCAAAAAAGTCGTAGCTTATATAAATTATAAATTTTATGGTACGTATTTTGTTCCACGTTTGAAAAGATCTCTTGAAGAAAACAACTGAAAGAGGGCTCCGTTAATAGAAAGTCCTAGCGCAAGGGCACCAGCTGTTAAGAACGTATCCGTTGCGTATTCAAACCCAAGATTTGTGTTACCTTCAACAAATGCACGCATCATGTTGTAAGCAAGCCCGCCAGGCACCAATGGAATCAAACCTGGCAGGGTAAAGATAATAACCGGTGTTTTGAATTTACGCGCAAAAATCTGACTCGCAAATGCGATAAAAAAGGAAGCAATAATCGTTGCTAGAAATTCTTCAATAGAGAAATAAACCGTTAAAAAGAAATAAATCGTCCAACCAATTGCCCCGGTAATTCCAGCAGGGATAATGGTTTTTCGTGGAATATTATATAAAATCGAAAAGCCCAAGGCCGTAATAAAACTTGAGCCAAAATGAATAACAAAATCAAGAAACACTTATTTTCCCTCCTCGAATTAAATAAAAGAAAAGACTGTGGAAACGCCAATCCCAATCGCAGAAGCAGTGAGCAGAGCATCTGCCAATACACTGACCCCCGAGATGAAATGGCTGGCCATCAAATCACGAATCCCATTTGTAATAGCTTTTCCAGGCACTAATGTCATGATACTTGCAACAATAATAATATTTATATCATTTCCAATCGACAAATTCGTTAAAATAAAAGCTACCCAGCCAATCGTCAGCGCACCCAGCAACTCACTAAAAAAACGAATATTGGTTAATCTTTTGGAATATAAAAAGACTATATAACCGATACTTCCTGTGATGGCTGCTGCTACTAAGTCATGTAAATCTCCTTGAAAAAGAATCGCAAAAAAACCACAAATAAAAGCAATTGCTAAAAACTCTTCAAAAGGGCTATAAGAAGACTCCATACGATTCAACCGATCAATTTCTAATAACGCTTCATTTGGAGTTAATTCGGTTTGTGCGATTCTGCGAGAAAGTTCATTCGCCTCAGCAACAATTCCTAAATTACTTTTCTGCTCAGTTATTCGGTGTAGTCGAGTATGCTCTTCACCAGTAGGACCTTGAACAGTAATGATAAGGGCGGTTGGAACTGAAAAGACACTCACACCTTGCATGCCATAATTTACTGCAACGCGATAAACGGTGTCTTCCACACGATAAGTTTCTGCACCATTTTCTAGCATTAATCGTCCAATCCCCGTACAAACATCGAGCACTTTTGATGTTAACAGTTCCATTAAATCCCTCCATTAAGTAAGTTGTGCAGTTAGTATAACGATTATTAATTCGAATTTCATCATTTTTCAGCGAACTCTTTGAGAAAAGATTAAGAAGCGTACAAAAAGGGAATCAAAAAAGTAAAAAATGAAGTGAACTATTTATTTATAACATTTTACCTTCTGTGGTACAATGGCTAAAATACAACTTTTAACAAAGAAATTATAAGGAGAAAATCTCGTGGCGAACTATTCAACAAGATCAGAAATTTTAAAGCAAGCACAAAATGAACAAGAAGTTTTTTGGACAAATCCTCACTTAACAAATGCGGATGAAGCGCATAATAAAGCGCCATACTCCTTTACGGACATTCAAGATGTGGAAGATCGCTTCCGACGTTTCGCACCTTTTATTCAACTTATGTATCCGGAAACGCAAGAGCGAGAAGGTCTCTTAGAATCAGAAATCACCGCCATTCCTCAAATGACTACATGGCTAGAAAATACATACCAAGAGGAATTGTTAGGAGATTTTTATATTAAACGAGATGATTTATTACCGGTTTCGGGAACGATTAAATCTCGTGGGGCCATTTACGAAGTATTAAAATATGCAGAAACGTTAGCCCTTGAAGCAGGTTTGTTAGAAAGTATGGAAGAAAACTATGAAATTTTCGCAAGTGAAGCGTTCCAGCTTTTCTTTTCAAAATATAATTTAACCGTCGGAACGACAGGAAATTTAGGAATCAGTGTCGGTGCGATGGGACGTGCTTTAGGTTTTCAAGTGACCGTACATATGTCAGAAGAAGCCAAAGCTTGGAAGAAAGCCTACCTGAGAGAACGTGGAGTTGACGTCATTGAACATACAACGAACTTTTCAAAAGCTGTAGAAGAAGGTAGAAAAGCGTCAGATGCAGACCCGAAAAGTTATTTTGTAGATGATGAGCATTCTGAAGAACTTTTCTTAGGCTATACGGTAGGTGGCTACCGGATGAAAGAGCAACTCGCACAAGAAGGGATTCGTGTCGATGCTGATCATCCTTTATTTGTATACCTACCTTGTGGCATTGGCGGTTCACCAAGCGGCATCACTTTTGGTTTAAAGCACGCATTTGGCGATAATGTTCACTGCTTCTTTGCGGAACCGACAAAAATGCCAAGCATGTTGCTAGGTTTAGAAACACAGAAATTTGACGAAGTAAGCGCAGAAGATTTTGGCTTAGGAAGTTTAACCGTAGCGGATGGTTTAGCTGTTCCACGTACTTCTGCTTTAGTTGCAAAACTCATGAATAACTACTTTAGTGGCGGTTACACATTAAAAGATGATACATTTAAAGCACTCCTTACAAATCTATATCAACAAGAAAATATTTTCTTAGAACCAGCGGCAGTTGCTGGTTTAGCCGGACCATTTAAACTACTGAAAACAAATGCAGGTAGAACTTATCTTCAAAAGCATCAACTCGAAGATAAACTACCAAATGCAACCCATATCGCTTGGGGTACAGGTGGATCAATGGTTCCTAAACAAGATAAGTATGATTTTATCGAACAAGGAAAAGATAAAAGAATCACAAATATTGACTAGATTTTAAGAAGGGTGGCCGTATTGGATGGCAGAGAAAACAATTATTGTATTAGTAGGACCGAGTGGCAGTGGAAAAACGTCAATTGGAGAAGTTTTGATTAAACACGGCATTCCACGTTTAATTACCACAACCACACGAGAACCTCGCGAAGGAGAAATAGAAGGCATCGATTACTACTTCCGAGATTTTAGCGAGATGAAAATCGATGATTTTGTTGAACAAACGGTCTACAATGATAATCGATATGGACTTACAAAAAAAGAAGTAAATACAATGTTAGAAAAACATGATATCGTGCATGTTTCTTTAGATCAAAATGGTGCGCAGGCAGTAAAAGAGGCTTTCCCCAAAGAAGCTTTCGTTGTCTTCGTCCAAATTAATGAAGAAAAAATGATTCATCGCATGAAATTACGTGGAGATCCCCAAGCGGAAATCGATGCACGCATTGCGTATAGCCGGAAAACAAACGAATTAGTCCCACCATCTTATACAGATTTAATTGTAGAAAATATTGATATCCATATTGCCGCTCAAAAAATTATAGATAACGTAATGAAACAACACAGTAAATAAAGGAGAAGATAAAATGACAAATTTTTCTGTTCCATTTGGTACTAGTGAAAATGAGCTCCCAGTAGAAACTGGGAAATATCGTCTGATTCGAGGTGCGTTTTGTCCGTTTGCTCATCGCCCCGTCATCGCTCGCGAACTTCTTGGACTTGACGAACACATTTCGATGGGAACTGTCGATGATGTTAACACCCCTGAAAGCCTCACCTTCGCAAATGACCCAGATGGCAAAGATCCTGTGCTTGATGTGACACATATGCGAGACTTGTATTTACAGACAGACCCTGATTACGATGGAGCTTATTCAGTGCCAGCTTTAGTAGATATTGAGACTGGGCATGTTGTTAGACAAGAATCGGCAGACATTTTACGAGATTTCTCAACGGTATTCAAACCTCTTCACAGAGAAGGTGCCCCTGATCTATATCCAGAAGAGAAACAAGAAGCAATTGACAAGTGGAATGAACGCATCGGAAGCGAAATAAATAGTGGTATTTATAAAATTGGTTTTGCGAAAACGCAAGAAGATTATGAAGAAGCCGTGACAAATTTCTTTAATGTTCTTGATGAATTAGAAGAAATCTTAACGGAGAACCGTTACATTCATGGGGAACATATTACGGAATCTGATATTTTCTTATATCCAACGCTCGTTCGTTTTGATATTACGTACTATTCAATGTTCAAAGCCAATCGGAATAAATTACAAGATTTCCCAAATCTTTGGGAATACGCTCGTGATTTATACCAAACAAAAGGATTCGGCAGTACCACCGAACCAGAAAGCATCAAACGCGCCTTCAACTTAGGAACAATGGGTGAGCGTTTAGGTTCAAACGGTATTATCCCTGTTGGCCCAGACATGTCAACCTGGGAAGAACCACACACTCGCGCACTTAAATAGAGATATTAATGAAGAAACGCCCGTCCTTAGATAGGATAGGCGTTTTTAATAATTGATGCTCCACTGACCACGAAACTCAATTTCAAGTTCACGGCACTGCTCCAGCAACCGCGAAACTCAGTTTCAAGTTCACGGCACTGCTCCAGCAACCGCGAAACTCAGTTTCAAGTTCACGGCGCCCCTCCAGCAACCACGAAACTCGGTTTGAAGTGCGTGAGAAGTAAATACAAATTACTCGCTAGTTAATTCTAATATCAATTCTTTATAAGTATCAAAGAACCTGAATAATTCATAGTTTTTCTAAAAAGCTTTATCAGTGTTGATTTTATCGCTTTTATATTTGTTTGCTGCATCACCCAATAGGTGATGAAAAAAGAACCCCTTTCTGATATGGTTAATCCACTAAAAACAACCACAGAAAGGGGCTCTCTCAATGGTTACTTTACAAGAAAATACCGTACAATTCAACAATAAATTAATTGTTTCTCACAATGGTGGTCAATTATCCAGTGATTCTGGTTTAACCCTCATGGATGAGTTGATGGATGCTTTCCATTTTACTCAGCTCTCTGAGGAAATAATCACTTTTACCGATAATCGAAAATACTGTAAACACTCGAATTCTAAAATCTTAAAACAGCTCATTCTACAGCTAACTGCAGGTTATAAAGCGGACACCTCTGCAGATATTTTACAGTATGATCCCGTTCTCTTAACATTCGCCTCCGGCGAGTCATTGGCTTCACAACCGACTATCTCTCGACTTTGGGATCGGACAACTGAAGAGACAATTGAAGATTTTCAGAAACTCAATCAAGTTTTAATTGACCAAGCACGTTTAGTTCGCAAT
>JBCLPZ010000026.1:0-15148 GCA_041223305.1 Carnobacteriaceae bacterium 52-44 | reverse complement strand
TGATAATTTGAAGTAGATTAGGCATCTCTTTTCTCTCCTTTTTGAATGGGTTCTGGAGACTTCATTTTATCAAAAAAAGGGGAGGGAGAGGTGCTTTTTTGTGTTATTTAGGATGAAAACAACGTTTGTATAAGATAAATGTTAGAAATATAAAGAAAATTTTGGAAGTACTATAATAAATGAGGAAGGCAGAAAATTAGAAGTTTTATATCATTTTTCTTAAAAGAATATAGAAGTCTTTCATAATAGGTTAAGTTTTGTCTGTAGTTATAGTAAAATATACAGTATGCAAGGAGATGCTAGAATGAAAAATGAAGAAATAAATAAAAATAATCCATATCCTTGGAAAGGATTTTTAGTCTTTTTAGGGATTTACTTAATTGCACTAGCTGCACAATATCCCATGATGCTGGACCAAGCTCGCGCTTATATTGAAATTATGGGTGGCTCTTTTACTTATACGCCGAATGCATTTGCGTTACTCGCGATAATTCAGCCTCTACTCTTAGGAGTTATCGCAATATATGGGGGGCATCGATTTTTTGATCGAGTGAATTTACGTTCACTAACAAATGAAGTGGTAGAAGGTTCACGTACAGTCGAAACCAGAGAAAAAGAATACACCTTAAAAGATAGTATGCCTTTTATTGTTGTATTTGCTGTTACTTTAGCGATTTTAAATTTAGGGTTTGATGTGATTTTTCAAAACTGGTTACCTGAAATTTATCAACCAAATTTCTCAATTCCAAATGTAAAACAAATCTTATCTAATATTTTTTATAGTGGTATAGGTCAAGAAATCTTATTACGCTGGGGAATCATGACAACGATTATTTATGTATTAAGTTCAAGAGGACGAGATCTAAATCAATGGGTTTATATCATTGGAATAGTCTTTACAGCAATCCTTTATGGCTTTGCCCAATATAATTCAATCGCTTCTTTAACTGATTTTAGTTTTATTTTAGTCTTACGTATTCTTTTGTTAAATGGCTTAGATGGTATTTTATTTGGTTGGTTATATTATAAGTTTCATTTTGAAGCAGCCGTATTGAGCCATGTCTTAGTCAATCTTTTAGTCATTTTAGGCAATGTTTTAATTACATCCATCTTTTAAAAAAACGCCCAAAAAAGAAAGGTGATTTAACGAATGAAAAAAGTACTAAAAATCTTTGGCGTAATTCTATCTATCATTGGTGCAGCATGGTTAGCCATTTTTTTATGGCCAGTAAAAGCACGTCCTGAGCGAGCATTTTACAGACCGGATGATCCAGATGTTTTAGTAATCGCGCATAGAGGCGGCCGAGGCTTAGCGCCGGAAGGAACAATGGCAGCTTTTGATCATGCTGTTTCCTTAGGCGTTCATGTTTTAGAATATGATACGCATATGACAAGTGATGGGCACCTAGTTGTTAGTCATGATGACACAGTCGATCGCACAACAAACGGTACTGGGAAGATTAATGAGATGACACTTGAAGAAGTCCAAATGCTTGATGCAGGCTACCATTTCACTAACGAACAAGGAGAGTATTCATTCCGAGACAAAGGGATTTATATTCCGACCGTTGAAGAAGTATTCCAAGAACATCCAAATATGCGTCATTTAATTGAGTTGAAAGATACGAACGCGCCGGAATTGTATGAAGATGTGATTCAAGAGTTATGGCGACTGATTCAAGAATACAATATGGAAGACCATGTGATGGTTGGAAGTTTCACACATGAAATAAATGAACGTTTTGAAGAAGTATCTTGGGGGCAGATTCCAGTCGGGGCTGGTGAAGATGCCGTGCGTGATTTCGCAACGAAACACGTCGCCTTTTTAAATGGCTTAGCTGGATCGAATGTCGATTCATTGCAGTTGCCGACCGAAGGAGATGGCTTTGATTTAACGACAAAAAATATTATTCAAAGTGCTAAAGCTCGAAATATGTCTGTTTATTATTGGACGATTAACGATAAAGAAACGATGCGTGAATTGATTGAAAAAAATGTCGATGGAATTATGACAGATTATCCGGATTTATTGATTGAAGTCTTGGATGAAATGAATCATTAATAATATGCTACATAGCCTTTAAAGGATAGATTTCTTTTAAGGCTTTTTCTTTTATAAATCTTTAATTTTTTTAGGCAAAGATGTATATTTTGGGAGGTCTAATCGATTTAAAATGACTTGAATCATTTAAGATTCGCACGGAAGTATATTATAATGAATACATAGAGAAATAAATGAGGTGAATAAGATGGCAAATTTTGAATATGAAATCATTGAAGAACTTGGCGTTTTATCAACGAATCAAAGCGGATGGACGAAGGAACTGAATTTAATTAGTTGGAACGGTCGTCCACCAAAATTTGATATTCGTGATTGGAGTCCAGACCATGAGAAGATGGGGAAAGGACTCACTTTTTCAAATGAAGAATTACAAGCTCTTCAAGAATTAATCAATGAAATGGAATTCTAAATCAATTATTCAGTTGCAGAAGGCGCCTTACGAAGTGCGTCTTTTGCAAGCTGATCGGCGAGCTCGTTAAACTCAATTCCAGAGTGAGCTTTTACTTTCACAAATTCGACATCGATTTTTGGGGCTAGTTTTTTGTACGTTTCGGCATAGTCAATGGAAACGGGTTTATTCGTACGCCATTCCCCTAAGGCCCAGCGCTCAATACCCATATAATCATAATAAACAATGATTTTTTTGTATTGATTTTTAATGGCCCAGTGAATAGCATGCAGCGTTCCAAAAACTTCTCCGGCAATTTGCCAGCTGTCTTGATATTTTGGATTGTCGCCTGCACGTTGTAGGGTTTCAATGACTTCGCCGTCTTTAATGATTGCGACACCAAAGCTATAGCGGTTGGTTGATTTCTGAAAAGAACCATCCACATAAGCTTCAATTGTATCAGGAGCTAAGGATTGTTCATGGCTCGGTGTAGGGGTAGAATGTTTAGATTGATGGGCGTTTTTTTCGGAAGTCCCCTTAACGCCTTCCATGAATTCTTCTGCTTCTTTTAATGTTTTAAATGATTTATAAACGGCATTCGGATGCCCATGCACTTGTTTTTTCGCTTCATCCCAAGTGCGATAAATTCCTGGTTTTCGGCCATTTTTAATGGCGTAATACTTTTTGCTCATAGTAACCTCCTGTATGTCCTTTAACTTTAAGGAACAAATTAAAAATTGTCAATTTGAAATCAATCAAAATTTTTATTTACATATATTTTATAACGGAAAGGAAAATCTAATGATATTAGAATTTTGTGCTGAAAACTTTACAAAAGTGCCCGAAGCCATTAAGCAAGGCGCGCACCGAATCGAACTATGTGATAACCTGGCGGAAGGAGGCACCACACCTTCTTATGCGGTGATTGAGCACACGGTAAATTATGCCAAAGACCAAAATGCGACAGTGATGACGATGGTCCGCCCGCGTGGAGGAGACTTCGTTTATTCAAAAGCCGAACATGAAATGATGAAGAAAGACTTAGAAATTATAAAAAATTTGGGCGCACAAGGTGTTGTTTTTGGAAGTTTAACCGCAGACAATTTGATTGATCGAGAGAAAACAAAAGAATTAGTGGACCTCAGTGGTGAGATGGAAACAACTTTTCACATGGCTTTCGACGAAATTTCCCGAGAAGATCAAAAAGCAGAGCTTGATTGGCTCATTCAGAATAAAGTAACGCGTATTTTAACGCATGGGGGTTTAGAAGGCACCGTATTTGATAACGCAGACTGGTTAAAAGAATTAATTGAATATGCGGATGGACGGATAGAAATTCTAGTTGGTGGCGGGGTCACTCATGGAAATTGGGAGAAATTAGCTGAAGTAGTCCCGACAAACCAATTCCATGGGACTAAAATTGTAAACTTTGAAAATTAATTTTAAAAATAAATATTCATAGAAGACTCTAGAGAAATTTTTAGAGTCTTTTTTTAATAAAACAACCTATTTAGATCCAAAGAAATCTTTTAACAGATATGTTAAAATAATACTGTTGGAAATTTAGTAAAGGCGGATTGAAGGAGTAGCTTATGTCGGATGAGGAAATCTATATTTATCACACAAATGATATTCATTCAGATCTCACTTTTTGGCCTCGCATTGCACAAGAGTTACAAGAAAAACGAACGATTCGTGAGCAAAACGATGACGATGTCTTTGTTTTCGATATTGGTGATGCGACAGATCGAGTGCATCCTTTAACGGAAGCGACAGATGGACAAGCCATTACAGAGTTACTAAATGAAGGTTTGTATGATGGCGTCACTATCGGCAATAATGAAGGCATTACGAATTCTAAAAATGAATTGAATAACTTATACAATGCTGCAAATTTTCCAGTTATTTTATCTAATTTATTTGAGTTAGAGACTGAAGAAATACCTGAATGGGCTATTCTTTATAAAATATTTAATACAAAATCAGGCGATCGCATCGGTGTTTTTGGTTTAACAACGCCTTTATACCATACGTATGAAAAATTAGGTTGGAAAGTGACGAATCCGATAAAACAAACACAAGAATTTTACAAAGAACACGGGGATAAAGCAGATTTTTGGATTCTTCTAAGCCATCTAGGCATTGAAGAAGATCGTCTTATCTCAAAACTATTTCCGATTCCTTTAATTATAGGCGCGCACTCTCATCATGTTTTGCTAGATGGCGAACGTTCAGCCGCTTCAATGCTGACGGGGGCTGGCCAATTCGGACATTGGATTGGGGAAGTCGTAATTAGTCGTGCTCATGGAAGATTGCAAGTCGAAACAGCGGAGTTAATTAATGCTGAAACAGATATTCAACCGGTGGAAGCTGAAGAGCAGATGGTTGAAGAATATACAAACCACGGACACCGCTTATTACAAAATGAAAAGATTGCGGATTTACCAGAAAATTTACTAGCCAAATGGAACCAACAAACAAAGCTTGCAGATATTGTATTAGATGCAATCGCTGATTTTACGGACACAGATGCAGCCATTTTAAATGCAGGTTTGTTTATGGGAGACTTGAATCTAGGGGTTGTCACTGCAGATGATCTACACCATAGTCTTCCACATCCTATTCGTGTGATGCACTGTAAAATAAAGGGGAAGCATTTGCTTCGATTTGGAGAAGAGATTCAAAATGTTGACAAAAAAATGATGAATCGTTCAGTGCGAGGTTTTGGCTTTCGAGGAGAAGTATTTGGGAAGCTATGTCTAAAAGGATTTAGAGTGGATAATGGACACATGTTATGGAAGAATCAGCCCATTGAACCACAAAAGAAATACGAATTAGCAACAATTGACTACTTCTCATTTCTACCTTTTTTTGATATTCTAAATACTTACAGTACGCAAGAAATTATTTTTCCAGATTTTTTACGGAAAGTCGTCGGTGATTATTTAGCCGAAATCTTTCCATTAACGAACTAACTTACACTTTAAATGAAAAACAAAGAAAGGAGCGATCCCATGGCAGAAGAAAAACAAAAAACAAATGCGAATGAAGAGTTAAACAAGGCACTAAACGAAATTGATGTTCTACCTGACGCAGATAAAGAAATCGTGCGTGTCGATTCAGAACATTTTAAATTTAGTAAGATTGACTATAAATTAATCGAGAACCATCAAGAGGCATTTGACTTAGATATGATGGAAAATCGTTATACAGATTATTTATTAAAATATGATTATATTGTTGGAGATATTTCTTATGAAAAACTGCGTCTCCGTGGTTTTTATGAAGACTATCGAAAAGGTGTTCCGATCGATATGAAAATTTCCAATTTGGAAGATTATTTAGTTGAGTATTGCAGTTTTGGCTGTCAATATTTTGTCTTTGAAAGAGTAGAGAAAGTTGAATCAGATCCAGAATCTTACTTTAAAAATAAAAAATCTAATCGTCCAAATCAGGCGAAACGATCAAATAAACGACAAAGTAATCGCAATAATAAAAATCGAAGTAAACAAAATAATCGACGAACTCAAAAAAATCAATCAACTAAAAAATCAAACAGTGGTCAAAAAGAAACGAAGAATTTTCAAGTAAAGAAGAAAGAAACACAACAAGACCATAAGAAAACGCAAAGTAATAACAAGCAACAACCTAAAAATAAAGACAATAAAAACAGAGAAAAAGTTCAATTTAAAATTCGAAAGAAAAAAGACTAGGCGGTAGTAATCAAGATGCACAAAGAATATGCAGGCTATTTAATTGATCTCGATGGAACGATGTATAATGGCAATCAAATCATTGAAGAAGCAGCAGATTTTGTTGAACGCTTAAGAAAGGCAAACAAGCCTTTCTTATTTTTAACAAATAATTCAACAGCAAACCCAACAGCTGTAAGTGAAAAGCTGAAGCGAGTTTCTAATGTAGAAGCTTATCCAGAAGAGGTTTTCACAAGTACGAAAGCAACAATCACTTATCTTCACAAAACGAATGCGAAGCGTATTTATGTCATTGGCGAAGCGGGTCTATTGGAAGGACTAGAAGCGGCAAACTTTGAGTTGGCAGATCATGATGTAGATGCGGTAGTTGTTGGCTTGGATAGCCATGTAGATTATAAAAAACTTGAAAAAGCGACTTTATTAATTCATGAAGGTGCTGAATTTATTGGGACGAATCCTGATACAAACTTACCTACCGAACGTGGTCTAGTTCCTGGAAATGGTGCTTTGATTGCCTTTCTAGAGGCATCCACTGGGAAAGAAGCGACGGTTATTGGCAAACCAGAAGCGATTATTATGGAAGCGGCTCTTGAACAGATTGGACTAACAAAAGACGAAGTTCTAATGGTTGGAGATAATTATACAACGGATATTCAAGCGGGCATTCGTAATGGAATTGATACATTATTAGTGCTTACAGGTTTTACGCATAAAGATGACGTGGCGAGTTTACCAACACCGGCTACTTATGTGGTGGATACTTTAGATGAATGGGACATTTAGTAGAGGTGAGTTATGGGAGCTAAAATTCGTAATGTTTTAGGAATGACGAGTATTTTTGTATTTATTCTTACAATGGCTATTACGCTGACTATTTGGGCGGTGCCTCTCTATCAATTTTCCCTACAACATTTAAATATTCCTGAGCGAGTAGGAATGACTTTTGATCAAATTATGGAGAACTATTCTGTATTAATGGAATATTTACATCTTCCGTGGGTAGATACTTTGTCTTTGCCAGATTTTCCAGTGTCTGCGAGTGGTGCTTTTCATTTTTATGAAGTGAAAATTTTGTTCTATGTTAATTATATCTTGCTTTTTATTTCGTTAATCGGTTCATTTTTTTATCTTCGTAAATTAAAACAAATAAACGGCTTTTGGCGATTAGTCCAACCGTTTAAAATTGCGATCTTTGTACCATTTGTTTTACTTTTGATTTTAGCGATGGATTTTGATTGGATGTTTGTGATGTTTCATGAACTTCTCTTTAATAATGATGCTTGGCTATTTAATGCAGCGACGGACCCAATTATCCTAGTTCTGCCACAAGAATTCTTTATGTATTGTTTTGTATTGGCCTTTATTCTGATTGAAGCTTCCTTTATTGGAGGTTATTTCTATTTCAAAAAGAATGCTTATAAATAAAAATATAACCTGGGAAATCATTTAAATGAATTTCTCAGGTTTTTTTAAACGGGAAATTAGAATAGGGGGAAATTATGCAAAATAGAATCAATAATACAAATTTACTATTACCTATCGCGTTTAGAAAAAGTAAATCGAATTTACTGTTGCCTATTCCATTTAGAAAAAAATGTCCAATTTATTGGTGTCCAATCCATTTAGGCACCAATATCCTATTTTTATTGGTGTCCAATCCATTTAGGCACCAATATCCTATTTTTATTGGTGTCCAATCCATTTAGGCACCAATATCCTATTTTTATTGGTGTCCAATCCATTTAGACACCAATATCCTATTTTTATTGGTGCCTAATCGATTTAGCCACCAATACCCAACAAAAAAAGCAACCTGAAATGTACTCAGATTGCTTAGATCAAATATTTATTTTAAATTTTGAAAAAATTAGTCAACGCCTTCTTCAGCTTCAGGCTCTGCATGAGCGATTCGACTAGCTGCCGCTGCTGCAATTGCTCCAACGATGTCGTCTAAGAAAGTATTTACTTCATCTTCTTCCTTTAGAGAATCAAGACGTTCAATAACTTTCGGTTTAACTTTATCTAGGTAGCCAAAGTTTGTAAAGCCAATTGAACCATATACATTTACGATGGCAAGGGCGAGTACTTCGTCAATTCCATAAAGTCCTTCATCATTTTCGATAATTTCTTGTAGTGGACTCGCTAGTTTTCCTTCCTCTGTTAAAACATCTAACTCAATTCCGGTCAATACAGCATTTTGAACTTCACGTTTTCGTAAGACAGCTTTCACATTATCTAAGCATAATTCCATCGTCAAGTTATCTAAGTAAGGTTCCTGCAGATCATATACTAATTCTGCAATTTCTTCTAATGTCACGTCACGTTCTAACAATCTTTTCATTGCTGCTTTTTCTAATTTTGATGTTGCTTCAACCATATATTTCGTCCTTTCTAATATTCCTATCATTTTTTTATTTTAAAATCTTAATGTTCATCTGAAAAATGATCAGTAAACTTCTCTGCCATATCTGCACTAAGAGGGGCTTGAATAAAACTTTCTGGGTTCAAATATTGAATAATACTATTAATCGCAGTGGGAGCTTCACCGAATCCTGTTGCGATCAATTTCACTTTCCCATCATATGTGGCAACGTCTCCTGCAGCGTAAATGCCTGGAATATTTGATTCCATCCGCTGCGAGACTTTCACATTTGCATGCTCTGTTTCCAAACCCCATTCTTCAAGCTGACGATTATCGGAAACAAAACCATAACTAACAATTAAATGATCAACGGGTAAAGTAATTGTCTCATCACCCCGTGTTTCTTTAAAACGTACCTCATGAATTTTCTCCTTATCTCCAATTAACGCTTCTGGTTTATAAGGAGTGATAATTTCGACAGAAGAGTTTTTCATCAAAGTAACTGGTGCTTCAAGCGCACGAAACTTATCACGGCGATGTACAACATAAACTTTCTTTGCGATATCTTCTAAAGTTAATGCCCAATCAACAGCTGAATCTCCGCCACCACAAATGACAACTGTTTTATCTTTATAAGTATCTAATTGACTCACATAATAATGTAAGTTCGTATTTTCGTAAGATTCGTTGTAATCAAAAGTTAATTTTCTAGGCTCAAAAGACCCTTGGCCCGTTGTAATTAAAATCGTTTTAGAATAATGCGTTCCCTTATCTGTTTTCAAAATAAATACATCATCTTCTTTACGGATCTTAAGTACATTTTCTTCCAAACAAACTTCCGTTTCAAAAGGATCCATTTGTTTTGAAAGCTGTTGGATCAAGTCACTTCCTTTAATATAAGGAAACGCCCCGATATCAAAAATGTTTTTTTCAGGATACATAATTTCAATTTGTCCGCCAAGAACAGGTAAAGTTTCAATAATTTTTGTTTTTAACTCACGCATTCCTGCGTAAAAGGCAGCGAACATCCCTGTAGGTCCACCGCCTATAATTGTTACGTCATAAACTTCATTTGTGTGCATTCAAGTATAATCCTCCAATATTCAATCGTTCTTATCCTGCATAAAAAATATAATAAGTTAAGATGGATAAAAGGATGCCATATAATATCCCAAAAAGAACTTCGATCGGCTTATGTCCTAAAAATTCACTAGATTGCATTGCTCCATTTTCAATGTCTTCTTGTAAATCTTGGTCTAAATCGCCAAAAGTAATTGATTTTGTTAATAATTGAATTTCTCGAATTAATTCATTGATGATGATTCCATGCTCACCACTTTGTCGACGAACACCCATGGAATCAAACATCACGAGAATGCCAAACGTCGCAGAAATAGCTGTGAGTGGAGACTCAAATCCGTGTTGGATAATAATTGCCGTAATCAAAGCCGTTACACCAGCTGAATGAGAACTTGGCATCCCTCCAGTAGAGAACATCAATGCAATGGTTACTGGACGCTTTAAAAAATAAGCAACAGGTATTTTTGTGATTTGTGAAATGAAAATAGCAGCCATCGCGGCAACTAATGGATAATTATTAAATATGGACATTTTTTCCATCCCTTTTCTAACCAATGTTGAGATAATCTTAACACTTAACGAGCTGTTTTGTCACTTCTAAGATGATTAGTCTAAAATTAATTTTTCATTTCCACAAACAAATAGACTTGTATAAATTCTTTTTAATGAGATAACTGATCATTATAAAGACTTATTTCTTCATTTATCATAAAATATTATAGAGAATAGAGAATTTGATTTTGAAAGAGCTTTAGAATCGTGTAGAATTAGAGAACATATAAAACTTAATGGAGGAAACTAAAAAATGAATACTTTTCCACAAATTGATGTTGATGGAACAAAAACAATTGAAGCGACTATGCATACGAATCGAGGAGCGATAACCTTAGCGTTATTTCCGGAATTAGCACCCAAAACAGTCGAGAACTTTGTAGGTTTAGCAAAAGAGAACTACTATGATGGGATTATTTTTCACCGAGTCATTTCAGATTTTATGATTCAAGGGGGCGATCCAACCGGAACAGGAATGGGCGGCGAAAGCATTTGGGGTGAACAATTTGAAGATGAATTTACACCCCTTTTATTCAATATTCGTGGGGCTTTATCTATGGCAAACTCTGGTCCGAATACAAATGGAAGTCAGTTCTTTATTGTAACAGCTTCACAAGTTCCTGGCCAAATGATTGAGCAAATGGAAGGCGCAGGCTACCCGGATGAAATCATCGAAGCTTACAAAGAAAACGGTGGAACACCATGGTTAGACCAACGACATACCGTCTTTGGCCATGTGATTGATGGAATGGATATTGTAGAAGCAATCGATCAAACAGAAACGAACCCTTCTGATCGACCATTAGAAGAAGTTGTTATTGAATCAATTGATATCAAAGAATAATTGATTTAAAAGGACTTTAGACCAAAACGCATAGATCAATCATTTAAAGGGTGAGTATTTAAGATGTTAGGTGCAATTGAAGCTGGAGGCACAAAGTTTATTTGTGCTGTTAGTGATGATGAATTAAATATTATTGAAAAAATAACGATTCCAACGACAGAACCAGAAGAAACTTTTGAAAAAGTCTTTGAATTTTTTGACCATTTCGATTTAAAAGCAATCGGTATCGGTTCTTTTGGACCTATTGATACAAACAAAGAATCACCAACTTATGGGTACATTACATCTACCCCAAAACTGAAGTGGCAGAATACTGATTTCCAAAGTGTTTTTGTACGTCGTTATAATGTCCCGGTGGGTTGGAACACAGATGTGAATGCAGCTGCTTTAGGAGAAGTAAGTTTAGGAGCGGCGCGCGAAAAAGATTCTTGTGTGTATATTACAGTAGGCACTGGGATTGGTGGCGGTGCTTTTATTAATGGCGAGCCTTTAACGGGGATCAGTCATCCAGAGATGGGTCATTTTTATCCGCCAAAACACGAAAAAGATACGTATGAGGGATTCTGTGATTTTCACGGAAGTTGTTTAGAAGGCTTAGCTGCTGGTCCTGCAATTGAAGGAAGATTTGGTGTGAGAGCAGAAGAATTACCCAAAGATCATATCGCTTGGGATATTGAAGCTCATTACCTGGCACATGCAGCGATGGCTTACACGACAATTTTAAGTCCTTCATGTATTATTTTTGGTGGTGGGGTAATGAACCAACCACACTTAATTGAAAAAGTACGTCATAAGTTCGATGAGCTTTTGAACGATTACTTAGAATTACCAGCATTAGATGAATATATTATTTCTCCAGGATTAGGAAATGAAGCGGGAATTAAAGGAAGTCTTCTGTTAGCTCAACGTGCTTTAACTGAATAATTTAATGATAAGAGTAGATGCTTAAATGTAAAAAGGCGTCTACTTTTTTTATTTTGGATAAATATAGCATCTTGTTCATTATGATAATAAATTATCACTCGTACAAAATTACTACAATTGTGCATTGGAATCGTAATCATTCATTAAAAACTTTAAATTTACAAGAATTAAATGTTACAATGAAATTATATTAGTATTCTTGAAAATAGCGATTATAGTTTCGCTACTTAAAGAGGTGAAAGGATGGGCTACAAAGATTATAAAATAGGGGACATTTTAGATGTCACAATTACAGGTATCCAACCATATGGGGTTTTTGCGGCACTCGACGAAGAAACCCAAGGATTAATCCATATTTCCGAAGTTAAACATGGTTATGTAGAAAAACTAAAAGATTTATTTGAAGTAGGGGAAGAAGTAGAAGTTATGGTTTTAGATATTGATGAATTTGATGGAAGAATCAGTTTATCCCTTCGTACACTACAAAAAACCAAACATCATCCTTTTTCAAATCGAAATAAGAATCCGAGATATGGAAAACAAACGGGTATAGGATTTGAAACCTTAGAGAAAAAGCTACCATCTTGGATTGATGTGGCTTTAGATCGAATTGAAGAGAAATATGAAAAGTAATGGCTGTTTAAAGTATCATTAGCTAATGATCTTAGTAAAGGAGAGCTATGGAATGTTAGAAAGTAATCCATGCGTAGCATATACAGTTATAACCAAAAGAGAAGATGGGAAATTAATGTTTTTAGTCGAAAAAAACAAAACTGATTTCGTTTTCCCGCTAACTTCTTATGATAAATTTGGAACTGGCCTTGCTTCTGTACTTGAAGAAATCAAAGTAGCATTAAATTTGAACATTGACCAATTAGAATTGGCAGAATTAATTAATACAATTATTGAAGATCAAAGAATCCCTTTGTTTGTGTTCAATTATCAAGATGAGACAACAGAATTAGAAAAATTAGTCGCGCCAAGTTCAGAACTTCAGTGGCAAGTATCTGATAATTTTACGGACACATTAAAGAAATATGAAATCTCTGGCGTACCAAATTTTGATCAAGAATAATTTTAAAAAAACGACTCTCTACTATATAGTGTGTAGAAGAGAGTATTTTTTTTATGAAGTTTTTCGTAGAATTTTTAAGAAGTAGACGAACCTGTCATTAAATTCTTGAATTCATAGGTACTATTGCTATAAAATGGTTATGACTTAAGAGAGTAATAAATTCAAATAATTTTGGAGGATGTAAAAGATGACACATTTATCATTTGATTATTCAAATGTTGTTGACAAATACGTCAGCAAAGAGGAACTTGAGAACATTCAATCCCAAGTGACTTTAGCAGATAAAGATTTAAGAGAAGGAACAGGACCAGGGAATGACTTCTTGGGTTGGATCGATCTTCCTGAAGATTACGACAAAGAAGAATACGGCCGTATCAAGCAAACAGCAGAGAAAATCCAAGACAATTCCGAAGTTTTAATCGTTATCGGAATCGGTGGATCGTACTTAGGCGCGCGCGCAGCCATTGACTTTTTATCTCACTCATTCGTTGATCAATTAGACGATGAGACAAGAAAAGCACCTAAAATTTATTACGCTGGAAATAACATCAGTTCAACATACTTAGCGGACTTAGTAGAAGTTGTAAAAGACAAAGATTTCTCAATCAATGTCATTTCAAAATCTGGAACAACAACAGAACCAGCAATTGCTTTCCGTATCTTCAAAGAACTATTGACGGAAAAATATGGGGAAGACCAATTAAAAGATCGTATCTTTATCACAACAGACGCTGAAAAAGGTGCCTTAAAATCATTAGCAGATACTGAAAATTACGAAACTTTTGTCATTCCAGATGATATTGGTGGACGTTTCACAGTATTAACAGCTGTTGGTTTATTACCAATTGCCGTAGCAGGTGGAGATGTTGATGAATTAATGCGTGGAGCTCAAGACGCACGTAAAGCTTATTCAAGCTCAGATTTAACAGAAAACGAAGCTTACCAATATGCAGCCATTCGAAATATTTTATACCGTAAAGGCAAAACAATTGAGATGTTAGTAAACTACGAACCACGCTTACGCTTCTTCAATGAATGGTGGCGTCAATTATTCGGAGAGTCTGAAGGAAAAGACCAACGAGGCATTTATCCAACAAGCGGTAACTTCTCAACTGACTTACACTCAGTCGGTCAATACGTACAAGATGGACGTCGCGATTTGATGGAAACAGTTGTAAATATCCAAAAACCAGCACGATCAATCAACATTCCAGAACAAAACGATGATCTAGATGGATTAGGTTACTTAGAAGGAAAAGATGTCGACTTTGTTAATGACAATGCCTTCCAAGGTACATTACTTGCTCACGTTGACGGAGGCGTTCCGACATTTGTATTAAACGCGCCAGATATATCAGCCTATACATTGGGACACTTATTCTACTTCTTTGAGATCGCTGTTGGAGTTTCAGGTTACCTAAACGCGGTCAATCCATTTGACCAACCAGGAGTAGAAGCTTACAAAGAAAATATGTTTGCTCTATTAGGTAAACCAGGTTTCGAAGAACTATCAAAAGAATTACAAGATCGTTTAAATAAATAACAAACATTTTAATGGAGCTGTAGATGGAATAACCATTTACAGCTCTTTTTTTATTTTCAAATCCTCGCAAAACCCTCCCTTCGGAAAATGACACCAAGAGTAAAATCATATAAAAAAGTGTTTGTAATAAGTAGAGAGAGTTTTTATTTGAAACAAATACCCAGTTAGTTTTATAATAATTACCAAAAGAATTTTAAAAGAGAAAGCCTTTGTTCATCTGCTTTCTAATATAATTAAAAAATAAAAGAAGAACTTTTTGCGAAAACGTGTTGACATCTTTTTAACTAGATGGTACTATATTCTTCGTTGCTTGATTCCGAGCAAACAAAAAAATATTGGTTCTTTCGACCAGGATTTTTATGTTTCATGGAGAAGCAAGTTAAATAAAAAAGTTTCTAAATTGTAAAATAACTATTGACAAAGAGAAACGAATTAGATACAATATATAAGCTGACTAAAAAGCGCTAAGCGCTTACGGCATGTATATCTAAGGAGTTCTTTTGCCAAACAATTTAGTCAACTTGAAATTATAGATCTTTGAAAACTGAACAAAGTAATACAACCAAAATGTGCAGGGGTCTTCTATCAATTAAGATAGTTAAGAC
>JBCLPZ010000025.1:0-15521 GCA_041223305.1 Carnobacteriaceae bacterium 52-44 | reverse complement strand
GACAGCCCTGAATTTACTGAAAATCATGCACGTATGATGGTTAGTGTTCTTGCTTATAATCTTTTCAATTTCCTAAAAACTTGTTGTTTTGATAAAAAGTGGCGAGGACTCCAAGTGAATACCATCCGACTTCGATTATTTAAGATCGCTGGTAAATTAGTGCGAACTGCCAGACAAATGTATTTAAAGCTGTCTAGCTCCCATGTTTACCAAGCCGAGTTCTATCATGTCTTTAGGCGAATCCAGCGGATTCGACAATATATTTAACAACTTTTGTTTTTTTGAAAGTTATATATGTCAAGGGATTAGTGTGCCCAAAATTAGGATTCATAAATCAAAAAGACTCATTGGAGAGAACTAGATCGCAAAAAATGAATAAATTAAGTTAGAAAACTGAAAAATTAATCAAAACGCAAATTAATTTGGTAAAATAGCCTCTAAAATCAGAGGTATGAATTATTCAGGATCCTTCTTTGTTACTTAAATCTTCACCATTTGTTTCAATGACTTTTTTGTACCAATCGAAAGATTTTTTCTTCGAACGGTCTAAAGTTCCATTTCCTTGGTCATCACGATCAACATAAACAAAGCCATAACGTTTTGACATTTCACCAGTACTTGCAGAAACAAGATCGATAGCTCCCCAAGTTGTGTATCCAAGAACTTCAACACCATCTAAATCAATCGCATTTTTCATTTCTTGAATATGTGCTTGTAAGTAATCAATACGGTAATCATCAATGATATTTCCATTTTCATCTGGTGTATCAACTGCTCCAAGTCCATTTTCAACAACAAATAATGGTTTTTGGTAACGGTCATACATTTCGTTCATCGTAATACGGAAACCAAGCGGATCAATTTGCCAACCCCATTCACTTGCTTCAAGGTATGGATTTCTTAAAGTACCCGTAACGTTACCTTCTGTTTTTTCTTGGCTTTCAATATTATCAGGATGAGCCGCTAATTTTGAAGAATAATAAGAGAATGAAATATAATCCACTGTATTTTCTTTTAAGAGTTCTTTATCTCCTTCTTCAAATGGAATTTCAATTCCTTTACGCTCTAGTTCTTTAAGTGCGTAGTTTGGATATTCTCCACGTGATTGAACATCTACGAAGAAATAATTATTCTGGTTCGCAATTTGTGCTTCACGAACATCTTTTGGATCCGGACTATTTGGATAAGCTATTCCAGCAGCTAGCATACAACCAATCTGGAATTCAGGATTAATTTCTTTCGCGATTTTTGTAGCTAATGCACTTGCCACCATCTCATGGTGTGCTGCAATGTATTTAATTTCTTCTTGGTTTTCGCCTTCTTCAAAGACTAGACCTGCACCCATAAATGGTAAATGCATA
Organism: Carnobacteriaceae bacterium 52-44; assembly: GCA_041223305.1. GTDB lineage: Bacteria > Bacillota > Bacilli > Lactobacillales > Carnobacteriaceae_A > Atopostipes. Next base: position 14,160 of record JBCLPZ010000025.1, on the reverse strand, counting down.
ATCATGTTAATTTCATTAAATGTAATCCAGTATTTTACTAAATCTTTATAACGAGTAAATAATACTCGTACTAATTTTTCATAGAAACCAACAAGTTTACGATTGCGCCATCCACCATATTCTTCTATTAAATGAACAGGCATATCAAAGTGAGTAATCGTTACAAGAGGCTCAATTCCATGCTTATGCATTTCTTTGAAAACATCTTCATAAAATTGTAGACCTTTCTCATTCGGTTCGCTTTCATCTCCATTAGGGAAAATTCTTGTCCAAGCGATACTAATTCGGAATGTTTTGAAACCCATCTCACCTAGTAAAGCAATATCTTCTTTATAACGGTGATAGAAATCAACCCCTGTTTTTGCAGGATAATAATGTTCATCATCAAATGCTAGATGTTTCATTTGTCCCGAAATAATTGGATAACGATCCTTACCGTGCGGTGCTAAATCAACGTTAGCTAACCCTCGGCCGTCTTCATTGTATCCACCCTCATACTGGTTAGCAGCTGTTGCGCCACCCCATAAAAAGTCTTTTGGAAAAGCCATTTTATTCCTCCTCATAATTTAAAAACTCAGATAAAAATTTCTAATTATCTGAGTCCTCATATACTATTATTATAACATTTTAACGAGTTAATTAAAAACTTTCTTCATTAAATTTCAGTTAATAATTGTTCACTATGTTCAATAATTTTTCTACTGTCGGCGATAAAAGACGATCTTTTTTCCAAGCTAATAAACTATGACTCTTTTCTATGGATTTAAATGGTATAAATTTTGTGCACTCACTTTGATAATGCAAACTTGCGCTATTTGTTCCTATTGCGATCCCTACTTTCTTTTCAACCAGCAAAGAAATGTTAGACATGAGTTTATAATATGCTACTGCATTAAGTTCTTCTCTGTCTTTACCGAACCATTTTGAGCCACGTTGAATGATTGCTTCTCGCCCAGGTATAAAAAGTGGTTCTTCAATTAAATCGCCTGGATATATAAATTCAAAATTAGCTAAAGGATGATCTTGATGAATCAATACACCTCATGACTCCGGATTGTTAAATCGTATGGAATTATATTTGTATAAATGTATAGGTTCAAGTAATATTCCAAAATCAATATTTCCTTGATCAATCCGATCAGATATATCATCGCCAGTACCTGTGAAAACATTATAAGTCACATGTGGGTATTTTTCATGGGAAGTAGCTACAAGTTCACTAAAAATATCGGAGCCAGATCCTTCGATACAGCCAAAAGAAATCTTTCCACTAAAAAGTTCTTTTCTTTGGCTATCAAATTCATCTGTTGCTTTATTCACCAACTCAAAGATTTCTTGAGCACTATCCTTTAATAATAGTCCTGCCGCTGTTAGTTCCATTTTTTTATTTCGATCAAATAAAGGTGTTCCTAACGTTTCTTCAAAATCTTTAATTTGTCGACTCAAAGTTGGTTGTGTGATATGAAGTACTTTAGATGCTTTTGAAATGCTCCTTTCTTCTGCAATCGCTAAAAAACACTTTTATAAACGGACTCCCATCCTAGTCCTCCTTGCTATTAAAAATTATTTCTAATTATTTTTTTGTCATTTGTATTGAATTTTTATAAGCGATATATAACATAAATAAATTTAAAACTTGAAAGGCTACAGCAATTAAGAAAGCTGAACTATAACTTCCTGTAAAATCAAAAATGTAACCAACCATTGTATTTGAGAAAGCAGAACCTAAACTTGAAGTAAATGTTAATGTCGGAAAAACTTTCTCAGATAATCGTTTTCCAAAAAATTGATTTGATAATAATGGCAAAGCAACAGAGCCTACACTAAATACAGATCCAAATAAAAATGCAGCAAAAATCGTTGGATATTCTGCTTCTGATGTAATTAAGATTAAAAGTCCAATGACATTCATAGCATTCATGAACAAAGTAGCTTTAATCGCCCCGAAACGATCAGTTAAAGGGCCAATGACTAATTTAAAGAATATATTTCCTAGCATAACTGCTGACAACATATAGCCACTTAACTGAAGTGACATACCAATAGATTCTCCATAACTAGATAGATGTTGGTTCATACCTAAAATATTTGTATGCAACACTGAGAATATTATCATAGCGATAAAACTAGCCATAATTGTTTTAGTATTCATATTATCTTGTCCAGAAACAGTTGATTCTGATTGGCCATTTTCAGTCTCTTTATAACCATAAGGGACTAAATCATCTTCTTCCGGAGTTAAACTATAAGGATATAATATAGCGGGCAAAGCAAAAACTACAATCGCGAACCCCATGGCTATAAAGCCATTTCTCCAACCTAAATTTGCGATGATTGATGCAAATATAGGGGCGAAAACCATTCCAATAAGGCCACTAAAACCCGAAGCAATACTTATTGCAAACCCATTCTTTTCAATGAACCAATTGTTAATCAGCATAGCCATTGGTACCAATCCAAAGAATCCTCCACCAATACCGCGTATAGCACCTAAAATATAGAAGACCATTAAATTTTCAGTAAATGCCATTCCTGCTGTTCCAATAAATGAAAGGATAACTCCAATTGTTAAAGATAGTTTCCAACCAAAACGGTGAATGATGCTAGGAACAATTAAAGAAACAAACCCAACGGATAACATTGTAATTGTTGAATGAAGAGCAAAGTTTCCTCTTAAAATTCCTAGGCTTTCAGATACCGGAGAATAAAATACACCAATAACATTATTTATAATTCCAGCATGAGCTGCAAACATAAAAGACACAACTATTAGTACTATCCAGTGCTTATTACTCCTCGATTTACCGCTTTCCATATTTAAATCCTCCAGAAAATAATGAACTTGAATATCTAATTCTTAATTAAATATCCATTCAATTATTATGATAACACAGTAAAAATATATTCATATTACTTATGTTGTATAGGTTTATGCTTTAGAGGCATAGTTATAAATATAAAAAAGAGACACACAGATTATTTATTTTGTATGCCTCACTATAATGATCTATTTATTTTATTTTACTGAAGTAAACAAGTAATCCCCTTGTTCTACTGAGTTTTCTGTCGTAAACAAAACATCTTCTAAATTGTTACTGTTTGTAACAACAACTGGAGTTTGAACAGAAAATCCTCGTTCTTTGATGAAATCAATATCAAATGAAACTAATTTTTGCCCAGCCTCTACAACATCATCTGTCTCAACAAATTTTTCAAAACCTTCTCCATTGAGTTCAACCGTATCTAATCCAATATGAATCAAGATCTCAGTACCGTTATCTGTTGTTAAACCAATTGCATGACCTGTCGGGAAGATTGTCGTTACTGTGGCATTAGCAGGTGCATAAACAACACCATCTGTTGGGTTAATTGCAATAGCTTTACCCATTGCTCCACTCGCAAATACTTCATCTTCAATATCGTCTTGTTTAACAATATCACCTGTTAAAGGACTAGCCACAATCTCTTGTTTTGCTGATTCTTGCATTTCTTCGGTTGTAGCAGTTCCAGTAGCAGCTGAGTCAGTTGAACCATTAGCGCCTGGCGTATCGTCACCATCAACATCTGGTGTAGCTTCAGCTAATCCTTCGTCATCTTCTAAATTCGGAACTTTTACAAACATCATGATTGCAAAACCTAAAATAATTGCAACACCATATGAAATAATTCTATGCCAGAAGTTAGCAGTTAACGCCCCACCATCTTCAATATAGTTTGGAATCGCAAATACTCCAAGTCCACCTGTACGATAAGTTACTAATTCAACAAATCCTGTATATAAACCAACTAATGCGTTAGCCACAATTGTAACAATAAATGGTGTTCGCATTGGCAATACAATACCGTAGATTGCAGGTTCAGTAATTCCAAAGAATGCCGGAAGTAATGACCCACCTGTAATTTGTCGTGTTTTTTGTTCTTTTGTTTTCCACATAATTGCAAGTAATACCCCGAATACTGCAAAAGTTGAGGTACTTACTTGTGCAAGAATTGTTGAGTAACCTAATTCAGACAATTGTAGGTAACCAATTGGTACAATTCCCCAATGTAAACCGAAGATAACTAATACTTGCCATGCAGCTGTTAAAACAGCTCCAAATAATATTGGACTAAAGTTATTCAACCCTGTAAATAACCAACCGATTAAACTAGCAGCCCATGTTGCTACTGGTCCAATCACTAGTAAAGCAATTGGTGCAGCAATTGCCACTGTTACAAATGGTGTAAAGAATGTAGCTATAAGTTTAGGCATCCAACTCTTCACCCATTTTTCAACTTTTGAACCAAACCAAATGGCTAAAATAATTGGAACTACTGATCCAAAATAGCTTCCACCAGGTGGTAAAATAATTGGTGCACCTAAGAATGTTGAAAAGACTTCCGACTCAAAAGGAGTCCCTGCAAATAATGTGTATAATAATTCACCTTCTGCTAGCACACCTAATGATGGATATAATAACAAAGCAGAAACTGCTAATGCAGTAAATTGGTTCATTTTAAATTTATTTGCTGCTGTAATGGTTAAAGCAACCGGTAAAAACTGGAAGAATCCGTCTCCAGCCATATTTAAGACTTGATATAATCCACTAGTTGGATCCATTCCAAAACCAGCTAAAATAGCCACAAGCCCTTTAATCATCCCTGTCGCTGCTAAAACACCTAAGAAAGGTTGGAATAAACCAGAAAGTGTATCAATTAAACGATCAAGTACGGATAAATCACTATTATCAGGCTCAGATGAACCTCCACTGTCTCCACCGATATTTGATTGTTCAGTAATTGCTTCATAAACATCCGCTACATCATTACCAATAACGACTTGATATTGTCCACCACTCTGGACAACGGTTACAACACCATCACGTTTTTTCAAATAATCTGTATTCGCTTTACTTTCATCTTTTAAATTAAACCGTAAGCGTGTAATACAGTGACGTAAACCTGTAACGTTTTCCTCTCCACCGATATTTTCAATAATATCGCGAGCTAACTCTTCATAATTTTTATTCGCCATCTTTTTCTCCCATCTTTTTTGTCTATTTTTCAGACATAATACGTTCGATATGGATTGTAAGATACACTTGCTCATCTTCTCCCATTTCAAAATCATAGGTTGACTTCACATAATGCTTGATTCGGTTTACACATTCAAAAGTGTTTGGATATGATGCTTGTATTTGTTCATATAAAAAAGAGTCCGTTTCTCCTTCGTGTTCTCCGAATACAACACGATGTGCAAAATATTGGATATGCGTCAAAAATCGTGCATAAGAAACAGATTCTTCATCAAAGTTTGTGCCAAAGTAGATTCGAACAATATTTAAAATATTGTGTACGATTTCAGTAACTTTAATCGTTTGTGCAATTAAGTAACCTTCTTTTTGGCCCGTAACAAAATGAAGAGCTATAGAAGAAGCTTCATCTTTATATAATGAAATATTTAAACGGTCTTCAATAAGCTTTAAAGCCATTTCTCCGACTTTATATTCCTCCGGATAGTACTTTTTTACCTCATAATTTAAAGGGTTTGTTAAAGGAATCAATTGTTGCATTCGATCAAGAGCATAGTGAATATGATCCGCAAGCGCAATGTAGATATTCGATTGAAATTCTAAACCAAGTTTATCTTCTGCTAAACTAATAATTTCAACAACGACATCAATTTCATCATCGGATAATTGGTGATAAATATCTGGAAAAATTGATTTTGATACGTTTTCAGATAATATAAATGTTTTATCAATAAGAGCTTGATCAATAGTGTCTCCTTTTTTCTTCTGAAAACCAATTCCACGTCCCATAACAACGACTTCATTTACTTCCCCATCTGTAGTTAAAACTACATTATTATTGAATATTTGCTTAATCTTCATTCTATACCTCCTCCCAAACAAAAAAACCTAAATAAATACGCAATAAGCGACACCTCTCTGTATATTTATACAATAGTGCCACACTTATCGTGTATATATTTAGGTTTTGCCTGCATAACCAGTAACAATCCATATCGGTTTACATTATACACAGATTTATTTATGAAATCAACGAATTCGAAAGAATATTTTTAAAGTGGCTAAACTTATTCATAATGAACCTTATTATACCTTAATTTTCTATATAATATTTAAAAAGAAAACTACTATCAATACTCTCCTGAAAGTAAACAATAAGAGTAAAAAAATAGACCATAAAAAGAAGTCTATTTTTATTCTTGATGTTCATCTTTACGTTTGTTCACTTCATCTAAAATATAATCCCGATCGAATTTAATATAAATAGGATAATCATTGAATTCTCTATAAATATCACTTGTTATTTTGTAGTGTAGTTCTTGATCATTTTCTTTTACATCATTAGGAACCACAACATCAAAATGAATTTCTTTTTCATCTTCAAATTTTTTGACTCTAAAGTCATGGAAATGAAAATCAGAATGATAAGACTTCAATACATTTTTTACTAAAGTGTAAATTTGATTTTGTTCTTCATCATCTAGGACGATTGGATCTAAGTGGCTAACCAATTTAATATTGAACTGTTTTTCAAACTCTTGTTCAATTTCATCAATGATTTTATGTGCTTTAACTAAGCTTATTCTAGAATCTATTTCAATATCGACAGTCGCAAAAACTTTATTAGGACCATATTTATGAATAATCAAATCATGATAACCAATTGGAATTTTAAAAGAATCGAGCACTTCTTGCATTTTACTAATTAAATGTACATCCGGACGAGTTCCTAGTAAATCATTAAATGAATCAAGAATAGAGTGAAAACCTGAATATAAAATAAAGATTGCTACTCCAGCTCCTACATATCCATCGATATACCAGCCGAATTGAATTTCAATATAATAAGAAATAATAATCACTAAAGTCATTAAAGCATCGTTGTAGCTATCTTTTTTTAAAGCAAGGACTGTATTTGATTGAGTAGACATTTGCTTGCTTCGGTTTTGATAATAGAAGCCTAAACTAACTTTCATCAAAATAGAAATGACTAATAGGATAAGAACTAAACGAGAACTATAAACGCTTGTTGGATTAAGAATTCGGTTAATAGATTGAAGTAGAAACTGAAAACCTACAATCAAAATAGTAATCGCAATAAATAATCCGCTAATATATTCAGCTCTTTGATGCCCATAAGGATGTTCACGATCAGCTGGCTTATTAGCAACATAGAATCCACCGATAGTAAAAAGTGAGCTAACACTATCCCCTAAACTATTCATCGCATCTACTAAAATAGACACACTACCCGCTGTTAGACCAGCAATTAATTTAATAATTAACAAAAAGACATTTGTGGCTAAACCGACAAGGCCCGTTCGAATTCCACTTTTTACACGTTTTTCTTGTTCAAATTTTGACAATGTCTATATCACCTCATTACATAATGATTAATTGAATTATAGAAGAAAATTGCTGAAATGACAAAAATATCCTGCCTCTTTCCTGTCTATTCAAAAAGGAAGGTTTTTTTAAATTAAAAAGACGCTAAAAATTCGAATCTAGCGTCTTTTTCCGATTATATATTAATTTTCTTCATTCAGTGTTCTATAGTTTGAAAGTCCACCAGTTAAATTATAAACTTTTTCAAAGCCTACATTGACCAAAATTTCTTGTGCTACTGTCGAAGAATTTCCACTTCCACAGTAAACAATAATTTTATCAGATTTATTTAATGATTCTTGGGCCTCTCTTAAAGTATCTACTGGTATATTAATAGCTCCTTGAATATGATCTTTTTCATAGCTATCTTTATTTCTTACATCTATGATTGTAAGATCGCGATCGCTTTCGATTGCTTCATTTAATTGTTCAGGTGTGATTAGAGGACATTTCTCAATAGCCTCTGTCAATAATAAACCTGTATACATTACAGGGTCTGTTGGTGTTGAAATTGGTGGTGTAAAGGCTAAGTCTAGATTAGCTAGGTCAGAAACTTTAGCACCTAGTTGCATAGCTGTTGCAAACACATCAATTCTTCTTTCTACACCTTCAGGGCCGATCATTTGAACACCTAATAATTGTTCTGTTTCAGGGTCAGCCACTGCTTTAATTAGGATATCTTTTCCACCCATGATTTCTAAAACAGCTGGTTTAGTTGTTACTAATACAACCGGCTCAATTCCTGCTTTTCTAGCGGCGTCTTCTGTCATTCCTGTTGAAGCAATGGTTTGACCAAATAAACGTACTGCAGATGTTCCAAGTACTCCAGCAAAACGCATGTCGCCACCAGTAATAACATCTCCCGCAACACGTCCCATTTTAACAGCTGTAGTAGCTAATGGTAGATAGAAAGGTGCTTTAGTGATTGCATGGAAAGCTTCTGCAACGTCACCAACCGCATAAATTCCTGGAAGATTCGTTTCTAATTTTTCATTTACCTTAATTGCGCGACTCGGCCCTGTTTCTACTCCAATAGACTCAGCTAATATTGTATTTGGACGTACACCAGTCGCAACAATAAACATGTCTGCTTCATATTCATGACCTTGCGAAGTTACAACGCTGTCTAACTCGCCGTTATGACTAGCCAGTTCAACAACTCCTTCGTTTCCGTGGAAAGAAACACCATTATCTTCTAAAATATTTGCAATATGAACGGAAGTATCATGATCTAACTGTGCCATAGGATATTCTAAGAAATCTACTGTTTTAACTTTAATCCCTGCATTGGTCAGTTGCTCAGAAACACCTAGACCGATATAGCCTGTACCAATAACAATCGCTGTTTTTGGCTGTTCTTTTTCAATAAAATCTAAAAGTCTTCTAGCATTTTGTACACTTTTAATTGTGAATACGTTTGTAAATTCTTTATCTCTAAAAACAGGAGGGACAGTTACAACAGAACCATTTGCAAAAACCAAAGCATCAAAAGTATCTTCAAATTCTTCATTTGATGTTAAGTTTGTACCAATGATTTTTTTGTCTTCATAATCAATCTGAGTAACATCATGTCCAGTACGGATGTCTACATTATAACGATTTTTAAACCATTCCGGTGTTTTCAATACTAATTGATCAACATTTTCAACTACTCCACCCGCAACGTAGTGCGTAGCAAAGCCTGTATGTGCAATGTCATAGTCTCTATCGTAGATAGTAATACTAACGTCTTCGGAATTTCTTCTAGCCTGTAGTGCAGCTTCTATTCCTGCAATTACTCCCCCAATAATAATAATTTTCATCATTAGCTCTCCTTCACACACTTACTAAAAGGACGTGTAAGTATGATTTATTATTAAAAGAGTATCGTAAATACATGCTCACAAAATACATGTAATACAATCAATCTCTTACGATTGTACATTATACTCTTGTACATCAACAAATACCAATGTTTTTATTATTTTTTTCGTTTTTAATCGCTGAATGAACTAAATAATATTTAAAACACTAAAATTTTTTCTATAAAACATTCAAAATTCATTTATCTACTGTATATCTTAGCCAAACGACATCATCTTCAAGAACTTGTACATCCTTAACTAAAAATGTAATAGGTTCAATAGTTGAATACGGATCTGCTGCTTTAAATAAACCTGGCATATCAAAATCACCATTTGCGAAAGGACCCATCACAATACTCACTTCATCAACAAGTCCTGCTTGTAAAAATGACCAATTAAGCGTTCCGCCTCCACCAATCATAATACGTTCCATTCCAAATAACTCTTTTAGTTTGTATAAAACTAGGTCGTGATCAAGTGTCTCATCGCCGGCTATAATGTAAGACACTTTTTTACGTCTTAAATAATCTTTATAAGCATTACTTGCTTTTTTGGTTAAAACAGTAATAATATGAGTTTTGACGTTTGCATAATCAATCCAGTTATCTTACCAGACTAACTTTCCAGAAGGATCAATCGAGACATAATACTGTGGTGCATCATTAACTGCTACAAAGTCGTCTTCTGGCACTAAAGCCGCATCTTCATCTAAATCGGGTTCTATTTGTTCTGAACGATTATCAACCGTTGTTTTTCGCCCATTTCGGTGAATCCATTGAATTAATTTTTCCATCGATTGATGTGTGAGTGTGTATAAATACATAGGGTTTTTCCATAGATACTCCTTCTTTCTTTAACAAAATATTTTCTAACACTCAGTATATCTCTTGAAGTAAGCTTCAAGTCAAATGGAAAGATTAAAAAAACTGTACACTGATTATTTCACAGCTGTACAGTTTCTTTATTTAATCTACAATTGGTAACCAATTCGGTCGACTACGTACATATTCCCACATAGCATCTGGAATCTTTAAATCTTCGCGATTGCTTGTTTTTATTTCAGTTAAAATTGTTTCTTCTTCTCCATCCTCAACTTTTTCAACCCAATCAGGATCTACAATTAACTGTCGCCCAATTGCTATTAACGGAATACCAAAATCATTCATGGCTTTTACCGCATCATCCGGTGTAGCTACTTGGCCTACACCAATCAATGGAATATCTTTCTCCACTTCTTTTTGTAAAATTTGAAGTATAGGTGTTGGATTTTTAGAATCTCTAATAGACGACGTAAAAATATCACCTAAAGAAATATGGAAATAATCTAAATTAAATGTCTTTAATCTATTCATTAAAGCAATTGTATCTTCTAGGGTAATACCAGGTTCTTCTAACTCTTCAGGAGAAAGACGGTAACCAAAGATAAACGGCTTCTTCGCATGCTCTTCAATAGCCGCTTGTGCTGCTTTAACGACTTCAATTGGAAAGTTCATCCGCTTTTCTAAAGATCCACCCTAAAAATCGTCACGGCGATTAGAGTGTGGCGAAAAGAATTGTTGAATTAAATAAGTATTCGCTCCATGAAGTTCAACCCCATCAAATCCTGCTTCTATCGCACGCCTTGTTGCTTCACCGAAAGCTTCTACTAATTCATAAACTTCTTCTTCTGGTAAAGCTCGTGGAACTTCTGCATTTTCACGTAAAGGAGGGATAGCACTAGCGCTAACTGGTTGAACACCTCTTAAAGTAGATGCTGTCCCCATACGTCCCACATGAAATATCTGTAAAATCGCTTTTGAACCGGTACTTTGTATAGATTGGGCAAGTTTTGAAAGACTTTTGATATATTTATCTGCAGAAACATTTGGAGAAGAGGCAAACTTTCCATCCTCGCGCACATGTGCACAAGCTGTGAGTACTGCCCCTACACCATTGCTTCGTCTGCGATAATAAATACGTTCGTCTGTTGTAATCATTCCATTTTCAAAAGAAGAGCTTGTTGTCATTGGTGCCATTAACAATCGATTATCTAATTTAACCCCTGATTTAAAGTAAAAGATTCAAATAGTTGATTATATTTTGGATTCATTGTTGGTTCCTTTCTTCAAAATGTATTGTCTTATTAGTATAATTGTTTTAATCATTAAACAAAAAGAAAATATACCGTTTCATAACTCTTTCATATACCATCTATTCATTAAGCCGTGTTCACTACCAGGTAATGGTTCACTAAGTTGTTTAAAACCATAATGTTCATAGACTAAATTGGCTTTATGCAATGTATCCATTGTTTCTAGGTAAATCGAATGGTATAAATTTTCTTTAGCAAAATCTATAGCTTCTTGAAACAATAACCGGCCAATACCACGATTTTGATATTCTTCTGAAATATAATATTTTTGAAGTTCAGCAATATTTTCATAATCGCCAAATGCTCCTATTCCAATGCCTCCGACCACAATTTGCTTGTTTTCATCGACAGCAACCCAATAATCACCTTTTTCTGCAGTTTTATAAAATTCATATAACTGGCCTAATTGTGGATCAAAATAGGCAGTTCCAGGTTTGTCTAAATTGACCTCTTCCAAACTTTTTTGGATGATTTCTTGAATGGCCTTATTATCTTTAGATTCGATTGGACGAATAATAAATTCTAAATCTTTTTTATCCAAAAATATTCACCTCGTCATTATTATAATCAAAAGATTAGCATACAATTGAATAAAAACAAAAAATCGTTGCATATCTTATTGTTTTCAATATACAACGATTGGTATTCTAGGTAGTTTATATATGAAACTATCTATTTTTTTATTTAGAAGTTAATTTTTAATGTAGCTTAGGCAGACTTTCTTCTATTTCATCTCGTTTAGATTCATATTTTTCTGGAAGCATTAACTTTTGTCCTAACTGTTCTCGCGTTTCGTCTACTAAAAATCCTGGTCCCTCTGTAGCTAATTCATAAATAATACTTCCCGGGTCTCTCATATAAGTAGCAAGAAAATATTTTCGATTTTGAATATCTAATAATTTTCGGTCTTTTTCTAGGTTTTCTTTCCACTCAACTAAATGATCTTCATCCGGCACTGACCAAGCAATATGATGCAAAGTCCCAATTCCTAATCTACCTTTTTCATGAGGTGTCTTATTCACTAGAATCCGATGTTTCTCTTTACCGACCATTTCTAGATGATAGTATTCTTCCGTAATTTCATTTAGTAGTAAACCCATTTTATGGATTAAAAATTGAACTGTTTCAGTAGGCTTAGTTGATAATAACTCTACACCGTAGAATCCTAGTATATTTTCATCTTTTATTTCTAATTCCGTTTCTACTAGCACAATGGATAAATTATGAGGATCTTTAAATATCAATGCTCGTTTATTATTAAAGAATCCTTCAGAAAATTTTATTTGATGGAGGTTTAATCGCTCTAACCAGTATTCAAAGGAGTACTTGGGGATTGAAAAACCAATCGTTCTTACCTGCCCTCCGCCTACTTCTCCATACAAATCATCTTCCCGAGGAAAGAAAGTTATAATTGTCCCATTGTCTACGTTTTGATTGGAAAAATATAAATGGTACCTGTTTTCATCTTCAAAATTTACTGTTTTCTTTACTAATCGTAACATAAGAACGTCTCGATAAAATTGTAAATTTTCATTTGGATCTCCGACAGTAGCTGATATATGATGTATTCTTTTTAGAGGTCTTATCGCAATCCTCTCCCATTATTTCTTATTTATTTGAATGATCGATTGTTGTGTCAAATGGACGAACTTTCTTTTCAATTTCCTCTCGTTTTTCTTCAAATGCTTTAGGTAAAGCTAGACTTTCTCCTAATGTTTCATAAGGTTCATCAATTGTAAAGCCTGGTTCATCTGAAGATAATTCGAATAAAATGTGGCATAATCTCACATAGACAGCTCCGAAATAGTATCTTTCTTTATAACCTGAATGTTTGAGATTCATTTCCTCATATTGTTTTTCCCAAGCTTTTAAAGCCTCACGGTTATCCACTCTTAAAGCAATATGGTGAACTTCTCCTGTTCCTTGTTCTGCTGATGGTTGTGATTCATCTTCTATAATAATTAATTGTGCACCATTTCCACCTTCACCAATCTCAAGCAAAGACGCCTTTTCTTCTTCAGCAATGACTTCAAAGCCATATAAATTTATAATGTTATCTTTGAAAAACTCAAAATATGACACCGTGATTTCAACTGGTCCTAATCCATGAATCGCATATTCACTAGGTACTGGGCTTAATTCCCATGGTTTACCAGCAGTCATTCCTTCATTATTTTCATCAGATACAAGTTGGTAACGTTGTCCATCGGTTTCTTCAAAAGGCAAGACTTTTTTTCCAAATACTTCTTGTATTCCTTGATGTCTCACGTTTAATTCATTGAAACGTTTTTCGTAGTATTCAAGTGCTTGGTCACTAGGTACTCGCAGACCTACCCTTGTTACTGAATTTGTCCCGTGCTTTCCTGCAGGATATTTGTCATTTCCGAAGAACGTCATTGTCGTTCCAGGTGTTCCAATATGATCAGCGTAGTACGTATGATAAGTGTGGATATCATCTTGATTCACTGTTTTTTTGACAAGGCGCATACCTAAGATTTCTGTAAAAAATTTATAGTTTCTCTCGACATCATCTGTATAAGCTGTTACGTGATGTATTCCTTTTATTGATTCATCCATAATATTTTCTCCTTTATGTTGAATTAAAAATAATTAATTCGAATTCGAGATAATTATAGCAAAAGTATCTACAACCGTCAAATAATAGTCGTTCAATCGGCAAAAAAGAGGCCTTTTGAAGGCCTCTTTCATTTGATGTGCGCCCGGCATGGGTGACAACTTGGTGGTGAAAGTCCACTACAGACTTGGCAGTAGGAACTGTTAGCTAAAG
>JBCLPZ010000024.1:0-17476 GCA_041223305.1 Carnobacteriaceae bacterium 52-44 | reverse complement strand
ATTAATCAAAAGTGTACAAAAATAGAGTGCCCTAAATCATGAGGAAATAACGGCACCGAGAAAAAATTGACACAGACTGCTTTTAAGAAAAATTAGGAGACAAGATGAATAAAGGCTATAATTATTTAGTAGATGAATTATATAGTAATAAAGAAAAAATATATGAAATACTAAAAATACCAGAGGAGGAAATTGAATTGGATTTTGTAGTGAATAAAGAATGGCTTATTGAGAATTTAGAGAATGAAGAAGTTAAAATTATAGATTGTCGATATGACTTAGCTAATTCTGATTTAGGGAAAGAACTTTATCAAGAAAGTCACCTCCCAGGCGCTTTTCATTTTGATTTAAAAGAGCAACTGTCAGCACCAGTTTCGAAACATGGTGGAAGACATCCGCTTCCTGACTTAAATCAATTTAAAAAAGATATTGAAAAAGTTGGAATCGATAAATCAAAAACCGTTATCGCTTATGACGACGGTAGCGCAATGTATGCTTCTCGTTTCTGGTGGCTACTAAAATATGTTGGACATGAAAAAGTTTATGTATTAAACGAAGGTTTTGCTGGCTGGATGGAAGCGGAATATCCTATAACAAAAGAAATCCCCAAATCCATCCCTGTAAAATACGAGGTAAACATTCAAAAAGACATGTTAGCCTCCGTAAAGGAAGTCAAGGACATTGTCGAAAATGACAAAGACCAAACGGTTTTAATTGATTCGAGAGCTAATGAACGATATTTAGGAGAAGTCGAGCCAATCGATAAAGTAGCTGGGCACATTCCCGGAGCGATTAATAAAGTGTGGGGTGAAGGGTTACGTGATGGTGCGTTTAAGAGCGAGGAGGAGCAGAAAGACAGATTTTCTGAATTGGATAAAGATGATTCAGTTGTTGTTTATTGTGGTTCAGGAGTCTCTGCTACGCCTAATTATATTGCTTTGAAAATGGCTGGCTTTACGGACGTAAAATTATACGCTGGAAGTTATAGTGATTGGGTATCGTATGATGATAATGAAGTGGAAACTGGAAATAGTATTAAAGATGATAAAGATTAATTAAATACTTTAGAAGAAAAAATAGATTTTTTATTCTTTTAATCCATACTGTAGAAATTTGCTCGCAAATTTCATCCCTTCTAAGAATTAGGTAGAGAACATTTCGCCCCAAGCGAAATGTTTCCTTCGAAAAGATCTTTTAGAGTGAATTTTATGAATGTTTTGTACAATATAGTATTGCTATGCTTCTAAAATTGGAATAGGCTAGCGCTGGAGCTCTGCCATTCTTAGTTAAATGGATTATCTAAGAACTGGAGCTCCGCCATTCTTAGTTAAATGGATTATCTAAGAACTGGAGCTCCGCCACTCTTAGTTAAATGGATTATCTGAGAACTGGAACTCCAGTTCCAAATAAATCCCACTTCTAATAAGAAAACTTTCTAATACTAAGGCTAAAAAACAGAATAATTGGATTTAAAATTAGAATTAGATTAAAATTTACCTTGACTTAAATAATTGGAGTGGTATTATGTCTTTACAACTTAATTGAGGAGAAGATAAAATTGGATAAGCAAATGCAACAATTAAAAAATAACTTCTTCTTTAGCTATTTTAGGTACAGTTTGTAGACATAAGATTTAACATTATGGATGCAAACTCAGTCATCAAACTGAATTGTATCTCTAATGGCTAAAGATTATTCAGCTGTCCTGGCCACCTAGAGTACTTAATCTAAGTGGTTGTTTCAAAATTAAGCCAATATATAACCTTAACGCACCTATTTAGATTAGTATTCTAAATAGGTGTTTTTATTTTGTAAATCAAAGTCTAATTGAAGACTTTAAAAATCGGAGGATGAAAAATATGAAGAGGAAGATTATTGCATTACTGACTTTGTTGGGTGTATTACTCAGTTTTGGTAGCCCACAAGGTAAAATAGTAGAAGCGAACAATCAAGATCAAGAAAACAAAGTTATTACAATAGGAGTTTCAGCTCAATCAAAGCCCTACAACTACTATGATGAAAGTAATGAATTGGCTGGTTTTGAAATTGATTTATTTAATGCTATTGAGGAAAAAATGGATGGCTATGAATTCGAGTATGAAATTACAGAATTTGCATCTCTCTTTGCAGGAGTGGATTCTGGGAAATTTGATTTGATCGCAAATAATATTGGTGAGAATGCTGAGCGTCGTGAAAAGTACTTATTCTCTAAAAATCCTTATGTGATTACTCATAATGTTTTAATTACACGACCAGATGCAGGAGAGAATGTTACTCTTGAAGATATGGCTGGTCAATCAATGGGACTGGTTGCAGGGTCGCTTCAAGCAATATTCATGGAAAAATATAATGAAGAGAACCCAGATCAAGCCATTCAGCTGGAGTATATTGATACAGACGGGGCCAACATCATTCGCGAAGTGGCTAATGGAAGATATGATATGACGATTTATTCAACGACTTATCTTCAAGATGTTATTGATACTTTTGGTTTGGATTTAGTTGGCCACCCGATTGAAAATGAAGATGAAATTCAACCGCCAGGCGCTTACTTTTTATACAAGAAAGATTCAGAAAACCTAGAGTTGCGAAACGCTATCGATGAAGTTGTAGTTCAACTTCGAGAAGATGGAACTTTGGGAGAGATTTCAGAAAAACACTTCGGTCAAGATGATACAGAATTAACTGAAGACATTATTGAGAAAAACGAGGCTATTGACCAAGAAATTTTAAGTCAGCTTGGTGAAACAGAAGGAGTTACTCAAGTAGTGGTAGGAACTTCTGGACAAACAAAACCGCTAAATTATTTCGACGATGATAATAATTTGGTGGGACTTGAAATAGATATTTTAGAAGAAATAGACCGACGTCTCGACAATATTAATATTACATACGAAATTACGGAATTTGCGTCTCTTTTCGCCGGTTTAGATTCAGGAAAATTTGACTTGGTTTCAAATAACTTAGGTGAGAATGAAGAGCGCCGTGAGAAATTTATCTTCTCGCTTTACCCATATGTTATTACGCATAATGTGATTATTACCGATATGGACCAAGAAGAAAACTTAGAAATAAAAGACCTAGCAGGCAAAAGTTTTGGGGTAGTTCCAGCGTCTCCTCAGTCGATGTTTTTAGAAACTTGGAACGAAGAAAATCCGGATTTAGCTGTAGACATTCAGTACGTTGATTCAGATCCATCTACAATAATTCGCGACGTTCATTCAGGCCGTTTTGATGCGACGATTTACAACACGACTTATTTACATGACGTTCAAGAAACATTTGGTATCGAGCTGCTGTCACATGCGATCGAAGATGAAGACGTGATTCGACCACCAGGATCTTACTTCATCTACCCTCAGGCAAATGAGGAGTTACGCGATTTAATCGATAAAACGCTGGCAGAAATGAGAGAAGATGGAACACTTGCTGAAATTAGTCAAAAATACTTAGGCAGTGACGACACGATTCTTACAGAAGAAATGATTGCTAAAAATGATGCCATTGAAGCAGATAGACTGCAAGTAGCAAAACAAACAACCGGTAGAGAAGAAAATTCTTCAGACGGAAAAATTTTCGCTCCGGAAATGATTCTCAAAATGCTACCAGTCATTTTAGAAAAATTACCGATTACAATTCTGATGACGATAGTGGCAGCTGTTATTGGGATTACTTTAGGATTCTTAATTGCCGTTATTAAAATTAATGAAGTTCCTGTATTAACGCAAATATTTAATGTGTTTGTTTCTTTCATGCGCGGAACACCACAATTAGTTCAGCTTTTCTTAGCCTTTTATGGCTTCCCGCTAGTTGTACAATGGTTCAACCAACGCTTTAATTGGTCAATAGATGTAAATGGAATTCCCGCACTCTTGTATGTATTTGTTGCTTTTGGTCTTAATGAGGCAGCATATAATTCTGAAACTTTCCGAGCTGCTATTTTATCGGTCGATCCAAGTGAAATTGAGGCAGCGAAATCGATTGGTTTGACAGAAAGACAAACTATGCGACGAATTATCTTACCTTCTGCTTTAGTTGTAGCGATACCGAATTTAGGGAATAGTTTGATTAGTTTGTTGAAAGGCACTTCACTCGCTTTTACGGTAACTGTTATCGATATTATGGGACAAGCTCGTATTCTAGCAGGAGCCAACCTTCGTTTCTTCGAAGCTTATATCGCAGTGGCCTTATTCTATTGGATTTTCTGTATTTTAATTGAGCGCAGTGTACATTATCTTGAGCGAAAATTAAATGTGGACGCTCGTCCATTGCAAACACAAAGTTCAATCGTTGACACTAAACAATCATAGGAGGATTACGATGTTAAAATTATCAAAATGGTTTAAATCTTTTGGAAACCATCAAGTGCTTAAAGATATCCATTTAGAAGTACCAACAGGGGATGTTTTGACAATTATTGGTTCATCTGGTTCGGGTAAGTCGACTTTGCTTCGCAGTATTAATTTTTTGGAGCCGGCCGATAAAGGACAAATTCAAATTGACGATATCACTCAAGATGTACAAACTATGAAGCAAGAAGATATTTTAAAAATCCGTCGAAAAACAGCGATGGTCTTTCAAAACTATGCGCTCTTTTCAAAAAAGACTGCTTTAGAAAATGTGATGGAAAGTTTACTTATGGTGCAAAATCTACCGAAAGAAAAAGCTCAAGAGATTGCTCATCATTATCTACAGCAAGTGGGGATGGGGGATCGGGCGGATTACTACCCAGTACACTTATCCGGAGGTCAACAACAACGTGTAGGTATTGCCCGAGCATTGGCGATTGAACCCGAAGTTATCTTGTTTGATGAACCGACTTCTGCCTTAGATCCTGAACTGGTTAGCGGTATCTTAGAAATCATTCAGTCTATTGCCCATAATAATACAACTATGCTTCTAGTAACGCATGAAATGAATTTTGCAAAAGAAGTTTCTGATCAGGTCTGTTTTTTAGAAAATGGTGTCATTGTAGAACAAGGCGCTCCTGATCAAATTTTTAACCATCCTGAAAGCGACCGAACAGAAGCTTTTATTCAAGGAATTAAACGTTAGAAAGTAGGAAAAACATGAAAATTGCTTATCAAGGAATTGCAGGCTCTTATTCTGAAACAACGATTCAACGTTATTTAAATCAAGAAAAAAGTCAAGCGTTAGAAGCAGAATTAGTCAGCTATCCTAATTTTCAGGAGATGCTGGAAGATTTGGTGGATGATGTTGTTGATCTAGGAGTCTTTCCAGTCGAAAATTCAACGACAGGTTTAATCACACGTACACTCGATTTATTTAAAGGACGTCCAATTTTTGTTGAAGAAGAACGTTACCAAGAAGTTCGGCATACCCTTTGGGGACTTCCGGGTTCTTCCATTGAACAATTACGACAAGTTTATTCTCATCCCGAGGCGCTTAGTCAATCACAAGCCTTTTTTGAAAAACATCCTCATATTGAAGCTGTTCCTTATATAGACACGGCTCAAGCAGCTTTGCATGTCCATGAAGAACAGGATATCACTAAAGCAGCACTTGCTGGACCTCAAAATGGGGATCTTTATCACTTAGTACCGCTATTGGATCAAATACAGTCTGAAAAGACAAATACTACTCGTTTTTTCATGGCCAAGCATTGGAAGAAGAGCCAAGAGACGATTGAAGAAGAGTTAGAAGTTTACTATCAGAAATATCCCAAACGCACGCGATGGATGCTGTACGTTGAAACGAAACATCAGCCAGGTTCCTTGGTTACACTCCTAAATATCTTCAATCTTTTTGACTGTAACTTAGAAGGTTTGGATGCGAGGCCCATTCGTGATCAACCATTTAAGTATGGTTTCTTTATTGAAGTGGATGTGAGTAATCTAGCTGGAAATTATCATCTTTTATGGAAAAATCTTGAATATGCTAGTGAATTTATTCAAATCATCGGCTGTTTTAAACCTGTAAATATTGAACAAGGAGATTAGAGTGATGCAAAAACCTTTAAAAATTGCCATTGTTGGTTTAGGAGTGATTGGTGGCTCCTTTGCTTGGGCATTAAAAAAACAAAAAGAATTTCCAGTTTATTTGATGGGAATTGAGCATGACCAAAAAACGCTTGACCAAGCACTTCAAGAAGGAGCTATTGATTATGGTGAAATAAGCAACCAGCGAATTTTACAAAAAGCGGATCTAGTCATTATCACTCTCTATCCAAGCGATGTGGTTGATTTTGTAGAAATACATCAAAAAGATTTTAAAACGGGCGCTATTTTAACAGATACCACTGGAGTGAAAGGGGACTTGGTGGAGAAAATAAGTAAATTCTTACCAGAGGACGTCGATTTTATTTTTGGTCATCCGATGGCCGGTAAGGAAAGTCAGGGGTTTTCTTATGCGAATGGTGAAGTCTTTCAAAATGCTAACTACTTAATCACACCTGTCGAATCGAATAAACAAGAAAATATTAGTTTTTTGACCAGGATTTTAAAAACGCTTGGGTTTAAACGAATACGAGAAGTAAACCCTCAAACACATGATGAAATGATTGCCTTTGTCAGTCAACTTTGCCATATTATCGCAGTTTCTCTCATTAATAGCGACCAACCGGGACGTGAGACCGCCGATTTTGTCGGAGATACTTATCGTGAACTTACTCGAATTGCGAAAATTAATGCACCGCTTTGGAATGAACTGTTCCTCTATAATAAAAAAGAACTTTTAACAGTGATGGAAAACTTTCAAGATCAATTCAATCTTCTAAAGAAGACGATCGAAGAAGAAGATCAAGAGACCTTAATTACTTTGTTAGAAGAAGGAACAGCACGTCGGATAGCTTTAGAACAAGCAGATTCAAAACTACAATCAGCCATAGAAAATAATGAATCTTGAGGTTATCACTTAAAAGTCTTCTAAATATATTTAGAAAGTATAAGAGAATACACTTCTTTGAATAATATTAAAAATAATTAATTTCACTAGAGTTGTAGAAAGAATCTAATTTATAACCTATTTCATATGTAAAAAGAGCTGAGAGGAATATTCTCAGCTCTTTTATAATAAGTTAATTTCAAAAATATTAAAGATTTAAATGGATTGAATAATATTTTCAGAATTGGTATTCATTTCCATTTTTAAATTTCTTTCGTGTACTTTAAAGAAAGGATAGTAGATGAAAACATTTAATAAAATTAACACAAATGTAAAGACAACATTTCGCCAATCAAGTGATGAAAGATAAGCTTGAGCGAAAAATGGGGTAAAAGAAGGATCAACGATGAACCCCATTGAAATAATGCCCGTGACTTGTGCATAGTAAGTTAAAATTAAGTTAATAATCGGCGAAATTAAAAATGGAATGATAAATATCGGATTAAAGGCAACGGGAACACCAAAAATTAATGGTTCATTGATTCCACTAATAACAGGAATAGCTGAAATACCACCCAGTGTTTTTAAGTGTTTTGCTTTACTAAATAACATAAGCATCAGCAATCCTAATGTTCCACCAGAACCGCCCATAATTGCAATACGAAACATCTGCAAGTTCATTGGATTCGTTGCTTCTAAACCTGCAGCAACAAGTTCACTATTTTCACCTGTATTTGTAATTCCGATTGTGAAAATAATCGGGAAGATAATGGACGGACCGTTGATCCCGATTAACCAAAGTAAATTTCCGAAAGTAACAATTGCAATATATCCCCAAAGATTATTCGCGATGTTCATCGCCGGAGTAAGGAGACTCATAATTAACTGCGGGAGTGCTTGTCCTGTTGTTGCGACTATTATTAAACTTAATCCATAAAATAAAATGATATTAACAAGTAAAGGAACTAAAGAATTTAGAAAAACTGTAATAGCAGAGGGAACAGATTCATGCATTTTTATTTGAAATTTAGGATGATTAAATAAGTGTGAAATTTCAACAGATAACAATGCAACAATGATAGCAACAAATAATCCATTTGTACCTAAGTACTCCATAGTCATGGTGCCTTCGTTGACTTCAACTGCGATGAGCAAGAAAGTTACTACACTAATAAAACCAGTAGAAGCTTCGTTTATTTTATATTCTTTAGCTAAGAAACTACTAATTCCAAAAGTACTAATTAGACTAAAAATTCCCATTGTTAAATCGTAAGGTAGAGTAATCTGAGAATAATAAGTATCGGCAAAATTTTTCCAACTTGCTAAAAAACGAGTAAATGCATTAGCTGTAGCAGGATTGTATAATTCCATATTAATTGGTGGATTAGCAAAAATTAAAAAGAATGATCCAATGACAATAAAAGGAAGAGCAAACATCATCCCATTAGAAATAGCTTTTAAATGTCTTTGATTTCCTAATTTTGTACCAAGCGGTGTTAATATTGTTTCTATTTTACTCATAAAAGCCTCATACATATTTTTTCCTCCTAAATTTGCCATGGGTTAAATTCAAAAGCACTTTCTACAGTGTTATCAGGGTTATATTTTTCTAGGATTTTTTCGTATGTTTCTTTATAATTATTATCAACTTCTAATTGTGGATGAACTTGACTAGCGTCATTTAAAAAGTGGAAAGAGTCTCTGCCCATTTCTTTTCCTCGTGTGGTATGCTTATCTAAAGCATAATCAGGAATTTCTGGTACATATCCCATTGCAAAACTTTTGATTACAATGTTTTTCAATAAATCAGTTGAACGATCTTTAGTAGATTCAGTTAAAATTCGAATCGCATGAAAAACAAACATTACACGGTCTGCTTCATTGTATGCAAATTCTCTACGCATTTGGTTTAAGTTGTTAACATAGATACTTGCTTCTGGGTTCCCGAAACCAATATCTTCAACAGAAATTGCTAGTAATCTTCTCCATAATTTATCTTCAAATTGTGGGGAAGTGATATACATTTCATATGCGAACTCACAAGCTTCTTGTGTATAACCTTTTCGAATCGACTTTTGTAGAGCAGAGATAACTTCATCACCAGGTAAATTATTCCGAGTTTTTGTTTTAGCCCATGGATCATTAATAAATTTTTCTTTAGACATAATTAATACACTCCTTAGTTTAATTAGCAAAATGTAAAAGAGGGACGAAAATGAACATTGAAGAATTAGATAAAAAGTACTTGTTTACAGATACTGAAAGACAAATATTATTGTTTTTAAATCAGAATTTTGACGAAATAGATCAGCTGACTGTTCGAGATGTTGCAGCTGGATGTTTTGTTTCGCCAGCGACAATTATCAAGTTGACGAAAAAAATGAATTTATCTGGCTACAGCGAATTAATCTCAAAAATTAAAAATCATACGGAGATTACTATTCCAAGCCATTTCGTTGAGCAAAGCGGGTTAGCTTCTGCTTATGAAATTATTGAGAATAATCATGAAAAATTTCAACGATTACTGGATCAATATAAAGAGAATAAAATCATGATTCTTTCGACTGGTTTTTCAGAGCATGTGGCAAATTATATTTATGAAGTATTGGTTCTTCGAGATTATCGGGTCTTGTTACGTTCTCATTTGAAAATTTTAGATGAACAAGACACATCCAAATCTTTATTAATTGCCATATCAGAATCAGGTGAAACAACTATTTTAAAGGATATCGTCCTTCAAGCATCAAAAAATAATATAGATATTATTTCATTAACTGGAAATACCACCTCCACAATTGCAAAATCAAGTACACTTGATTTAAGCATAGATCTGTATAAAGGATTATCTAAATACAGCGATGAAGAGCCTCATTTTTTCTATGGAATCGCACTAATTATTTTTGAAGCGCTCATCAATTTTTCTTAAACCTGAACATTTATTTGTTCTATTACTAAGATAACATTTATTGTTCATAAATAAAGCGATTTTAACGTAAAGTAAACATGTTTACTAGTTTAGTGTTCTCTTTTAGAGAGTTATTTTTAGGTAACTAACGATTTTGTTAAGAAATGTTCGTTTTAATAAGGCTTATGCAAAAGTGCATAGGTCTTTTTGTATATTTTTTAATATAAAACGAGAAGTTGTTGCTCGAGCTTGTTAGATGTAAAAAAACACATTAATTTTATGAATTTATTAAAGTGAATAAAATCACATTGATTTAAATAAAAAAATATAGTATTGTTATGTAGTGAGACCATAATAAGTTTTTATAAGAATAAAATTATAGTTGTTCAAGAACTTATTTCACATAAAAGGAGAAAAATTGAAAAGGAGAGTAAATAATGAGAAATAAACTAAAGATATTTAGTTCTTTTATTTTGTTATTATTAATGGTTGTTTTTTCAACCGGATGTGCTCAATCAGAAAGTGAAGCAATGTTTGAGCCGGGTACTTATGAGGGTGAAGCGGAAGGTTTTGGTGGACCGATTACTGCTCATGTGACTGTAACTGAAAATGAAATTACAGACATTGAGACTGAAATGCCTGACGAAACCCCAAGTATTGGAGGAGGCGCTGCAGAGGAAATTACTTCTGACGTCCTTGAATCCCAAAACTTGGATGTAGAAGTAGTCAGTGGTGCTACTTCTTCCAGTGAAGGATTAATTGCTGCAATCACTGCTGCACTTGAAAAAGCAGGCGCAGATATAGAAAGCTTGAAAGCAGGAAGCGACAAAGAAGCAGAAGACAATGACCTGCAAGAAGATATAGATGTTGATGTAGCTGTTATCGGAGCTGGAGGCGCTGGAATGGCAGCTGCTATTGAGGCAGCAGAAAATGGAAAATCAGTTGTTATCTTAGAGAAAATGCCTATTGTTGGTGGGAATACAAACTTTGCGACTGGTGGGATGAATGCATCAGAGACAACCTATCAAGCTGAAGAAGGTATTGAAGACAGTAACGAAACATTTTATGATGATACTTTAGAAGGTGGACATGATGTAAATGATCCAGAACTTCTACAAACTTTAGTAGAGAACTCAGCAGACGCTGTGGATTGGTTAAATGATATGGGAGCGGAACTTACTCGAGTGAGTTTATCAGGTGGAGCTACAAATCCTAGAATACATACACCAGCGGATGGTTCACCTGTGGGACCAATCATTGTCAAGACTCTATCTGATAAATTGGATGAGTTGGGCGTAGAAATTATGCTAAATACTGAAGCGATTGGATTGGTTCAAGAGTCCGATAAAGTTGTTGGTGTCGAAGCTAAAGATTCAAAAGATAATACTTTTACAGTCAACGCTGAATCTGTCATATTAACAACGGGTGGTTTTGGTGCAAACAGTGAAATGGTTGAGGAATACCGTTCAGATTTAGAAGGATTTTCAACTACAAATCACGCAGGAGCTACCGGAGATGGTATTTCTATGGCACTAGAGGTTGGAGCTGCGTTAACGGATATTGAAGAAATCCAAATTCATCCAACGACCGACCCAGAATCAGGTTACTTATTTACAGAAGGCTTACGTGGTGACGGAGCTATTTTAGTAAACACAGATGGCCAACGATTTACGGATGAGTTGGAAACGAGAGATGTTGTTTCAAAAAATATTTTAGATCAGCCAGATGGTATTGCTTATCTTATTACAAATGACGACATCCGAAATGATAATGCTTCTTTAGATGGCTATATTGAAAAAGGCTATGCGGTTAGTGCCGATTCTATAGAAGAATTAGCTGAAAAACTTGAAATCGATCCAGAAACACTTTCAGATACACTAGATAAATATCAAGAAGCCGTCGAAAGTGGAAATGATGAAGAGTTTAACCGTCAACATTTAGATACATCATTGGAAAATGGAGCATATTATGCATTACAAGTAACTCCAGGAATTCATCATACAATGGGAGGAGTTACCATTGATACTCAAACTCATGTGTTAGATGAAAATGGAGAGATTATTGAAGGATTATTTGCTGCAGGTGAATTAACAGGTGGTGTTCATGGAGCAAATCGTATAGGTGGAAATGCTGTAACAGATATTATCGTTTTTGGTCGAATTGCAGGCCAGAATGTAAGTAAATAATTAAGTTTAGAACTCTCTTTAATATAATATTTTAAAGGGAGTTTTTTTATATGAAAAGATAATGAACTGAAATTTAAATGATATTTATTAAAGAAAATTTTGCAGACTTCCTAACCAATTTCTATATTTTGATGATTAAATCCACCTGTTATTAAGGAAGAAAATCTTACAAAAAGATGGCGATACGCGATTGAGTTATTTAATCTAAATCCTACCTTATTTGGCGGATTTTTAAAAACATTTTATACAGTTAGAGCGTAGAGCATTATTAAGTAATGAGTAAAGAATATTTCGGATAAAGAATTCGTTATTCATTAAATGAGGAAGGTGGTCAATCATATAAGTAAAAGACACTTTATGGAGTGGCTGGTGGAATTATATTTCTTGTAATCGGTGCTTTAATTGGTTTCTTCATTGGCACATACATCGATGGAAATTACTATCCTGACTTCGAATTATGGACTGGGAGAGGTTATGAAGCTACTGGTTGGATAGGCATAATAGTAGGCGGATTATTAGGAGCACTTTCAGGATACAGGATAGGTTCAAGAATTGCGTATAATAGGGGAGTTTAACAGAAGATGGATAGGGGTTAATGGATGTGGTTAAAGCTACATCCTTTTTATTTGAATTTAAGTTGTAAAAGTTCCAGCGACAATGAAATTTGATCTCATGTCTAGAGACCTCGACCATCTAGCGATTACGAAAATTGGTTTCATATCCAGTGGCCTTGATTTCAGAAGTTTTTTCCAAGTTCTGTTAGAGATATTCATTTATTTATGTAATGAATGAGATAGAATTGTTAAAAGGTATAATCTTATTGTCACTCATTTTTCATAGAGATAGTGTAAAATGTTAAATAATTAGAAACTTCGTCTTTTATTTTATGAAGTTTAAATAGAGAAGAGCTGTGTATAAAAATGAGTACAAGATATGAAAAGTTTGATATCCTTCGTGGATTTGCGATTACAGCCGTTGTTTTAATCCATATTACTGCTCCTTTAGCGACTGATGGGGATATCTTTTCAATTATAGTTAACCAAGTATCAAGATTTGCGGTCCCTGTATTTTTCTTTTTATCTGGTTGGGGACTAACGATGGCCGAGAGTTTTGAAAAAAGTGAAGGTTATTGGGATTTCTTAAAAGCAAGGTTTTTGAGTATTTTTCCTCAATATGTCATTTGGAATTTTATTTATTTAGCTTATTCGGATGTCTGGAGTGTAGAAAATTTTTCGGAATTATTAAAAGCTTTTCTTTTAGGGACAATTTACAATCATTTGTATTTCGTACCGGTCATTCTTATTCTGTATGTGTTTTACCCGTTACTTTTAAAAATTTCGAATAAAACTGGTGTTTTGATTTCTTTATTTATAACGATCATCAGTCAGCTTTCTGATATATGGATTGTGCACGAATATTTTTACATGAACCGCAATCTTTTCAATTGGATTTTTTATTTTATTTTTGGAATTTGGTTTTCTAAGAACTTTGAAGATAAGGTTCAACGTCTTCAAAAATATAAATTGCCCATATGGATTGGGCTAGCACTATCCATGACTTTAGTTGTTTTAACACCTTTTTTAGTTGGAGAGATTTTTGATTTTAACTTAGTGTTAGCTTCAACTCGGCCTACTGTTATTTACTATTCTACAATGCTTGTGTTATTTATGATTGTAACGCCTTTTAACCATCAAAAATTTAATGAACTTTTTCTAACATTGAGTAAATATTCATTCTATATTTATCTCAGCCACTATATATTCGTTAGTTTATGGCGGGATTTCTATTTAAAGTTAGGATGGGATTGGAATTCGATTCTGTATGTTTTGGTGACGTTAATTTTAATTATGAGTATTTCAATGGTTGTAGGCCTTCTTACGAGAAGAATTGAGAAGAAAATAAAGCTTTAAAAATATTAAAAGACACCGTTAGTAAGAGAATGTTCATCTTACCAGCGGTGTCTTTTGATTAAATTAAGATAAACAATTGTTTCTTAATTATTTTTCATCTTTCTTTTTCTTACCAATAACGACTAATCCAAGTCCTGTCAAGATCGATGCAAGACCAATACCAATTGGAGTAGTGACCATCCCCATTTTTGGTAATTCTTCCGAGTCAACATCATCTTTTTTATCAGGGGATTCAGTATCGCCCTTATCTTCTGGAGCTTCTGTGTCATTATTGTCATCTTCATCTGGATCTTTAGGATCAGTAGGTTCCTCTGGATCTTCAGGGGCGGTAGGCTCCTCTGGTTCTTCGGGATCCGTTGGAACTTCTGGATCAGTATCATCAACTTCAACTAATCTAAACGCACCATAAATCGCACTTGAGCTACCTAGATTTTCTTCATTTAAATTAATTGTAAAGACATTTTCTTCATCAGTAGGAATAGCATATTGTTGCGTTGAGTCATTAACTTCAGCAACGGTTCCTTCAGGAGTAGTTAGAGTAATCGTATATTGCCCCATTGGAAGTTCTTCGTCTGTTAACCATTGTAGATATTGGTTATAAGAACCGCTGAATACTTCTCCTTCAGCGTTTGTAACAACGATCTCAACTTCATCCGTACGTCTGCCATCTAAATCACGAACTTCAACACCTAAACGATATTCTCTTTCAATAAGTTGGAAAGCTCCATAAATCGCACTTGAATTTCCTAAGTTCTTGTCATTCAATACAATTGTGAAGACATTTTCTTCATCGGTTGGAGTAGCGTATTGTTGAGTTGAATCATTGATGACTGCATAGGTATTATCAGGAGTTTCTAAAGTAATTCGATATGTCCCAGCAGGCAGTTCTTCATTTGTTAACCATTGATTGTATTCGTTGTAAGAACCTTCAAATACATTAAAGTCTTCATTTTGAACGTAAACTGTAACATCATCCGTACGTCTGCCATCTAAACCACGAACTTCAACACCTAATCGATATTCTCTTTCAACCAATTCAAAGGCACCATAAACAGCACTTAAGTTTCCGCGTGTTTCTTCATTCACTGCGATTGTAAAGACATTTTCTTCATCAGTCGGAACAGCGCTTTGTGAAGCCACAGTATCATTGATTACAGCATATGTTCCGGATGGAGTGTCTAAAGTAATGGTGTATACTCCTTCAGGCAGTTCTTCATTTGTTGACCATTGGAGATATTCATTGAAAGAACCTTCAAATACATTAAAATCTTCATTTTGAAGATAAATTGTTACATCATCTGTACGGCGACCATTTAAGTCACGGACTTCTACGCTTAATGGATGTGTATTAATGATTGGTTCCACGCGAATATCGAGCGTTGCATGATTTGCTGGATAACCTTCTTCAAATTCTAAATAAACTGTCGCTGTTCCATCTTCGTTAAGAGTAGGCTCTCTAGTCATTTGCCACCCACGAATATCTGCGTCTGTGATTCTATATCCATCAATCGATAATTCATAAGTTCCATAAGGCGTTTCTTCATTTCCCCATGAAATACGATTGTTTTCGATATAGCGGAAGGGTAAATCTACAGATGTATTTGTTTCAACATTAGTCATTTGTACATCATAAATGTTTTCTTCTATATCATTATCTTCAAATAAGACTAAAGCAAAATCACCAGTAGTTACTGCCCAATTAGCGACTAATGTAACATCAGACATAGGAGTATAATCAGCTCTAAAACGTTCGATTTCTGTAACTTCATTTCTATTAGCATCTAAAAGGGTTCCTTCAACAGTATAATTAACCAAACTATGGCCTCTGTTAAATAAATCCATTGTGAAAGCATATGGAAGAGTATAACTTTCACCTTCTTCAACTTCAGTTGTTGCATATTCATCATTGATGGTTCCGCCATTTGGATCGATAGTTACAGTATGTGTCGCTTCTAATTCTGTTTCGATAATTCTTAATACATGTGTTTGTGAATCACTCGTAAAATCAAGAGTTATTCTTCCGACATACTCAGAATCAAGTCTAGTTACTGGGATTTCGGTTTCTGGCACGTTAACAAGAGTTCCTCTTCTATAGACAACACTAGGTCTAGAATCAGTCGGTGTATTCCCAATACTTAAGTTATATTCACCAGCTGGTATTGAGATATCTCTATTTCCCAAACTATAGGAACGAGTGCCATCTAGAGATTCTAATAAAATTTGAAGATCTCTACCTTCTAAGTAAGAATAACCTATTGTGTTTTTCCGCAATATTCCTATGACTTCATCAATTTGCGGTGCATTGTAAGAAAGATTTGTAGATCCTACAATACCAAAATTTGCTTGAACACTATGATCTCTGGCTAAACTATAGCCTAAATCAATGAGTTCTTGTGGAAGTGTAATTGTATATCTTCCGGAAGGTTGGTCTCCACGCTCATAAGCATGTACTGTAGATTCTAAAGTAAAGTTATTTGAAGTATTACTATCACTTGAACGTACTGTTGTTCTAAATGTTTCGCCAGTAACTTGATTGGTTAAAATTAATGGATAATTAGTAAAATTTTCTAAAGTATTTACGAAATTTTCCATATTGCTTGGAGTATTTACATGAATTAAAACTCGAACTTCTCTTGGTACTACTTCTTGAGTTGGAGCTATATTTTTTTCTTGAGTTTCTTCTACAGCTTCTTCTGTAACTTCGCCAGATATGCTTTCTGGAGTCTCAGTTGTTTCTACAAGTTCTGTTGTTTCAATAGATGTTTGGACATCGTCATTGAGAGGAGTGATAAGCTCAGTTTCTTCTGCTGCTTCTTCAACTGGGGTTTCAACTTCTGTTTCTTCTCCACCAATTTCTACTTCAGAATTAACTTCTGGAATGTCTGTTTCTGAGTTAGGAGCAATTTCTTCTATTGGAGGCTCTTCTGTTTCGAGTTCTGCAGCTTGTACTAAACCAATACTGCTAATACTGGGTAACATCAATGCAAAGACTGCGGCAGAACTAACGAATTTGTGGATTCTTTGAAAGAACGAGGGTTCATCTTTTGAGTCTTTCTTATTATTCATTCCTATCATTTTTTCTCTCCTTTGTGGTTAAGTAATCAACGTTTGTTAAATTAAATGTCTTACAACAAAAGTGATCTGAAAATAGGTTTTATGAGGTTAAGAAATAGACCAACTCATGATAACGCTTACTAAAACAACCAAATAAAATGAAGGTTTTTTCATTATACCATAGACATCTTCCTTTCAAAAAAATATGAGAAAAGTTAAATTACATTTCAAATACAATCCCATTATACAAAAAGTATATAAGAAGGTCTACACAAATGCTGTTAATTGTACACACAAATATGTATATCGAAAATAAAGACTACAAATATTACGTTTATCATTTATATAGTAAAACTAATAGAACTTCAGAAATCCATATGTAAAAACGAATGAATCCTTAATGAGCTAGTTGTTCACAGAGCAAAACTATGGAATAAATAAGCAAATATGGTAGTTTTTGAAAGAATTTTTAATTGTAAAGCAGATATACGTAAAAAGGATGGTGTGTTGTAAAATGAAGTGCAACAGTTAGAAAACAAAAAGACATGAAGATTTGTTATACTTTAATCACCACAAAA
>JBCLPZ010000023.1:0-22056 GCA_041223305.1 Carnobacteriaceae bacterium 52-44 | reverse complement strand
TCAAGCCAAGAAACCAAAACAATCAATAACCATTCAATTAAAGAGAAGGAGCGATTCTACTGTAGCAGCGTAAAAAAATGGAATACGAGTAACGCATCGTTTACGCTTTGCATATTACGAAAGGAAAGTCTGGAAATTACTTTTGACTGCCAGAAGACAGTCAAAAGAAGTTCCGGGCGGTCTTGTTACCTTTTCCAAAAGAACAAAACTCCAACGGAGTAATTGAATGACAGAGTCACTTAATTATAAAAAAGAAACTACAGTTTTTGAACGATACTGTAGCTTCTAAATAAACTCATCAACACTATTTGACAAAGAACCATAATTTGTAAAGTCAATTAGAAATTACTTTCTAGTTGACTTTTTTAAATTAAAACCTATACAGAGTTCATAGTATGGTATCATAAATATATTAATATATATATAAGAGGTGTACGATGAAGAAATTTTTAAAATGGTTTTTGATAATTGTCGGAATTATAATTGGAATAGTACCTATTTCCGTCTTATCTCCGGTTCTATTCCTTCTCTCAGTTGCAGGGTTCTGGTATTTTACTAAAACAAAACCACATGAAAAATTTAGTAAATATGCAAGAAATAGTGCTCTTATAAGTGCAGTTGGATTTATTATCCTTGTTCTATCTATAAATTCAGATACTGAACCTGAAGTAGATACTTTGGCAAGTACTGACGAATTAGTTGTAGACGCTGAAGCGGATGAAGAACTCGAAGCTGAAAAGGAATCAAGAAAAGCAGAAGAGGAAAGAAGAAGAGCAGAGTATAAACAAAGTCTTGAGAGGAAAGAAAAAAGACTTCAAGAGAAAAGGGAAAAACGTGAGA
The DNA here is from genome assembly GCA_041223305.1 of Carnobacteriaceae bacterium 52-44. Lineage (GTDB taxonomy): Bacteria > Bacillota > Bacilli > Lactobacillales > Carnobacteriaceae_A > Atopostipes. The sequence goes on along the minus strand of JBCLPZ010000023.1, from coordinate 21,216 downwards.
AGGCTAGGTTAAAACAAGAAGAAGAGAAAGCACTCTCTGAAGCAAATCCTAATAAATCGGGGGAGTCTGAAGCTCCCAAAGAAGTCATAAAAGTTCCAGAAGGGCAAGAAGATGTACAGGTTAACGAAGGTATTCCTTTCTTTAGTAATGAGGATATTAAAAGTACCGAAGTTTACCACCGAAATGGTCCTCTTGATTCATTAGGACGAGTAACTGCAGCAAATGCTTTGGTTGGTGTTGAAATCATGCCAGCTGAAGAACGTGGAAGTATAGGCCATCATGAACCAACTGGCTGGAAACAAGCGAGTTATGCGAATATTGGATCTGGTGGATGGTTATATAATCGATCTCATTTAATAGGCCATCAACTAACTGGAAATGATGATTTTGAAAACCTAATGACAGGTACACGTTGGTTTAATATGCGAATGTTGGAATATGAAAACTTTGTTGCCCATTATATAGAAAGTACAGAGAATCATGTTAGATATCGTGTAACTCCTGTATTTGAAGGGAACAATTTAGTTGCTACAGGAGCATATATGGAAGGTTTTTCGATTGAAGACAATGGAGAAGGCTTAATGTTTAATGTCTATGTTCCAAATATTCAATCTGGTGTTACAATCAATTATGCGGATGGTTCAAGTGTTGGACCAGCTGGACCTTCTCAAGAGGGTGAAATTGCAAAATATAACTCAGGTGGAGATTCTAATAGTAATTCATCAGGGAATAGTTCAAACGGTAGTCAAGCGACTAATCCAGCACCAGCACCGAAGCCTGAACCAAAACCAGAGCCAGCACCATCGAATCCATCAGCTGGAGATTTGGCATCTGTAGATGCTAATGGTAACGGAAAAGTAACTATTCAAGAAGCTAAAGATGCTGGCTATTCAATGCCAATATATAGTGATCATTGGTTATATAAATATATGGATGATCGCGATGGCGATGGAATGGTAGGAGAATAATCGAACACAAAGAGCAATGGTTTTGAGAAGAGTTATGATATATAAACTTATCCAATAGACTCAAAAAATACTAAAAACATCGCTACAATATAAAAAGCCCAGTCAGTATACACAGACTGGGCTTATTTTATGAGGATTATTTAAATCAGAGTAAACGGTAATTTAAACAATCACTACATATCCAAATTAAGTATAACACATATTTATTAACTAATATACTAAATAATGAATAACCTACTATATCTCCCAGCCTCTCATCTTCAGAGTTTCATGATGTGTTCGATTATTTAATACAAAAAAATAAACTATAAAATAGTAATGACTTAGTTTAAGTCTTATTTTTATGGTCTATTTTATTTATTTGATAAAGGAATATCCATATAAATTTTGAATTAAAAAATAAATGAAATTATCTTTTAAAGTATTTTTGAAATATTCGTTCTTTTCACATTGACATTTATGCGAAAATAGCATAAACTAATGATAGTTGAATTTCTCGTTTGATTGGGTTAATAATTTTGGATTTAGTTGTCATTAATTTTTGGATACGCTTTTTTGATATCAGTTAATCCCAATAAATAATCAGCACTTGTTGAGTAATATTTAGCCAATTTAATTAAACTTTGAGTTGGTATATCAAGAGCACCAGATTCATAACGAGAGTATGTAGTTTGACTAATATTTAAGAGTTTAGCTAAATTCTCTTGATTTAAATCTTTATCTTCACGTAGATTTCGAATTCTAGGATACATAAAATCACCTCTGGTATAATTTTATGGTATTCGGTTTCCGCATACTATGTTCTATGCAATAAACGCATAAAGAATATTAAATAAACTGTACAATGAGTTATTTAAAATGAATATTTATCAGAAATTTGATAATATTTCTACTTGATTAAGTATTTATAATTTTCTTTTTAGCATTGAGTGACATCTAATTTTTAATATAGGAGTGATTATTTTTGAAAGCGGTTCATATATTTAGTCACAATGCTGTTTTGTTGAGAGATGAAAAAGGAAGGAAGTGGATAGCTACAGGTAAAGGCATTGGTTTTATGAAAGGGAAGGGGGACCGAATTAATCGAGAGTTGATACGAAATATGTTTGTTGAAGATCGGAATTATAGAGATAAAAGGACGGATTAAAATTAAATATCGGGGAGTTACTTATACCAGGAGGCTTTAACCCAAATTCTTAGCTGAGTGCAAGTATGTGTTCGGAGATAGAGTTTGGGTTTTTTGTTTGTGTAAAGAGACAGTTGGAAGAAAATCATAAAGTTTATAAGAGGAGGACGGAATGTACTATATTTTGATTTCACACGGAGAATACGCAAAAGAAACTATAAAAAGTGCAGAAATGATTACAGGACAAGTTAATACATATTTTGCAGTTTCTTTTAAAGAAAATATGACGTTAGAAGCTTTGAATAAAACTGTTAATAATATACTCGAAAAAAATGAACCAGAAAAATGTAAAGCAATAATTACTGATATATATGGAGGAACACCATTTAATGTAGCAAATAAAATAATTCAAGAATACCAAAATATTCAATTGGTTACAGGTTTAAGTATTTCACTGTTAATCTTTTTAAATACTGGATTAACGATTGAGGAGTCATTTAAAGATGTTAAGAAAAATTTAACAAGTACTAGGTTAAACAAGGATTCAACTGAAGATAATCAAGATGATTTAAATGAAGTAACTCCAACAAAAAATGGGATTGTCAATTATCGAATTGACGAACGATTAATACATGGTCAAATTGCGACATTTTGGACGCGGTCATTAAATATATCCAGAGTTATGATTATTAGTGATGAAATTGTTCAAGATGACTTAGAAAAAGAGGCATTAAAACTTGCTGTTCCTAGAGGTATTAAATTGAGCATCCTAACTGAAGAAAATGCAGTTAAGCGACTAAATAATGGTATTTATAAAGACGAAAGAGTAATGCTTATTGTTAATAAACCAGCAATTACGCTATCTTTACTTGAAAGAGGATTAAATGTAGAAGAGATTACAGTAGGTAACATGGGACAAAAAGAAGGAAGAGAAAGAATAACAAATAGTGTTTATGTTAATAAAAATGAGTTAAGAACTTTTGAAAAAATAATGAATAAAGAAAATGTCAAAGTTTACTCACAAATGGTTCCAAATGATGAGAAAAAAGATTTTAAAAAATTGATTGAGGGGGTACTATAAATGGAAATTTCATTATGGCAAATAACTATATTAACCTTATTCACATTTATAGCTCAAATTGATAATTTAGCGCTCAGTATAGGATTAGGGAGACCTTTAATCGCTGGGACTATAACCGGACTAATTATGGGAGATATTCAGGCCGGGATGGCAGTAGGAGCCACCCTCGAATTAATGATTCTAGGTGTAGGTACATATGGTGGTGCTTCAATACCGGATTATATGACTGGAGCAATCATAGGAACAGTTTTTGCTGTTATAAGTGGTGAAGGATTAGAATTTGGGATTGGCCTTGCCGTGCCCGTCGGTCTATTAATGGTTCAATTAGATATTTTAGCAAGATTTTTAAATGTATTTTTTCAAAATCGAATTGAAAGCGCTATTGATAGAATGGATTTTAAATCAGTATCAACGAATACATGGTTAGGGGCTCTTCCTTGGGGGTTATCAAGAGCAATCCCAGTCTTCTTAATCTTATTTTTTGGTCAAAATATAGTAAATACATTGTTAGATTATGCTCCTGATTGGTTAATGGGTGGATTAAGTGTAGCTGGTGGGCTTTTACCGGCAGTAGGTTTAGCTATCTTACTTAGATATTTACCAACTATGGATAATGTTCAATATTTAATTATTGGGTTCTTTTTAGCTGCATACTTAGAAGTTCCAATGATAGGAGTAGCATTAATTGGTTTGGCTATGGCAATAATTACTTACAGAGGTCATTCAATGAAAGTATCTGATGCTATAAATACTCTTAATGAAGGAGGAATACTCGATGGAGAATATGAAGACTAATAAAATAGCAGATAAAGATCTAAAGAAAGTAAGTTTTAGATGGATTTTAGGAAGTCAAATTACATGGAATTATGAAAAAATGATGGCTCCAGGCTATCACTATTCAATATTACCAGTTTTGAGAAAACTGTATTCTGATGATGACTTACAGGTAATGATGAAAAGCCATATGCAATTTTTTAATACGACTCCGCATATGGGAGGTTTTATATTAGGAATGGATATCGCTATGGAAGAAGAGGAGGGGATTAATGGAGTAGATGCCGTTCAAGGATTAAAAACAGGTCTTATGGGACCATTTGCTGGTATTGGAGATACTATATTCGGTGTACTAATCCCAACAATTACAGCTTCTATTGCTTCTTATATGGCTTTAGAAGGAAATTGGTTAGGGATAATTGGTTGGATATTAATAAACTTGGCTGTAATTGTATTCAGATATTATTCAGTTAATATTGGATACACTCAAGGGACAAAACTAGTTACTCAAGCTAAAGATAGACTAGATAATTTTACGCATGCAGCAACTGTCTTAGGAATAACAGTTGTAGGTGCGCTTGTTGCTACGGTAGTTAATGCGAATATTGTTGCTGATTTCAATATGGGTGAAGTTTCAATTAGTGGTCAAGAAATTTTTGATCAAATTTTGCCCAACTTAGTACCTGTCCTAATAGTTGGAATAACTTATTATTTGTTAGGACGTAAAAATATGACATCAACTAAAGCAATATTATCAATTATGTTGTTTTCAATCATCGCTTATATAATAGGATTTTTAGGTTAAATAATATAGAAAAGGATGTTAAACATGGAATTTTTTGATTTAGCAAAAGAAATTATGGAAGAGTTAGAAACAACACAGGAAGACAATATTAAGAATGCAGGAAAACTTATATCAGATGCTATTTTAGATGGAGGGGTTTTGCAAACGTTTGGTAGTGGACACTCATATGCTGCAGCAATTGAGATTGCTGGAAGAGCTGGTGGACTAATTCCTGCAAAAGTAATTGAAGATAAAGCAGGAGGCGCCTATGAAATAATTGAAGGTGTGGGTACATTGTTAATGAGTAAAGTTCATCTCGATCCTAGAGATGTCGTAGTCTTAATTTCAAACTCAGGGCGCAATCCATTATCTATTGAGATCGCTGAACATGCAAAGAACAATGGAAACAAAATTATTGTAGTAACTGCATTAGATGTATCCAAAGATTCTACTTCATTACATTCTTCCGGTAAATTGTTGTATGAATTTGCTGATGTGGTATTGGATAATAAATCTCGATTTGGTGATGCTGCTTTAACAGTACCAGGATTGGATACTAAAGTTTGTGGAACATCTTCATTAAGTGCGGTATTGCTACTTCAACAAACAATTTATGAGGCAGTTACAAATATTGTGGAAGCTGGAGAAGAACCACCCGTTTATAAGAGCGCAAATATAGATGGTGGACGAGAATATAATGCTGAGATCGAAGAAAAATATGCAGATAGAATTTGGAGATATTAATTATACAAGTTAAAAAATTAAATGATAGGAGTGTACAATGAAAGGAATTCTATTTATTAGCCATGGAAAAATGGCTGAAGGAATAGTTGATTCCCTAACGATGTTTTTTGGTGAAAAGCCAAAAAACATCGATCATTTAGGGTTGTCGTATGATGAAGGACCAGAAAGTTTTAAGAATCAATTAGAAGATAAAATTATCCATTTAAATAAAGGTGATGGAGTTATCGTTTTTGCAGACTTATTTGGTGGAACTCCAGCAAATACAGCTTCGTTATTAGCAAATAATGATTGCCAGATTATATCTGGAATGAATTTGGCAATGGCATTAGAGTGTGTAGGAACCCGGGAAAACAGTAATTTATCTATTGATGAATTAGTTCAAACAGGTAAAGAAGGCATCATATATATTAACGATATTCTTGCTGAAAAAAACAAGAATAATTAAATTGATATGGAGGACGAAAAATGGGTGATATAAGCTTTGGAATGGCTCTTTATGCTTCAATAGTTTGTACATTTGTAGGTTGGTTTGCATATGGAATAAAGAATTTTGGGATTACTTCACCAATTGTTGCAGGTCCACTTGTAGGTTTATTGTTGGGAGATTTACAGACTGGGATTGAGATTGGAGCAATATTAACTTTAACTTATTTAGGTGTTGTAGGTATTGGAGCAGCTATTCCAGTTAATGAAACTACAGCTACAACGATTGCGGTTACCTTTGCAATATTATCAGGCTTAGATACTTCAACAGCTGTTGCTCTTGCAGTGCCGGCATCAATTTTAGGTCAGTTAGATCGAATGGCTGCATGGACTGTAAACTCATCATTAATGCACGTTGGAGATCGATACGCTAAAGATGCGAATTTTAAGGGGATGGAACGTTTAGTAGGTTTAGGTTCACTGGTGTTTTGGATTGCGGAGTTTATTCCTGTATTTTTAAGTATTTATTTTGGAGCAGGCTTTGTATCGAATTTAAATGAAAATATGCCAGCATGGATTAACTCATGGTTGACATTAGCAACTGGTATGCTTCCAGCACTTGGTTTCGGAATGCTGTTCAGCATGATGTATAAAAAGGAATATATTCCATACTTTATGATTGGTTTTGTTTTTGCAGCTTATTTCGGTGCCAACTTACAAGCAGTGGCAGTAATCGGAGCAGCGTTGGCTTTACTTAACTTCTATAATTCAAAGAAGGAGGTTGCTATTTAAATGGCAGAAACAAAATTAAAAAAATCAGATATTTTGAAGAACTTTTGGCGTATTAATTTATTTCCAATGACAACAATAAACTATGAACGATTTCAATCCTTGCAATATGCTTTCGCAATGATTCCAATTATCAAGAAATTATATCCTGACAATAAAGAAGAACAAGCGGCGGCAGCAGAGAGACATATGGAGTTTTACAATAGCACGCCAAATATGATTAATTGGACGATGGGATTAAATGTTGCTCAAGAAGAACAGATAGCTAACATGGAACAGGGTGAAGAACGAGATAAAATGATTGAGTCTGTTAGTACGGTTAAAACATCTTTAATGGGACCGTTAGCTGGTGTAGGAGACTCAATGAAAGCAACTCAAAAAGCAATTTTCAGTTCAATTGCAGCTGGTTTAGCAGCATCAGGGACAATTTTAGGAGCATTATTCTTCCTATTAGTTGAAAATTTATATGAATTTGGTACAGGTTATCTATTTTATAAAACAAGTTATGTAAATGGAACTCAAGCAATCACTGATTTAAATCAATCTGGTTTACTGAACAGAGTTCTTGAATCCGCTACTATATTAGGTTTAACTTCATTGGGTGCCTTAGTCCCCGCTTGGATTGGATTTTCTTTAGATAAAGATTTTGATATTCAAGGAGTAGTTATTAATTTACAAACTGAATTGGATAATATTTTTCCTGGTTTAATACCACTAGGACTTACATTGCTATTAGCCTATTTTTATCGTAAAAGAGTTTCGCCTATTAAATTAGTAGGTCTGATTTTTGTATTAGCGTTAGTTTTTACGGTTCTTGGTTTTGGTTAATCTGCATAGAATAATAGGAGGCGAAAATGGGAATAAAACAATATAGAGTAGACAACCGAATGTTACATGGACAAGTCATAACTGCATATGGCCGATCATATGGTATTGATGAATATATAGTGGTTAATGAAGAAATTTCTAAAAATGATTTACAAATATCTTTACTCGAAATGGCCGCTATGACGGCGAAAGTTCGAGTAGTCTCACCAAAAGAATTAGTAGAAATTGTAAAAACTAACGACTTAAAAGGGACAAGTACATTAGTGGTCTTTAAAGAAATAGAAGATGCAGTAGAGTCAGCAGAAAACGGGCTAAACATGGATGCCCTTCAAATAGGTGGAATGTTCTCACGAGAGGGGAGAGATCGCAAAAAATATGATGTGGCTCTCTTTGCTGATGAACAGGATAAATCTGCTTTTAGAAAATTAGAAGATATGAATATTGATTTATCTTTCCAGGTTGTTCCGGATTATCGAGCAAAAAAATTGTCATCTTTAATTAAATATTAGAATAGGTTAATTTAGAGAGGGGAAATCCCTCTCTAATACTATTAAAAGTAAGGTGAGACTTTGAAAGATAGAATCTTATTTATGCTTACAAAATATGGATCTAGAAGATCTAAAAGACAGAAAATGAAATTCAAATCATTTGTTAAAAACTATGCTTCAAATATTAATAAAAATATTTCTATCCAATCGTACAAAATGAATCGTATTATGGGAGAAAATATAATTATAGGTAATTTAAATACTTCGGAGGTTGTCTTTATAGCTCCCTATGATACTGGAGAAAAAATGTTAGATAATAAACATAGAAGATATCTGAATCATTTTGAAGTGAATCGTCAAGCCATGCTTAAAAACAGATTAGTCTATATATTGACTGGCTTTTTTATATTGTTCGTATCACTGTATTTAATCTATACTAGTTTTTCTCAGAATATTTGGTTAATGCTCATTATGTTGATAGTTGGTGTCATTTTATTAATCATTGGAGTAATTACATCTAGAGGATACGATTCAAAGCATAATGCATCTCAAACAATCCCAGTGACTTTTTTATTAGATATGCTTGAAAAAATGGAGACACCATATGTGGTAGCTTTATTAGATGATACGGAAATACTTGATTTAGGTTTAGCTACTTTATTAGAGAACAATGACTTGAAAAATAAATATATTATCCGTATAGGGAATATGGGGTATGGTTCTCAATTCGTAGCTTTAACAACGAATAAGAATAGCTTACTAGAAAAATTAAAAAAGAATTTGTCTTTACTAGAAATAGAAATGATTACGAATAATTTTTTACAACAAAATTGTAAAGAATATATCCATTTAAATTGGTGTGAAAAAGATGAACAAGGGTATTATATTCCTTACTATGCGACATCAAAAGATCATGTGATTCATTCTGAAAGCATCGAAGAAATGTTTAAGATAGTCAATTTAATTCAACAAAAAATATAGAGAATACACTTAACTTATAATAAAGGGGTTTTTTAATGAATAAAATATTAGACGAAATAAGAGGAAAAATAATTGTTTCTTGTCAAGGTTCACCTGAGAATGGACCGTTTTATGAACCCGAGCACATGGTTATGATGGCAGATGCTGCTGTCGTTGGTGGGACTGCAGGCTTTAGAGCAAATACTCCACCGAATGTAAAAGCAATTAAAGAAAAATATCCAGAATATCCTATGATAGGTATTTATAAAATAGTAGAAGGAGATAATGATGTCTATATTACTCCAAATATAGAAGCAGTAGATGCATTAATTGATTTGAATTGTGAAATCATTGCAGTGGATGGAACACACCGAAAAAATTATCGGGGAGACTATGCTTGGGAACTTATTTCAGAAATTAAAGAAAAATACCCAGATCAACTCGTTATGGCTGATATTGCTACGATTGAAGATGCTAGATATGCAAGTGAAGCTGGTGCGGATATTATTGCTACTACTTTATCTGGATATACTGAAGAATCTAAAGAATATGTGGATAAAGCAAATTTCCAATTAATTGAAGATATTAAGAATGAAAATTTGGGAGACTTTATTGTTGCTGAAGGAAAATTATGGACATTATCTGATGTAGATACGGCATTTGAAGCAGGAGCTGATGCAGTCGTTATCGGTTCTGCAATAACAGCTCCTGGATTAATTACTAAACGTTTTGTAGAACATATTGCAAAAAAAACGTCCGATTAGAGTTTGTATATTGTTATGAGCAATATTTTTATGAGGAGGTTTATATTGAGAGTTTATAATAGAAACAATTTTCCAAAAATATTCGATCATACGGGCTTAGACCATGATAAGGGTCAAGATTACTTAAAGCGTTTGTGTTCGGAAGCTAAAGAATATAATTTTAAAATGGTTGCTATAAATTCAGTACACACGGCGTATTGTGACATCCTTGTGAAAGGTACTGAAATCGGGGTAGGAGCAGCTGTAAGTTTTCCACTTGGACAGACAACCATTAAGTCGAAACTATTTGAAACAATGGATGCAATTAATAATGGAGCAACTGAAATTGACTATGTTGTGAACATTTCTGAGGTGAAAAATAAAAATTGGGAATATATCACTGAAGAGATGGAAATGCTTGTATCGGTGTGTAAAAAAGCTGGTGTTATCTCTAAAGTGATTTTTGAAAATGCGTTGTTAAAAAATGAAGAAATTGTTCAATTAGCAAAAATTGCAAAAGAAATTAAGCCTGATTTTATTAAAACTTCTACCGGCAAAGCAATGAGTGGAGCTAAAGTAGAAGACGTGAAATTAATGAAGGAAACAGTTGGTGATGATGTAAAAGTTAAAGCCGCAGGAGGAATTAGAACGTTTGAAGAAGTTCATCAGATGCTAGAAGCTAGCGCTGAACGTATTGGGACTAGTCAATCAATTAAAATTATGAATGAATTTGAAGAATACCTAACGGAATATAATATAAATGAAATTGTCATTCATTAACTAAGGAGCGTATTTTTATACATGAAAATTAAATCTAGAAATATTGTATTAAAAGATGAAGTTATTGAAGCTACACTTAAATTAGAAGGCGGAGTGATTCAATCCATTGACCCTTATGAAGAAGGTGATAGTGATGTAAAAGACTACGGTGATTTGATCATTGCACCTGGGCTGATTGATATTCATAACCACGGCTATGCTGGTTGGTCATTTACAGGATCATCTAATAAAGAAGATATTAGTCATTTAAGACAGCGGATGCTGCTGGAAGGTGTCACTTCCATGTTAACAACAAGTTCAACATTAGGAATAGAGAGTATTTTAAAAAGTATGAAAGAAGAGAATTCAAAAAATATGGCTTCGATTATTGGTGTTCATATTGAGGGACCTTTTCTAAATTCTGAACAACATGGAGCGGCTCCTCCTGATACTAAATTTCCACTTCCTGACTTAGAATATATGGAAGAGATATTTGAAGAAGCTGATGGATTATTAAAGATGGTGACGATTGCTCCAGAGATGCAGGGGAGCGAGGAAATTATTTCGTTTTTAAGAGATCGTGATGTAAAAGTATCGGTTGGCCATTCAAATGTTACTTACAAGGAACTAGAAGCGATTAAATCAAAAGTCGATAGTATGACTCACTTAGGTAACGCCATGAGCGGAATCCACCATCGAGAAATAGGCGCCTTAGGGTTTGGATTACTTCATTCAGATGTATGGGTAGAAATGATTGCTGATGGTATCCATTTGTCAAAACCGATGATGGATTTAATTTTCCATACAAAAGATTTAGAGTGTGTTCTTTTAATTTCAGATACAGTTCCTTTTGCTGGATTTGATGAAGGGACTTATGAGTCATTGAACGGGAAGATTATCGTGGATTCAGACGGAAAGTTGTTAAATGAACATGGAAATATTAATGGAAGTAGCTTCACACTGCTCAGTGATTTAGGTTATTTGAATCGTAATTTTAATCTTTCATTACCTGATTTATTTAAAATGGCAAGTTATAATCAAACTCAATTTTTGGGTGTTGATGGTATTGGGCAAATTAAAGAAGGGTATAAAGCAGACTTATTGGTACTCGATAAAAATCTAGAGTTAATGGAGATTTTTAAAGAAGGAAAAGAGTTAGACTATAAACAACAAGTAAAAAAGAATAATCCTGATGTTAATGAGCATTTAAAAGATGTAGAATTCTTAAACTTTTATTCTTTAAGGAGTTAATTGAACTTGGATAAATTAGTAAATTTTAGAGACTTTTCAGAAATTACAAGTAATTCTGTTGTTAAAATAAAACCAGGTAAGCTGTTTAGAAGCGCAAATTTTGATGAACTTTCTTATGAGATCGAAGAATATCTAGTTGATCGAGGAGTAGAAAATGTTATTGATTTAAGAACAATAGAAGAATCAGAAATAAAAAAGTATACATTGACTCACGAAGGTTTAACTTATATCTCCTTGCCAGCTGCTACTTTAGAAAAAGATGTATATGATGTATTTTTTACAGATAAGTTAGACAAACACAGTACAAGTGATGAAATTAGAGATGCTGCTTATTTTGTACATGGTACTTATAATAAAATGCCGTTTAATAATGATGCTTTACGTTTTGTTTTTGAAGAGATGAGAGACAAAGGAAGTTCCTTGCTGTTTCATTGTAGTTCTGGGAAAGATCGAACAGGTATAGTAACAGCATTAATTTTAAAAATGTTTGGTGTGGAAGAAAATATCATTTTCCCAGATTACCTCAAGAGTAACGAGTCACTTGTGGAAGGACTTAATCGATATTCTTGGGAGATGGATTATGATGAGGAGCAACACGATGCTTTAATGTGGGCATCTAAGGTCCATAGTCATTTGTTAGAAGAAACATTTGAGACAATTTTAGAAAAATATGATAATTTTGAGTGCTACTTTGACGAAGAGTATGGGGTAAGTGAAGAAGATATTTCAAAAATTAAAGAGACATATTTAGAGAACTGATTGCGTGTGTAGTCGGTGTATTGAGATTATGGATTTCTATTATTCATAATAAATACAATAGTTACGAGGATAGGTGAATAGATGATAACAGCAGGGTTTCATACAGATACAATAACGCCTACGATACCAGTAAAGCTTTCTGGATATGCTGGGACTCGAGAAGCAACAGGTGTTCATGATGAATTATATGTAAAATCTTTTGTGGTTCAATTTGAAGAGACTAGTTATGGGCTAGTTATTCTAGATTTACTGAGTGTGGATGATGAATTAGTCGAATACGTCAGAAATGAAGGAGTAGCTTTAGGATTTGAAAAGAATAATATCCAAATTTTGGCTACGCATACACATTCTGGGCCAGTTGGTATTCATGATACAGATACTGGGATTTTGAAGGGGTATAGTTTCTTTTTGGGTGAACATAGTGAGGAGTATTTTAAGTTTGTTGGTGAGAAAATTATTAATTCACTGAAAAAAGCTCTTGAAAAACAGTCTATTCAGCATGTGAAGATCGGAAAGGTAAAAGTGCCGAATGTTTCCAGTAATCGTTCTAGACCTGAATTAGACTATGACAATACTTTACTTGCTTTCGAATTTGAAAGTGAGGAAGGTGAGAAGAATTTGATTCTTCGTTTTGCAAATCACCCAACTGTTTTAGATGCTTCTAATACGTTAATTTCTGCAGACTTTATTGGGGACCTTTATAAAAGATTTTCTAGTCGGTATAAAAATATACTCTTTTTGAACGGTGCTTGTGGAGATATTTCTACAAGACATACCAGGAAAGGGTCAGGTTTCGGTGAGCTAGAACGAATCGGCGAAGTGATGGAAGGGAAGGTTCTCGAATCATTTAGAGAGCCTATCTATGAGGGACTATTTGATGATATACAGATGGAAGGTCAACTATTTGAAATATCGACTAAAGAGCCCCAAAAATTAGAGAGTTTAAAGCACCGGTATTCGGAACTGACTGATGAGCAAGAGAAGATTTCTGTTTATTCAGAAATAGTATATGCGGAGAATCAAGTTCAGCGAATAATTGATTTTTCAGTAAATGTTGTACGGATTCAAGGTATGGTTTTCGTATTAATGCCGGTGGAGATTTTTTCTACTTTAACTTTGGATTTTATAGAAGCGGGTTATTACTATACTAGTTTTGCGAATGGTTACTATACTTATTTACCCGATTCGGAGTCTTATGATAGGGATGAATATGAAGCTTGCATTTCGCCATTTGCGAGAGGTGAAGGCGAACGAGTTGTTAGAGAAGTGCAGGAATGGGTTCAGGGATTGAGATAAGCGAGTTGTTGAGAAGTGTAAAGCTTAGTTAAGACACTTACCTTGATGTTTAGTGAAGTTAAATTTTCAATTTAATAGATAATTTAAATAAGAACTCTACAAGTTTGTATGAAAACAGCTTGTGGGGTTTTTGTATTTTTACTAAGATAAAAGTGAGACAAAAACAGTATTGAATTTTTAAATCGGAAAATAAAAGCATATGTTATAATGTAAACGAATATCTAGTTAATAATCATGTACTGTTTTATACAAGACAATGGTTTTAACTCAAAAAATGGAAGACCTATAAAATTAAAACTGTTTAATGCATAATAAAAATAATGTTATATATTTAAGGTAGGTAATATATTAGTGAAAAATATTAAGTTGGTAATAGAAGAAAACATTAATAGATTAAGGATAGAAAATAAGTCTACAGTTAGTGATGAGGGGAAACTATATCCTAAAACATTAAGTACGGAAGAATTGAGTCCATATATTAATCAATTAGAACAAATCAGTATCGATAAAGATATTAAAAATGTTGCTATAACAGGACCTTACGGGATAGGTAAGTCAAGTGTTTTAGAAACTTATTTTCAAAGTGGAGACTTGAAAAAGAAAACTATTTTTGTGAATCTACCAGATTTCTGGCAAGTAAAAACCGTTAATATTGATCGAGATAATACTAAAAATAAACTTAGAAATGACGAAAAAAAAGTAACAGATAATGTAGCAGTAGATGAATCTATTTTGCAACATAAGATTTTAGAACAGATTATCTTTGGAGTTGACAAAAATATCCCGTTTATTACTATGAGAAAGTCAAATACTATCCCTATACATAAAGTAATACTTTTTTTAATTTTGAGCTTCTTAGTTACCCCAAGTATTGTTAGTTCATTATTAAGATGGGATTGGACATATACATGGTTCGCAAATCTTTCACTATCGGAATGGATAGCAAATTTATTAGGATTGTTTTTTATAAGCTATTTGATATGGAAAACAATAAATTTAATTAAAATTTCAGAAATGTCGGTAAAAATATTTGGCCAAGGTATTGCTTTTGAGGAGAAGGAAGTTCTACCATTTAGTAGATACTCTGAAGATTTGATTAACTTTTTTAAATATTCAAACATAGAATACATTGTAATAGAAGATTTAGATAGATACGAATATACAGGAATATATAAAGAATTACGGGATCTTAATCAACTAATAAATCGTTCATTAAGTAGTGAAAAGAGAGTCGTATTTATTTATGCGTTAAGAGATACGTTGATTGTAGAGGCAAACGAGAAAAGCTCAGTTGATACAAAAGCTAAATTTTTTGATTATATTATTCCGATTCTTTCAAATACTAGTTTTAATAATGGGTTTGAAACACTAAATGATGAGTTGAAAAAAATTGAGATAAGTAATAATGATGTAGTCACAGCTTTAAATTCACTTTTTGAAGAAAAAGACTTGAGACTACTGGGCTATTATTTAAATGGACATAGAGTAATCAAATTAATTACAGCAGAAACCAAACAGTTGTTACAAAGAGTTTTATTATCTTCGAATAATGATAACAGTACTATTAAAAATAAACTAAACCATATAGGGATTTCTGCTAAAGAGGTATTAGGAAGTGTTATATATAAAAACTTTTATCCTCATGAATACGAAAAATCTAGAAATCATGAGACTGATATTGATAAAATAAATAGTTCACTTCAGACAATAGTATCCAAAATGAATGCAGAAAGTTCTATTATAAAAAGTAAAATTACAGAATTAGATGACTCAATTGAAGTGTATCGAAGTGATAAAGATTTAACGAGTGAAGAATTCAAGAAAAAAATACTTATTGATTTTTTGAAATCATTCAAAGAAAAAGTAGTTTATTTTATAGTGAATAATACATGGGTAGATTTAAATTTAGAAAAGTTAGATTCTACATACAAAATTTTCATAAATAAATTAGATGAAGTTAATTCTGAAAATGTTACTTTTTATAGAAATCGCACTGCTTCAAGTAGTTATAGGATAAAAACTATTACTAAAAATAATCTCAAAAAAGGAAAATATAAATTTTCATATGAAAAATTTGAGAATTTTGAAACAATAGATGAGCAGATTAAAGAGTGGAAACAGCAGAAAATGAAATTTGAACAAAGGAGAGTATTCTTAGAAAATCAAAATGATTTTTCTACAATATACACTTTTTTAAAAGAACAAAATTCTGAGCAAGACTATACCAATATAGAAAATCAAGAATTAGAAAAAATTATAAGAAAAATTAGTAGTGATAAACTAAAGGATATGTTGTTCTTGAATGGGTTTGTAACACTTAATTTTAATAATATAATATCTTCATTTCCAAATAGTAAGCTAAATGGCAATGATAGAGAAATAGTAGAGAGTGCTACATTAGGTAATACTATTAGATTAAATCAAACGATTAATAACCCAAAGGAAGTAATTAGAGAACTAAATAGAGTAGGTATTAGTTATTCAAATATCGAAAGTTACAGTATCGCAGAATATTTATTTAAAAGCAAATATAAAAATAGTGAAGCTAAACTTAATTTAATTTTACAAAATTGGAAAGTAGAAAATCATAGCACTGCTTGTTATCTAGCTTTTGATAAAGAAAATTATAATTTTTTGAATCACATTTTATCTGAATGGCCAAATGGTTTATTGAATGAAGAAAATGAAATAACCAATTTATATTCTTTTTTTTCAATGCTTGTAGATGAAAAAATTGATATTGAATTAACTAAACAGCCGTACATACGGGCAATAAATACTAAAAAGGCAAGTAAGATCTTAAATCAATTTGTTAAAAAAAATAAGTATTTAGTTAAAAAGTTGTTACAGCAGCTTAGTGGAAAAATAGAATTATCATATATTTCTATTTTTGATTATGATATTTTACAGATGATGATTAACTATGATTTATTTAGTACTGAAACACAAAATATTGAACAGATGGTAAAGGCAAATCTTAGCAGTGTATTTAACTTTGGCTCATTAGCCATCTTTTTGACGGAGTTTAATAATACAAGTTTAGTTTCAAAAACTCTCAATGAAGATGAACTTTATTTTTTAATAGAAGATATAAATGAAAAATCTGAGGAATTACTAGACAATGAAGAATCGCTAGAATCTTTTTTGTTATTCATTGACTTGTTAAAGAAAAACATGGATGATCCGAGTTTTCTAATTTTAGAAATACTAAAACAAGTAAAGTTAAAAGACTTAGAACTTTCATTAGAGGAGAAACAAACACTGACTGAAACAGTAGAAATCCATGAGCTTATCTTTGGATTGGATGATGAAAATTATGACATGATTGGCACTTTCAGTGAAGTTGTAGAAAAAAATATATTAAAATATTCCGAAAAATTCATTGGATGGTTTGAAGTGGTAGGTGTAGACATGAAAATAATCATTTTAAATGAGATTTTTCAGCAAAATGATCTTCCAGAAAAAATGTTGATTGAGTTCATTTCTAGTGGAAATACAGAGGACATTCCTAATTTATATGATTCTAATACGCCTATAGGATTAAAATACATTTTATTAAAAATGTATTCAAAAGAATATTTTTTTGACGAAAATATATCAAATGATACTGTCACACAAATATCAGAGTATGTCTTAAATAATAAAATTCAAGATGAACAAATTTTAATCAATCTCATAAGAAGAAATTCCGTTTCCATAGAGGAAAGAGCAAAATTTATTTATATGCTAATTAATGATTATAAATATTCTATTACGAAAATTGCGAAGAATCTGTCCATTGAAAATGAAATTATAGTTATTATGAAAAAAAATAAAAATGTTATTTCAAGCGAGATTTATTCGGCTGACATCTATGCTCTTCTTAGAGCTCTTGAGAAAATGAATTTAACCCATTCTTTACTCAAAAAAAATGAGAAAATACATTATAGATTAAAAAAAATAAGTGAAAATTATATTTAAAAAACATTAATATTAGCCTATTTAAGATTAAATTTATGAAGAAATGTTCTTAGTTTTTTTCGAAAGTGTGTTTGATGAGCTTCTTGTTTTATAAAATCTAAAGGGTTTTATGTATAAAATCAAACCTAAAGCACTTTAACTCTCAGTAAAAAGCAAATAATTTTTAACCCGACCACCAGTGAACTATCTGGTGGTCTTTTTTAATTTGAAAAATATAAAATTCTATTGTTTACGAGAACTTTACCTGGATTTTAAAGGAAGTCAACATTGAATAGATATGATAGGTAATGTGAAAACGTCATTCACTGCATTACATTTTGAATATTATTTTTTTTAGAGGAGAGAATGAAATTGATGAAAGATTTATTACATAAATTTGGTTTGATATCTTTAACAGGGTTAGCTCTTGCAGGTTGTGCGACAGATGAGGCAGATTCTTCAGAGGAAGCGGGTGGAGAAGGAAGCAGCGATCAAGCACTTGTTATTTATACGAACTCTTTAGACGATGAAAAAGAAGCATGGCTTCAAGAACGTTCAGAAGATGCAGGTTATGATGTGTCTTTCGTTATTGGTGGAGGTGGCGAAATCTTTAACCGTGTCATTGCTGAAGCGGGAGATCCACAAGCAGATGTCTTAATTGGGATGGATGAAGGACAGTTTTCTCAAATTCAAGAAGAAGACTTGTTGGTGGAATGGGAACCTGAATGGGCAAGTGATATTCCGGCAGATTTACTGCAGGGCGGGAGTTATTACTATCCATGGTCTGAACAACGCATTTTCAGTTATGTGGACGAAGGGACAGATGTTCCAGAATCTTTAGAGACAGTCATTACAGATTCTTCAATGGCTGATGCCTTTTCAGTCCCTAGTGAATTAGGCGGTTCAACCAATCAAAAAATCGTATTTTCAGTTCTCTTACAGTACTTAGATGAAGAGGGTGAGTTAGGTGTTTCCGATGAAGGTTGGGACATGGTCACTCAAATGTTTGAGAATGGCTATATCCCATCTGAAGGGGATAACACAGCGGCTTTATTAGCTGATGGAACATTATCTGCGAACTATGGTTTCTCTGGTGGGATTCCAAACCTAGAAGATGAATTTGGTTTTGCTGCACAGCCAATTGATCCAGAATATGGAGTCTTCACAATGGCTGAACAGGTCGGTATCGTTAATAAAGGCGACAACCATGATCATACTCTAGCTGAAGAATATGCTGAATGGTGGGGCTCTCCAGAAATTCAAGAACAATGGGTTGAAGACTTTGGAACGGTTCCTTCACTTGAATCGATTCAAGATTCTGTGAATCCACGTGTTGCTGAATTATTTGAACAAACAAGTCGTATGAATGTCGATTGGGATATCGTGAATGAGTACGCGAACCAATGGGTGGAAAAAATAGAATTGGATATTATGCCTGCTGGTTAATGAAAGGTACGTTTTAAATTGAACAAGGAAGGGGCATGATGTTGCATCATGCCTTTTCTGATTTTTAAATGATGGGGAGATTAGATTAAAATGATTAATGTAACAGACTTAGAAATTAAATATGGTGACTTCACCGCCGTTCATGGCATAGACTTTCATGTCGAGGAAGGAGACTTTTTTACGCTTCTTGGACCTTCGGGCTGTGGGAAAACGACCACTTTACAGGCAATCGCTGGTTTTTTAAATCCATCAAGAGGTCAAGTGTCTGTTGATGACAAAGATGTAACCAATGTACCGGTGGAAAAACGTGAAATTGGGATTGTTTTTCAATCTTACGCCTTATTTCCAACCATGACTGTATACGATAACATTGCCTATGGTTTAAAAGTGGCACGTATGGAACGTCAGAAAATGAAAGAGCGCGTGTATGAATTGGCTCGTTTGGTAGATTTAAGCGAAGAGCAGCTACAGAAAAATGTCTCGGAACTATCTGGAGGACAACAACAACGTGTGGCTATCGCAAGAGCTTTAGCTAAAGAACCAAGTGTAGTGCTTTTTGATGAGCCACTGTCGAATTTGGATGCAAAATTAAGAAAACAATTACGAAAAGAACTCAAAAATATTCAAAAAAGAACAGGTATGACGGCGATTTATGTGACCCATGATCAAGAAGAAGCGCTTGAAATGTCGAATTATATTGCGGTTTTTAATCAAGGACGGATTGAACAAATAGGAACTCCAAAAGAAATCTATGATCAATCAGCCACAGAATTCGTATGCACCTTTATTGGGGACGCTAATAAAATTGGTCCACAAGCGATCGACTATATAAATGAACATTCTTCAAGGCGTTTTGATCCGAAGAAAGTGCATTATATTCGCGAAGAAAAAATTACTTTATCACCAGATATGCATGAAGCAGCCATCCGCTGGCCAGCAACAGTAGAACGCATTGATTTCCAAGGAAAAACAATCTCTTATCTTTGTCGCTTTTTAGACACCGAGTTCAAATTCATCGTCAATAATAACATAGATATGCAGTTTGATATGGGCGATCAAATCAATGTGTATCTAAACCCAGAAAATATTTTAGAATACGAGGTGGACTAAACCATGCAAAAGACTCGTCAAGCGAACTCGACATGGCAAAGTTTTCTATCCAAATTACCTCAAATCTTACTTATTGGGTTTACTTTGTGGTTCATTGTAGCGTTTTTAATTTATCCAGAAACAGATACGATTATAAACGCGCTTTGGACAGAAGGGAGCTTTAATACAGAAGGTTTTCAAAAGATTCTCAATTCAGAACGCGCCATGCGTGCCATTCAAAACTCCGTATTATTAGCAGTAGTATTAACTGTGACGGCGAATATCGTAGGTGTGTTTTTAGTGTTAGTGACCGATTATTTTGATATTAAAGGATCCAAATTCTTAAGAATCGCCTTTATGTCGACTTTACTTTTTGGGGGCTTGATATTAAATAACGGCTATCTTTTTGTGTATGGTCCAAATGGGATTATCACGAACCTTTTAACAGGCATTTTCCCCAATTTTGATGCGAATTGGTTTAGTGGATTTCCAGCAGTTCTTATTGTAATGTCCTTTGCGACGACACATAGTCATATGATTTTTTTAAGAAATGCAATTAATAACCTAGATAATAATGTAATCAATGCTGCTAAAAATCTAGGAGCTACACAATGGGAAATCATTCGAGATATTGTCTTTCCTAGCATTCGTCCAGTACTTATTACACTTATTATTCTTGTCTTTTCAACAGGGCTTAATGCCTTTGCGGCACCATTAATGGTTGGGGGAACAGAGTTTCAAACGATTGCGCCTTTAATTTTAACCTTTGCTCAAAGACCTGGTTCTCAAGATTTAGCGGCTATTTTATCCGTTCTCTTAGGGGTCACTCAAGTTATTTTACTTTCGCTCTTAACTTTTAATGAACGCAGAAGTAATTTCCGAGGGGTTTCAATGAGTATGGCGGACAAATTTTACCAGTCCTGCGGTTCTTTGTACCATTCTTTGCGAAAGAATTTACCACCGTTTGCG
>JBCLPZ010000022.1:0-22243 GCA_041223305.1 Carnobacteriaceae bacterium 52-44 | reverse complement strand
CCAAGTGATAATATTAAAGTTCGGGTTTTAGAAGATCTCTCCCCAGTGTTAAAAAGATCTTCATCTATATATTACAAAGGAGGATTGCGATGAAAATTGCAGTTGTAGGGGCCGGAATCTCTGGCTCGAGTGTTGTAAGGACTATTCTTACACATGCAAATTTTAGTAAAGAAGATCGAATCGAAGTGTTTGAAACAAGAGACTTATTAGGAGTGGGACTTCCATATGACGAAGATGATGAATCCGTCATGTTAAATGTTAGTCCAGAAATGTTGAGTTATGATCAATCTAATCCAAATGATTTTGTAGAGTGGTTGAATGAAAATTATGAAGAGCCTTATAATTTTGAAGATTTAGTTTCTCGTCCACGTTATGGTCGCTATTTATCCGAAAGATTTGCGCCGTATTTTAATCATCCACAAGTTATCCACCATCCTGTAGAAGTGGAAGATATTAAAGTTTTGGATGCAAAAACAGATAAAATGGTTACTGAATCAAAATCAGGAGCTTATACTTATCAATTAAAAACATCTGATGGTTGGCGTGAGACCATCTATGACGCTGTGTTCTTTTCAATTGGACATCCTCCATATGCTGATTATTATAATTTAATGGGTGTTGAAAATTACGTGCACAACCCTTATCCAATGAAAGAAGTTCTTGGTAATTTAACAGGTGAAGAGAAAATCGGTGTAATTGGAAGTGGAGCTACAGGTATTGATCTTATACGCTTTTTGATGACCAATTATGAACTGAAAGAACCTCTTACTTATTACGTGCCATCTGGTGAGATTTTTAACTTCCCAAATATTCCGCTTGAGAAAAAAGATTTTCAATTCACATTCTCCATGGATTGGATGGAAGCTGAAAAAGATCCACACACTGGCAACATTCCTTTAGACCAAATCATTGAGACCTTTAAGGACGATATGAAACAAGGTGGCGTTGATGTAAAAACAGTTTATGATCGTTATAAAGCGGATGATTTAGATGCTATGCGCTCCGCTCTAGAATCAAATGACCAAGAATTAGCATTGATTCATACATACTCTGGTAAGCTCGTTGCTTATTTACCTTATTTATTTAATATGCTCAGTGGCGAAGATAAAGAACGGTATTTAAATGAATACCATAAAAAATTACTCTTCTTTAAATCAAGAGTACCAAATAAAACCTTTAAATGGTTATTTGAATTGCTTGATGCTGGAAAAGTAAGATTAGTAGAAGGTATTTCTGAGGTACATCCGAAAGAAGATAGATCATTTACAGTTGTTGCGGATCAAACAGAATCCGTGGACCTTTTAATTAATGCAACTGGTTTTGATACAAAGATTGACCATGTAGCCAAAACTTCAAAATTGATTCATAACTTATACCATCAGGAATTCATTTTACCGCATAAACAAGGTCGTTTCGTTCTGGTTGACTGGCCACAAACTCAAGTCTTGAACCAACGATTTGGTTTAATGAAACATGTCTTTTTCTTTGGCATTTTAATTGGTGGCACCCAATACGAAAATAACGATGCTCAGTTGACCATTCGCCAAGCTTCGCAATCTGCGAAGTGGTTTATGGAAAACCTTGAACGATAAAATGTATTTGAAATGATTTAATGAGTGAAAGCAAGGCCTTGGAGCCTTGCTTTTTTTGCATTCGAGGCTTTTTGCTTCTATTGAGTTTCTGAGTGTTGGTTCAAACTCAATGGAGCGGCCCTTAAATTTCTAAACACCAGTTCAAACCCAATGGAGCGGCCATTGAATTTCTAAGCACCTTTTTAAACTCAATAGAACTCTACTAACTTGCTCCAGCCATTTTAAATGAATATTTCGAGGATGAGGTTCCTTTAAAAGATACGTATTCTTCACTTTCATTTAAAAAAACTGTCCTTTCAAACAAAAAAATAGTTATCCTCTACTTTTTCAGCAGAGAATAACTATTTTATTTCATCTATTAAATTAGTTATTGCTTAAATCTTCACCGTTTGTTTCGATGACTTTTTTGTACCAGTCAAATGATTTTTTCTTTGAACGGTTTAAGGTTCCATTTCCAGCATCATCACGGTCAACATAAATGAAACCGTAACGTTTAGACATTTCACCTGTACTTGCTGAAACTAAGTCAATAGGTCCCCAAGTTGTGTACCCTAACATTTCAACACCATCTAAAGCAACGGCATCTCGCATAGCTTCGATATGTTGTGCAAGGTAATCAATACGGTAATCGTCTTCTACATAACCATTCTCATCAGGTTCATCAATTGCCCCTAAACCATTTTCTACAACGAATAATGGTTTTTGGTAACGGTCATACAATTCATTCATTGTAATGCGGAAACCTAATGGGTCAATTTGCCAACCCCACTCTGAGGCTTCTAGATAAGGATTCTTCAATGTTTGTAGAATATTCCCTTCCGCTTGTTCGTGTTCTTCCGGATCTCCTGCAACACGAGAAGAGTAGTAAGAGAATGAAATAAAGTCTACCGTATTTTCTTTAAGAATTTCTTTGTCTCCTTCTTCAAATGGAATCTCAATTCCTTCGCGCTCTAAGCGTTTTAAGGCATAGTTTGGATATTCTCCACGAGATTGAACATCAATAAAGAAGTAATTTTCTTGATTTTTCAATTGTGCTTCTCTTACATCTTTTGGATTTGGTGTCATTGGGTAATATTCACCCGCTGCCAACATACATCCAACCATGTTTTCTGGATCTACTTCATGCGCAATTTTTGTAGCCATTGCACTTGCGACTAATTCATGATGAGCCGCTGTATATTTCACTTGTTCCTCATTTTCCCCTTCTTCAAAGACAACGCCAGCGCCCATGAAAGGTGCATGTAAAAGAACGTTGATCTCGTTAAAAGTTAACCAGTATTTAACTTTCCCTTTGTAACGTTCGAACAATACGCGAACTAAACGTTCGTAAAATTCTAGCATTTTGCGGTTACGCCAGCCGCCATATTCATTCACTAAATGCATGGGAATATCAAAGTGAGTAATTGTAACAAGTGGTTCAATATCGTATTTTAGACACGCATCAATTAAGCGGTCATAGAATTTTAGTCCTTCTTCATTTGGCTCTAGTTCGTCGCCATTTGGAAAAATACGTGACCAACCAATACTAAAGCGGTATGTTTTGAAGCCCATTTCACCAAATAATTTAATATCTTCTTCAAAACGGTGGTAATGATCGATTCCTTCTTTTGCTGGATAGTAATGCTCATCGTCAAAATCGACATGTTTCATTTGTCCAGTGATAATTGGAAAACGATCTTCACCATGTGGAACCACATCAACGTTTGCTAAACCACGACCACCTTCATTGTAGGCTCCTTCTAATTGGTTTGCAGCGGTTGCGCCACCCCATAAAAATCCTTCTGGAAATCCCATATAAATTTTCCTCCTGTTTTTAAATATTTTACATCCATGAGTATTATATCAGTTATAACCACACCTCGTAAAACTTTTAGTCATAGAGATATTGTTTTTTACAAGTTTACGGAAGAATCCTTTCCATATTTCACAAGCAAATTAATATAGAGTTTTACAAATTATTGGTATATTTGTTCTAAGTAGACAATGCCCTTTTGGAACACTTATACATCAATTTTTAATTAAAAAATATGGAGGAGATTTTTATGGTAGAACCTATTTATCTCAGTGAAAATGAACCTTATCCCAATAACACTCTGCCTGTTTTATATTTTGAGAATGTATTAGCTAGTGCACTCGGCGACGATTATACAGGCGATGATGTATTGCAGCTATTTACGAATAATGGTTATACAGGTGGTTGGAAAGGTGGAATAAAAGATCGTCATCATTTCCATTCCACCGCTCATGAAGCCCTTGCTTGTACTGAAGGGGAACTTCGCGTTCAATTTGGTGGTCAAAATGGCGAAATACTAACTATTCGTAAAGGCGATGTTATGCTCTTACCTGCGGGAACTGCCCATAAGAAGCTAGATGCAACAGAAAAACATGAAATCATCGGTGCTTATCCGTTAAATGATTCTGATTATGATTTCCAATACGGAGATGCCAGTGATTACGAAGCCATTAAAGAAAGTATCCAAAATGTAAATATACCAGATACTGACCCAGTCACTGGAGCACCCAGCAATATTCAACAGTATTGGGAAAATTAATTAATATAAGACAAAAACTCACTAATTCCTTCTCTTTAAATGAGAAAGTTAGTGAGTTTCCTTTTTATTTCACACCATTTGTTTTGTTCACTTCTTGTAAATAGCGGTACACACTTGGTTCTGAAACCTTTAATAGGTCAGCCACTTTACCAATCGAACCTTTTAGCTGAAAAACACCTTTTTGATCTAATTGACGAACAATATCAAGACGTGCTTCTTTACTCAAGGTGACACGATTATCTAGCAGTTCCGGATCAATAATATCACTGATTACCTCTTCAATATCACTTGATAAAACTTCTACAAAATTATCATTTTGTGTTTCTTCTTTATCATCTTCTAGTAAGTTCTCGGCATTAATATTCATTAAATGTAGTACTTCTTGAGCAATGGATTTATATTTTGAATAATCGGCATTAATACAAAGTAAACCGATTAACTCTCCATCATCATCTTTCACATAAAAAGTAGAACCACTAATTGTTTTATTGTTTTTAACAGACACTTTATAATTTATAATATATTCATGGTCACGATAATGCCCTTGTCTAATTTTTTCAAGCGCTAAATTTGTCAACGGGGCGCCTTCATCTCGTCCACTAATGTGATTATTAATAATTTCTCCAATATAAAAGCCTTCATCTGAAAGAATATGTAGCACGACTTCGTAGTTGTCACCGAGTGCCATCCCTAAAAAGCGAACCATTCTTTTATATTGTTCAATGTAATTCTCTCTAATTTTCATTTCCTCCCATCAAAAAACTTTCTCTTTAAAAGAGATTAACCGCTTCATATTATAGCACAAAAAATAAAAACACCATCTATGTTTTGAAGTATAGATGGTGTTGATAACTCTTGTTTTAAGCTTCTAGTTCTCCGCTTAGTTCAATAATACGATCTACAGATTCGTCTAGATATTCGATGGTGTCTAGTAATGCTTGGTCAGTATCAACATCAACATTTGCTACTTTGGTTGCTTCAAGTGGAGCTTCTTGACCACCTAAGCGTAAGAAATCTAACCAGTTTTCCATATTTGATTCGCCACTCTTAATCTTTAAGAAAGCTTGTGTCGCAATGGTTAAACCAGCGGAATATGTGTATGGGTATAAGCCCATGTAGTAGTGAATCTGACGCATCCAAGTTAACTCTGCGCCTGGTTCAATTTCTACCGCATCTCCCCAGAATTGCTCGAGCACTTCACGCTTAATTTCAGATAATTTATTCGCATCAAAACTCTTACCTTCATCGATTAAACGATACACCTCACGTTGGTATGCTGCTTCCAATAAGTGTGTCACAAAGTTGTGGAAGTAAGTTTTTGAAATCATCATCGAAAGAATTGAACGTTCTGTCCGAGGATCGTCCGATGCTCCTTTTAGATAGTCTGTTAATAACAATTCATGGAAAGTTGAAGGTCCTTCAATTAAGTACAATGAAGGTCTAGCCCCTGTATATGAATTATTTTGATGAGATAATACCCCTTGCCCTGCGTGGCCCAATTCATGGAATAAAGTATACGCATCACTTAATAATCCAGAAAATGACATCATAATGTAAGGATGTTTCTTATAAGTTGTTGAACAGAAAGCACCTGATCGTTTTCCAACGTTACGCGCAAAGTCCACCCAACCTTCATCGTATGAATCTAACATTAAATCCACGTAATCTTGTCCAAATGGTGCTAATGCATCCTTTACTAAATCTTTTGTTTCTTCAATTGTAATATCTTGTTTAAATTCAGGATCCACATCAATTTTTAAATCTGCATAAGTTACTTTATCTAAATCATTTTGTTCTTTTAAATGTGTAATATATTTTTGCATAACTGGTGCGAATTTTTTCATAATAACATCAATTTGACGATCGTACATATCGCGTGTAACTTCTTGTGATTCAAGTAAATAATCGATGACTGAGTCATAACCGCGCATTGTCGCAATTGTTTTTTCTTTAACTACTTGGTTGTAGTAAGCTGTTGCGACTGTATTTTTATATTGAGCTAATACTTCGTTAAATTTATCATAAGATGCACGGCGTATTTTTGGATCAGTGTGGTACATATAGTAGTCTTCATATAAAACAAAACTTAGTGGATATTCTTCTCCATCTACTTCAAAAGTACCGAAGTCTGGATCATTTGATCGCGCTTGTTCATATATTTCTTGGAATGAACCAAGTACTGGATTTAATAATTCTAAAGCTTCTTCTACTTCTGGAGCTAAAGCAGCTTGCTTACTTTTTAGAGTTGTTCGAACCCAAGCTTTAAAATCAGGTTCTAAATCTGCTACTTTATTGATTTCTTCTTCTGGCAAAGTAAGTACTTCTGAATCAAAGAAACTTAGTTTGGCACTTTCTTTTGAAATAATCGTAGCCACAGAACGCATTTTTGATGCGGCTTCTCCGTCAGTAATATCTACACTGACTGGTAACATTGCATATTGGTATAAATAACCCGCTGTTGCAACGATTTCTTCGTATGTATGTAATGCTTCAGTAACTGTTTCTGCATCTTTTAAGTTGTCTTTATATTGTTTAACAAAAGTATCTACTTCATTTGGAAATTCTTCTAATGCAGTTTCAAATTCTTTTTCTGTAGCGAAAATACCAGTTAAATCCCATTTTAGTTGATCGCTAACTTCTGAACGTGGTTTTAATTGTTCTGCCATTTAATTATCCCCTTCATTTACTCATTATATTTTAATAATATACCTTTTATGATAGCACATACTTTTTGACGAATAAAGAAAAAACTGCCAATTGACAGATTAATCACCGTCATCAGCAGTTTTAGTATCTTTTTTATTCAACTTCTTCGTAAGGTATGAAAGCTCCAGTTAAATAATCTTGAATTAAAATTTCTTCAGAATCAAGCATGTAACGATAAATTCCTGCTAAAGGAGTATGTGCTTGTTCATCTTCTTGTTTTTCATATACTGTTATTTCTACAAATTCATCGGTTGTTTCAAAAGAAAAAGTATAGCCTTCGATATTTAACCCTGTTGTAGCAACAAATTGATCAATGGCTGCTTGATCAATAGACTCAAGAAGAACATCGCTTGAATCTTCTTCTACAGAAGAATTAGCTTCTACATTTGTTTCGCTTTTAACTTCAGTAGCTTCTTCTGTTGTTTCCTCTTCGACTGTTTCAGTCTCAATTTCTTCAGTTGATGAAGTCGTTTCCGCTGTTTCAGCTTCTGTTACTTCAGATTCATTGTCTATTTGAATTTCAGTTGTCTCGGTCGATCCTTCTTCAGTAGACGTCTCTTCAATTGGAGCATCATTACAAGCCACTAAAAAAAGCGTCACAGCTACAGTACTTAAGAATAAGCGAGCTTTATGTAACATTCACTTACCTACTTTCTTTTGTAAAATTTCGTTTTCCAGTACATTTTAACACTTTTTATTCATGATAGAAAGGAACTTTTTTCATTTTATACCTTGATTGAACCCAAGAATGAAAAATCAGCAGATTCTCGAGAATGGTTATTGCTTTAAAAATTACTAAAAAGTAAAATAAAGATATAACTAATTGAGGAGGATATTTAATGATCTTTCAATTTAAAATTAATTTAAAAAATGTTGGCGTACCTGTTTGGAGAAGGTTACTTGTGGATAGCCGAACAACTTTTGAAGAATTTCATTACATTCTTATGGCTGCATTTGATTGGACGGGTGGGCACTTACACGAATTTGATGTTCGTAAAACGGATGGCACAAACTTACCATTTGGTGAGGTACGTATTGGTTCAAACAATAATATTGATGGAGCGGAAGAAGATGCAGCCTCTAACTTCTTTATGCCTTTTCCTTTTTATGATGATCCTGTCTTTAACCAAAAAGAAGAAATTCTAAGTAACTGGTTCTGGCAAGAAAAAGATCGTGTCATTTATACGTATGATTTCGGTGACGATTGGGAACATGACATTGTTTTAGAAAAAATTCTAGAAAAAGACCCAAATATTCACTATCCCCTTTGTATCAAAGCTAAGAATGATACACCACCTGAAGACTCTCGTTATGAAGTAATGACTGGCGAAATTGATTTAGTTAATCCCGATTGGAAAGAAATGGTCGAAGAGATCAATTATGTTTTAGATATGAATGATCTAAAAAGTTTCTTTTATGAGGATTTTTAACTCATTTGAAGTTTAATAGGCAAAAAATTGTAGCATCCACTTAAGATGAAGGATGATTTAACATTGAGCAAAAAATTGAATCAGCAGACCGAAGAATACACCAGCGAAGAGAAAGACAAGAAAAGAGAAGATGAAATAGCCGAACGTATTTTTAAATATTCGCAAGGTTGCAGCTTTATTATGATGGTGATTATAACGATTATCGTATTTCTACTGCTCTTCTATCTCTCGTAAATAAACATCACTATTCCTATGCAGGAATAGTGGTGTTTTTGAATATAAGGGTCTATGCTATATTCATGCTGAGGGTTTAAATGATTTCAAACGTGCCAAAGATTTCAGCATGATAAACTTCTTTCTCTTTTAAAAAATTTCTCATGGCTTCAATCACATGCACTTCTAAATTTTTATGGTTTTCTCCATATTTGTTTGGAACGCCTTGATTCGTGACATAACTGACTGAATAGGTTTTATCTAAATCCACAGGCTCTCCTTTAATTAGTAGTGTCTGGATTCGATGACTTTTTGGATTTTCAACTTTAAAGAAAGCTTTCAGCCCAAGCGCACGCTTTAGATAACCACCCATTTGATCATAAGTTTTGCGGCGTACGTATTTTCTATATTTTCTTCAAGCATTTCATAGATTTCGCGCCTTGTTAATTCAACAGTTGAAACAGGAGGATCCATTGGAATCATTTGGTAGAGTTGTTTGAGCGTGATAGGTCCTTTATCAATGGGAGCTCCATAGCGCCAGCCATTCGAAAAAGCAAGCTCTGAATTTGTTTGATGTTGGATCGCTTCTAAAAGCAGATTATCCATCGTACTTTCTACATTCCATCCACGATGTAAAATACCATCCGTCTGGCCTACAACTTCCGCTAATTGTTCTTTGTAAGGGGCTACCGCTTTTTGAACTAAATCTTTCATTCGTATTTTTTATGATAATATCAAAAAGCTCACTTTGTGGATGCATAAATAATTCATATTGAATTCGACGTTGTTTGTGTGATTTGTTTAAATTTTCAAGACTTCGACCTCTTTCAGAAATATCACGAATTCCTCTTCTTTGAAGTTCGGTTTCTTCATCACTATATAAATAAATAGTTAAATCAAACAAATGCGAATCTAAAAAAGCCACACTCATTCCCTCAACAATATTTACTTTATTTTTAGCTGAAATTAAAGTGCTTTTTGAAAAATCTGTGCCAATTGTATAAAAATCTAACCCATTTTGAATCATTTTTACATCTCTATCTAAAGCTAGCAAATTATGCGCATCTGGGTGGCAAGCAGTCATTTTATAAGCATAATTTTTATCGCAGTATGTATAATCTATTGTTGTATACTTTCTTACACCTGTAATAATATACGGATCTGTTTTTCAATAATTCACTTTGTTTTCTAATTTCTTTATAAGATTCTGTGCAAAAGTTGTTTTCCCAGAAGCTCCATGCCCAGAAATACCAATGATCATCTTTTGTTTTGTTTATTTACTATATTCGCTATTTTATCTAATACTTCTTCCATAGTTGGCCCTTTTTGTATTGATTTAAATTTTATTACTTATCATAACTAAAACAATGAAAATTTTCTCGGGATTTTCATTTTATTTTGAAACTTCTGGAGAAATGTAACATCTACAAATCGATTAAATATTCTACTGGATGTGAAATCGAATTACGTGGCTAGTAGATTGCTCCAGTGGATGCGAGATTGAATTCTGTATCCAGTAGAAGTTAAATTCTTGCTCCAATGGATACGAAATAAGTTTGTGTTGCCAGAAGATGCTTCTAGCAGACGCGAAAATTATTCTCACATCCACTGGAAGTTTTTACCTCTCGAACAAAAAAAGAATGCAGCTTTTAACTACATTCTTCTCTCTAATTATTGATGATACTCTGCATAGACTTCTCTTTTTGGGATCTTTCGTTCTTTAGCGACGGCTTTGATGGCGTCTTTACTAGACATTTTTTCGTAAGTCATTTTATATTCTACATGTTGGAGCACTGTCCAATCTTCCCAATAAACCTCTTCTTCTACCTCATCATTCCCTGCAACTAATACAACAAATTCTCCACGAAGTTCTGTTTCGTCTGCCCAATCTAAAACTTCTTTTGCTGTTCCTCGTATAAATTCTTCATAACGTTTGGTCAGCTCACGCGCCAAGACAACTTTACGCTCTTCGCCAAAAACATTCACTAGCTCTTTTAAAAATCGTACCAAGCGGTGAGGCGATTCATAAAACATGAGGGTTTCTGTTTTATCTTTTAGCTGCTCTAGTTCTTCGTTTAATTCTGATTTTTTCCGACTTAAAAAACCATAAAAAGTAAAAGGTTGCGGTGCGAGTCCAGAAGCAATCAAAGCAGTTAAAGCTGCGTTTGCTCCTGGCAAAGGAACAACTGGAATGTTTTGTGTAACAGCTGCTGCTACTAGCTCAACCCCAGGATCGCTAATTGAAGGCATACCTGCATCACTGACTTGGGCGATGTTTTTTCCATCCAACAGATCCCGTATCAGCTCATTTGTCTGCGCATGTACATTATGTTCATGGTAACTAACTTTCGCGGTATCAATCTCAAAATGGTTCAATAATTTTTGCGTCACACGTGTATCTTCACACGCAACTAGGTCTACTTCCTTTAGCGTTTGGACGGCTCGAAAGGTCATATCATCTAAATTGCCAATCGGCGTTGGCACTAGATACAATGTTCCTAGATTACTTTCTGCATAACTTTGTTGGGTTTTCATAAAATTTTACCTCGCTCTTTAATGACACAGCCTCTATTTTTCGACAAAGGAAAAACGACGTCATTTTCCCGAAGGTAGGCTTCTTTTTGGGGACGAACTAATTTTTTGAACGCCGCCTCCGCTTTCATCGCATCACTTCTTGTCTCAAAGGTTTCAGCATAAATCATTTGAAGGGGTCTGCGATGCTTCGGACGTGTATATTTCGCTCCGGTTCCTTCGTTATGTTCAAATTCTCGGCGTTTTAAATCGGTGGTATAACCCGCATAAAATGAATTATCACGACACCATAATACATAAAAATAACTATTCTGTTTTAACTTTTCTGTTTCATTCTTCTCTTCCATAAAGGATCTTCCTTACTTCCGGTCGATAATTTCCTAATTCGTCATGTACGTATAGAGGGGGCAACATCTTAAAGCCCGCTTCTTTCCCATACTTTATTCCTTCTACAAGTACCATATTCGCATTTGCTTGTTCATTTGGGTGTACAAATTGTACACTTTTTGGTGTGACTCGATACTTTCGCATGACATCCATTAACTCTAAAAATCGGCTGGGGCGATAGACAATATACGCTTTGCCATTCATTTTCAACAATTTAGAGATGGTATGGAATAATTCATCTAAGGACAAATGCAATTCATGTCGGGCAATTGCGAGGTGTTCGTTGGGATTCACATGACCATTTTCTTCCAATGGAAAATATGGCGGATTACAAGTGATGACATCGACAGTGTCATAATGTACTGTACTTAATTCTTTCAAGTCTTTATGAATCATCGAGATGCGATCTTCTAATCCATTCAACTGAACACTTCGGCATGCCATTTCAACGAGTTCCTTTTGAATTTCAATGCCATACACATGACTTTTTGTTTTTTGTGAAAGCATTAAAGCAACCGCACCATTCCCAGAACACAGATCCATCACTTTTTGGTCATCTCGATTCCTTAGCTTCGCAAAATGACCAAGTAAGACGGCATCTAGGGAAAAGGAGAAAACCTCTGGACTTTGAATAATTTCTAAATTATATTGCATGAGCTGATCAATGCGTTCATTTTCTTTTAACATATTTTCCACCTTCTTTCTTTATACCTTTCAATCTATTCAGATAATATCTTATTTTGTATTCATAAACTGAACTTACTCATCAGTTTTTTAAATTTTGAATTATTTCTTCAAAATTTTCCCTCATTAGCCAAAAAAAGTAATAGAGCCCACGAGTAAATGGGTTCTATTACTATCTTTCGCCGTAAATTACTTCTAAACAAAAAGCACATGGTTCATCTTCAACACGACGTTGCCCATAAAACATATTACATACGTGAAAGCCGTCTTCATAAATGCTCTCTAAGTTTAAGCGTGATTTAGTTAATCCTCCGCTTTCTTGACTTTCTTGCGCACTTGCAGCTTGATCTTCTAATCTTTCACGTAAATGTTTGTTTTCCATACGCAAAGTTTGGTTTTCTTCTAAAAGGTTTGCTATTTCATCTTTTAATGTACTTAGTGTCTGAAGAGTGGCGTCTGCTTGTGACTCTATCTCGACTATCGTGTCGATGATTTCTTTTTTCTCCAAAAATCCCACTCCTATTAAAATACATATTACACAGTTCATTTTTGTTCTTTAAATACGTTTAAAGGTTCATGATTCTTAAGGCAATTTGTTCAAAAATTCCTTGTGCTGCGACATATCGATTTAGTTTTTTCTTACCTTCTAAAACGATGGATATAATTTGTGACAACTCTTGCCCCATGGAAGCGCTCATTAACTGATTTAATTCTTTTTCATATTTAGAAAAAGCCAAGACCCGATCTTGTTCAAAATAAATCGTCATTAAATCTCGATACAGTAAAATGAGTAAGTCCAACATTAATGCAGAAGTTTCGCGGTTATCGACAAATGACATGATATTCGTTTGGACATAAATAAACGCCTGGTCGTTTTTCTTATTTAATAACGAAAACCATTTCCACATTGTATCTACTAAAGCACCGAAATTTTCTTGTTCATAAATTCTTTGAGCTTCATCCGCATCTTGTGTTAAATTCGCTAATAGTGTCGCGGATGCATGTGGTATCTCTCTCGCTACAATTTCTTCAATCCGGTCATATACATTTCGAACCGGAAAATGAATAATCTGGCATCGGGACACAATGGTAGGCAATAATTGTTGAATTTCCGTCGTAAGAAGCAGAATGGTAATTTCACCTTCTGGTTCTTCAATAAATTTTAACAAACTATTTGCAGCACTTGTCGTCATTTTATCCATGTCTTCAATAATCAGGATTTTTCGACGACTTTCCATCCCACTTTTGGCGAACTCTTCTTTAATCGCTCGAACTTGGTCGACTTTAATCGATAAGCCATCTGGTTCGACATTGGTCACATCCGGATGTTCTTCATGTTCAATCCGCACACATTGATTACAAGTCAAGCAAGGTTCGCCGTCTTCTGTACGATTTTGACAATTAATGCCTTGTGCTAGCCATTTAGCCATTTCATATTTTCCAGAACCCGCGACACCTTCGAAGATATACGCATGCTGTAGTTGGTTGTTTTTGATTATTTTTGAAAATAACGCACTAATTTCAGGTTGTTTACGAACAACAGATGCCATAATTACTTCTTCCTAAACTTTTATATTTTCTTAAATTGGTCCACATCAAGAACAAACACAGTGGCTCCACCGACTTCAACATCTACTGGATAGTTTAAATTCATTTCAAAATTAAAGTCATAGGTTGGAGGTGCCATGATGGATTGTACACGCGTCGAACATACCTCTTCAATAATATCAATAACAGTGTCGACTTTATTATCTTCGATACCGACTAAAAATGTACTATTCCCCGCACGCATAAAACCACCTGTTGAGGTTAATCGTGTTGAGCGAACACCATTTTTTGTAAATGTTTCGTTTAGTTTTTTACTGTCCTCGTCCTGTACTATTGCGATAATTAATTTCATCACTATCTCCTCCTAATACCTCTATCCTATCTTGTTGCTTTATTTTAACAAATCTAGTGCCTGAAGTTTCACTTTAAGCACTTGCCATGAATCTTCAAGTACTTTATCCACATCTTGAGTGGCATCAATGAGATGCATACGATCTGGATTGCTTTTCAATAAAACCTGATAAGCGTCACGCACGCGATTATGGAAATCTATTTTTTCAAGTTCCAAACGATCTTTTTGCCGTTTTGATTCTTTACTCCCAATCCGGTTCAAGCCAACTTGAGCGTCCACATCTAAATAAAGAGTAATGTCTGGCGTTAAATTTTCTGTCGCAAATTGATTTAAAGTCGCCACCTCTTGTACTCCAATCTCTCGACCTGCTCCTTGATAAGCAATCGAACTATCTACAAAACGGTCGCATAACACAACCTCTCCTCGTTGAAGCGCCGGGTTAATCGTTTCGATAATGTGTTGACGACGGCTCGCCGCAAATAGCAAAGCTTCCGTTCGGTCATCCATTTCTTTGTTCACTGGATCAATAATCACTTCACGAATTTTCTCTGCGATATCACTTCCACCTGGTTCTCTAGTAACCGTCAACGGAACTTTCAAATGCTCAGCTAAACGCTGACCTAACTCTCGAACCAAAGTCGTCTTTCCCGATCCATCCGGTCCTTCTACAGTTATAAACAATCCTTGCAATAGACTCTCTCCATTTCTCCATCATTTCTACATGGTTAATTATACGTTAGAATCCAATATTTTTCCATTAATTATACGAAACAGAATAAAGTCCTCAACTCAAGCCTTCGAATTCGAATTTTACTTTGCGCTGTTCCTCGTTCCGAAATGACTTCAAAAGAGCCGATAAATCGTTTTAAATACTAATATAAGCATGACCTTCGTTTTGTTTCTTGACCAATTCACTAACACCCGCTGGTACCACATATATAAAAGGATACAATTCTTCCCTAGTAATCCCATGTGCTGTTAGTGCGTTGTTACAAGCAACAATTTCTACATCATTTTCGTTTAACGTTTTTAAATTGTAGATATCCGTTTCTATACGATTTGTAGAATCAAAGTAGGGAACAGCTTCACCATTTGCGACAACTTCAACTTTTATCTGGACGCTCTTCATAGCTTCGAGTAAATTTAAAACATTTTTTATTAAGAGATCCCATTTTTCTATTTCATTGATATGAAAAACAACTTTGTATGCTTTCATTTTTATGGCCCCCTTTTGATTAAAGAAAAAACATAGTTCAAAGATATTCTTACCCTGTCCCTATGTTTCCTATTCTAAAATCCTTTATTGATATGTAAACGAGGCACCGCGGACGGTAATTAAAAATAATGAGCGCCTCGCCACGGTTGTAAGCACCGTATTAAAAATCACTGTATTTTCGATTTCCTTTGTCTTTACTTTCTTCCCATAAACGTATCCGTTCTTCGTGGCTAACCTCTTCATGAATTTGGTGAAGCATCCAATGGTAACCATAGGGATCCATAAAGGAAGCATTTGAAACACCATAATCCGGCAAGTCAACAACCGGTTGAACTTCCGTACATCCAGCTTCCATTGCTTGTGCATACGTTGCATGAATATCTGGTACGGACACATTTATCCACTGAGTAATAGCATGCCCTTCTTTTGGAGCATATAATTGAAATTCTGGGTTTTCATCTAGCATATGAAAACGAGTCCCATAAATTGTAAAAACAGCCTCATTCTCCCCAAGTGGTAAATCAGAAACTTCTACACGTTCAACCTCAAAAATCTTTTCATATAATGTTAAAGCGCCTAAACTATCTGAAACAATAAAATCAATTTCTACTCCGTACTCCATAGTGTTTCACCTCTTAAATATTTTATTACGAATGACTTTTCATTGCAGGTATAAGCCTTTAATAAAGAAAAAAGTTACATTTCCGTCCGTCCCTGCACAGCTTTCAGTAAAGTCACTTCATCCGCATATTCAATATCACTTCCGACTGATAGCCCGTGTGCTAAGCGTGAAACTTTAATCTCAGCTGGCTTAATGAGGCGCGATAAATAGGTAGCCGTCGCTTCACCTTCTACATTCGCATTCGTTGCAATAATCACTTCTTTAACCTCTTCGTTTTGCAACCTTTTTAACAATGAAGCAATATTAATATCTTCTGGTCCCGTTCCTTCAACAGGAGACAACACACCATGTAATACATGATATTGTCCATCAAATTCTTGCATTTTTTCTAAAGCAATCACATCTTTTGCTTGTTCGACGACTAAAATAACCGACTGATCCCGATTCTTGTCCGAACAAATCGCACATGGATCGCTTTCTGTAATATTTCCACAAATGGAACAATATTTTAAATCTCGCTTCACACTCACCAAATTTTTCGCAAAATCGGTCACATCTTCTTCTCGCATATTAACGGTATAAAAAGCTAAGCGGGAAGCGGTTTTCTCACCAATTCCCGGCAATTTCATATAACTTTCCATCAAACGAGAAATAGGTTCTGGATAATACATCTCACATTCCTGCTTTCCTACGAAACTGTATTACATCCCTGGGATATTTAAATTATTCGTATATTTACCCATGACTTTTTCAGTTTCGTCATCTACTTGTTTTAAAACATCGTTCATGGCTAATAAAACCAAGTCTTCTAGAAATTCACTGTCGCCCATCTCTGCGATGTCTTCTTTAATATTAACCTCTTGAACTTCACGTTTTCCATTCATTGTAATGGTCACAAGATCATCATTTGCCACACCAGTAAACGTTGTTTGCTCTAATTTTTCTTGTGCTTGGCCCATTTCCTTTTGCATTTTTTGCATTTGTTTCATCATGTTTTTCATATTTCCACGCATATCTAAATTCTCCTTATATCTTTTTTTCTCGGTTCTCTCACTGTATTAAATGATTGAGAGACTTAGTTCTTTGTATTTTTTAGTCTACGATTTCGACAAAGTCTTCTCCAAACATTTCAACTGCTTTTGAGACAACTTCGTTCTCTTTTTTTTCTTCTGTTTTCTGATCCGACTCATCCGCCGTTGCTTCAGAATCGGTTTGTTTATCTTTATTTTTCATTCGATTAATGTAGTCTTGACGAGCTTTTGGCCATTCTTCACTTGTAATACAGACCAGTTGAATTCTTCTATTAATGATCTTTTCTAAATAATCATTAACTGTCTCATGAAGTAGCGTGTCTTCTTGTGCTCGTTCACATAAAATATCGTAATCAAATTTCACAACCAGAGCATCTGGACTTGCAGCAACTGGTTCTGAGTTATTCATTAATGCTTTTTGTCCGACATCTAAAATATCTAAAACATCCACCCAAACAGATTTCAGCTCACGTAAATCTTCGTGGGTTGCTTCTCCAAGGACTTTATAAACGCTTGTACGATTCGCTTTAAACTGACCCGTTGGACTTTTCGGTGTGGCTTTTTTAGGGCCATTATTTTGTTGGCCCGCACCATTTGCTTGGACACCATTTTCTTTCATCGTTTGAATCGCTTGTTTCATGCTTGCAAGTTCTTTTTGAAGCGCAGCAACTTCGTCATTTCCCGGAAGGGCGGGTTGGTTTGATGTGGCTTCTGCCGCTGGTTGAGCTTCCGCAACTGGTGCATCCACTTCGCGCTGAGCCAACTTAATGGTTGCGACTTCTAAATACACTTCGGCATGATTGCTCATGCGCAGTTCTTGTTGGGTATTGTTGAAGACGCTGATAATTTGGTAAAGAAATTCTTCCGGAATATTCGCTGCTAGCGTTTCAAAACCTTCACTAAACTTCGCGATTTTAAACAGTGAACGATTATTTTCTTGTGTATTTTGGAAGAGCAATAAATCCCGTCCAAAAAGAATAACATCTTCCACGAATCGTCCCGCATCTTTTCCTTCAGCGAGGAGATTTTGGAGTAAGTCTAAAGCAATTTTCGTATCTTTTTCAGCTAAAGATTCAAAATAATCTTCTAACAAATCTTGCGTTACACTGCCTGTAATTTGTTGGATATCTTCGGTTAAGATTTGGTTGTCGTGGAAAGAGAGTGCTTGATCTAAGATACTCAGTCCATCACGCATTCCACCCTCTGCGGCTTTTGCGATAAGTAATAACGCATCTTCTTCAAATTTCACATTTATTTCTTTTAAAATATATTCCATACGACGCATAATATCTTCTTGAGAAATACGTCGGAAATCAAAACGCTGTGTACGCGAGATGATTGTTAATGGAATTTTATGAGGTTCTGTTGTCGCCAAGAGGAAA
This sequence comes from Carnobacteriaceae bacterium 52-44, assembly GCA_041223305.1. Classification (GTDB taxonomy): domain Bacteria; phylum Bacillota; class Bacilli; order Lactobacillales; family Carnobacteriaceae_A; genus Atopostipes. The sequence goes on along the minus strand of JBCLPZ010000022.1, from coordinate 3,996 downwards.
ACCACATTTTTTGGCGGTTCTTCTAAGGTTTTTAAGAGCGCATTAAAAGCACCCATCGACAACATATGCACCTCATCAATAATATAAACTTTATAGTCGGCTTGTGTTGGGGCATAGTTTGCTTTTTCACGGATGTCTCGAATTTCTTCAACCCCGTTGTTACTTGCCGCATCAATCTCAATCACATCGCCTAAGCTGCCGTCTGTAATTTGTTGGCAAATCGTACATTCATTACATGGTTCACCATCGACTGGATGCTGACAGTTAATGGCTTTTGAAAAAATTTTGGCCACACTCGTCTTTCCTGTTCCTCGTGGTCCAGTAAATAAATAAGCGTGACTCGGTTGTTCTTTTCGGATGGCATTTTGTAGTGTTTGTGTAATCATTTCTTGTCCATAAACATCTTCGAAAGTTTGTGGACGCCATACTCGGTATAAAGCCTGGTAGGTCATTTTTTCTCACCCTTATAATTTTCATTCTTCCTTATTATAAAGAAAATATCGATGAATTAACATGGTAAAACACGGATAAATAGAATTGTTAGACAATCTTCATAAATTCTTATAAAGAAGTGAACGCTTTGAATTTTTGAACGTCAGAATGGCGCCGCGGACAAAAGTTTTGATTGTTTGTTCGCTGGAATAAAACCGCAGGCAAATTTTTCGATTATTTGATCGGTGGAACAGTATCACAGGCAAAAATTCCTATTATTTGACCGCTGGAATAGTACTACGCTCAAAAGTTCCAGTTATTTGACCGCTGGAACATCATTCTCTACTCTTCTTTCAAATACTCGGACACCCGCTCGATGAAATCTTCCAACACTTCAATTCGTGCGTATTTTTTATCCGTTCCACTTACGATTTTCCAAGGTGCTTCTTTGGTTGATGTATAAAAGACCATCTCGTTCATCGCTTGTTTGTAGTCATCAAATTGTTCACGAGCGCGCCAATCTGACTCTGTTAACTTATGTTGTTTATCTGGCTCTTCCGCTCTTGCTTCAAAACGTTCAAACTGTTCTTCTTTATTTATAATGAGTAAGTATTTCAAAATTAAATACCCTTCATCCGCTAAATTGTGTTCCATTTGATTCATTTCTGCATAGGCTTCTTTCCAGCGGTATTCTGGAATTAACTCCTCCACTCGCTCAACTAGCACGCGGCCATACCAACTTCGATCAAAAATTGTCATGCGCCCTGTTGTAGGAAAGTCTCGGTAAAAGCGCCATAAATAGTGATGCGCTTGTTCTTGCTTTGTGGGTTCCGAAACAGTTGCTACATCGTACCCTCGCGGATCCATGTGGCGCGTTAATCGTTCAATATTTCCACCTTTTCCAGCAGCATCCGTTCCTTCATAAGCCACAATGATCGTTTTATCTTCAATATAAGCTTGATACAACAAATCCCCTGCACGCCTTTGCAGCTCTTCCAGCTGCTGATCATAGTCTTCCTCCGATATTTTTTTGGTCAAATCCACTTGCTCAAGCGGCATGGATTCAGCATCTGGTAATTTGGGGAGCTCTGGGATTTCTCTTGCCGTATCCGTTTCTAAAAATAAGTTCAGACGATCAACACAAACTTCAAGCGCTTCTTTTGAAGTGTTCTTCTTCCCATCCACATACAAAATATTCCAAGGCGCTAACTGGTTATTGGTTTGGTCTAAAATACGATTAAAATGATCATAATACTTTTCATAATGGTGAAGCTGATCATAGTCATTGTCTGAAAGACGAACATGGCGGTATGGGTCTTCTTCGAGGACTTCGATATTTTTCTTCATTTCATCTTCGGTTTGATGCAAGAAGAATTTTACGATGAGCGTGTCATTTTTTGCGAGTGCCTCTTCGACAAATTCGATGTCGTCAATGAGATGAGCGAGTCTTTTCCCTTCTATTGTAGGATTATTTAATAGCTCATAGTAAAAACTTCGATCGAAAAATGAGATTTTCCCTTCAGAAGGAGCTTTCATAAAAAAACGATGGAGATAGGGGTGTCTATCCTCTTCAGCGGATGCTTCTTCAAAGACACTGACTTCATAATATTTTGGATCCAGCTCACGTGTTAGGTCCTTAAGTAGCGTCCCTTTTCCTGAAGATTCCCAACCATCCACAATCACGAGCAGACTTTTTTCTGTTTTATTCAGCGCTCGCTGGAGCCGGGCGAAATCCTCCCCTAACTCCGAACGTTTTCGATTCGAAATCTTCGTCGAAATGACTTCTCTTGTCGCTTCTTTATCTGGTAGCATTTTAATCACCCTTCTTGAATTATTTACGCTTATCATACGGGATTTGTGCTAAAAAGAATAACGATTGACTTCATTTTTATTCTATAAATGATCCTGTATTTAAACCGTATTCAAATTCTTTGCACGTATTTTTATTTTTCGAGATAATGAAAATGTAAATAGCAATAGAATTTCCAAAGGAGGAATTTTAGTGTCAAAGAGCCAACTTTATATTAATGGTGAATGGACAGACTCGACCGGAAACGAAACAGCGGATGTGATCAATCCTGCGACAGAAGAAGTGATTGATACCGTTCCTGTAGGTACAGAAGAAGATGTAGATAAAGCCGTTGCTGCAGCAAAAGAGGCTTTTAAAACTTGGAATAAAACTTCAATCGAAGAACGTATTGAATACATGGAAAAAGTATATGACGAAATTGAAAAACACCAGCAAGAAATTGCTGACACGATCGTTTCGGAGTTAGGAACTAGTCAAACGTTCGCTGAAAATAATCAAGCCCCACAACCTCTAAATGAAATGCGCGCAACATTAGATGAAATCAAAGATTATGAATTTGAGTATTATGAAGATTCCGCCAAAATTATTAAAGAAGGCTATGGTGTTGTCGCTTGTATTACACCTTGGAATTATCCAATTAATCAAATTCAACGTAAAATTACACCAGCGATTTTAGGTGGGAATACAGTTGTTGTGAAGCCACCGACCAATACCCCATTAACGGCTATTTTATATGCGAAGTTAATTGATAACGCTGGTCTTCCAAAAGGTGTTTTCAACTTGGTGACCGGCAGCGGGAGTACTACGGGAGACTACTTATCGAAACACGAAGATGTGGATGTCATTTCATTTACTGGCTCAACAGAAGTCGGTAAGCAAATGTACGCCAACGCCTCTGATCACATTAAACAAGTAGTTTTAGAATTAGGTGGAAAATCTCCCCTTGTGTACTTAAAAGGTGGCGACTTGAAAGCAGCCGTTAAACAATCCATGGATACTGTTTTAAACAACCAAGGGCAAACCTGTACGGCTTTAACACGTTTGTTAGTTCCAGAGGATGAATTGGAAGATGCCAAGCAAGCGGTCCTTGATTACTACAAAGAAGCGGTAGTGATTGGCGATCCAACCGAAAAAGAAACAATGGTTGGTCCAATGGTTTCTGAAGACCAACAACAAACTGTTTTAGATTATATTGAAACAGGAAAACAAGAAGGTGCTGAAATTTTAGTCGGGGGCGGTAAAATCGATGGTCCTGGTTATTATGTGGAACCTACCGTCTTCATCGCAGATAATAATATGACCATTTCTCAAGAAGAAATTTTTGGTCCTGTATTGAATATCATCACTTATAAAGACAAAGAAGAAGCCATTGAGCTCGCAAATGACGTCGTGTATGGTTTGTCGGGTGCTGTCGTTGGACCCCAAGAAGAAGCCGAAGAAGTAGCCGCTCAGCTCCGTACCGGAAACATCATTGTAAATGGTGGAGAACGAATCGCCAAAGCCCCATTCGGTGGGTATAAACAATCTGGACGCGGTCGCGAGAACGGGATTTATGGTGTGGAAGATTATTTAGAAATTAAATCTCTCTTTCTATAATCGTTTAAAATATTTTAAATTTAAATCATGAAAACAGGGATAGGCTTGAGCCTATCCCTGTTTTATCGGATAAAATAATTCGGCTCTATAATATTTGGTGTTGATGGATCAATTTTGATTCATTGGCACCATTTTTGTTTTTTGAAATGAAAAAAGGC
>JBCLPZ010000021.1:0-22397 GCA_041223305.1 Carnobacteriaceae bacterium 52-44 | reverse complement strand
TGATAATTTGAAGTAGATTAGGCATCTCTTTTCTCTCCTTTTTGAATGGGTTCTGGAGACTTCATTTTATCAAAAAAGGGGAGGGAGAGGTGCTTTTTTATGTTATTTAGGATGAAAACAGCGTTTGTATAAGGTAAATGTTAGAAATATAAAGAAAATTTTGGAAGTACTGAAAATCTGAAGGAGGATTTTAAATGGTTTTTAAAGATAAGCAAGGGAAAGAATACGAAATTTTAGAATCCGCAAATGATTATGTCCTACTGGAAGCATTAGCTGACGAAGAAGATTACCAACCTTACGTGGTCGCTTATCTCTTAGATGAAGTGAATGGTGGATGGGAACGCGCCCATCATTATGATGACTTCGAAAAAGCAAAAGCTGCCTTCGATGGGGAAACAGATCCACCGGAAGGTCCAAATTAAGTCACTAACACCCTCTTCGAAAATGACGGAGAGGGTTATTTTTTTGTTGATTCAGCTATATGAGTGAAATAACCATTTTTTATGTTTGTTAAATACAAAACAGATAAACTGCTCGATATTAGAGAATATTAGGTGGTTAAAGTTATAAATTTAGTGTTACTAGTCATTTTTTGAGATTTTGATTAGTAAATCTTAGTTTATTCGTCAAAAAATGAAACTTTGACTAGTAAAAAGTAGTTTACCAGTCAAGATTTAATATTTTGACTAGTAAATCCTCTTTTATTCATCAATAATCGAGAATTTGACTAATAAACCTTTCTCTAATTATTTCTCATAAGTAAAAAACGTCTATCTTATTACACAATGTAATAAGATAGACGTCTGTTTTTAAATATTTCAATTTATTATGAGTTATAAATATGATTACTTAGCGTATTCTACAACTCTTGTTTCACGTATTACCGTTACTTTAATGTTTCCAGGATAATCCATTTTATCTTCGATTTCTTTTCGAACATCACGTGCTAATTTAACGCTTTGAACATCATCTAGTTCATCTGGTTTCACAATGATTCGAATCTCACGTCCAGCTTGGATGGCATAACTTTCTTTTACTCCACCAAAACTGTTTGAAATTTCTTCAAGAGTTTCTAAACGTTGTAAATAGTTTTCTAACGATTCACTACGTGCTCCCGGTCGAGCAGCTGAAACTGCGTCCGCCGCTTGTACTAATGCCGAAATAACGGTTGTTGCTTCAACGTCACCATGATGAGAAGCAATTGAGTTAACAACTGTTTCTTTTTCTTGATAACGCATCGCAATTTGCGAACCAATCTCGACGTGTGAACCTTCGATTTCTCCGTCCAATGCTTTCCCGATATCATGTAGTAAACCGGCTCTTTTAGCCATTTGGGCATCTTCACCTATTTCAGATGCTAAGATACCTGCAATTTTAGCTACTTCGATCGAGTGCGTTAATACGTTTTGTCCATAACTAGTTCTAAAGTGTAGACGTCCGATAATTTTGATTAAATCTGGATGAATTGAGTGAATTCCTAAATCGAAAACTGTTTCTTCACCAATTTCACGAATGCGTTCATCCATTTCTTTGCGAGATTTTTCCACTGCCTCTTCTATACGTCCAGGATGGATACGGCCATCAGATATTAATTTTTCAAGGGCCATTTTTGCGATCTCACGACGAATCGGATCAAAACCACTTAATACGACTGTTTCAGGCGTATCATCAATGATGACGTCCATACCTGTTAAGCTTTCGATGGTTCGAATATTTCGTCCATCTCGTCCAATAATACGACCTTTCATGTCGTCATTTGGCAAGTGAATAACACTTACTGTTGTTTCGGCCACTTGATCTGCGGCACTTCGTTGGATAGCTTCAGTGATTAGACTTTTCGCACGACGGTTAACATCTACTTTCATTTGCTCTTCGTATTGTTTCACCATCACTGCTGTTTCATTGACTAATTCTTCTTCAGTTCTTTGAAGAACAATATTTTTTGCTTCTTCTTCAGAGAGTCCTGAAATGCGTACTAATTCTCTTTCTTGTTTCTCTTTATCTTCAACAATTTGTTTTTCAAGTTTGTCCATTTTTTCAGTACGTGTTTCTAATTTATTTTCTTTTTGTTGCAAGTTTTTATCTTTATCTTCCAACATTTTTTCTCGATGATCTAAATTATCTTCACGTTGATCTAATCGACTTTCTTGTAGAGAAACTTCTTGGCGTTGCTCTTTTATTTCCCATTCAGATTGATTTCTATAGGAATGAATTTCTTCACGAGCCTCTAATAACGCTTCTTTTTTTAGAATGTCAGCTTCTTTATTTGCATCTTCAACAATTTGTTGTGCTGTCTGTTTAGCATCAGCTTGTCTGCGTTCTGCACTTCTTTTTGAAAAATATGCACCAACAACTAATCCAATAATTAAAGTAACGATAGCAGAGGCTATTACAAAAGGTAACTCCATTTTTACACCTCCGTATCATTCAATTTTATAAATTTCATGTATAATCTTTAAAATAATTTGCTTTTAATAGCATTTTTACACGAAAGTTGTACTAAAATATTTTATTTCAATACAGTAGTACACCTTCTACTATAATATCCTTATTTTGCAGATAAGTCAATGACGTTTCCTAACGCGCTCCCTAGAAAAAGGGGTATCTATAGAATATAAATTTACACGATTCGGTTAGTAGAGACTTTTACAGTAAATCTCGAATTAAATCTTCTCTAGATTTTGATGATAAATAGTATGGTGGAATATCAAGTACTGTTCTGGCTCCATATTCTTCTGCTTGAGCTAATCTATAAGCGGCTCTTGCATAAGCGATATTTACTGCAGCTGTGAATTCTGGATTACTTTCTAAAGATAAAAAAAAGTCAATAACTGAAATCGCATCATCCGAAGTATTTCCTTGACGAATCACGCGTCCGCCGTGTGGCATATCGGAATGTTCTTTTCTATACTCTTCTTCAGAAATAAAGCTTACGCTCGTGCGGTAACCGACAAAATAATCAGGCATTTCTTTAATCGCTTTTTTTACTTCAGCTGGATCTGCTTCTTCTTCTAAGACCACATACACTTCACGAGCATGCGCATCTTTTTGATTATATTCAACCGTTTCTCCATCTAAAATTTTGTTAATCATCATTTCATCCGGTACAGTATACTGGGCAGCTTCTTTTACACCTTCCACTCGTCGAACAGCATCACTATGCCCTTGGCTAACTCCTCGACCCCAAAATGTATAAGAGGTTCCTTTTGGAAGGATTGATTCTTGAATTAAACGATTCATAGAAAATAAACCAGGATCCCAACCCGTAGCTATGACAGAAACTTTTTGATTTTCTTTAGCAATTTCGTTCATTTTATTAAAATACTCTGGAATTTGAGCATGTGTATCATAAGCATCCACCGTATTAAAATGCTCGATTAAAGCAGGCCCTTGTTCAGGAATGTCAGTTTTTGAACCTCCGCAAAGAATCAGTACATCGATTTTTCCTTTAAAATCTAAAATCTCATCTAGATGATAAGCTGGTGAATTGGTCTCTAGTGTTTCTGGATTGCGTCGTGAAAAGATCCCAATAAGCTCCATATCCGAATGATTTTTCAAGCCAACTTCTACACCTCGTCCTAAATTTCCATAACCTACAATACCAATATTGATTTTACTCATTTTAAAATTCCTCCGTTTATGTATTTAGATGTTTAGTGATCACTTAATAAACTTTTTTATTCATTTTACAAATCTAAACAAAAAGCCCTCTTTATTTTAAAGGAATCATCCTATAAAAACAAAGAGGGTTGTCTTTTTATTTAAAACAGTATCTCATTTTGAATCGTATCTTTTATTATTTAGCTTTTGCTTCTTCTGTTTCTTTTTCTTCTACTTCAGGTTCTTCTACAGGGTCTCCAATACCATAAGCTGCACGAACACGTTTTTCAACCTCTACATGGATTTCTGGATTATCTGTTAGGTATTTTTTCGCATTTTCACGACCTTGACCAATACGTTCTTCTCCGTATGAATACCATGAACCTGCCTTTTTGATAATGTCTTTTTCGGCACCCATGTCAACAAGTTCACCAATTTGAGAGATTCCTTCACCATACATAATATCAACCATTGCTTCTTTAAATGGTGGAGCTACCTTGTTTTTAACGACTTTAATTCGTGTACGGTTACCCACCATGTCAGAACCTTCTTTAATTGATTCTGCACGACGAACTTCTAAACGAACACTTGAATAGAACTTCAATGCACGTCCACCTGGAGTTGTTTCAGGATTACCAAACATTATACCAACTTTTTCACGAATCTGGTTGATGAAAATAGCAATAGTTCCTGTTTTACTAATTGTTCCAGATAATTTTCTCATCGCTTGTGACATTAATCGAGCTTGTAAAGCAACATGTGTGTCTCCCATTTCACCGTCGATCTCTGCTCGTGGTACTAAAGCAGCTACCGAGTCGATTACTAGTATATCGATTGCTCCACTTGAAACTAATGCATCCGCAATCTCTAATCCTTGTTCTCCAGTATCTGGTTGAGAAAGAAGCAAGTTATCTGTATCTACCCCAAGATTTTTTGCATAAGAGGGGTCTAAAGCATGCTCAGCATCTATAAATGCTGCTGTTCCGCCTTCTTTTTGGACAGATGCGATCGCGTGTAACGCCACCGTTGTTTTACCCGAACTCTCTGGACCATAGATTTCGATTACACGTCCTTTTGGATAACCACCTGCACCTAATGCTACGTCTAGAGCTAATGAACCAGTAGAAATTGTTTCGATTTTTTGATTTCCACGGTCACCTAATTTCATAATGGAACCTTTACCGTAATCTTTTTCAATTTGTTTCATGGCATTATCTAATGCTTTTTGTCTATCTTTTGAAGCCATATTCAACCTCCGTTTTTCATTTCAATTCAAATTTGTTTTTAAAATTTCTTGAGTCAATTGTTTCTTGTCATATACCTATTTTACTTGTTTTTCACATAAATAGCAAGAGTTAATCGAACATTCATTCCCCTTTCGGTTAATATTTTTCTTCTAATTGAGGAAGATCTAAAAGTACTCGACGAATAATATCACTTACTTTTAAGGCAAGTAACCAACGCGCAAAATAACTACGTTTGGTTAAATCTAATTCTTTTGTAAAAACTTTATCATCCGATTTTGCAATACTTATAAACACTGTTTCAGGCATACGGTTATGCGAAAGTTTGTTTTCACCCCAACCGGTTACTGAAACACCATAATCAGATTGGAAAGTTTCTAATGCTTTCTTGGCAAATTCTTCATTTGCTTCTTTTGTTCCTTTTTCGTTTTCTGTCATTTCAAAATAATTTGTTGCATCTGTATTTTGCGTGAAGTATAGTCCACCTTTGAATGCTTCTTGATTAGAAATTTCGTGAGCTAAACTATCCAGAACTTCACCATCTGTTTGAATTTCAATTAACGACATACTTTCATCTCTATCAGCCAATTCTTTAAACACCACATCTTGCAATCGGGTAGAATTATATCCAAAGAAGTGGTCATCTAATATATTCAACACTCGTGCTTCCATTTCATCCAACATTTTAGTGCACTTTTCTTCTGTGGATGCACTTGCTGTAATGCGAATATCAATAATTCCATCTTTTGCATAAATGGCAATTGTTGGGTTGGTTTGATTTCCGATTAAATCAGTTAATTTCTCTGCTACTTTTGCTTCGGGTAAACCATAAAAATTTAAATTACGTGACCGTAAAATATGATTTTTTGTAGTTATCTTTGTAAATAGAGGTAGTAAATGCTCTTTTACCATATGTTCAAATTCATTAGGAACTCCTGGAAGTAATACATAAACATGATTATCTTTTTCCATATAAATGCCCGCAGCCATTCCGATATCGTTTTTTAAAGGAGTAGATCCTTCTAAAACTAAAGCTTGTCGGTAATTTCCTTCTGAAAGTTTTTCAGTACTATAACGCTGGTTTGCCTTTTTTAGAGACTCTTCATCTAGTACAAGTTCCGTTTCTAAATGTTTTGCTAATATGCTTTTTGTAATATCATCTTCTGTAGGACCTAAACCACCAGAAACAATCACAACATCTGCCCGGTTCTCTGCAATCTTAATCGCATCTAAAAGACGAGCTGGATTATCACCGACCGTTGTATGGTGGTAGACATTGATTCCAATTGCTGCAAGTTCTCTGGCAAGAAAAGGTGTATTTGTATCAACAACCTCTCCTAAGAGTAATTCTGTTCCACTCGTAATAATTTCTGCTTTCATATTTTTATGCTCCTACTATATATATTTGCATCTTTTTGCGATTTCCACTTTTTTATTTCAAATTTCTTTAAAAATCTTTTATTTTTTTCTAATATATTTGAAAAAACATGACATTGACTTTCTGTACAACAATAATTTTACAGTGGTCAATGGGCATTGTCTAGGAAAGCGAAAGCATCTTTTGATTTAAAATTGTAGGTAGAATTCTCACTAAATTAAAAAAGAAAACTAAATAGTTGAAAGAGAAAAATTTCTCTGAAAATTTTCTCCTTTTTAATGAAGAATTTGATTTTTTGAAGTTTTTTTATTTTTCGACACTTGAAATCACCATTCATGGGAGCGGGAGCATTTTTAAACGTATTTTAGATAAAAAACAAAAAAGGCAGTCGTGATGAAGAATCACAAACTACCTTTCCAAAATATATTTTTATGATTTTAAGGTATCACTAAACAAATCACGTGCATTATAGAAATAGTCAATACCTGAGTAAACCGTAAAGATTAATGCGATATACAATAAAATGCTACCAATAGGTAATCCTGTCCAAGCCAATGGGAAATCGTTCATAAGTAAGAAAATAATTGCTAATAACTGAGTGACTGTTTTAATCTTACCTGGCCAGGCAGCGGCAAGTACAGTTCCACCTTCTTCCACAAGAAGTAATCGCAAACCTGTGACCGCAAATTCTCGCGAAATAATCACGACAACAACCCATGCTGGAGCTAATCCTAATTCGATTAACACAATGAGCGCAGCTGAAACCAATAACTTATCCGCTAACGGATCTGCAAATTTCCCAAAATTTGTCACTAAGTTATCACGACGAGCAATATACCCATCTAACCAGTCTGTAAAGCTAGCAAAAATAAAAATAATGGCTGCGATTAAAAGTGCAATATCGATCTCAGAACCAAGCCAGTTAACGGCTCCCCACTCAAAAGGCACTACAGTAAGTACCACAAAAAATGGGATTAATAGTAATCTTAAAAATGTTAATTTATTTGGTAAATTCAATGCTTGTTGCCCCCTATAACTAAATGTTACTCCACAAATTGTAACTGTAAGTCTTGTCTTACAACCCCTGAAGATTCAGGTGCATATTCAAGTTCCGCATCATTAAACGTAACTTCAGTTACAGGTGCGTTTCCGATAACAATATCTACTTGCGATACATCTGCTCCGAAAGCCATATCCAGCGATTGTCCATCTGTAAGCAATCCAGCTTCACTATCGCCACCAGCTACTGTAATACTTACCCAAGAATCCCCACCATTTGCAGTTAATGTAACAGTTTGTTCTTCAGGATGTGGTCCTTGAACCTCATAAACAGTGTTTGTACCAGTACTTTCTGAAACCGTAATCGTCTGTTCTTCTGATGTTTCCTCTTCCGGTTCCTCTTCTGTCTCATCTTCTACGGGCTCTTCTTCACTTGACGTTTCTTCTGGATTCTCTTCCGCCTCTTCGCCTGAATCAGCGACTTGTTCTGTATTTTCTTCATTAATCATTGAAGGTTGCGAATCTTCTGCTGGATCGTATTGTCTAAAAGCAAAATAAATCACTATAAAAATCGTTGCAACAAGTAAGAAAATTAAAATTGTCGGTAAATATTCTGAAATATTACTTAAAAAGTTCTCTTCTTTTCCTTGCGTACGCGTAGGTGCGACATTCACACTTTCCGCAAACTCTTCACTTGCTTCTTTTGATGTTTCCGTTAGATGCTCTTCAAGCAAGGCTTCTCCATCTAAACTCACAATATCTGCATATTGTTTAACAAAAGCGCGTGTATAAAAACGTCCAGGCAATATCTCTGTATTTCCATCTTCTATGGCTTGTAAATATCTTTTTTGAATTTTTGTAATTTGTTGTAGGTCATCTAAAGTATATCCTTTTTCGATTCGGGCATTTTTTAATATTTCACCAATCTCGTTCATCCATTTCACCTACCATTAGTTTAAAATTTATATATTTTTGCTTGTATGAACGGTATAATATCCTAGGTCAACAAATTAGATTATATCATATAAATTCATCTAGAACTAGGTTTCTCGTTCAATCTATTTTGAAATATTTTCTATTTTTCTTCATAAATAAACAAACACTTAAAAAGAAAAAATTCCTTAACAAAGATGCACTACACTACTCAAAGTCTAAAGCAAGTTTGTTAAGAAATATAATCTAATCCATATTCATTTAATGAATATTTTCGAAATTATCTAACGTTTAATTTTTAATCTCCGCCAACAAAGCATCTACTTTATCCGTTTGTTCCCAAGTAAATTCAAAATCCTCACGTCCAAAATGACCATAAGCTGCTGTATGTCTAAAAATAGGCTTTGTTAAATCCAACATTTTAATAATTCCAGCTGGTCTTAAATCAAACACTTTTCGAATCGCTTGAATCAACTGGTCATCTGAAACTCTCCCTGTTCCAAAAGTATCAATCGCAATCGAAACTGGTTGTGACACGCCAATCGCATAAGCTAATTGAATTTCAACGCGGTCGGCTAAATCTGCTGCTACAATATTTTTGGCAATGTAACGTGCAGCATAACTCGCTGAACGATCTACTTTTGTCGCATCTTTTCCGGAAAATGCTCCTCCACCATGTCGTGCGGATCCCCCATACGTATCGACTATAATTTTACGACCTGTTAACCCCACATCTCCTTGAGGCCCACCGATCACAAAACGTCCAGTTGGGTTAATAAAATACTTCGTCTCTTCATCAATCCACTCTTTTGGAACGGCTTCGCGAATGACAGAGTCAATCATATCACGCGAGAGCTCTTCATGTGTAACATTTGGATGATGCTGAGCGCTTATAACAATAGAGTCTACTCTTTTTGGAGAACCATCATCATTATATTCTATAGACACTTGGGCTTTTCCATCCGGTCTTAAATAAGGCATTATTTCATTTTTACGAACTTCTGCTAGCTTTCGAGTTAATGCATGACTTAAAGAGATTGGCAATGGCATAAACTCTTGCGTTTCATTGGACGCATAACCAAACATAATACCTTGGTCACCAGCACCAATTTTATCTAGTTCATCTAAATCATTGGTATTTTTAAATTCTAATGATTGATCCACACCTACTGCAATATCGTCCGACTGTTCATCAATAGAAACAATGACAGAGCACGTTTCGGCATCGAATCCATATTTTGCGCGTGTATAACCAATATCACGTACTGTTTGGCGTACGATACTTTGAATATCCACATAAGCTTCTGTCCGAATTTCACCCGTCACAAATACAAGACCTGTCGTTACGACTGTCTCACAAGCTACTCGTGAATTTGGATCCTTTTCAAGAATAGCATCTAAAATGGCATCACTTATTTTATCGGCCATTTTATCTGGATGTCCTTCAGTTACTGATTCTGATGAAAATAGTTTCTTTTCTTTCATAATTAATATATTCCCCCTTAAATATTCGGTTACAAGGCTTCCGGCACGGATGTGACGTCCTATCGGGAATGCTGTAAACCTATGACATATCATAACATATTTATTATCAAAATTTTGAATAATCTTCATTCATCAAATTTTTAATCAAAGCTATGGGGCATCTACAAGCGTCCATTCTAAAATACTTTTATATTTATCATTGGTAGCATAAATAGGATTTGTTTTGATAACGATACCTTCGTTTTTATCCCATGTGACTTTATCTATATAATTTTCTGTCAAACTTTGTTTTTTTGTTGCCACCATTTGACTTTGATTCTCGATAGATAATAAAGAATCTGTCTTGTCATCTTGATAAAAAAGGGCATGACGAATAGTATCACCAGAAACTGCTGTCAGTGGCGTAATAGCTTCAACAGTAAGTTTCCAATCTCCATCCTGTCTGGTATCTATAATATCGATGGAAAAATCAGTATTTTTTCGCTTAATCAGTAAATCGGGTACATTCTTTATTTGCGTCGCCTCAAAAGACATATCTTCAGGAAGCGCTGCAAATTCTAGCCGGTTTCCTAAAACAATTGTTTCTACAATCTCCGAAGTTATATTATCTTTCTTGCTTCTAAATCCTAGTTTCGTCTCAACAACAAATGGTTGCTCAAGTTTAAAGAGAAAATTTCCTGCTTCATCTGTTTCTGTTGTTTGAATAATTTCTCCATTTTGATTAAACAGTTCTATTACATCTTTCGGTTGTGCTTGCCCTTTTATTTCAAGATGTGTATCAAAAATCGGCGTTTCTATTTTCGGCGGATGAATCTTCGCTTCAACTCGTAAGCGTCGGTTCATTGGCGAAAAATCTGTCTCGAAGTTTTCTTGCGGTGGATTTATTTCATTCATAATTGTATTCGATGTTTGCATTGAAAATTGAGCATTCTCTAAAAAATCTGTTTCAGCTGTCGGTTCATCCCCACTATTATTGACTTCCCATGACTGTAAAATAGAATTTGTAACTGTAAAATGATGGGTAGGCCCGGGGTTAAATAATCGTGTATTTGCGTTTATAAAATCAACTTCTTTTGGTTGATTAAAAACAAAATGAATAGGAGTATTTGTTTGAATAAGCGCATTATTTATTTCTGTTTGTTTTAAAACCAACCGCCCCTTCTCCATTACTTGAATTGTACGAGGATTTACATTTAATAAACCGGTAATGTGCATTGGAAAACTATTTGTTTCTACAATGAGCTCACCATCGGGCTGTACTATAAAATTAGCCTCAGATGTACCAAAATTAAGACCCTGGTTGCCATAAATATTTAGTTTACCTTGTATCTCAAATTGTATAGGATGGTATCTATTTTTACTCAAATTAAATGCAGTATCAGCGCTTGTAACATTTACTGTAGAACCTTCACCAATCTGAACGTGACTTCCCGCTCGCGAAACAAAAATCGCATCATTAGTCGTAGACTCTAAATTGACAACAGCATTTTTCCCAACGAGTAATTCGAAAGCATTATTTATAAAAGTATGATCAATCACACGATTATTAGCTTTAATTGTTAAGTGTGCATAATCGTCCACTTGAATTCCAGTACTCAAATCCGAAGCTCTAAAAGTATTTAGAATTTGAAGTGCTGATCCATTCGATGCCATCATATTTACCTGAGCATGTTCGTGTAGGTGAATTTTTCGAAAACGAAGTCCCGAATTTTCTTTTAAAAAATTTAAGGTATTGTCCCCATAAAAATGGACAACACTTTCATAACTTGCTCCTAAAATTCCAGCGTTAGGGTTATTTTCTGTATTGAATCCTACATTTTCAAGATGAAGTTCTGCCGGGTTAGAATAAAACCGTATGAATCCTTGTGTATTATTCGCATTGTAACTGTACATGTTTGAAATATTTCGAATAAACAAACGATCAATTTCATTTGAATTATTATAAAGATGTCCATTATTATTTGCGATCAATGTATAGCCATTTCCATCAATAATTTTTTGCCGCGAAGTTGAACGAACATTATATGTCCCTCCCGAACCAATTGCAATATCATCTAAAAGCTCAATTACTTCCACTTCTGGCTGATACAAAGCTGCAAGGAATTCGGAATCGTTACTTACGGAAACAGTTTGTCCAGTAATTTCTCCAATCGGCATTTGTGTATTTAATTGCTCTTCATTTATTAATGGTTCATCGGTTTCACCGTGGACAACAAGTATTGTAGGAAATGTAATATTCATAATTAAAACAATATTTAACAGAATAAGTATTTTAAAATTAAAGTTAAACTTCTTCATACCGATCACCTGATTAATTTCCTATTTTTTCTTTTTCCATAATTTAAACAACATAACAATAAGAATTAGAACCAGTAAGATTAAAAAAACGAGGAATACCTTTATCCATTGAAAAGTGGACGCTAATTCAATCGCTCCATCATTCGTTTCATGTGCTTTTTCTTCAGTTATCGAGAAAGATTCTTCAAAATTCCATTCATACTCTTCGTTTTTTACATTCGCTTTAAAAATATAATCTCCCTCTTCTAAAGGCTGATTAGCAAATGAAATCGGAAAATGAAATTTATTATTGGGACCGATTGAAAAATTCTCAACTGTTCGATCATATAGAGCTTCCTCTTCGCCTTTTTGAAAAATCTCACCTACAAAACATAAGTCTTCGATTAATACGGGGCTTTTATTCGAAAAAGAAGTTTGTAAACCGGTTCGATGATTAATTAAACCTACTTCTACGCCATTTAATATTAATTCTGGTTCCACTTTTTTGTCATTGTTCAATTCAGTAATATTTACACCAATAACATAAGCATATTCATTTTGAAACCCAATAGCTTCTTCAGACTCCATGGCATCATTTTTCAGAGTAAAATGAATACCTCCTAAAATTTGACCATCAAAACTTTCATGAGGGGCTTTTACTTTAATGATTGCTGTTTTTTGTTTTTTTGGCTCGATGTTTAATTCTTTTTCTAAGACAACAGATTGTTTATTAAAAGGGTATTTCATGGATTCATCAAATGTCTTTATATCTCCATTGTAAGTTAAAATTCCATTTCCATTTGTTGCAGCAAAATGAGTAGTTACTGAAACTTTAATTGGTTCATTAGAAGAATTGTATACCTGAACTTCTAAATCTTGTTCTTGCTTTGGTTCCATCGCCAAATCAAAATAAGTCACTTGAGGATCTAATTGATTTTCAGGCAGGATAGGTTTTACGGAATAAGGAACTCTATTTTCTTGCGCGGTAGTAGTCAAAGGATTAATAAAAGAAAAAAACAAGCTAAAAATGATAAAAAATTTACTAAACACCTCAATCACACCTTTATTTTTGTCATTTTCATAGTAAACATCATTCACTAATAATTGACCTCCAAAAATTAAGCCTTAAGCTTATTTTTAGAGGTCATAAATTGGGGAGGTTATATTTATACTTTTTTATTGACCGGGAGCATCTGTTAATGTCCAAGTTAATGTTGAAACATGTCGTCCTGGACTCGCCGCAGCTTGTGGGATAGTTAAAGTTGCATGATCATTCAATGTCGCTTCTGCACTTGGTAACCACCGAGTTATCCAAGAGCCTAGCCCTTCGTTCTCATTTGCTGTTACTATATTAATCGCTTCTCCATTTGTATAAAGTTCAATATTTTGATTGACAGTTGGAGATGCAAGATCTTTTAAATTTGTAAGAGTTTTTCCATCCCTAAGTGTTAAAAAGGCTCCTGGTAAAGTAGCTGCTCCATCACTAGAAAAGCTAGAAGCTTGTGCCGTTACATTCCACCCAGATCCTAAACCACGGCGATCTGAAACCTGAATATAGGGAGTCATTGTTTTAGATTCATATACTTTTTCAGCTATTTCTACCTCGTGAATACCAAATTCCAAATTTGAAACAAAATCTAAAGTTAGAGGTCCTGTCTGACCTGTTAAACTTCCTTCATCTTCTGTTGGTTGATACTCAGGTTCCCCTGTTTCTGGATTTAGTATATCGGGTGCATCCTCAGGTTGAATAAATTCAATCCAAGCATTTGAAGTTGCTGGATCAGCAGCATAAATAGTATGTGAATTGGCAACTAAAAAGAAGAAGCCCATTAAGAGACTTAAAATTATTTTTATTTTTCTTGCGTTCATCATCGTCACTCCTAAACATATTAATATTTAAAACAATCATTATTTACTAATTGAGAATAATAATGATCTAAAATATACATGAGCTCATCTACAATAGAATAACAAAATTTCCTATAGAAAAACGTTCAATTTTCTACGACAAAATGAAAAAAATGAATGCACTTTTTAGCACTAATTAGATATAATATAATTAAGGGAATCTTTTTTATTTAATTTAATCAGGTTAATAGATATGATGTAGACAGGAGTTGGTAACATGAGAGAAATATTGTCAAATACTCAAAAAAGAAGATTAGAACTCATTGAATATTTATATTTTCATCGCACATGGGTATCTTTTAGTACTTTGATTACCAAATTAAATTGCGCTTCTCGAACGTTAAGAAGTGATATCCAAGAAATTAATAGTCGTCTTGATTATTTAACAATTGAAACCTCAGAAAAAAAGTTACGAATTATCTTTGATGAAACACATAGGCTTGAAGCTGTTCATCAATTGATACTCAATGAAGCGCATGGTTTTAAATTAGTGGAAAGAGTCTTACTCGAGTCTCGTTTGAACCGTTCAGAATTAATTGATGATCTTTATATGAGTAACTCTTCCGTATATCGTATATTAAAAACAATGGATGAGCGTTTACACGAGAAATACAATATTGGTATTTCTTCTAATCCCGTTCAATTCGAAGGCCGCGAAGTGGATATTCGTTTTTTTATTGCGCAATATTTATCTGAAAAATATTCTTTCAATGATTGGCCTTATAAAGAAATTAACGAAGAAAAATGGAGCGAGTTTTTGAAGTTTTTTGTTGATTTTGCCGGTATTCAAACTGATTTTACACGAATGAATTATTTGAAAGTGCTCACTCTTGTCAGTTTGATTCGTTATAAAAATGGTTTTTCTATTATAGGCGAACTTGATTATGAGATTGATGAATTATGGGAAAAGCTCGAAAAGGACCCTATCTATCAAAAGAAAAAGATAGCACTTGAACATATCGCAGGAACAAAAATTACTAAAGAGTTGATTATCAACCTTTTCTATCCTTATTTACAAAATGGTTTTGCCTTTTCTTATCAACATTTACTTGATATTTCCAAAGATGATCTACAAATCAACCGTTCTGTTTTAGCGATTGAGAAGATGTTGTTTCAATTATCAGAAGAATTTCATTTAACAATTCCTAATAAATTTGATCTAACTTTAGAGTTGCATAATATGTATTATTTACAAAACATGGAAATTGATTCGAGTTATATTTTATTCAACAAGAAAAAATTCTTTTGTAAAACAATTGAGCAAAAATTTCCAGCTATTGTTCAAGCCATGAAAAGAGAAATTGATATTTGGTTGGACACTTTCAAAGAGCCTATCACCTCATCATTTAGAGGGCATTTATTGTACACTTTATTTACGTACTGGGAGTCTTTAGTTACTCAGTTATTAAATCAAGAAGGACCTACTTCAATTTTAATTATTACTAAATATGATATTTGGCAAGCGAATATGCTAACTGATTTTTTAAAATATTATTTTGGAAATCAAGTAGAAATTTTTATTTATAATCAATTAACAATTGATGTTGACGCATTGAAAGCATCAAATTATGATATTATCTTGAGTACTTTTCAAATGAACGGTATTGAAGACAAATTTATTTACAATATTTCAAATGTACCTACTCATCAGAATATTGAAAAAATCCAAAGCATGATTCATCGTCTAAAAGCAGTTCCTCAAGAAACTATTTTTCATTTAGATGATTTTTCATAATGTGGATTTAGCTTTATAAGACACACATAGATAACTCCTCCCCATACCTATTCATTGAAAAGTGCTTGCATACTTTTCAATGAAGACTAAAACTCGCTTATCTGCGAGTTTTTCTTTTTGATCATGGTAGAATTCGTTCATTATTACTATCTATTTTTCTAAAAGAACTATACAATATATATGATTCTAGTCGATAAATGTTACAAAATAGAATATTCATTCTTTTTAGAAGTGTAGTCATTTCGGAATGAGATTTAAAGATTTTTAGAGTTTTGACTAAAAATGAGAGGATGGTGTGTGTGAAACAGAGGGTGTTGAAGATGTTGTATCGGCCTGCTTTGTTTTTCTTTTTATTGCCGTTTTTTTATCTGGCTTTGGGCAGTATATTTGCTTTAGATTTTAATGCATTTAATGTCTTTTCTTTTGTAGTATTGTATGTTTTTGTTTTGATAAATCAAATGCTAGAAAATACTTTGTTACGTATTCCGAGTAATAATTTTGAAATTTCTAAGTCGTTTATTTTAGGACTAGAAGTTTTGAATGTGGGGCTAATTTTGTATTTTGGATTTCAATATTCGTGGCTAGCGGCTTTGGTCTTATTGTTTTATACATTGATTATTCAGATTCAATTTGTGTTTAACTATTACGATTTAGAGGGAGTTGCTGTTTTTGTAGTGACGCTTTTGAAGTTAATATTGTTAAACGGTTTTGCTTTTTATGCGCAAGCGAATTTTATTCATTCTCGCTACATTCCAGTTTATTTTGGACTGTTTATTCCTTTTTATTTATTTGAGATTTCGCGAACAGATCGGGCATTAAAGAATGTTTGGTTGTTGGGTATAATTGCGCTTGGATATAGTTTTGGTATTTTCTTTTTATGGCGCTACTTAGAATGGCAAAGTTTGTTTTTGCTTTTGTCTCTTCCATTTGTAGGTTTATTCCGATTAGAGTTTAGTCGAAAAACATCCGCAGTCTTTGCATACGTGTTTGGACTTATGTATATTGGTTTAAGTATGTTTATAGTCGTAAGTTGAGAGGAACTCGCTGATTGGCGAGTTTTTCTTTTCTAAAATTTTTTAATGGAATTGAAGATTTTGTATCTTTCTGACTTGTAGATGGCGTTTATGGAAGTTGGAGTGTTGCCGTGTACTTGAAACTTGTTTTTGTGGTTGCTGAAGCTTCGCCGCATACTTGAAATCCTCTTTCGTGGATGTGGTGAATTTTTCTACTTTTTACCGATCTCATTATCTTTTATTGCGCTTTACAAATACTTGGAAAACTAAAAAAAGTTTATGTCACAGTCACTTGACTGAACATAAACTTTTTCTTTTTATAGGATGGCGCAGGACAGAGTTGAACTGCCGACACACGGAGCTTCAATCCGTTGCTCTACCAACTGAGCTACTGCGCCTTTCTTTTTATATTTTAAGAATTGTCTTTTATTTGTAGCTGATAAAATACACCAGCAATAATAAATTGCGGGGGTAGGACTTGAACCTACGACCTCCGGGTTATGAGCCCGACGAGCTGCCAACTGCTCCACCCCGCGATAATGGTATAAGGAGGATGAGGGATTTGAACCCCCGCGTGGCGTTAACCACCTGTCGGTTTTCAAGACCGATCCCTTCAGCCGGACTTGGGTAATCCTCCATATTATAAACATGACCCCTACGGGATTCGAACCCGTGATACCGCCGTGAAAGGGCGATGTCTTAACCACTTGACCAAGGGGCCTTCTTTTTGAGCACAAGATATATATTACTATAATCTAAAGAGCTTGTCAATCAAAAAATCAATTTTTCTCTTCTTTACTCCTATAATCTCAAATACTCAACTCCAAATCAAAAATTGGAGCTGAGTATTTTAATTTCTATTATTTTAGATGGCGAATGCCTTCTTCTAAGATTTCAATTTGGCAAATCGTTTCTTCATCTTTGACAATCTTTTCTTTCCCATGAATGATGGAATCATAGACTCCTTGATAAATTCTACTATAGTCCCCTATTTCAGAAACCACTTTTTCTTCATGATAATTTCCTTCTTCATCGTAATAGATGAGCGTACCATAATGTTCAGGTAAATCTATCCCAAAGTCATCGTTTGTTGGCATATAAAAAAGTTTTAAGTGTTCTTCTTGACGATCCGTTGTCTGTTTAATAAAAGATCCTTTTTTACCATAAATTTCAAAACTTGGTCGACTCTTCACACGAAAATAACTAGATTTAATCGATACCTTAAATGGTGCTTCATAATATAAATCTAAATCAAAATAATCATTCATATGACCCTCACCCAGTATTTGCCTGACATCATAATGAATATTTTGGGGTTGACCAAAATAAGATAAAACTTGGTCTACAGTATGTGTACCATGTCCATATAAGAAGCTATTTATTGTTGAAAAGTCATTTTTAGGTACTTCAGGACGATAATAGTCAAAATGCATTTCTAACTCTAACAAATCTCCCAATTTACCACTTTCAATGACTTTTTGAACGGTTAGAAAATCGGAATCAAAACGTCGATTTTGATAAGCTTGGATAAATAAATCTTTTTCTTTAGCAAGCGCAAAAAGTTCTTTAGCTTCTTCAGATGTATTAGTAAATGGTTTCTCAACCAAGACATTTTTCCCTTGCTCTAAGGCTTCTTTGGCGAGAGAATAGTGAAAATCACTGGGTGTAGTGATGACAACTAAATCCAGACTCTCATCTTGCCAAATTTCCTCAATTTTATCTGTATAATGAACGCCTTCTAATTTTTCCCATCTAATTTTCCCAGATGGGGAATAAATTGTTTTGATTCGAATATCTTTAACTTTTTTTGCGAAAGGGGCATGATACCGATTCGTACTCTTCCCATTTCCTATATAAGCAATATTTAACAAAATGTATCCCTCCATTATTATTTAAATGTATTTTTATCTTTGCTTAAGAGATTCTGTATCCTTTACTTCGCCATGTTCTACATAAAAATCACGTTTTAAAAGCAAAAACTTTTCAAAGTCTGTCAGAATATAATATAAAATGGCGCGGCTTTCAAATTCTTTTCGGGTTTTTGGAAGCTCTGATTCTCTAAATACTTTATATAGTTTGTCGATATCTTCTAACAAACTCACACCTGGATTTTTTTCATCTAATTGTTCCGCTGTCTCTCCTATAATTGAGGCTAAGATACGATTTTCTTCCGTATCGGGTAAAATGGTGGGCAATAATTTACTTATTCGTTCGAGTATTTCATATTGTTGTTTGCGCATTTGTGCATATTTTATATAATAACTTTGAACAGATTTTGATAATGTTGTATTTTCATATTCAATAAGTGCTAAATCATCAAAAGCCAGCACTTTATCACATAAGTCCGCTAATTCTTCTTCGATTCGTTCGACTGATCTGGAACCATCTATTAAATAGCGTTCTAATAAGAATAGAACTAATGACATTTGTTTTTCAATTTCCCTCACATAGGTGTCTAGCTTTTTATCGTATGACGGAATCCACAGATTGAATAATAAGGCTAAAACTAATCCGATGATCATAATTAAAAGTCCGTTTAATTGCCATTGCCAAGAAATACTTTCTGCAATCACAAAATGGGTCACTAATACCGAACAAGGGGCAATTCCTGCATCGACTTTTCCTAAATACGCTAAAGGTACATAAATTGCTAAATAAACACCAAAGCTATACACTGAAAAGCCAAAAATTAAAAAGACAACTGTAGCAACTCCAAAGGCTAATAATGTAGATAATAGACGAGCAAGTGCTGTTTTTACTGTTTCTAATCGAGTATCTAAAATACTTAATATCGCAATAATTCCAGCTGCCATGGAATTTTCTAAACCAATTAAATCAGCAATAATAATTGAAAATAAAGCAGCTAACGTAATACGTACGGTTCTTTGCGTTAAACTCATTTTTCACACCCTTTTCATTCATTCCTTATTCATTATAACTTATTTATAATCTCATTGGTAAAATGAGCGAGATTAATTTCTCATTTAAAATTCGTTTATTCTCTGCATGTCACGAAACAAAATTGTTTTCAATAATTACTCAAAAAAATAGTTAAATTGTATTCTTATCGACTTTTTGTTTAAAAATTTATGTATATCTTGCTGAAATAGTGTCATTTTCCGAAGGAGGGGGAGATTTATTTGCTCTGGTTGTGGTTTTGGGCAAGAATAAAGGTAAATGGACAAGGAAAAGGAGTTCAATATGTTATTTGATAAAGATGCGACGTTTTACGCGGAACAAGTAAAAGCAAATGAAGTGACTGTGACGGAATTGGTGGAGCGAGCTTTAAAAAACATTGAGCAATTGAATCGGAAGTTAAATGCTGTTGTACATGTTCAAAAAGATGAGGCTTTGGAGAAAGCTAAGCTATTTGATGATAAGATAGCTTCTTTAATGGAGAGTGAAATTGATGACTTGGCTCCTTTTTTTGGTGTGCCGATTTTATTGAAAGATTTAGGACAAGATGAGGCCAATCAACCATCGACTAGTGGTGCAAAATTACTTGGTGAATTTGTTCCAAGTACGACGGATCATTTTGTACAGCAAGTTTTAGATGCGGGTTTTATTGTGGTTGGACGAACAAACACGCCTGAGTTTGGTTTTAAAAATGAAACGGATGCTGACTTTACGGGATCCACGAATTCTCCTTTTGATGTTGATTTGAATCCTGGTGGTTCAAGTGGCGGAGCCGCTGCTGCATTGAAAGCGGGCATTGTACCTATTGTAACCGCTAGTGATGGTGGTGGATCGATTCGTATTCCTGCTAGTTTTAATGGATTAATTGGTTTGAAACCTACTCGTGGTCGGACACCCGTTGGCCCAGGTGGTTATCGTGGTTGGCAAGGCGCTAGTATTCACTTTGCTTTAACAAAATCGGTGCGTGATACATGGAATATGTTGAAAGTGATGCAAGTGGAACAATATGATGCGCCATTCGTTTTACCTTTAATTGAAGAAAATGATATTGAAGCATTAGAAAAACCTTTAAAATTTGCTTATAGTTTAGAATCGCCTATTGGAGAAGAAGTGAGTGAAGATGCTAAAAATACAGTCCTTCAAGCAGTAGAAAAATTGAGGGAACTTGGGCATGAAGCGGAAGAAAGTACCCCGGAAACAGATGGTATTCAAGCTATGCAGACTTACTATATTGTAAATGGTGTGGAGACAGCTGCAATGATTGAAGGAATTGAAGCGGGTATGAACCGTGAAGTAACTGTTGAAGATATGGAGCCAATGAGTTGGGCTTTATACCGTTCTGGATTAAATATCACGGGCGTTGAGTATTCAAAAGTCCTTACTTTTTGGGACCAATTAACGGCTTTAATAGAAAAATTCTTTGAAAAGTATGACGCACTTATTTTACCTTCTACAAATGGTCCCGCGTTTCCTCATGATCAATTCGAAAAGCCGGAAGAACTTATGGACAAACTAAGAAATATTGATGATTTTGATAAAGAAACGCAACAAAGACTCATTTGGAAAATGTTTGAAATCAGCTTAGCTTACACGCCTTTCACACAACAACAAAACTTAACAGGACAACCAGCGATTAGTTTACCAATATATGAAAATGAAGACGGACTACCTATTGGAACGCAAATATGGACAAGAAAAGGAGCAGAAGTATTGCTTCTACAAATTGCAAAGCAGCTAGAAGAAGCTGGTGCATTACATGCTGAGATCATTGAAGTGAATGACTAATTAAATAGGTATATAAGCATTCAAAAAAACCTACCTCGTTAAAAGGTAGGTTTTTTCTTAATAATAAAATTATGCTGGAATTGATTGAAAGAAAAGAATACTTCCCCATGGTTGAGCTTTAATTAACGCTTTTGCCGTTTTAGCTGCTTCTTCCAAATCGCTTGCATTTGTTTCAAAATATAGGGCTATTCCCTCTTTTCGAACAAAGCTAAATTCCAGTTCATTTTCTTCGTACGCGTTTAATAATTCAACAATTTCATCTTGTTTTAACGCTGAACTTATTTTAATCATCCACATTCCTCCTCTAAAATGCTGTAAACATTTTTGAATTGTAAGCTTCATTTATTAAATGTAAGCATTTACTACATTCAAATTTTATATTTTATTTTGTATCTTGTCAATTTTCTAAAAGAAACAGTCTGTGTCAATTTTTTCTCGGTGCCGTTATTCCCTCATGATTTAGGGCACTCTATTTTTGTACACTTTTGATTGATCATTTATAATCATTCCTACCGCGCAGCTTAAGCTGCTTGGTTCACCATGGATACTCATTGATTCAAAGAACGAATCAATGAATATCCACGGTTTTATTGACGTAAACTTTTAAATAATTGACCCATTGGCGAAGAAGTTGGCGCATATAAAACAATGCTTCCTTGTTTGGTTCCTATGGATGGCCGAGAGGTTTGATGTAAAATCTTTGATGCACTGATCATTTTTTTATCCGTACGTAATTGACGAACACTTCGATCGAGGTCACTTAAATAAGCTTCTCTAAGGGTCCCATTAAAAATCCCTTGCTTTATTTTTACCATGGCTTCACAGCCTGTTTGGCTCCAATGCATCCCTCTTTTTTTCATCCGAAAAGTAATGCGCCTTTGATTGGATTCCATTGCCCCTAACTTACGCGCGTCCGCAGGAGCGTTTGCGATGACCGTTCGCCAGTCGAAAATTCGATCCCAATTTTTAGTAATGTACGTTTGAAAAGCTTTGAATTTTTTCACGTCTTCTTCCTCTTCTAATGTACTCTCAAAAGTATCCATCCAGAGTTGGAATTGATCAAAATCTTTTTCATTGATCGCTTTGCGAACCTCTGGTTTATAAATCGCCTCTTTCATCCTAAA
>JBCLPZ010000020.1:0-28765 GCA_041223305.1 Carnobacteriaceae bacterium 52-44 | reverse complement strand
CAACGAGTGTTTGATGAGAAATTCCATCTAAGTAGAGCTCTATAAATTGTAATAATTCTGGTTCAGTATATTTTCTAACAATAAAAATAGCCCCCTTCAAAGTAGTTTGTTTTTTTCAGTGTCTACTTTGAAGGGAGCATACCATTAATTGTGTAGATCTTTCTTAAAAATATATCAAGGTTAGATTATTTCTATCCTGTTTTATCTGATGAAAATAAAAAATACCCCCTCGAGTGTCTTTAGAAAAGACCACTTGAGAGGCTATCATTACGGACGAGCTTTAGTCGACAATTGTTAAACGAACACGTTTCGGTCCATCATATTGAACACTATAAACAATTGAACGAATTGCTTTTGCAATGCGTCCGCGTTTACCAATCACACGTCCAACGTCATCCGGATGAACAGATAATAAATATTCATGGAAATCATCTGTTTCTTGAAGTTCTAATTTTAGATCTTCAGGATGACTAAGAAGTGCAGTTACAATAGTCGTAATTAAATTTCTCATTTCTTGGTCTGTCATATTCTCATCCTCATATTTTGAAATAAGTAACCGTTAAGTTAGCTTGTTTCAAGAATTCATAAATAAAATTAGTTGTTTTTTCTATTTTCTAATTTTTCATTGTGGAATTGTTCCATCAAACCACGGTCAGAAAATAATTTACGAACAGTATCAGATGGTTTTGCACCTTCATGCATCCATTTTAATGCAAGCTCATTATCCATTTCAACTTCTTTTGGCTCTGCAATTGGATTATAAGTTCCGATTGATTCAATAATACGTCCTGAAATAGGTGCACGAGAATCTGCTACTACTACACGGTAAAATGGACGCTTTTTAGATCCCATTCTTTTTAAACGAATTTTTACTGCCATTTATTTTTCCTCCTAATGTTTATTCAATAGTTATTAATTTTAACTATTTAGGGAGTTCAGAATTTCATGTTAAGTATAATTACTTGACTTGTTCTAACTCACGATAAGTATCGTAACATGTATTCATTCTCTTGTAAAGTATTTTTTCTTTACATTTATAATTTTCAATATAAAAATAAGTAAAAAATATACAATCATTCGTCTTTAATCAAAAATAAAAGAACTTCCAATTATCATATGGAATTTCAAATATCGGAAGTTCTTTTATTCATTTATATTAAAACTTTTACCCATTTAATTAAGAATATTTAGTCATTCGCTACTAACTCATCATGAATTAAGTTAATGTTATATTCCAAAAACTTCATGTAAGTATCTACTTCTTCACCTTTTTTACCAATTTCGTCTGAATAAATTGGTTTGCTTGAGAAAGGTACACCAGTTTGTTTCGAAACAGTTTCCATTGGTCTAGGATCAACATTCGATTCTATAAATAAAACAGGTACGTCATATTTTTCAATAAAAGCAACCAATGATTTAATTTGTTCTGGAGTTCCTGTATCTTCAGTATCTAAAGCCCAAATAAAACCTTCTTTTAAGCCGTATTCATTTGTCATATATTGAAAAGCTCTCTCACTCGTAACAAGAATACGATCTTCTTCAGGGATTGTTTGAACAACCTCATGGTATTTTTCATCTTGTTCATGTAAACGCTCAAGGTACTCTTCTGCTCTTTCTTGGTAACGATCTGCATTATCTGGGTCTTGTTCCATAAAAGCATCTCGTGTATTCTCTGCTAAAATAATTCCAACATGAGGGCTAATAAAAGCATGTGGATTAATTTCACCATGGGCATCTTCATCCAACTCTTGTGCTTCAAGTACATCTTCATCTAGATCTTGAGTAATATACATTGGCTCTACACCCTCAGATAAATTATAGATACGTTCTTCATCTTGATTAACGGAGTCAATCATTTTAAAGAACCATCCATCTTTTCCACCCTCTAAATTTAAACCATTATATAAAAGAATATCCGCATCAGTTGCAGCTTTCATATCTTTTGGTAATGGCTCGTACTCATGAGGATCTGTACCAGTAGGCACGAGATTATGAATTTCTACATCATCTCCACCGATTTGTTCTGCAATGTCAGAAAGAATCGTAAATGAAGAAACAACTTTCATTTTACCGTCAATTTCTGTACTTTCATTATCAGTTGTTCCCTTATTTTCATTTGTACCGCATGCAGATAACAATAAAACTCCCAATGATAAACCAGCAAATAACTTCAACAATTTCTTCATTTTAATTAAATCTCTCCTATATTTTTTTATTTTATACCCTTAATTATTCTTTTTTTCCTTAATACTATCTAACCATGGCCAAAATACTCCTTGTTTTGGTGAAAAAAGTAAAACAATAACAAAGAAGATCGATGAAACGATAGAGATAACTGGTCCAGATGGTAAGTCATGAATATAACTAAAGTATATTCCAACCATCGCTGAAATAGCTCCAAAAAATGAAGACAGACCAATCATTATAGATAAACGATCTGTAAGCAAATAAGCAGTGGATGCAGGAGTAATTAACATAGAAACTACTAAAATTACTCCAACTGTTTGCAATGATGCTACAGATACTAAAGTTAAAAGTATCATTAATCCATAATGAATTAAACGCGTGTTTAATCCGTATACTTTAGCCATTGTTTCATCAAACGTAGAAATCAATAATTCTTTATAGAAAATAATAACGACGGCTATAACTAAAACACTAATCGCAGCTGTAAGCCACATATCTGAAGCCCGAACATGTAAAACATTTCCGAATAAAATTTTAGTTAAGTCTGTTGCACTTTGAGCTTTAGTAATTAATATTATTCCTAATGCTAGAGCAGCAGAAAAGACAATTCCAATAGATGCATCAGTTTTAATTCGGCTATTTTGACTGATTATTCCCATACCGAGTGCAGCTATTATTCCAGCAACTACCGCACCATAAAAATAAGATATTCCTAGCATATAAGAAATTGCTACACCAGGGAGAACTGCGTGTGATATAGCATCTCCCATAAGAGACATGCCTCTTAATACAATAAAGCTTCCTATAATACCTGAAATGATTCCTACCATTACGGAAGTAATTAAAGCTTTTTGTAAAAAATCATAAACCAACAAATCATTAAAAAATAACATTATAGCTTACCTCCCACATTTTCTAAAACACTTAAAGGCGCTTGAAAAGCTTTCTCCATGCGTTCGGGAGTAAAAATTTCTTTAACAGGACCTGCACCATAAATATATTTATTAATTACAATAATATCATCAAAGTAATTTTCTAATTTTGTTAAATCATGATGAATAACAAAAATTGTTTTTCCTTCGTCTCGTAACTCTTTTAAAATATTAATAATAATCTCTTCACTTTTAATATCTACTCCAACGAAAGGTTCATCTAAAAAGAAGATACTTGCTTTTTGTGCTAAACTTCTAGCCACAAATACTCTTTGCTGCTGGCCGCCAGATAATTGTCCAATCTGTTTTTCAGCAAAATCTTCCATTCCAACTTTTGTTAAGGCTTCATTTGCAATTTTTTTATCTTCAGGAGAAGGTCTTTTAAATAAACCTAGTCGTGGGTATCTTCCTAATAAAACAGTGTTATTAACTAAAATAGGAAAATCCCAGTCAATATCTGCTCTCTGTGGAATATAGGCAATTTCTTCTCTCATTTCATCTAATTCTTTTCCAAAGATTTTTACGATTCCAGAATCTTTTTTTACTAAATCAAGCATTCCTTTTACCAGAGTTGATTTTCCAGCACCATTGGGACCCACAATCCCTACTAGTCTTCCTCGTTTAATTGAGAAATTAACATCTTCAATCGCTTTTTTATTTGCATAAGAAACAGATAAATTCTCTACGTCTATTGTCTTATTCAACTTATTTCCTCCTACTTCAGCAAAGAATTTTTAGCTTTGCCTAAACTTAATTTTAATTATACCGAAATTAAGCCAATAGTCAACTATTTTTACTCAGTTAAATTTTGATAAAGTCCATATAATTGTGTAAAAGTAAAAAGGCCATATAAACATCCTTTTACGGTACAATGTTTTTAACGCAAAAACATACCTAGGAGGACTTCATATGACCCAAGTACATTTTACACTGAATAACGAAGAGGTTCAAAGCATTATTGAACATTCTGTCAAAGATGACGTATCGAAAAATATTTTAACCACCATTTTCAATCAACTGATGGAAGAACAACGAACGGAATATATCCAAGCTCAGGAATATGAAAGAACGAATGATCGAAAAAGCCAACGGAATGGCTATTACGAGCGAGCGTATACCACACGTGTTGGAACGCTTGAATGAACCGTCCCACGGACAAGAGATGGTGAATTCTCACCGACCATTTTTGAGTGTTACCAGCGGAACGAAAAAGCCCTTCTGGCTTCCATGTTGGAGATGTATGTTTCTGGCGTCTCCACTCGAAAAGTTTCGAAAGTCGTCGAAACGCTCTGTGGAAAATCCGTCTCTAAATCCTTTGTTTCAACGCTAACGAAGGAATTAGACCTTTTCTTTGGTCAAAAAATGATAAGAGCGCTCCCTGTCCAACACGAAATACGCTGATTTAATCACGGATGTGATTTACATAAAGGTTCGTGAGAATCGCCGCGTCGTCTCCAAAGGTTGCCATATAGCGATTGGGATTACAGAAGACGGTAAGCGCGAAATCCTCGGATTTATGATTCAAGGCGAAGAGAGTGAAGACACTTGGGAGACCTTCTTCGAATATTTAAAAGATCGAAATTTAAGCGGTCTTGAAATGGTCGTTTCGGATGCTCATAAAGGGTTGGTAGCTGCCATACGAAAATCTTTTACGAATGTTTCTTGGCAAAGGTGTCAAGTGCACTGTCTCAAGAATATTTTAAGTAAAATACCTAAGAAAATTCCAAAGACTTTAGAGACGCTGTAAAAGCAATTTTTCGGCTAACGAATATTGACGTCGCACGAGCCATGAAAAATACGGTAGTCAACGAATATATCGAACAGCCGAGATATACGGAAGCCTGTGAAATATTAGATGCTGGCTTTGAAGATGCTTTTCAATACACCGTGGCTGGTCAAGGATACAATCGCCTAAAAAGTACAAACGTACTGGAAAGACTAAACGAGGAAGTGCGACACCGTGAAAATATCATTCGTATTTTTCCTAACCAAGACGCTGCCAATCGTTTGATTGGTGCTGTTTTAATGGATAAACATGAGGAATGGGTAGGGTCTAATAGAAAATATATTTCATTGGAAGATTAATCCCATGAGGCCTTGACAACGAGCCTCCTTCGGTCTGCCTTTTTGTCTGTGCGGCCGATCAGGCCAGCCTATCACAAGACTAGCAGACCGAAGCTCATTATCAAGGCTCATTACTTTGTTAGATTATTGAACAACCAGCGTTAATCACATTGTCTACTATTTTACACAAGATTATGGACTTGACAGTTTTTTCGTTTAATAAACAAATTTTTTAATTAAAAATATTATTATAATTATTGGAGTGTAAGAAATGAAAGATATTTCGATACTAATTGCTGATGATGATCGAAAAATTGCTGATCTCTTGAACATTCATTAAAAAAAAGAAGGATTTCATGTAATTAAAGCTAAAGATGGACGAGAAGCTGTTGAGCGAGTAGAAAATCAATCGATAGATTTGGTTATTTTAGATATTATGATGCCTAGGATGGATGGTTATGAAACTACTCGAATCATTCGCGAAAAATACAACATGCCTATTATCTTCTTAAGTGCAAAAACTTCTGACTTTGAAAAAGTCCAAGATCTTGTTATTGGAGCAGATGATTACATGACAAAGCCATTCACACCCATTGAGTTAATTGCTCGTGTGAATGCGCAACTCCGTCGTTTCAAAAAAATTAATCAGCCTTTTCGAGAAACAGAAAAAAACAACAAACTTACATATGGAGGTTTACAGATTTACAAAGATAAAAGAAAAGTTTCTCTCTACGGTGAAACGATTGAGCTCACACCAAAAGAATTTGATGTTTTATATTTATTAGCCAGCCATCCCAAAAAAATATTTAGTATGGAAAGTATTTTTAAATATGTATGGCGTGAAGAATATTTTGAAGGAAGTAATACTGTAATGGTTCACATTCGGACACTCCGAAAGAAACTTCAAGAAGATAAAAGAAAAGATAAATGGATTAAAATTGTTAAATGATATTTTGGAAATATCTTCTTATGACAGAAAATAGCTACAAATAAAAACCCTTTAAAGTAGCACATGTTTTAATGGCCACTTTA
The DNA here is from genome assembly GCA_041223305.1 of Carnobacteriaceae bacterium 52-44. Lineage (GTDB taxonomy): Bacteria > Bacillota > Bacilli > Lactobacillales > Carnobacteriaceae_A > Atopostipes. Next base: position 22,550 of record JBCLPZ010000020.1, on the reverse strand, counting down.
AAGGGAGTACTGTACGTTATATTTTAAATTTATTTTCTTCGCTTAATTTTTTTGCGTTTTTTGCGATTTTTACGAGGTTTTGGAGTTCCTCCGCCAAGTCCTTGAAGTGGATTTCCACCACCGAATCCTTTATTACCACCAAACATTTGTCCTAATCCTTTAGGCATTTTACCGCCTGACATACCCGCCATCATTTCTCGAGTTTGTTTGAACTGTTTAATTAAACGGTTCACTTCATTTAATGAACGAGCCGAACCTGCAGCTACTCGACGTCGACGACTTTGATTCAGTAAGTCTGGATCTTCTCTTTCAGCTTGTGTCATTGACATGACAATGGCTTTCATATAATCTAACTCTTTTTCATCCATTTCGAAATCATTCATACCTGGAATGTTTCCAACACCTGGAATCATCTTCAATAGATCTTCTAAAGGCCCCATATTACGCATTTGATCCATTTGTTCAATGAAATCATTGAAGTCATAGCGGTTCTCTGCCATTTTTTGAGCAAGTTCTTCTGCTCGCTTCTCGTCCACTTCTTCTTGTGCACGTTCAATTAAAGTAAGCAAGTCTCCCATGCCTAGAATACGGTTTGCCATTCGATCAGGATAGAAAGGTTCTAGAGCATCTAATTTCTCTCCGGTACCCGTAAATTTAATCGGTTTACCCGTAACTTTTCGAATAGATAGTGCTGCACCACCACGTGTATCCCCATCTAATTTCGTTAAAATTACACTTGAAATATCTAATTGATCATTAAAGGAATCCGCCACATTTACTGCATCCTGACCAGTCATGGCATCCACGACTAAGAAAATCTCTTCAGGATCTACTGCTGTTTTAATATCTTGTAGTTCTGTCATTAAAATTTCATCAATGTGTAAACGTCCAGCCGTATCAATAATAACTAAATCGCGATTTTGGTCTTTTGCTTCTTCCAAACCTTTTTTCGCAATTTCTACCGGACTAACTTGATCTCCCATAGTAAATACAGGAATATTTAATTGTTCACCAATTGTTTGTAACTGATCAATCGCGGCCGGACGATAAATATCGGCTGCAATTAACATTGGTTTCATATTTTTGTTTTTTCTTAAAAAGTTTGCTAATTTACCTGCTGTGGTTGTTTTACCTGCACCTTGTAAACCAGTCATCATATAAACAGTAGGAGGGATATCAGAAGTAACCACTTCTGCTTGTTCTCCACCCATTAATTCAGAAAGCTCGTCGTATACAATTTTTACAACTTGCTGTCCACCATTAAGACTTTCAAGTACCTCTTCTCCAACTGCTTTATCTCGAACACTATTAACAAATTCTCTTACTACTTTATAGTTTACGTCTGCTTCTAGTAGAGCTAGACGAACTTGACGCATAGCGTCTTGCACATCTTGCTCAGAAACTTTTCCTTTTTTTCTTAAGGAAGAAAAAGCATCTTGCAAACGCCCAGTTAAACCTTCAAAGGCCATTCGAGCTAGTTCTCCTCTCTTATTGAATCTTGGATTATTTCATTAATAAGCGCATTTAATTGCTCATCTTCACGATAGTTTTCTTCGAGATATTGTTTTATTTTATTCAATACCTCTCGACGATGTTCAAATTCTTCAACTAAGTGAAGATTATTTTCATATTCAATTAATGTCTCTTCAGTACGTTTAAGACTATCATAAACGGCTTGTCGACTCACACCATGATTGTCTGCAATTTCAGCAAGTGTATAATCTTCTTCATAATAATCAGACATATAATTTCTTTGTTTAGATGTAAGTAATGCACCATAAAATGAAAATAATAAATTCATTTTTAAAGTTTTTTCTAATTCCATATTTATACCTGCTTCTTTTATTGTCATTTTAAAAATGAGCAAGTCATTATCTACTAACTAATTAAATCTTTAAACAAACCGTAGGCAAATTTTTCTGAATCAAATTCATGGAGATCATTCATTGATTCACCTAGTCCCACAAATTTTACAGGTATATTTAACTCTTTACCAATCGCAAGAACGATACCACCTTTTGCGGTTCCATCCATTTTAGTTAGAGCAATACCAGTGATATTTGTAACTTCTTGGAATTGCTTTGCTTGGTTTAAAGCGTTCTGTCCTGTTGTTGCATCTAAAACGAGTAATGTTTCATGAGGAGCATCTGGAATCTCGCGCTCAATTACACGATTCATTTTCGCTAGTTCATCCATTAAATTTTTCTTGTTTTGTAAACGCCCAGCTGTATCAACAAGTAAATAGTCAATTTCTTTTTCTTGAGCTTGTTTTAGCGCGTCAAATACAACGGCTGAAGGATCTCCACCTTGCTGAGTCGAAACAACTTCCGCACCTACTCTGTCTCCCCAAACTTCAAGTTGTTGGATTGCTCCCGCACGGAAAGTGTCTCCAGCCGCAAGCATAACAGAACTGCCGTCTTCAATCAGTTGATGCGCCAATTTAGCTATGGTTGTCGTTTTTCCTACACCATTTACTCCAACAAATAAAAGAACGGTCAAACCATCTGGATTCGTATTGAACTCAACATGATCAGAGTTTGTTTCTTCATACATTTCAATCATCGTTCTGACAAGGACGCGTTCCGCATCTTCTACTGAACGAATGTTTTCAACTCTTGCTTCATATCTCATTTTATCTGAAATTTCCATTGTTGCTTCAAAACCAACGTCTGATTCAATAAGAAGATCTTCTAATTCTTCAAAAAATTCCTCATCTTCATAACGGAAATTCGCCATCATTTCTTTGAATCGACGTGTAAAGGATTTACGAGGTTTTTCTAAACCTTCTTCATAAGTAGAAAGCTCTTCTTGTTCTACTTGATTTTCTTTTTGTTTTTCTTCCTCACCAGTGAAGACTGATTTAATCCGGTCAAATAAACTCAATCTGGTCAGCCTCTTTTCTATTCAATCTTTAATTTTTAATAATAATCACTATAAGTAATTATACCACAGAATATTTTTATTTTAAATCATTGCTTAATCTCATAAAGCATTACAAGTGATTAGTCGTTGAAGTTCGCAACTAATTATTTGCTTAATACAAACTTACGAATAGCATGTGCTACGCCATTTTCATCATTTGATTTTGTAATGTAATCTGCAGTTTCTTTCACTCGGTCAATTGCGTTTTCCATTGCTATTCCAAGTCCAGCATTTTCAACTAAAGATAAATCATTTTCTTGATCTCCAATACCCATTATTTGATCTTTTTCTAGTCCTAACATCTCGCCAATTATACGCATGGAGTAACCTTTATCCACATTTTGTGGTAAAACTTCTAAAATAAAAGGCTGTGATTTATATATATTATATTTTTCATGATAATGTGCTGGAATTTTTGGAATAATAGCGTCCAGTTCCTCGGGTGGTCTAGAAATAACAATTTTGTTAATAGTAAAAGGATCTGGTAAATCATTAATATCTACATCTATAAATTGGAGTGCATTTTGTTTTGGAACAAAACGGTTCGTTGCTGTATAGTGCGATTCAACACCCACTGGATACAAAGGCTCATAAACATAATCTAAGTCAATAAAATTCACCGGCATATTTAATTGTTTACTCAACTCATAAATATCTAAACACTCCGCCCGGTTAAAAGTGATTTCATTGATGATCTCTCCACTTTTCGTTTTTTGGATAAGCCCTCCATTATAAGTAATCGCAATATCGTCATCATCTAATAAGTCCGCTTCTTCTAATAAATGTTGCATCGAACGTAACGGACGTCCGGTACATAACACTACCTGAACTCCTGCTTCTTTCGCTGCTTTGATCGCCAAACGATTTTCTTCTGATAACGAACGATCAGAATGAAGTAATGTACCATCTAAATCTATTGCAATTAACTTAATGTCCATAAACAAATCTCCTCTTAAATAGTTTCTTTCGATTAATAATTAAGTAACGCCATCCATTTTCTGTGCTTCGCTTAAACTTACTGAAACGATTTTAGAGACGCCACGTTCCTGCATAGTTACACCATATAATTGATTCGAGTGTTCCATAGTACCTTTTCGATGAGTAATAACAATAAACTGTGTATCGTCTTCAAAGTTTTCAAGATACTTACCAAAGCGCACAACATTTGCATCGTCAAGAGCTGCCTCTGCTTCATCCAAAATACAAAACGGGATTGGATTCACATGAATAATCGCAAATAATAATGAAATAGCTGTTAAAGCTCTTTCTCCTCCTGATAATAAACTCAAACGAGTCAATCTTTTTCCTGGTGGTTGTGCGATAATTTCTATTCCAGTTTCTAATAAATTATCTGGTTCATTCAATACAAGTTCTGCATATCCCCCACCAAACATTTTAGGAAAGACACTTGAAAATTCTTTTTGTATGAGGTCAAAAGTCGTTTTAAATTGTTTTTGGACGATCGCATCCATTTCATCCATTGTATTATATAGGTTCGCTTTAGCTTCAATTAAATCATTTTGCTGTTTTGTCAAGAAACGGAAACGTTCGTCAACACTTCTATATTCTTCAATGGAGTTTAGATTAACCGGTCCAAGTTCTTCAATTCCCTTTTTCAGTAGTTTAACCTGTTTTTGAGCCTCTTCTAATCCCATTTCTGGATGTTCCAAAAGTCGAGCTTCTTCGTATCCAATTTTATATTCATCTACCAGATACTCTAAATAATGATCCATACGAACATCATTTCGCGATATCTGAATATCTAATTTTGCTTTTTCTTCCGTTAAATATTTATTACGTCCAGATTGTTGATTTAACTGATCTGTTAAACTTTTATTTAATTTATTTTCTGCTTCAAGATCTTTGCGAAGTTCTAGTTGTTTTTCTTGTAGAAGTGTTTGTTCATTTGTATATTTCTCTAACAATATTTCAAGTTCTTCTTTCGATTCAACTTCTACCTCTTCGTCAAATGACTGAATATCTAGTTGTAAATTAGATATTTGTTCATTTGTTTGAGCAATTTGCTCTTCAAGATGTTGTCGACTTGTTCGAATCGTCGCTAAAGCTTCGCGTATATCATTTCTTTTTTCATTAATTGAAGAAATTTCTATTGCTATTTTTTCTTTTTCTTCATCAATATTTTCTTGTTCACTAGTTAATAATTGCATTCTTTCATTAGATTCATTGACATCGGCTGTAATAGCTTCTAACGAATCTTCCGTTTCTTTCAATCTTTCTATATAAGATTCATGAATATGTTTAGATTCATTCATTTCAAAGGATGTTGCTTTCAATTCACGTTCCAGACGTGTTAATTGTTCTGAAAGATTAGTCACTTCACTTTTTAGTTGTTGTTCTTGTAGTCGTTTCTCTTCTCCTAGAGCACGTATTTTTTCAACTTCTTGTTCAAGCTTTGCATTCTTTTCTTCTAGTTCATCTCGACTGTTGACTAATTTTTCGATGACCTTTTCGTTTTCAGCAATAAATTTAACTAAAGAATCAAGTTCTGTTTTCTGAGAGAAGATTGGACTTGTATTGTTTTGTCTTCCGCCTCCTCCAGTCATTGATCCACCAGCATTTATTACATCACCCTCTAAAGAAACAACCCGGTTTCTAAATTGAATAAGACGAGCAATTTTATTCGCAGCTTCCAAGGTTTCAGCAATGATTGTCTGGCCTAATAAATTATCAATAATATTTTGAACATCCGAATCGTTTGTTACTAATTCACTAGCAATTCCAACAAAACCAGCAATTTGTGTGACCTGATTTTTTACTTGATTGGATAGACTTCTAGGTTTAATAGTGGTTAAAGGAAGAAAAGTTGCTCGTCCCCTTTTTGTTTGCTTTAAATAGTTGATTGCATCTCTAGCCGTTTTTTCATCTTGGACAACTACAAACTGACCACTGCTTCCCAATACCGTATCAATTGCTTGAATGTATTCTGCTGGTATTTTGACTAATTCTGCTACTGTGCCAACAATACCTTCTAAAGTATCCTTTTGTTGCATGACTGCACGTACACCCGCATAGTATCCAGCATAATTTTCTTGCATTTCTTGTAAACTCGATTGTTTTGCTTTTGCACGTTCAAGTTCATTGATCGTATTATTGACTCGTTCATTTCGTGTACGTAATTTTTGTTTGTTTTCATTTAGTGTTTGTTCACTAGTTTTATATTCATTTAATAAAGATAAGAGTTCTTCGCTGATTTCTTCATATTCTGCTTGCTCTTCACTCAACAACTTTCTTTGAATTTCAATTTTTTCTTCAAGTTCAGAAATGATATTTGAAGTCTTTTCTTCATTTCTTTCGCTCCGTGTTAATTCCTGTTTAATGTAGTTTTTTTCATTTTTCAAAGAAGTTTGTTGTTGCAATAATTCAATATAATGGCTACGTAATTCTTCCATTTGAACTTCTTTATCGCCCTCTAGATAAGCACGCTTTTCTTCTAACGTTTTAAGTTCTTGATTTATCACTTTTAGTTCCGAGTTTGTACCTTCGTATTTGGCTTTAGTGTTTTCTAGTTGCTCCATCAGTTCATCATTACGTTTATTTAATTGTTTTATTGAAGCTTCTTTTTCACCAATAAAAACTTCACGATGTCGAGATTTCTCATCAAACAAATTAAGAGCAGCTTCCGTACGTTCTTTCTCACGTACGATTTCCACTAATTTCCCATTAATTTCTTCTCTTAATTCTTCGATTTTACTTAATATGTCGCTTTGATTGATTTGTTTTTGTTCAAGCTCTTGAATCCGTTTATCTACTTCTTCTAATTCTTTGTCAATTTGTGTTCTTTTATTGGTGTCTTCTTTTATTTTTTGAGCTAAATTTTGAATTTGCCATACTGTCACACCAATATCTAAATCTGTTAATTTTTCTTTTTGATCTAAATAAGAGCGAGCAATATCTGCTTGTTTCTTTAATGGTTCAAGTTGGGATTCAAGCTCATATAAAATATCTTGAACGCGGTCGAGATTTTCTTGTGTTTGGTCTAACTTTTTCTCTGCGTCTAGTTTACGAACTTTATATTTATACACGCCCGCTGCTTCTTCAAAAATCCCTCGTCGATCTTCTGGCTTCGAATTAAAGATAGCCTCTACTTTCCCTTGAGAAATGATTGAAAAGGACTCTTTTCCAAGTCCAGAGTCCATAAATAAATTGATAATATCGCGCAAACGACATTCTTGTTGATTAATCATGTAAGTAGAGTCACCGGTTCTAGATATCCGACGTAAAACACTTACTTCTTCAAAATCAATGTCTAAATAATCATCTGAATTATCTAAAATCAACTCTACTTCTGCAATATTTAATGGCTTTCGTTCATTCGTCCCAGAGAAGATGACATCATTCATTCGATCCCCACGGAGGGTTTTAGCTGACTGCTCTCCCATTACCCAACGAATCGCTTCAATAATATTTGATTTACCACTTCCATTTGGACCAACAATTGCTGTTACGCCATCATTGAATGCCAATGTCGTTTTTTCAGGGAATGACTTAAAGCCCTTTAATATTATCTTCTTTAACTGCACTCGATACTTCTCCTTTATCAAACAACGCATTCACACAATTTTTTATTATATGTAAATGTTTGTGTCTTCTTTCCTAAACAAATCCAAATTTTATGTTAAATCGTATTTGTTTTAACTACTTCGTAAGCTTCTTTTGCTGCTGCTTGCTCTGCTCTTTTTTTGGAGCTGCCAATACCAATCCCCATCGTATCTCCTTCAATCAATACAGCCACTTTAAATTGTCGTGCATGATCGGGACCGGATGTTTCGACAACATGATATTCAATTTGAACAATGCCATCACGTTGCATCCATTCTTGCAGTGCTGTTTTATAATCCATCCCATGAGAGAAATCACCTGCAGAAATTTTGGGAAAAAGAGTTTGTTCAAGGATGTTTCGTGCTTTCTTTGAACCCTGGTCTAAATAGACTGCTCCAATAAAAGCTTCGAATACATCACACAGTAATGAAACACGAGCACGTCCATTTGACTGTTCTTCACCTTTTCCTAAGAGGATAAATTCTTGTAAATCATAGTCCAACGTTAATTGAGCTAAAGATTCTGCTCGAACTGCGGCAGCTCTCATTTTAGTTAATTGCCCTTCTGGTAGTTCTGCGTATTCTTTATATAAATAATCAGAAACAATCAGTTCAATGACAGCGTCACCTAAAAATTCTAATCTTTCTAAATGTTCTAAATCTTGTTCGCGATGATCATTCGCATAGGATGAATGTGTAAATGCAATATATAATAAATTTTCATTATTAAATTTCATATTAAATGTATCTTTAATATACTTAGATAAATTATCCTTCATTTTTTCACCTTCTTTCTCTCTTTACATCCTAACTATTATACGCTAAGAACCTTCAAAATGAAACATTTATCCCATTTCGGTCAATAATTTTGAACCAAAAAAGAATCAACTTTTAAATTTCGTGAATGTATGATCACGATGTAAAAGCAGATTCTATTCTTTATTCATTAAAAATCTTTAAATTCGTCATCTTCTTCGTTTTCTTCATCTTCATCCACTTCTTCAAAATCTCTGTCAAAATTATGGTAAGATGTATTATCTCTGCTTTCAAAATCTCGATGCCAATCTTGCTTTTGATTTCTTGTTTTGTTGTTAGGATTTCTTTTATTATTTGGTCGAATAAATTTCCGGAATACCCAAATAATTAAACTCAGTAAGATAATCAACCAAAAATATTCAAAAAAGATATAAAAGCTTCCTTGGATGATAAAAAATAGGAACATTAAACCTATAAAACATCCCAGAAAAGAACAACCGTAACCATAAACCCTTGGATTATTTCTATTATTGAAATACATGACGCCACTTCCTTTTGCTACAATCTAGAAATTAAGTATTTGTTGGCTATTTATTTAATTTTACCATAATTATAGACTTCAATAAACAAAACGATAGCGATCGGTACTTTTAAATAGATATGTTGATGTTATTTATAAATGCTTTATGGTAAAGTGTTACAAAGAGATAGGAGTGAAAAGAATGATTACAATAGGCTTAACTGGTTGGAGTGATCATCCATTAATTGCCCACAATCGACAAAGAAAATTAGAAGATTATGCGAGCCACTTCCCTTTTGTTGAAATGGACACAAGTTTCTATGGAATTCCTTCTGAAAAAAGTATCCATACTTGGATAGATAAAACACCTGCTGCTTTTCAATTCATTCCTAAAGCATATAGTGCCATGACCTTACACAAACCATGGAATAAAGAATATTCAAGTTTAGCTGCACTTTTTGATACTTATAAAGTAAGATTTTACCCTATGGTTAAAGAAAAAAGAATCAAAGCTTTTTTATTCCAATTTCCTCCATTTTTTCATTATAAACCAGAAAATATAGATTATTTAAGTACAGTAGGAAAGCTAATGGGTACATTACCAGTTGCGGTAGAATTTCGACATCCAAGTTGGTTTGCCGAAGAAAATACCAAGCACACATTACAAGCTTTAAAAGATAACTTTTTTAGCTATACGGTTGTTGATCAGCCACAAACTCCAGGAAATAGTATCCCGACAATTTTAGAAGTGACAAACTCAGACTTGGCCCTTTATCGTTTACATGGGCGAAATTATTCGGGTTGGTTAAACGCGAATGAAGATCCAAATTGGCGAGAAACTCGAACGTTATATGAATATAAGCCAGAAGAATTAAAAGAAATTCAAGAAAACACAGAACAATTAGCAAAATCTGCAAAAGAAGTAGCTGTCATTTTCAATAATAATTCTGGAGGACATGCGGCGAAAAACGCAAAAGAACTACAGACACTGATGAGATTAGACTTTGAAGGTCTTAATCCACAGCAATTAGATTTATTTTAGATTTTGCTTTAAGAAAGGAGTTTTTATTTGAAGCTGAAAGTTTTATATGAAGACAATCATTTATTAATCGTTGAAAAGCCAAGAAATATGCCCGTACAAGAGGACGCATCTCAAGATTTAGATTTATTGAACTTAGCAAAGCAATTTTTAGTTGAAAAGTATAACAAACCGGGAGATGCTTTCTTAGGACTTGTTCACCGATTAGATCGTCCGGTTGGTGGCGTTATTCTTTTTGCTAAGACTTCAAAAGCTGCATCTCGTATTTCAAATGAGATCCGTTTAAATCGACTTGATCGAAGGTATTTAGCTATTGTAAGAGGGGTTCCTAAACAAAAGAAAGGTCGATTAACGGATTACTTACTGAAAGATACCAGTCAGAATATTTCAACTGTTGTGCGCTCTTCTACTAAAAATGCAAAAAAAGCTGTTTTAGACTATGAAGTGATTGCTTCAAATGCTAAAGAAGATTTAAGTTTATTGAATATTCAACTGCAAACTGGCAGAAGTCATCAAATACGTGTACAACTAGCTCATTTAGGTCATCCTATTTATGGTGATCAAAAATATGGACAGCATGTAAATAAAGTTGGCCAACAAATTGCTCTTTGGGCAGCGGAGTTAAAAGTAAAACATCCAACGAAAGACGAAAAAGTTAGAGTGACTTGTAAGCCACCTAAAGAATATCCATGGAATCTTTTTGACCTTTGAGTGTAAAATTCAAAAAATAATTCATTAAGCAACAAAACGTGTTAAATGAGATTTTTAAATCTTGTTTTAATGCGTTTTTTTATTGGATTTTAAAGAATATATTTTCAGAAAATAAAAACACTTCTTACTATATTCTGTAAAAAGTGTCTCAATAAAAATATTTTAAATGACTCTTCCGCCCAATGTATGTTCAAAATGTTCTAGTGCCCAAACGTGTCCTGCTTGATTAAAGCTCGCTACACCTTTTTTATGAACAACTATATTAAAGCCTTTGTTGTAGGCATCAACTGCTGTGTGCAATACGCAGATATCCGTACACACACCTACAATATGAATTTCTTCAATTCCACGTTCTCTTAGTTTTAATTCTAAATTTGTTCCCGCGAATGCTGAATAACGTGTTTTATCAAAATATTCTACATTCTTACTGTCTTTAATTTCTTGATATAAATTTTCTAATTGGCCATACAACTTTCGCCCATCTGTTCCATCAATATTATGTGGCGGATATAATTTACTTTCTGGATGGAGAGTGTCATTTTCAAAGTGGTGATCAATTAAAAAAGCAACATAATCTCCATTTGAATAAAATTCTTTCGTTATCTGAAGTATATAATCATGTAAGTCTTGACCAGGTTTACCACAGGTTAATGCACCATCCATAGCCACAAAATCATTCGTATAATCAACATTCAACAAAGCTTTTTTCATTATTCTCACCTCAAAGAGTTTTCATTCACTATAATAGCATAAAATACCCATATATCGTTTTTTATTCTTTATTTTATAGAACTTTTTAAATTTTTCTTTCTAATGGAACCTAAATTAGGTACAATAGTTACTGACTTAAAAGGAGTGACTATTTTGAATCAGTTAAAAACAAATACTAAAAATCCACTCAGTTGGATCATTCAATTTCTAAAAGGAATGTTAATTGGATCTGGAGCGATTCTTCCTGGAGTTAGTGGTGGAGCTTTAGCAGCTATCTTTGGATTATATGAACCGATCATTAATTTTTTAGCAGACATCCGAAATAATTTTATGAAAAATGTTTTATACTTTTTACCTGTAGGTTTAGGAGCACTTTTTGGAATATTTGTTCTCGCAACACCTATTGACTATGGTTTGCAATATTATCCTGTCCAGGTTTTATGGGGGTTTATTGGTGCAATCTTTGGTACATTGCCTTCTCTTTATCGCGAAGCTGGTAAGGAAGGAAGAAATATCAATCACATTATCCTTGCAGTAGTAACTGCAGTTGTTACTTTTGCTTTATTAACTTATGCAAATAATAACCTTGATGTAGACGTTCCACAAAATTTATTTTCATGGTTAATGGCCGGTGGAATTTTCGCCAGTGGACTTATTGTTCCTGGTCTAAGCCCTTCAAATTTCCTAATCTATTTTAATCTTTATCAACCTTTAACGGCTGGAATACGCACACTTGACTGGTCAATTATTATACCTGTAGGCGTTGGTGCAATTGCCGTGGTCCTTATTTTTTCTAAATTAATGCGTAAAATTATGGACATTGCTTATGCAACAGTTTTTCACTTTATCTTTGGTGTCGTAATCGCCTCCACAGTTATCATTGCACCTGATAGTTCTTTATATCAAGGTTTTGAAATATTTGATTATGTGACAGTTGTACTCATCTTTTTAGTTGGTCTCGGTTTGGGTTATTGGATGGGACAATTAGAAGAAAAATATAAATAAGAAAAAGAGCATTCCGTTCATTTTTGAACTAGAATGCTCTTTTCATTTTTTTCTTATTCCATGATACTAAATTTATATTTTGTCGTTGATGTAAAATGTTCTCCTGGTTCTAACCAAATTGAACCAAAACCTTTTTGATTTACAGCATCCGGTAGTTGTTGCGTTTCTAAAGCAATACCAGAATGCATCCATAGCAAACGATCTTTGCCTGTTGCCGACTTTTGTATATGATTATGAGTATAAATAACGACGGCGTCACGATCAGTCTCAATTTCAAGTACTCTACCTGAAGCAACATTTGATAATTTGACAATTGGTTCTTGTGAATGCGGATTAACTAAAAAGGGATGATCTAGTCCTTTTCGTAAAACTATTTCTTCCTCTTTGTTAATGATCACATTTCCTAGCTTATTTCCTTCACGCAAATCAAAAGCTGTATCTGTTACGGCTTTTAACTCACCTGTTGGTATATTATCCTCATTTAAAGAAGCATAATGGTTACTATTTACCTGTATATCATGAGCATAAATACTATTTTCATAGTTTCCACTTAAATTAAAGTATACATGATTTGTTGGATTAAATAATGTCCGTTTATTCGTTTCTGCTTCGTATTTAATCTTTAGTTCATTCTCTTCATTTAAAGTATAGGTAACTTTAACTCTCACATCTCCAGGAAATCCACCGTCTCCATCTTTTAATATTGTTGTTAAAATTAAGGAACCTTCCTTTTCACTTTCTTCAATTTCTGCTTCCCAAACTTTGTTATCTAAACCCGTTGAGCCACTGTGAAGTGTATTTCCATTTTCATTTTTTTCAAGTTCTACATATTTATCTTCATCGATATAACGAGCTCCTGAAATACGCCCCGCAACAGGTCCAACAATCGCTCCATGAAAAGGTCGTTCTTGAATAATTTCATCTAAGGTGGTCATATTTACAGTGATTTCACCTAGGTCATCATAGCGATCAGGCATGATAATTTTAGTAATAATTCCTCCGTATGTAATAACAGAAACAGACAGCTCATTTGAGTTTGTTAGCGTATATTCAAAAATTGCTTGATGGTTAACGAAACCATATCTTTCTTTTTTTATCCTCATCTTTTTCCTCCGAAATCTAACTTGTTACCGTTTTCTATTTAAATAAGTATACATTTTTTCGATTAAAAAAGCCAGCCTCACAGAATAGAGACTGACTTAAATATATTATTTTCATTAATTTTCTTGGTATAAATCTCTCGTATAGACCTTGTCTTTAACACTCGTTAGATCATCATTTTGACGGTTGGCAATGATAACATCACTGATCTCTTTAAACTCTTCTAAATCAGAAATGACTCGAGAATTATAGAAAGTATCTTCTTCTAAAACAGGTTCATAAACAACAACTTCAATGCCTTTAGCTTTAATTCGTTTCATGATTCCTTGGATAGAAGATTGACGAAAATTGTCTGAACCTTCCTTCATAACTAAGCGATAAATACCAACAATTTTAGGGTTTTTATCAAGGACTTGTTCCGCTACAAAATCTTTACGTGTACTGTTTGAATCTACAATTGCACGAATTAAGTTATTTGGAACATCTTCATAGTTTGCTAATAATTGTTTTGTATCTTTAGGCAAGCAGTAACCACCATATCCGAATGAAGGATTATTGTAGTGGTCCCCAATTCGAGGATCTAAACTAACACCTTCAATGATAGATTGTGTGTTTAGTCCTCTAGCTTCTGCATAAGTATCTAATTCATTAAAAAATGAAACGCGCATTGCTAAATAAGTGTTTGCAAATAATTTAACTGCTTCAGCTTCTGTAGACTCGATAAATAACACATCAATATCTTCTTTTTCTGCACCTTCAACAAGTAAATCAGCAAATTTACGAGCGCGGTCTGAGTCTTCCCCTAAAATAATACGACTTGGGTATAAATTATCGTATAAAGCTTTACCTTCTCGTAAAAATTCTGGAGAAAAAATAATATTTGTCGTATTGTATTTCTCTCTTATGCTCTCAGTATAACCAACTGGAACAGTTGATTTAATAATCATTGTAGCATTTGGAGCATATTCTAAAACATCTTCGATAACACTTTCTAAAGCAACAGTATCGAAGTAGTTTGTGTCTTCGTCATAGTTTGTAGGTGCAGCAATAACTACGAATTCTGGGTCATTACCGTAAGCTTCACTCTTATCTGAAGTTGCTGTTAGATTTAATTCTTTATTTGCAAAAAAGTTCTCCACTTCATTATCTTGTATCGGAGCAACTCTTTTATTAATTAAATCTACTTTCTCTTCAATAATTTCAAGAGCGCGTACTTCGTTATGTCGAGATAATAAAACTGCATTAGCTAATCCAACATACCCCATACCTACAACTGTTATATTTGTCATTCTTTTCTACCCCTTCTTGATTGATTCTTATTTACATTTGTGTATAATCTCTTAATTACTCGTTAATACCTAGTTCTTCTTTCAATTGTTGACTAACTGAATTAATCTCTTCATCTGGAATGATTTGGTAATAAATTCCACCTATGTTTGTACCGTATCCAGTTAATTGAAGTTGTTCGATATCCGTTAGGGCTGTACGGTAATTCATAAACATACTCACCATTTCATTAAACGCTAAGTTCGTCATTACATTATCTTCCATCGTTGTTAAAACAGATTGATAATTCAAAATAGAGTTAAATGATGCAACTTTGGATAACGTTGACAAAACAACTTCACGTTGTCTAGCTTGTCTGCCGATATCTCCTTGAGGATCTTCATAACGCATACGTGAATAAGCTAACGCTTGAGCGCCATCCATATGTGTTGGTTGACCTTCTGTGAAAGTATAACCACTTTGACTAAAGGACATTGAAGGCGTAATGTCTATTCCATCCACTGCATCAACGATTTGTTGAATTCCTTCCATATTAACTGAAACAAAATAGTCAATCGGAATATCTAATAGGTTTTGTACAGTGTTAATTGACATAGCTGCTTTCCCATATGCATAAGCATGATTAATTTTATCCTCTGTTCCGCGCCCCACAATTTCGGTATAGGTATCACGAGGAATACTGACTAAAGTTGTTTTTTGAGTGTCGGGATTAACTGTCATAACCATCATTGTGTCGGAGCGGCCTTGCATTGAATCAGAGCTTCCTTGCCCGGCTCTTTGGTCATCTGTATCGATTCCTAAAAGTAATATCGAAAAAGCATCTCCGTCTAAATCAACTTGATTTGTTTCTCGACTAGTGTGTGTAATACGATCATCTTCTACATCTGAGTGAATTGTATCCGTTGTTTGTCTTAACTCATAATAGGCATATAAAAAGACACCAATTATTATCAATAAAATGAAAAATAATACACGCAAACAACCTCGTCTACGTTTTTTATTTTTGCCTTGTTGTTTTCGTCCACTTCTTGACATACAATTTGTATTTTCTGACATATATATACCAACTTTTACATGTGATTTTTTTAACTAAAGCATAGTATACAACATTTTAAATTGTATTACTATATCAAAATTGTATCAAACAAAATGATAAACACCAACTGAATTTTTCTTTCAGCTAGTGTTTGATACGTACGCTTAAGAATTTGTTTTGAAAATATTTCTGAAAAACCCTACGACTTTTGAAGTTCTTGCCTTGGTTTCTTTCGTTCGCGTAACAATCTGAATGGCAGCCTTACCATTTCCATTTTGAAGAATTGAAAGTAATGCTAATTTATAAGGGCTTTTTTCTTTTATTTTCTTAAAATCTTTTAAGTAGGGAGATAAACGTTTATCCCGTAATATTTTTTCGATATGCTCTTCTTGTTCCCCTAGTGATAAAGGGGAATGTTCACTGCAAACATTTTCTACCTCTTCGTGTACTGCATGAAAATAAGAAGAAAGAATCAAATCTTCAAATTCATCCTCTAAATTCCAATATGTTAATAGTGCTTCTAAATGTTTTGCAATCTCTATATTTATTTCAAAAATATTTTCTTTAAAAGTACTCTTTTCAGATAATTCTTCTATCGGCCGGATAAAATAAGAAATTCGATTAAACACGACAGATTCTAAATTTTTGTAAACACTTAAATTGAAAAAAGCTTCTTCATTATGAGCTACATTGAAGAACTTTAAACGATGTTTCATGAGATAAGAACGTCGATACAATTTATTAAATAAGACATATGGATAAAAATGATGAAAGTTTCGATAGTGGTTTCTAAAGTGCTCTTGATTTGGTAAGTAAGGTAAATTTGGTTGATGTTGCTCAAACTCTATGGCACTATTCTCATTATGAACTGTAAAACCAAATACAGTTAGATCTGCATTTTTTTCTTCCGCGAAATCTACATTAGCTTGTAACATGCGTTTATCAAAAATATCGTGTGCGCTTGCAAAATAAATATATTTCCCTTTAGCGATAGATAGTCCTTTATTTCTTGCTGCACCAAAGCCATTTCTTTTTTGATGAACAACTTCTACAAAAAGAGGCTCTAACTTTTCATATTCATCACATATTTGGGCAGATGTATCTGTCGAACCATCGTTAATTAAAATTAATTCAAAATCATAGATTGTCTGATTTAATATAGATTCAATTGCCTTTCTAAGCGTTTTTTCATTATTATAAACTGGCATAATAACTGATACAGTATACATCAACACCCCTCCCTCAACTATTCTCTCTTATCTAAATTATAGCACAAAGTTTTGAATTAGATTTGAATAGTTCTTTAATTATTTGTAACAATCTCCCACTTATCCTTCATCATTTGAAATAATCAACATCCGATCGTAATGTATTTAATTTACGAGTGTCCATTCACTTTATACGTAATTGTGGTAAAATAAATATAATTAAAACAAAGGAGTGTTTATATGGCAATACTTGTTACAGGTGGTGCTGGATATATTGGCTCTCATACTGTTGTTGAGTTGTTAAATAATGATCAAGAAGTTGTGATTGTCGATGATTTTTCAAATGCACACCCTACTGTGTTAGATCGCATTAAAGAATTAACAGGAAAATCTTTTACATTTTACGAGCTCAATCTTTTAGATAAAGAGGGTTTGCAAAAAGTTTTCCAAGAAAATGACATCGCAGCGGTCATTCATTTTGCAGGCTTTAAAGCTGTTGGGGAATCCGTTTCAGTCCCATTAAGATACTATCATAATAATATTACTGGAACGATTGTCTTATTAGAGGTTATGGAAGAATTTGGTGTGAAGAAAATTGTATTCAGTTCTAGCGCTACAGTCTATGGAATGGATAATGAAGCACCCTTTACTGAAGACATGCCAACTTCAGCAACAAATCCATACGGTTATACCAAAGTATTTATAGAGCATATTTTAGAAGACGTAGCTTTTGCAGATGATGAGTGGAGTGCTATTTTACTTCGGTACTTCAATCCAATTGGTGCACATGAATCTGGAAGAATTGGTGAAGACCCTAATGATGTTCCAAACAATTTAATGCCTTATATCACACAAGTGGCTGTACAAAAATTAGAAAAATTATCTGTCTACGGCGATGATTATGATACACACGACGGTACAGGTGTAAGAGATTATATTCATGTCGTTGATTTAGCTAAAGGGCATTTAAAAGCTTTAGATTATTCTTTAAAACATACTGGTGCAGAAGCAATAAATTTAGGGACTGGTGAAGGCTATTCAGTATTAGATGTCGTTCACGCTTTCGAAAAAGCAAATGATATTGATATTCCTTATGAGATCGTTGAACGACGCCCTGGAGATATCGCTGTAGGTTATGCAGATCCAACAAAAGCTAAAGAATTATTAGACTGGGAAGCAGAACATTCTTTAGAAGATATGTGTCGCACTTCTTGGAATTGGCAAAAAAATAATCCACAAGGTTACAATGATTAATTTTTAATATTAAATATAAAAAAGGACCTCCTTTCACTGTCAGCTTTTCCGACAATTGAAACGAGGTCTTTTAATTTTATTGGCCTTCTTGTTTTGTTAATATTTCAGGCCCATCTTTTGTAATTGCAATTGTATGTTCATATTGGCAACTTAGACCGCCATCTTCCGTTCTTGCAGTCCAACCATTATCATCCATTTTCGATTTCCAAGTCCCTGTGTTTATCATAGGCTCAATTGTAAGCGTCATACCTTCTTTTAAACGTTTGCCTTTTCCAGCCGTTCCATAATGAGGAACACTTGGTTCTTCATGCATTGTTGGCCCAATACCATGTCCTACAAATTCACGTACAACTGAATATCCTTTTGGTTCAACATAGTTTTGAATCGCTGCTCCAATATCACCAATTCGGTTACCGACTTTTGCTGCTTCTATCCCTTTATAAAGAGCTTCTCTAGTAACATCCATCAAATCTTGAACTTCTTCAGTTGCTTCTCCTACAACGTATGCCCAAGCAGAATCTGAATAAGCACCATCTAAGTCAATTACCATGTCTACTTTAATTAAGTCTCCATCTTTTAATGGTTTTTCTGTTGGGAATCCATGACATATTTCATCATTCACACTTACACAAGTTGCATATTCATACCCTTGGTAACCAATTTGCGCAGGAATCCCTCCATTATCAGTAATGATTTTTTCTACAAACTGATCAATATCATAGCCTGTAATGCCTGGTTTAATAAAACCTCTTAATTGTTCATGTATCGATGCTAATAATTCACCTGATTTTTTCATTTCGTCAATTTCTCTTCTTGATTTTCTTGTAATCAAAGTAAATCCGTCTCCTTTTCGTTCTCAATCTAAATAATTATAACTCAAAAAAAGAGTTTGAACAAAAGAAAAACACCACATCACCTTATAAAGGTTAAATGTGGCGTTAATCTATCATTTCTTAACAAAGATCATTTGACTTCATAATCATGAAGCTTTTCTCCATTTGTTTCAATGACTTGTTTATACCAGTAATAACTATCTTTTTTATAGCGTTTGAGTTCTTTTTCATCTAACTCATCACGATCGATATATACAAAACCATAACGTTTTTGGTAGCCATTTAACCAGCTTAATAAGTCCGTATAACTCCAAGTACAATAACCAATGACTTCTACCCCGTCTGTGATTGCCTCTTGTATGGCGATGATATGTTCTCGAATATAGTCAATACGATACTCATCATGGATCCGACCATCCGCTTCCAAACGATCATACTCTCCAAGCCCATTTTCAGTAATCAAAATTGGTAAGTCATAACGACTCGTCATTCGACGCATGGCAGTTCTTAAACCTTGTGGATCAATTGCCCAATCCCAATTTGTATACTCTACATATGGATTCGAAACTTCTTTATATACACCTGGCATACCGGATTCTTCTGTTGAACCTTTTTCCCCAGTATAATTTGGTTTTCCAGCACCTACACCATCTAATGGATTATCTTTTACTGTTGCTGTTTGATAATAGTTTAAGCCTAAGAAGTCTGGTTTGCTTGCTTGCAAGAGTTCCATATCGCCTTCTTCAATTGTTGGAGCAATCCCGTTATCTTCAAAATATTTCCAAGCGACTTTTGGATAGCGTCCGTAGACATATATATCCATCCATAAGTTTGCGTTTATTTCTTCACGATTTTCCGCAGCTAATTGATTTTTAGGATCTGCATCAAATGCATAAGTAGGTCCATAAGCAAAACTTGGTCCTATTTGTCCTTCTATATTCATTTCACGGAATTTTTTGATTGCTTTGGCATTTGCTAAGTTCGCATGATGATTTGCTTGCAACATTCTTTTTGGATCTTTTACATTGGGTGGATGTGAAGCTGCTAAATAGCCATGAGAAATAAATACATTTTGCTCGTTTAATGTGACCCAATATTTTACTTTTCCATTGAACCGTTTGAAGATAATCTCGCAATAACGTGCAAAATCATCAACGATTTGTCGGCCTTCCCACCCTAAATATTCATCTTGTAAAACTTGAGGTAGATCCCAATGATACAAAGTAACTACTGGTTCAATATTATTGTTTAATAATTCATCGATTAAATCTTCATAAAATTTCAGCCCCGCTTCATTAACCTCGCCATTCCCATTTGGAATAACACGCGGCCAAGAAATTGAGAAACGATAAGCTTTTAATCCTTGTTCTGCCATTAATTGGACATCTTCTTTATATCGGTGATAGTGATCAACAGCTACTTCACCGGTTGTTCCTTTAAATGTCTTACCTGGAATTTTAACAAATTTGTCCCAGACAGATTCACCTTTGCCATCTTCATCCCAGGCTCCTTCTACTTGGTAAGCTGCAGAAGCTGAACCCCATAAAAAATCTTCTGGAAATAAGTCTAATTTTTGATGGTGCATATTTTCACTCCTTAATTATTCAATACCCTTACATTATACGCTAATTAAACTTTTTTACCAAATAATTTTTAAACATAAGTTTTCATTTACTTTTTAGGAAATTGTTTCTATTTCTTCATTTTTGCTATAATAGCTTATGATGAATATTGTAGAAAGGACGATTGAATTGACAAAAGTATTGATTGTATATGCGAGTTTGACAGGAAATACTCGTGCTGGCGCAGAAATCTTAGAAGAAACTTTTTCTGAACTAGGTACAGAAGTTGAAGTTGTTGAGAGCTATGATGCAGATCCATTTGAATTTGAAGATTATGATATCTGTGTCGTAGGGACTTATACCTATGGAACAGATGCCGATTTACCTGATGAAATTGTCGATTTTTATGAGGAATTAGAAGATGTCAATTTAGATGGAAAAGTTTATGGTGTTTTTGGTTCAGGTGATGTATTTTATGTTGGAAAATATTGTTTATGCGTGGACTATTTTGAAGAGCAATTTGAAATAACCGGCGCACAAAAAGGTGCTACCGGCGTTAAATATAATCTTGATCCAGATGATGAAGCCGTTGATAACTTAAAATCATTTGCGAAAGAATTAGTTGCAAAATATGAACAAATGAATTAGCATTTTAATAATAAGTGTTTAATAAATAGATGGAGGAACTCAAATATGGTATTACCTAATTTCGAAGAAAATCTGAAAAAATATGCCGAGCTATTAGTAGCTACTGGTGTAAATGTTTCTGATGGACATACAGTTGTTTTATCAATTGATGTGGACCAAGCGCCACTTGCTCGCTTAATAACTGAAGCAGCTTATAAACGCGGTGCAGAAAAAGTTATTGTAAACTGGGCTGATGATGGTCTCAGCCGTCTTAGCTATACATATCAAGACATTGAAACATTAAAAGACTTGCCAGATTACAAAGTTGAAGAAATGAATTATGTGATTGAAAAAGGCGCAAGTCGTATCAGTGTTCGTTCTTCAGATCCTGATGCTTTAGCTGGATTAGACGGCGAGAAAATTGCAGAAACACAAAAAGCACTTGGTGCTAAAATGCGACCATTAATGGATGCTACTCAAGCAAATAAAATGAGCTGGTTAGTGGCTTCAGCAGCTGGAGAAGAATGGGCGAAAAAAGTTTTCCCTGAATTAGAAACGACAGAAGAACAAGTGGATGCTTTATGGAATGCTATTTTTGAAGCTGTTCATTTATACGAAGAAGACCCCATTGCTTTTTGGTCTGCTAAAGTAGATACACTCCAAACAAAAGCAGACGAATTAAATAAAGAAGCATTTACTGCTCTACATTTCAAAGGACCCGGTACTGATTTGACAGTTGGTTTACCAAAAGGACATCGTTGGGAAGGTGCAGGATCTACAAATGCTCGTGGAGAACTTTTTGTAGCAAATATGCCGACCGAAGAAGTCTTTTCGGCTCCAGATGCTAACCGCGTAGACGGAGTTGTTGTTTCAACAAAACCATTAAGTTATGCTGGTTCGATTATCGAAGGTATGGAGTTTCATTTTGAAGATGGAAAAGTTACAAAAGTAACGGCAGAAAAAGGTGAAGACATCATTAAAAAATTAATTGAACAAGATGAGGGAGCTTCACGATTAGGTGAAGTTGCACTTGTTCCTGATGAATCTCCAATTTCACAATCTGGTTTAACATTCTTCAATACATTATTCGATGAAAATGCTTCTAACCACTTAGCTTTAGGTTCAGCCTATGCATTTAGTTTAGAAGGCGGTACAGAAATGACACGTGAAGAATTAAACGAAGCTGGATTAAATGAATCAAATACGCACGTTGACTTTATGATTGGTTCAGATCAAATGGATATTGATGGCATTAAAGAAGATGGTTCGACAGTCCCTGTATTTAGAAATGGTACTTGGGCATAAGTATCCAATTGAGTATATAATTAAAAGCGTCTCCTCTTGAACTGCCCCCTGTCAAGTAGACAGGTAAAAAAATAAATAATTTTTGAACCATACATCTAAAAGTGTATGGTTTTT
>JBCLPZ010000019.1:0-29861 GCA_041223305.1 Carnobacteriaceae bacterium 52-44 | reverse complement strand
GAAAATGGAAAACGATAAAGAAAATATAACAATATTGATAAAACAGCCTCTGAAATTAGAGGTATGAATTATTCAGGTTAATGTTTGGAGAAGTTGATTTTTCTTTCGCAACTTCAAGCATTTTCTCTGATCGCTCAACCCCAATGACAGATGATGCGCCTTGATCTGCAGCATATATACAATGCCATCCGTAGCCTGAGCCTAGATCAAGTACCTTTTTGTTTTTGAATACTGGAAGAAGCTCTTTTAAGGTTGGCCATTCTCCTGCTCCAGCCAGACCTTCTTTTGAACGACTCATTTGATTGTATTTTTCGAAAAAATGTGGATTATCGTAAATATTCATTATACATTCCTTTCAGCTCATTAACTCTCTTTAAACGTCGACTTTTACTCCTCAACTGTCTTATTCTTTCACACGTCCAACTACGCCATCCTCTAACATAACCTTGATACCATGTGGATGTGTTTGAGAATTAGTTAAAATCTTAGAGACAATACCTTCTGTCAATTTTCCAGAGCGCTGATCTTGTTTTTGTACGACTTTAACTTTCATACCTACTTCAATATTCTTTCTTTTTGTTCCGTCCATTAAAAAACTCCTCTCTTTTCATGTATTTCGTATCTAAATATTAACAGAAAAGTAAAAAATAGTTTAAACTAAAGGTATAAAATTACAGATAAAGGAGTGGTATGGTTGAAAGTAAAACTTGATACTATCGTTGGCGGGCTTGAGATGGTAAGTGACACATTTGATGTTTACTTTAATCCGAAAACAAATGAAATTGATTTTATTGATTTATTCTCTAACCCTTCTTTCTATACAGGTGAAGAAGATAGCATACCAGAGGATGCGATTTTTTTGCCCTCTCAATTTGAAATTCATGAGTATAGTATTATGGAAAATTTTATTTACACAATCGAAGATGAAGAAATTTACGAAGAATTGCTCTTTGCGATTAAAGGTCGGGGAGCTTTTCGGAACTTTAAACACCAAATTCATCGTTTCGGTATTCAAGATGACTGGTATGGTTTCAAGGAAGAAAAATTTATTCGTATTGCAAAAGATTGGTGTGATCAGCACAACATTCCATATGAAGAATAATATGTTTAATAAAATATGTTTGGAAGGATTTTTAAATGAAAACACAATTTAGCGACAAAACCAATACGATTAAATGGATCGGTATCTTGACAATGACGATTGATCATGTAGGTTATTATCTTTTCCCGGGTATTCTCTGGTTACGTATTATTGGGCGCATTGCTTTTCCTTGCTTTCTTTACGGAATTATTGAAGGAACTGAAAGAACAAGTAATTACCCACGCTATATTTCCCAGTTAATTTTACTTGGTGTGCTTTCTATGCCGATTACTCCCAATACTTTTAATGTCTTATTTTTGCTTGCTCTTTTCTCTCTTTCATTAAAATATCCGAAATATTTTATTATTTTCCTCCTGTTAAGTGCTTTTGTTGAATATAGTGTTTACGGCTTTTTATTTGGTTGGGTGCTTTGGTGGATGAAGAACCAAGATAAAACACAAGGAATAATGGGCAGTTTACTTCTACAGTTGCTCAATCTTTCTTCTATTCAATTTTTCTCGCTTTTATCCTTACCTCTATTGAATAGTCAAAAAGGAGTAAAATTACCACGACTACCTAAGTATTTCTTTTATACATTTTATCCACTTCATCAACTTGTATTAATTTGGTTAGCAACATAATTTTTCTAGAAGACCTATATAGGCCCTTAGTTTTCTAATATCGCGATGGCTCTTACTGGAGAGCCGTCACCATTTTGAATATTCAAAGGAAAACCATAAAAAGTAAAAGTCGTATGAAGTGGAATTTTTTCTAAATTTACTAAATTCGTATACGTGAGAACCTCTTGTTTTAAAAGTTGTCTTTCTAATTCTTCAGTGATCTCTCCACCAACAAACTTTGGATTTGCGTGAAGGATTCTCTCTAAATATTCAGTTCCTATTTCTTCTCGAAAAAATAAGCCTATCTCATCTGGCCACTCTTTTAATAATTCAACCACTTGTGCTTCTCCAAAGAACCTTTCCAGTGGAATTTCATCCAATGTAACCATTCCCTTGTGCATATGAGAAAAGGCATCTACATGTGTTCCTGTGTGCGTTCCAAAATTTAACTCTCTTAATTCCCAGCCATTCTTCTCATGTGTATGAATTATATCAATCCTTACATCTGGATCACCGGGAAAAACATTCATCCCTGTGTATAATGGCATAGACAAATCAATGACTTTCATTTAATTCTCCTCTTCTAACTGGTTTCTTGTCGCATATAAAAATCTACCATTCCCAATATCAGCAGCATTTTTCATTAACTCCAAATTTAACCAGCCTGCTAATTCATAAAATGGTTTATCCTCAAATGGCCATCTTGTATAAGTGGTAGAAATTAGTTCTTCGTTGGAGGTTGTTTCTAAAATGCTTCTCCATTGGTCGTGAAAATTTTTGAACGTATCTTTTACTGCATCCATATCTCCCAGCCAATAAATATCTTCTTTAGTGAGTGTCCCTTCTCCAAAAGAATGATTGATAACCATTGACCACCAAAAAATAATATGCCACGTTGTCCAAGCAATACTTGCTGGTCCCATTTCGTAGGATTCGTTTTCTGGCCAGTCTGCTTTCCATACGCCTTCTAAATTGTTCACATGCAAACTGTTATCTGTTGGCTTCCATAGCGCTTCTTCGTTTTCTAAATCCGTTAAATGGTAGTCTAGTAATTGCCAAGAAATATCAAATTGGAAAATCAATGTTTCTCTTAATTCATCCATTTTATAACGTCCTTTCACATTCGAAATATGTTCTTAGTTAGTCATTTTACATGAAATTTCTTCTTTTCTCACTTATCTGTCATTAAAATTGGATGGGAGATATTTTACCATTTCAAATCAAAATAGTGATATACTCAATAAAAGACGATCCAAAATGTTTTGGGAGTGAATGAAAAATGAAATTATATAATCAAAAAATTGGCTTTGTTGGCTTTGGAAATATGGGACAAGCCATTGTAGAAGGTTGGCTTAAATCGGATGAAGTACATGCTGATCAATTATACGCTAGTGCTCGAAATCAAGAGCGTTTAAAAGAAAATACTGAGCGTTTAGGTATTACTGCGATTGAATCGAATCAAGAATTAGTCGAACTCGTTGATATTGTGATTATTGCTGTTAAACCGTATCAAATTAAAGAGATCTTTGAACCAATGAAGGATTTATTGAAAGATAAAACTCTTGTGTCACTTGCAGTGAATATTTTATTTGATGATTTTGAAGAGTTTTTATCAAATGAAACACAACATTTGAGTACATTACCAAATACGCCTGTTGGGATTAGAGAAGGAATTATTTTATTCGAAGAAAAAAACAATTTATCGCAAAATGCATTTTCTTTAGTCACAGAACTCTTTGAACTACTGGGTCATGTAGAGATTGTAGCTACCGAACAAATGGGAATTGCTGGTTTGATTAGCGGCTCAGCCCCTGCTTTTGTTGATATGTTTATTGAATCTTTAGGTGATGCTGCAGTAAAACACGGTTTAAACCGTCAAACAGCGTATCAATTAATTAGCCAAATGGTTGCTGGAACCGGAAATCTCCAATTACAAAGTGGAAAACATCCCGGTGAATTAAAAGATGAGATTACTTCTCCGGGTGGGACAACAATCAAAGGAGTTTCAGCTTTAGAAAAAAATAATTTTAGAGGCGCCATTATTGAAGCTGTTGATAGTATTTTAGACAAATAAAAATAAAACCGTATTTCTTCACTTGTTTCTCTAACAAGTATCCAAAAGAAATACGGTCTTTTTATATTATTTGTACCATTAAAAATCAAAACTGAAATACAAACCATATACTAATTGTTGTTAAGATTAATGCGAGTGGCACACTTAATTTAAATTTAAGTGTTTTAGTTTTATGTCGAAAAATTGACATCGCTAAAGTAGCTCCTATTCCTCCAGATAAGAACGTCGCAATCAATAACCTTTTCTCGGGAATACGTCTTTTTCTGTGAATAGCTCTTTTTTTATCGACGTAATACAATATAAATGTATAGAAATTTAAAACTCCGAAGAGAATTAAAATAAGTTGTTGCCAAGTTTCAAGTGAATTTTGCATTGTTTACTCCTACGCTGTTTATTTATTGCATCTGTATCAAGAAAACAACGGATGGTTTGTTGAATGTGTTGATTTAAATATATTTCAAAAACGTATTTTTCTCATTTCGCAACTAGAGGATGTTTCGGTTTATGATGCTTTAAACGTACCTAGTGAAATGGAAATTATAAAAATTTTAAATGATGATGAACGCACACATAACGTAGAATTAGTGTTAGGTCCTAAAGCAATGAATCAATTTAGGAAATACCATCCAATTAAGGCTAAAATATTTTACACAAATCCTTTTCAATTATCAGGAATCTGTCGATTTAATATAGATACTTCTAGTACTGAAGATATAGAAGAGGCAGTTCATTGGTTATTATTTTTAGGCAACGATATTGAAATTCAAAAAATGCCAAAGGAAGTAAAAGCTTATATAAAAAGCACTCACTTACTTTCTAAAATAAGTCAGTGCTTGATTTAATTCGTTTAAAATATTTCATTAAAATAAAGGGAATTAAGGAGATAGGATTGCCCTTTTGACCTCGCTAATTTCCAAAGAAGTTTTTTTAACGTACGAGTGGAGCCACCTATAGCTACTTTTTCCATATTTCTTTCAACATTCGCTTTTGTCTTTTCGTCTGCTATATCATCCACGTAGCCCCAGACATGTTGAGCCGCATTCACAGCCGTTCCGTCTGTTACTGGTATTTCTAATGCTTTATCAATGAAATCATAAAATTCTATAATAGGATAACTCTCTTTATCTTTTAAAAGTTGGCGGATTTCATTATAAATTTTTGGCGAATGTTCAAGGATCCAATATTTATAACGTTCCCATTCTTTCTCTAAATATTTTATATGAGGAGTAGCTAGCAAATTGTTTCCTTTCATTGCCGACAGGTTTTTATCCTTCACTTCAAACATGACGTCAATATCTTTAGTTGGCAACTGAGAATAGAACGCATAAAAATCATCTATTGCAATAGTTCTCGAATGAGCCCCCAGACGCTTGTTCGGATCTTGTTGGGAGTAGTGAATCTTTTGACGGCCATCTTTAACGCTCCAAGTTTTTCTACTTTCCATTATCCATTCAAATTCACTCAATGTGTGGTCAGGATTACTCGCATGGTGAAGATTGTCAAATACCACTGGAATATCTACTTTATTTCCTATCGAAAGTACTTCTGAAATGGTATATTGTCTATCATCATTTTCGATGACTAATCGCTGTTGAATTCCTTCATTAAGTTTTTTATAATTTTCAACAAAGCGGTTCATCGCAGATTTTTTGTCATCATAAACGCCACCGATATGTAAAATGATTTTATTACTTGTGTCTATATTCAATGCATCTAAAAAACGGGTATGGTACAAAAGATCTTCAGTTGCTCTTTTAACTACTTCTTCATCTAGTGAATTTAATACAGTATATTGACCAGGATGCATAGAAAGACGCATATTATGTTTTTGGGCTTTTCCCCCTAAAGTAGCCAGATCATCTTCAAATATTTCCCACCATTTAAGTGTGTTCACCTCGTGTGAACCAAAAGGGATAATATCTGAGCTGATTCGAAACATTTGAATGTTATTTTTTATATTATAATCAAAAACTAGATGAAGTGACTTCAAATTCGATTGAATAATTTCAATCAATTTTTCTTCTGTGACGTTTTTAAGTCTTGTCGTTTTAAATTTAACACCTGGAATTCCAACGGTTTGACTAGCGTACCCTATCTTCATAGAAGTTTCTCCAAAAATTTCCCACACTTTATGTTGCGATTAATTTATTAATATTTCTTACATAGGCTATTTATATAATTCGTTATATTTTTATCGTACTCTGGGTAAACAAAACTCATTTTTTCCGCTACTTCCATTGAGATTTTCCGAAATATATTTTGCAGATCAGATAACGCTTCCCACATTTTTTCATATGAATGCATCTCATATGTTGCAAGAATTTGTTCCCATAAGTCTTCACTTACATATTTTTCTAAATATTTATAACTTTTTCCAATATTGATAGAAAAATTATGTTCAATACCAATCTTCCATTCAATCATCCGATAAAGTTCTTTTCGAAGGATTTGATCTAAATGATCTGCCGCATATAGAAATTGTTTTCGGTAGATGCCTTTCACCACATAGGTAGACACCCACCAGAATTCATTGCAGCAATCATCAAAAATCTGCGCCGTCGGTTTTTCCACATGATACGAAATATCGGAAGGAGCTAACTTCTCTTTAACGAGCCCATCTTTATCTAATAATATTTTTAATAAGCTTTCACTAGATAAATATAAATCAAGTTCGCTTATTGGAACAATAGTTAAATCTATACGATTGCCATCTTCAAAAAGCATTAAATATGAAAACCAATTTCCTAATTCAGGTGGATACAAAGACATATCTTCTGGCTTTTGCATAAAAATTCGCTCGCCAAAAACATCCAACCATTCTTCGTTTTCAATAAAAGGCTTCATATCGGACACAATATAAGTAATATCATAATCTTGAAAATGATCTTTAACAATATTCTTATTTGTGCGCGATCCTTCCATTCCAACGACTCGAATCCGATCATCCGTTTTCGCAAAGCTTAAGATTAAATTCATCATCTCATCTTCAGTACTCATGAGGTTCCTCCAATAAGTCTTCTAAATTTTTCGGCTTCTCTTCGAAGTTTTATTTTTAATTGATTAACCAAAATCCATTTCTAACAGTAAAGGTGTATGGTCTTGTCTTTCACCTGAGTCGACCATTTCCGATTTGATAACTTTATCTGCTGCTCGGTCACTTACTAACCAATAATCAATTCTCCATCCCGAGTTATTTTCTTTACTCGTAATTGCACGTTGGTTCCACCAAGAATAAACATCTGTAACGTCACCATGTATATGACGGAACGTATCAGTGAATCCTTGATTTAAAATATGTGTAAATCCTGCACGCTCTTCATCCGTAAAACCTGCTGTTTGTCGATTTCTATCAGGATGTGCTAAGTCAATTTCTTTATGCGCGACATTAAAATCTCCAGTTGCTAAAACAATTTTTTCTTCGTCTAAAGATTTTAAATATTCAGCATATTTTTCATCCCATAATTGACGTTCTGCTAAGCGAACTAATTTTGAACCTGCATTAGGTGTATAAACTTGTGTTAAATAAAATTCTTCAAATTCAAGCGTTAAAATACGGCCTTCTGCATCCATTGTATCGGGTGCATTAATTTCTGGATAGGTGATCTTTGGTTTTAAATAATTTTTATACAAAAACATCGTTCCTGCATAACTTTTCCGTGCAGGTTCTTTAGATACATTCCAGACAAGTTCATAATTTGGAAATTTGTCAGTTAATATTTCTAAATGTTTTTTTGTCGGTCCTGTTCGCGGAAGTTTTGTTTCTTGAATAGCAATGACTTCGGGATCAATATCAATGATCGTATTTAGTACCTCTCTTGTCATTACTGCTCGGTTTGAATCACTTGTTAAAGCTGCGTTTAATGAATCGATATTCCATGAAATAAATTTCAATGTTATGCTCCTTTATTTTTCAATTATTCTTACTAACAATAGTACCATTAATTATTATTCATGACGATTTTTTTATTTTCTAGAAAACAAAAAATAACTAACACTTCCATCCTTCAAAATATTTTCCATTTATTCTCTTTACATCTACTAGTTTATGAACATTTGGCTTTTTTCTTTAATTAAAGATCTTGATGAATTATAATATACTTGAAAACAGATAAAGCGCTTTCTACATCGTCCTAAGAATGTTTATATTTGAAAGGAGTCGTTTTAAATGGACACCCTCTATCAAAATATTTTAATACCTGTGGATGGTTCTCAACAGTCGATTGATGCATTCAAACGTGGAATTGAACAGGCGAAGGTATGGAAAAGTAAGGTGTATTTAGTACAGGTGCTTCCAGAAGAAAATGTGGGCTTTAACATAGAAGAACGCAATGCTTTCTTAAATGCTTTAGAAAGCTATGCCAATGGGCAAGGTGTATTTTTGCATAAGGAACTTGTTTACGGAGAGCCACGTACACAAATCGCAGAGACTTTAGTGGATCGTTGGGATATCAATTTAATTATTATGGGAGCGACGGGTAAAGGACGTATTGCTAAAATGTTATTAGGATCCGTCACTAGTTATGTTGTTCGGCATGCCAAATGTGATGTGATGGTAAGTCGTTAATCAATAAAATAAAAGGTGGTTAAATCGAGAAATAACCTGTCGATTTAGCCACTCTTTTTTATTAAATATTCCCATATCGAATTCCTTTATAAAGCGCAGAAACGGATTCAACGATTGTTGTCATGACAATGATTATTATTGTGAATATAATTAACCGATCGAATGGAATTGTCAAAAATTCTTCGAATCTCACCGTGATTTCTTCATTCCAAATGGCTACATTAGAGAGAGCATAAATTAATATTAACGCAGATAGGATATTGAGTGCTGTGACTATAATTGCAAGATTACGTGACCATCTTCCTTGTATAATTTTTAACATTTCTATCAAAATATCAAATGTAAAAACAATAAATATAAGAATCTGAAACACGGCTAATGCCTGAAGATTGAATAGAGGAATAAAGTTCATGTTATCACCGATAAAGTAATAAATTCCAATCGCTCCTGGTGAGAAGAAAAATAAAGTAAGAAAAATTGTCGAAAAAACGATAGAAAAAATGGATTCTCCTCTAGATATCCGGGCTTTTTCATTAGGAACCGCCCGAAGTTGATTTGGATTCCACGGCTCTTCTTTTTCTTCATGCTCTAAAGAGATTTCATTATACTCTAACAATGCAAATACACCGGTAACCCACGCTGCACCTTGCATGAGAGCTGACAGCAAAGAACCAATATAACCACCTAACATATCTAAAACACTGTTAACTTCAAATAAAATGGAAAACCCATGTACAAGTGAAAGACCAAAAAATATAGATAACATCACTATCTTCATCACCATTATATATTTTTCAAAATACTTCGGACCAATGAGATATCTTTCTTTATTTCGATATTGATTTGCTAGTTTCTTTGGATCTCCTAAATCTGTTAAAACTTTCATCATTTTTTCTTCTTCAGAAAGAGTGTTATCCAATCTTCTCATACGCTCAGAAATTAATCTTCTTAATTCATTACTTATTTCTTTTCTATTATCTTTTGGCAATTCTTTTGTCTCTGCATAAATATATCTTTCAATCATCATTCATCCCTCTCTTCTTAATACACAGATCCGTTAAAGGGCTAGGTTAGTTATCGAACACATGTTATTTTATCAGTTATTTGAAATGAGAGAGATGTCATCTTTTTAGATATTTCCAACCATATTATACACTTTTACATTCTTCTTTACGTATGAATATTAATCATCTTTTTGATTTTTGTACCAATCTAAAGCTGTATTTTCTAATTTTCTAACAAAAGAATCTTTTCCTAATGAATAATCGTTAATAGAATGAGAATGTTTTTGAGCAAGCTTCATTTTTAATTCTCCATATTTTAAGGCGTCTTGCTTATGTATTCTTAAATAATCTCGAACAGCAAGATGCCTTTTAATATCTTTTTGATTACTTTCTTCAAATATATGAATTTGATGGGTCCTATTTTCAATCCTTTTTCTAAAGTATCTTCTACCCTTTATCCCAAATTCGCCTTTTGCTTCGTATCCTAAATTAACAAATTCTTTATTAAAACTATCCACATTTTCTATGTTTTTTACAACAGGCATAATATCTATAATAGGCTTTGCTTTAAGCCCTTCAACTGCTGTGCTCCCAATATGATAAATCGCAATTAACTCTTTCCCTAAAATTTCTTCAATCTTCTTAGCTTCTTGTATATAAAGAAAAGGCCAGTCTGGATTATAATCCACCACTTCAACTTTCATGATAGGTTTCCTCTCTGTTGCCATTACATTTATTATTTTAATATAATTTTTCCCCTAAGAAAATGTCTGGTTTTCCTATTCCATTTGCATCTGGCATTACCCCAATAATTTTGTATCCAATTTTAAAGTAGAAACCTGCTTGATGAGTACCGGGTTCAAAATTATTTAATTTGTGCGGTAAATCTTCATATAAATCAACATGCGATAGCGAGGTTTCTCCTTCTTCTTTTTCATCGTCATCGGCTCCTACAAAGATTGTCAAACCGCCTTGTTTTCTAGCTTCGTCCTCAAGTTTTTGGACTAGTCGCTGACCAATCCCTTGTTTTTGATAATGAGAATGAATAACTAAAGAGTGTAACTCAAAGACGTTTCCGTCATACGTAGGTTTTAATAAACCACCCCAGCCAATAACTCTTTCATTTTCAAGGACTAAAAGCATCACATTCTCTGGTATTAAGCGTTCTTTTATTTCAGCCATTGCATCTTTCAAAGTTGGCCAACCATTTGGAAGATTGTCCGTTAATATTTGTGCAGCTTGTTTTGTTTGTGTCAGAGTCGCTTGTGACATGTTTATAATTTTCATTGGTTCCCTCTTTGTCTCATTAATCTTTATTTTCTAAATAAAAATATATATCAGACTTTTCTTTTTGTTGGGTATGGTTATAAACGTGTGTATTAAGTCCACCTATTTCAAAACCTTGTTTTAAATAGAATTTACAAGCTGCTAAATTATTATCTTGACCAACCGTATAAATTCCTTCATAGTTTAGCTTTTCTGCATGCTGTTGCCCAATTTTTATTAACTCAGCGGCTACTCCCATTTTGCGGAAAGAGCGACTCACTTTTAAATCATACAAATACAAGTATTTATTCCAATCGTATTCATAAATAGCAAGTCCAACACACTCATCTTCATGATATGCGCCTATCGCAAAACCATTTTCTTGGATTTTCTCCAAATCATAATTCTCTTCTGGAAAAACCATCGTTTCTATTTCATCAAATAGTTCCTCAGTGTAAGTCCATTCATTGGTTACTCGATTAACAACTATTTTGCCAAACAATTCAAATGGTTCATTCGGTAAACGAATATCTTCTTTATTTTCTGCTGTTATCTTTTTATATTCCATAAAATTCCTACTCTTTTTTTAAATTTTGTATATCTCTTTATTTATACTAGCTTCAAAAATATTATACTAAATAATGCTAAACAATACGTAAAAGTTTGGAAATTAATCCAAACTTTTACTCTATACTATTTGTTATTTTGGTAATCTACTGCTATTTGTAGCACATCAATTGGATCAGACACCTCTTCATAAATTTCGTGCACCGTTTTTCCTTTTTGCCAACGAATGGATGTTTCCGGATGTTCATTAAATCCATTTATTCTAATCACGCCACGCTGATCAGGAGGCGGAAGCATTTGTCCTTCTAGGTATTCTACTATTGCTTTTGCCATCGCTTCTCCATCATCGTATTCTTCTACAGCATACTGAGGGTCTAAAGGAAAATCAATTTCAATCAGCCAATTTCCCTCATTCCAAGAAATATACTGATGTCCAGTTGCACCTTCAATAAATCCTTCAATCCCATAACCTAAATCACTATTCGTTTGGTCGACTTCTCGGTAATTTTCGATCGCTTCTACTGCTTCTTCTTCACTATCAAAATTTTGTTCTGTTACAACGCTGGAATTCTCTTCTGAAGCTTGATCTTCAGAAGGAGTCGTTTCTTTGTCTGTATCTTTTTGGGCTTGCTCTTCTTCAGATTCATTATCATTATCCGTTGAGTTATCCGCTGGTTCATTTGATTGAGTCTCTTCGGTATTCGGTTGGTTCGCCTCTTCATTTGGGTTTTCTGTGTCATTATTTTGACATGAGGCTAGTGTCATTGCTGATAGCATAAACATCGCAAAAATGATTCTTTTTGACATTTTTTACCCCTTCTTCAAATGCTTGAGAGATTGATTTACCAAGATTCTATAATGTGTTTCCGCTCACTTCCTTTATTTCATAAAGAATTCATGTACCTCTTGTGTTTCTAAATAAATTATAAAACCTATTCTTTTCTTTTTACAAGAGTGTGAGCTTTGGTTAGATAAAATATTTTTCGGTCATTATTACATCCAATCTTTTTTCTTAAAGAAACGAATCATCATAATAGTTATTACAATACTAATTAACCAAAAAATCGGATAACTGTATTTCCAATTTAGTTCTGGAAAGTAATCAAAGTTCATACCATATACTCCAGCTAAAAAAGATAATGGGATAAATATAGTTGAATAGATGGTCAAAATTTTCATGACGTCATTTGTTTTGTTCGCAATACTTGAAAGATAAGTATCTAACATACCACTACAAATATCTCGATACGTTTCCATAATATCTATCATTTGAATTGTGTTGTCATAAACATCTCGAAAATAACGTGTCGCTTTTTCATCAATCAAATCGAATTCATTTTTAGAAAGTGTACTCAATAAATTTCTCATTGGCCACAAAGTGTTTCGAATAAAAATCAAATCACGTTTTAATATATAAATTTTATGAAGAACTTCTTTGGTAGGATTAAATAACAATTCATCTTCAACTGTATCAATTTCATCCCCAAGTTCTTCTAAAATTATAAAATAATGATCGACTATATTATCTAGTAACCCATAAAGCAAATCATCCGCATCATTTTTTCTAATGTAAGTTCCTTCTGCTAATTGTTTAATTAAAGGTTTAAAAATCGTCGATTCTGATTCTTGAAAAGAAATGAGTAAATTTCTAAATAATAAAAAAGAAATCTGCTCAGTATCAAGTTCATCTTCTTTATTAAAAATAATTGATTTCGTATTTACAAACAAGTAATCATCATAATCTCCAAATTTCACCGCTTGTCCAGTATTTAAAATATCTTCTATAACTAAAGGATGAATATCTAAAGATTCACATAATTTTTGAATGAAGTCTGTATCTTGTAAACCAATAACATTTAACCACTGTACTTTACCTTCTTGTTCGTCATGGATAAATTCATCAATTTCTTCTATCTTTTTTCGTTCGATTTCTTTACTGTCATATTTTGTATAAAATATTTTTGTTGTTTCCATCTTTTCTTCTCCCACATGGATAGCAGATCCTGGAGGAGTATTTATATTTCCAGAAATATTTTTTCCTTCTTTAGGCATCTTAATCACTCCACTTTAATCTAGTTTCTTCTCATAGAAGTACTAAAAATAAAACTTAACTTTTCACTCCACAAATGTTTATTGTTTACTATTTTTTATTTTTAAATTAAGTATCACTCTCATTATCAAAATAATTATAGCGTACAATGTTTCATTAGCCAATGAAACCAATTCCATTGTGTTTATAGCATACCGTTCAAAATCTATCTTTCACGTAATAACCTTAGCTTTGTAACTTCTTAGCTTATAAAAAAATTGAAATCATTATCGGAGGTATTTATACATGAAATTAAAGGATCTAAAAATATATTTTACAATTTTTAAATTCACTTTTTACTTTAGTGCTTTTACGTTTGGTGGTGGGTATGTCATTATTCCTATGATCGATAAATGATCCCCACTCCTTTAGTCCTTAATACCGCTCCTTTTGTCGGTATACGTATAACAAGTTTTTAAGGGTGCGATAGCTGCTACGGTTGGTAGTATTTTATCTGGGTTTTTCCTTTCAATTTCTCTATAACTTCTTTAAAAAGCATAAGAAGATAGAGAGAATTTCCAACGTGTTAAGAGCTTTATGCTCTAGTTCTGTTGGTCTTATTGCATCCGTTTCTTCCACTATTCTTTTACTCGCCTTTTTGGAACTTCTAACTCCATTTTCAAAATGCGAGTATAAATGTTATGGCAGTTTATTATTGCTTTATTTTTATTGAGAGAATATAAATTAAATCCTATATTAATTATGATTCTATCAGGGATTGTAGGTTTATTTTTATATTAAAATAGAAAAAACCGTCAATGAAGAGACTTCTTCTTTTCATTGACGGTTAATGAACTATTTTATTAAAATAAATTATCTAGCTTGAGCTTTTACTCTACCGCGCGAACGATTTTTATTATTTTTATTCGCTTGGTTCGTATTTCTGCCTTTTTTATTTCTACTTCTACGTCCTCTTCCTGAGTTTTCAGCTTGATTTGAATGATTAGAATTATTCGATTTTCTTGAAGAAGGACGTCTTTTCTTTCTTCTGAAGTTTGATTTATTCGAATTTTTCTTCTTAGGCTTTTCCGATAATGGATACGGATTATCTGTATTTTCAGGAATTGTTTTATCAATTAATTTTTGTACGTTACGAAGTAATGATTTTTCTTGATGATCGCTAAACGAGATCGCCACTCCACTATTCCCAGACCGTCCTGTACGTCCGATTCGATGAACATAGGTTTCAGGAACTTCTGGTAGATTATAGTTAATTACATGAGAAAGTGCAGCAATATCAATTCCACGTGCTGCGATATCTGTTGCTACTAATATTTTCGTTTTTCTTTGTTTGAAATTATTTAGTGCACGTTGTCTTGCTTTTTGTGTTTTATTTCCATGGATGGCTTGAGCAGAAAATCCTGCTTTCCCAAGTGAGCCTACAATTTTATCTGCTCCATGTTTTGTACGAGAGAAAACTAACGCAGATTCTATTGATTCATCTTTCAGCAAATGAATTAATAAGTTTGTTTTATTTCCTTGATCCACAAAATAAACTTCTTGTTTTATTTTTTCAGCTGTCGAAGAAACTGGCGTTATTTCTACCTTAACAGGATCTTTTAAAATAGCTTTTGTAAGTTTCTCAATTTCAACGGGCATCGTTGCTGAAAATAACATCGTCTGTCTGTTGTCTGGAATAAATTTAACGATCTTTTTCACATCATCAATCATTCCCATATCCAACATTAAATCTGCTTCATCTAAAACAAAATGTTGAACGTTTTTCAATCTAATATGTCCTTGATTAATAAGATCTAATAAACGTCCTGGAGTCGCAACTAAAATATCAACGCCTCGTTTTAATTGTTTCGTCTGTGGATGTTGTGAGACACCACCGTAAACCATCAATGTTTTTAATCGAAGGTTGGCACTATATTTTTTGAAGTTGTCACCAATTTGAATCGCTAATTCTCTTGTAGGTGCTACAACTAGTGCTTTGATTTGACGTTTTTCTTTTTTTAGTGGTTTTTCATAAGATAATTTTTGTAGAATTGGAATAGCGAAAGCAGCTGTTTTTCCTGTACCTGTTTGGGCACATCCTAACAGATCTTTTCCTTGAAGTAGTTCTGGAATGGCTTGTTCTTGAATAGGTGTTGGCTTTGTATATCCTTCAGATTCCAAAGCTCTTTGAATCGGGTCAACTAAATTTAAATCTTTAAATAACAATATCATTCTCCTAGTAATATTTAATAAAAGTTTTTTTATTCGTGGGATATCTTTTAACCCCCAAACACTATTAATATTACTTGTTATTGTGTAATATTCCAGAATGATAAGTTTTTGAAATGACTTACGAAATAGTGCTCATTCATCGTGATTTTCTTATTTCACACGAGACTTCTAATTATAGCACACTTTAGATTGTAATGTATAGATTATTTTAAAATAATCAAAAATGGTCCTTGAAGTTAATGAAATTAACCCCAAAAACCATTTACGCTATAGAATCAAATATTTCTTTTTTAAAAATTTATTCATTAAAAAAATTGCATTATAATAATTGGGAAAAACATAGCAGGCACATAATTCATGATCTTTAACTCAGTAATATCCAACATGTTTAATCCTAAACCGATTAATAATAAAGAACCCACAACGACCACTTCATTAATTACAGCATCGCCTAAATATGGTGCCATTGTGTTGGCAAGTAGCATAATGCTCCCTTGGTAAACTAAAACAGGAAGAGACGATAAGATAACACCCGCACCTAAAGACGATCCGAGTAAAACAGAAACAATTCCATCCAAAATACTCTTCGCATAAAGTGTTGAATGATTTCCTAATAATCCACTTTCTAAAGAACCTACAATAGCCATAGAACCCACACAAAAAATCATCGTTGCAGCAATAAAGCCTTCACCTAAATTATTAAAATGTTTATTATGCTGAACTTTTTCTTCAATTTTTTGTACCCCAATTTTCAACCGTTCTTCAAGTCTTAAAGCCTCTCCAGTTATAGCACCTAGCAAAACCGAAATGATCATCACAATCGTATTTTCGACAGTCATAACACCGACAATACCTAAAACAACAACACAGAGTCCAATCCCATGCATAATTCGTTCATTAAAACGTTCTGGTATTCCTGCTTTAAGTCCAATGCCTATAATTCCACAAATTAACACAACAACTGCATTTACAATAACTCCCATTACACACCAAACCTTTTCATGATAACTGATCAACTGCGATCTACCCACTTTTATGCACTAAATTAAAAGACTCCTTGCACTAATACCATATAAATAATTGTTCCACTCGCAATACTCAATAAAGAATTGCGACGCCATTTATGAATAAAGATGATAACAAGGATTGCAAGGATTTCCGGAATAGCAAATGGTCTTTCTGTTATTTGAATATCTTTAAGCGCGTAGACGACAAGTAAACCTATGGCAGCAGCAGGAAGTACTTTCCCTAAATAAGTGACAAATTGTGGTGGTTCCTTAGTCGGTGGAAAGATAAAGAATACAAGAAAACGTGTAAGCATTGTTCCAAGCATAATAATAGCAATGGTTATTAACATTTGATTATGCGTCATATACCTTGTCACCTACTTTCAAAAATTTTGTTAAGAAGAATATAATAATTGCAATCATTGCAGGAATTAAAAAATTATCGGATCCAAATACAATTAATGAAAAAATTGCAGCTATGAGTCCTACTGAAGCGGATGTATGATCATCAGTAGAAAGCCACTGTTCTACAAAAATCGTCACAAATAAGGCGGTTAAAACAAATTCAATCCCCTCAGTATTAAATGTTATGAGGTGACTGAGTAAAATACCTATTAACGTCCCACTGACCCAGTAAAACTGATTCAGACCGGTGATAAGAAAATATATCCAATCTTTATCTACTGTTTTTGGAATATCTAAAGATACATTTAATGAAAAAGTCTCATCTGTTAATCCAAAAATCGTATAGTACTTTTTCCAATCCATACGACTATAAGGTTTCAACATTGTAATACCATAAAAAACATGACGGGCATTCACCATCAAAGTTAAAAGTAAGGCACCGATTGGGTCAAAAGCTGCTAGTAATACATTTACCGCCGCAAATTGCATTGAACCTGCAAATATTAATAAGCTCATTAAAGCTGTAATTAATGGAGATAGTCCTTGACTAACAGCTAAAATACCAAAAGATGCCCCTAAAAATAAATAGCCTGCCATAATAGGAACCGTCTTTGGAAATGCGAACTTTAATCCTTCTTTCATATTCAATCTCCTATCCTTATTAAAAATTAATGAGCTCATTATACCGAGGACTTCTCATAAAAGAAAGAGGATTAATGCTTTCCAAAGTTTTCATATAATTTTTTCTCAAAAAATCGTCATATATGTTCCCTTACCAATCTTAATATCACTTTTTTTAGTATAATTATTTTTTAAATGTAAATTTATCGCAGGTCTATTTTCTTTGCCCGTAGATACAATAATGCTTCTTATTCCATTATTATTTAGGCTTTCAATAAAACGAAGGAGGTTATCGGCAATGCCCTTTCTAAAATAATTTGGATGTACAGCCATCCGATGTATATCTAAAATATGGTGACTCACTCTAAACGAGATTATCCAAACTAAATTATTGTGTGAAAAATACCCATAAAAAATTTCAGTGCTTGTCTGTAGATCACTTAATGTTTCCTGTAGAGGCGGAATTTCATCGTATCCTATGAGTTTAGCCTCTATTTTATAAGAGGCTCTTTGTAACTTCATTATAGACTCTGCAGTGTTTGTATCTTTTACATTAAGTTGTTTGAACATCTTTAATACCTTCCTTGAGGTTTTAAACCCTTCGAATTTTAATAACCTTTTTCGAGTATATGATCCTTTATCTTATTAATAATGGTCTCTTCATTCATATCTTTATCAACTATCGATTCAGGAATAATTTTTAGATAATCTTTTTCTCTCCACCACTTTCTCATCTCAGACTCTCCAAAGTCCGAAGCATTAGGTCTTGTTTTATGGCGAATAAAGGTCTCTTCAAAAGAAATATCAAAATAATAAGCATAAACTTCATTTCCAAATTGTGCTTCGTGGCCATATCTCCATCATTTTATCGGCTTCTCCCTCGTTAGTACTTAATCTTTCCCCTTATTTTTGATTATATTCTCTGTAATAAAGTCATTATTGTTAGCGCTTTCTGTTCAAGATAATTATAGTTGATTGTTTATAAATATAACAATGCATATATATATATAAACTATTCGATACACAGCAAACAAAAAAGACGTCCTATTTTAAGAAACGTCTTTTTTAAAACTATTTATTTATCTAATTAAGTGAGTTAAAAATATTTAAAGTAAATACTTGTTTTAGAAAGGTTTCGATAGCACCGTATATTCCAAAATCTACTCGCTTCGAAGTGCAATAACTGGATCACTTTTTGCTGCTTTTCTGGACGGAATAATTCCGGCAATTAAAGAAAGTACCAAACTTAATCCAACTAATGCAACTGCAGTACCAATTGGTAAAGAAGCATTAATTGTTGTAATTCCAGTTAGAGAATGGATAATTGAATTCGTAGGGATTAATAACAAACTCGTAATCCCAATACCTAATACTCCCGACAACAAACCAATGATAAACGTTTCTGCATTGAATATCTGTGAAATATTCGATTTAGACGCTCCAATGGCTCGAAGGATTCCAATTTCTTTCGTTCGTTCCATTACTGATATATAAGTAATGATTCCAATCATAATAGAAGAAACCACTAAAGATACCGCCACAAATGCGATAAGTACATATGAAATGACATTAATAATTGTGGTGATTGAAGACATCAATAAAGCCACTAAGTCAGTATAAGTGATTTGATTTTCATCACTAACACCTTCATTATATTTTTCAATTTCTAACGCAATCGCGTCTTTATCTTCAAAGCGATCTGCATAAATATTGATCATTGAAGGCGCATCGAGACTGACAACTCCAAATGCCGCCATATTATCATCGTAATTTCCACTTGAAATATAGTTATCATAAATCCTGAGTAAGTCTTCATCTTCTGGATCCGTTAAATATTGATCGAGATAAGCTGCTAATTCTACTTCGCCCATCATCATCATTTGACCCATTTCTGGATTATCTGTAGCCATAGACGCCAAAATGACTCTCATCATCTCAGCTTTTTCAGAAATCGATAGATTGCTTAAATATTCAACTGTATCATTAATTTTTGTCTGATCATCCGCTGGAGCAAACTTCACACCATTTGTAACATTTATATCTGGGGTTTCTTCTTGAGCTTGAACGACCTCACTATTATCAACATATTCGATCAAATGTTCCGTCAGTTCTTTAGTGTAACCAACATATCCGGTGAAACCAGAATAAGTAGCATCTTCAATTGGACGTGCAATCCCAACAATATTTAGCTCAATTCCATTTTCAACAAGTTCCTGCACTTGCTCTTCATCTTCAGAAATATCATCAAACAATCCATTTTCATTTTCTACAAAATAATCTGAAGAAGGAACCAGATAAAAATTTTGGTTAATCATATCTTGGTAGTTCCATTTGTGATCTTCAATTTCTATTTCTTCACCAGCATCCATTTTCTCTAATAACTCTTCATATTCAGCTGCTGGCAAAAAACCTAATTCGTATAAAGCTTGTGTTGAAATTTCATTATTTTCATCAAGCATTAGTACAACTTCATCATATTCTTGGGGCCATTTCCCTTCAAGAACCTCGTAACTATCTTTTACAACATTGCTGATTACATCTTCATTTGCCCCTGGCATAAGTTCTTCAAAGTTCCCAGGAGTGTTTCCCGCCCCATCTATAATAGCAGGTGGACCAGCTGTAAAATTCGTTTCTACTTTCGATTCAAAGCTACTACCATCTGTGTTAATCAGTTCTTCATCTGAATCATTAGCAAACACATCAAATTTAACATCATAGGAGTAAGTAATCCCATTCTCTCCTAAATAATTGTGAATATCGTTATCTGTATCATCTAAATATTTTTTGAATTCTGTTAAGTTATTTTCTTTTATACTCATTGTAACCGTGCTCGCCATCTCTAACCCAGCAGAGTTTGAGTAAATCCCATCT
This sequence comes from Carnobacteriaceae bacterium 52-44, assembly GCA_041223305.1. Classification (GTDB taxonomy): domain Bacteria; phylum Bacillota; class Bacilli; order Lactobacillales; family Carnobacteriaceae_A; genus Atopostipes. Next base: position 9,520 of record JBCLPZ010000019.1, on the reverse strand, counting down.
AAATCATGATCAACCTCAGTATTTGCTGTCTCATTTGGATTAGAACCAGATATAAAACTCGACAGATCCATCGATTGCGCTTCAATGGAGATTGGATAAGAAGACATTGTATCTCTTTGAATATCCTCTATATAAGTACTTACTCCATTTGAAAGCGACATAATTAAAGAAATACCAATAATTCCAATTGATCCGGCAAACGCAGTTAATAATGTTCGTGCTTTTTTTGTTTTTAAATTGTTAAAACTGAGGGATAGAGCTGTTAAAAAGGACATAGAAGCTTTTCCCATATTTTCATGTTTAGGGGGAGTCTGTTCCAACTCCTCAATTTCAAAAGGATTTGTGTCATCAATAATTTGTCCATCTTGTAGATTAACCACACGATTAGCATATTTTTCAGCAAGTTCCGGGTTGTGTGTAACCATTATTACTAAGCGATCTTTTGCTACTTCTTTTAGCAACTCCATAATCTGTAAACTAGTTTCTGTATCTAAAGCACCCGTAGGTTCATCGGCTAATAAAATATCAGGGTTATTTACTAAAGAACGTGCTATAGCTACACGTTGCATTTGCCCCCCAGACATTTGATTAGGCCTTTTATGTATATGTTCACCAAGCCCTACATCTTCCAAAGCAGACTTCGCACGTTCTTTACGTTCTGATTTTGAAATACCTGAAATAGTTAGCGCTAATTCCACATTAGATAGAATGGTTTGATGTGGGATAAGGTTATAACTTTGAAACACAAACCCAATTGTATGATTTCGATAAGAATCCCAGTCCCTATCTGTATATTTTCTAGTGGAAATTCCATTGATAATGATATCTCCGGCATCATAGCGATCCAAGCCACCAATGATATTTAAAAAGGTTGTTTTACCCGAACCGCTTGGACCTAGTATCGCTACAAATTCACTATCCCGTAAATTTAAGCTTACCCCATCAAGTGCTGTTTGCACCAACTCACCCGTTTGATATTCTTTCTTTATATTTTGAATTTGTAACATGTAATGATCTCCTTCTCATACAATCTTTCAGTTTACATCCTCTATGATTCTACACTATTTTGGTTGATTAATAAGTATTTTCCAAAAACAACATACATTTTTCATTATTTATTCTACGTATGCACAAGATCTTTCTATAAAGCTTAACTTTCTCCTTTAGTTACAAACCTTTTATAAACGAAGACGTTATGCATTTCAAACACTAAATGTTAAAATGAGTAAGAGTTTATTTAATGTTGTTTATTTTCTAAAAATTTATCAATAAATGATTACAAAAGATAAAAGAAGCAGGAGGATTTATGTGAAACAACCTAAACTAGAGGTTCGAAGCAAACAACTTATTGAAGTAGATGGCTTACAGTTTAAAGATCTTAATGGCAACGGAAAACTCGATCCTTATGAAGACTGGCGTTTGTCTCCAGAAGAACGAGTCAAAGATTTAATCTACCGTATGGCGATTGATGAAAAAATTGGAATGATGATGATCACTTCTCAATCCATGGGTAAATCTCAAAAAGATTTATCTAAGACGAGTCATCAGGGCCTATTAGATGAAGAAGAGATTGAAGTTGGAGCAAACATTTTTGTTACAGAGAAAAAGTATGGCTCTACTTATAATATCGAAAAATTAAATCTTCGCCATTTTATCTTAAGAGATAATTGGAGTGAACAAGATATTGCAGAATGGATCAATGCAATGAATGAAGTGAGCTAAGGGACGCGCTTGGGTATCCCTAGTCTCATTGCTTCAAATTCTCGAAATGAAAATGCCGAGCGTACTTTTGGTATGAATGATGCAGTAGGCGTTTTTTCAACTTGGCCAAGCACATTAGGAATTGCTGCTGCCGCTTTAGGTGATCAAGCAGTTGGTGGTGATACATCCATATTCACAGAATTTGCGGAAACGGTTCGTAAAGAATGGGCAGCTACCGGGATTCGTAAAGGTTATATGTATATGATTGATACAGTCACAGATCCGCGCTGGCAAAGAATATATGGAACGTTTGGTGAAAGTACTGATTTGATTACAGACGCTACGGTGCAATTAATTAAAGGTTTACAAGGTGAAGAGCTAAATACAGAGAGTGTGGCTCTTACAATGAAGCACTTCCCTGGTGGTGGAGCTAGAGAAAATGGGTTTGATCCGCATTATAAAGAAGGAAAATTTAATGTCTACAAAACACCAGGTAGTTTGGAAACATATCATTTACCTCCTTTTAAAGCAGCCGCTAAACATGGGGTCAGTTCAATGATGCCTTACTACTCTATCCCTTCATCGGAGAAAAGTATGCCACAAATTTATGAAGGTGAAGAACTTACTTTCGAAGATGTTGGCTTTGCTTACAATAAACCTTTTATTCAGGATTTGCTTCGTAATGAATTTGGCTTTCAAGGCTACATTAACTCAGACAGTGGTATTTTAAATAATATGAGTTGGGGTGTTGAAGACTTAAATAAAGAAGATCGCGCAGCTAAAACGATAAATGCAGGTACAGATATAATTTCTGATACCAACCAAGTGGAATGGATTAAAAAAGCCTATGAAAGCGGAAAGATTTCTGAAGAGAGAATTAATGAAGCCAATGAACGACTTTTATTCGAAATGTTCACTTTAGGTCTGTTTGATGACAAAACGTATGTTGATCCTTTACAAGCGAAAAAGGTCGTCGCGGATCAAAATAATTGGAACAAAGCTTATCAAGCTCACCAGAAATCTACGGTCTTATTGAAAAATCAAAATATTTTACCTTTATTAAAGGAAGGCACGAAAGTCTACACGGAATTTTTCCATAAAGAAACCGAATCAACAACTAATTATACAAAAGATGCTCGAGAAAAAGTTCAAAATCATGAAGGAACTGAGTTAGTCAATACAGTTGAAGAGGCCGATGTTGCTATTGTATTCTTATATCCAAAAAGTGGTAACTATTTCTCTGCTACACCGGGTCTATTAGAACTCGCTTTATGTGAAAATAAAATAAATAAAGCGGTGGATGGAAGTGAATATTCGGAAACAACCATTCAAGAAATGGATCGTGTCTTTGAAATTGCAGAAAAAATCCATGCTCAAGGAGGCCAATTCATTTTAAGTGTAAACTCTAATATGCCTTGGCTGCTCGATAATGTAGAACCCATATCAGATGCATTGGTTGCTAACTTCGAAACATACGTTGAAGCACAACTAGATGTCTTTACCGGCAAAGCCACTCCATCAGGTAAATTACCATTCATTTTTCCAAAAAATGAAGAAGTAATTGCTGTGGATGAAAATGGCGAATCTGTCTCAAGAAACGACGTTCCCGGCTATGCAAAAGATTTATATATGCCAGAAGGAATGGAATACGCTTATACAGATGCGGATGGAAATGTCTATACACTCGGACATGGGCTAACTTATTAGCTAGAGACATTCATTTAAAATTTTAAATCTGAAGAGAATAAAATTCCCAAAAGCTTGAGTAGAAACTCACTTTTGGGAATTTTTCTTATTTATTTTCCGTTTTTCCTTGTTTAGCCACTTCATCCATTTCTGCCTTCACAGTCTCTTGGTCGCCTAAATAATATCGATTGATTACTTCAAAGTTTTCGTCGAATTCATATACTAGCGGAATGCCAGTTGGTATATTAACCTTGATTATTTCTGTGTCACTAAAACCATCTAGAACTTTTACTAACGCACGTATTGAATTCCCGTGAGCTGATACTAAAACATGTTTGCCTCTTGCCATTTGAGGTTTAATATTCTCTTCAAAATAAGGAATCACTCTTTCGATTGTTTCCTTCAATGATTCATGAACAGGTAAAATATCTTTATCTTCTACATCACGATAAGCTATCATATTTCGTGGTGCTTGATCACTATTAGGATCTAGAGGCGGGGGTAAAACATCAAATGATCGTCGCCAAATTAAAACTTGTTCATCCCCATATTTTATAGCTGTTTCTGCTTTGTTTAAACCTTGCAAAGCACCATAATGACGTTCATTTAATTTCCAGCTTTTCACAACCGGTAGCCAGTTCCTGTCTAAGACGTCAAGTACATTATTTAGCGTATGAATAGCACGTTTTAGATATGAAGTATATGCAATGTCAAAATCAAAGCCTTCATCTCTTAGAAGTTCACCTGCTCTCTTTGACTCTTCAATCCCTTCTTCTGATAAGCCAACATCTGTCCATCCAGTGAATAAATTCTTTTTATTCCATTCACTCTCGCCATGGCGAACCACTACTAATTTCATATGATCCTCTCCTTGAAATACCATCTATCGTTTATATTTAAAATCCTTCAGTTGAATACGATATATGAATACGATATAAAATTTCCCGCTATCTATTAGTATTCTATACCTTTACTCCAAGAAATACCAATTTCGACTTTTCCAATTTTCTAAGTTATAAAAATTTACTTAGCCGTTTGTCATTTTTACAAAACTACTAATCTCCGAGCTATTGTTCGTAATTCTATTTATAACCATTCTTTGTATGTTATCATAATAATAAATAAAAATTCCAAGGTGTACTATGAATAAAAAATTGATTAATCCATTGAATAATTTTATTACATTCTCAATATATTGTTTATATCCGCTCGTGCTTTTATTCTTAGCATTTACACATGACGGAAGTTTTTGTAGAGCATTCCTTACTCCTACAATTTCATTTGTAATTGTAAGTATTTTCCGAAATTTTATAAACGCCCCACGTCCTTATGAGGTATCAGATACTGTGCCTATTATAAAAAAAGAAACCAAAGGAAAATCATTTCCTAGTCGACATGTGTTTTCTGTTTTTGTTATTGCCACAACTCTTTTTTATATTTTTAAACCATTAGGGATCATTTTAATGTTAGCAGGTATTTTATTAGCTATTTTGCGAGTCGTAGGAGGTGTTCACTTCTCTAGAGATGTAATTGCTGGGGCCATTATTGGGATTTTTTCAGGAGTTTTAGGTTTTTACTTATAATCTAAAAAAATGATATTCTAAAAGGAGACTTATTATATGAATAATTCTATGTTTCGTTTTGTTTTCATCCCCATTCTAATCTTAATTATTTATTGGTTAACTAGCTCTATAAGAAACAAATTAGCCAAGCCAAAATATAAAAAGAATATACAAACACCCGGATTATTTGACCATTTCTTACTGAAATTACTTACATTTTTAGCCATTTTTAGTGCATTGCTAACAGTCTTAGGATTCTTTATACAAGAGACTGAAATGACAATTGCTTTTTTAGTTCTAACAGTTATTTCCACAGGTATTGTTATGGTTTTAAAACGCCAGTATGACATTTCCTATCAAGAAAATTCTGAATATTTCATTTTAAATGCACAACAAAAGGAATATAAAGTTTTTTATGAAAACATTGTGGATTGGCAACCTGCCTTCAATGAAATAAGAGTTCTCGATGAAACAAATTCAGATAATGAATATATAAGAGTAAACATTGCTATGTTAAAACCAGAAATCTTACTTCGAAAAATTGCCGAGATGACATTCGAAGGCAAATTCCATAGTTTTGATGATGAATATTTTGAGGATCCGACAAGGGAATATCAAATCACCAATTATCTTATTCAAAACAACTATGGTTATTTAATCGAAGATTACGTTGAAGAATAATTTTTCAATGAGTTAGCACTCAATAGTATATAGTACCTGAAACTAAAAAGATCCATTCCTAAAATAATAATTAGTAGTGGATCTTTCATTTATACTTTAATTACCTTTTACCAAATATTCAATCAATACATAGCGAATTTCGTCATAGGTAATCTCATCGGCTAAAAATTCTTTAACGGCTTTTAAGGTCTCTGTTCCTATTTTTTGAAAAGCTTCTTTGATTGATTTCTTTCGTGATTGATGAACATCTGCATCAAATTCTTCTAAATTCCCTTCCTCTGCTGCTTGTGTCAAATGGTTAAGAATAGCTGTTTCTGTTAATCCTCTCTCGATAGCAATCTCATAAGGAGTAAGCCCCTGTTCTGCATACTCTGCACTCTCTAAATAACTCGAATGTACGGAGCTGTTAGAGATAGAATCATAATCTTGTTGCTCTAAATCAGAGTTTCTTGATTTATTTTTCTTTGAGGATAAGAATTCTTGGATTACAGGTAAAAACTGACCCGCGTATTTATCCGCTTTAACCGATCCAACCCCTTCTACAGAAAGAAATTCTTTCTCACTTTTAGGTAATTTACTTGCCATATCTTCTAATGATTTATTTGAAAAAATAATATAAGCAGGAACGCCTTCCGCTTGTGCAAGTTCCAATCGAACCTCTCTTAAAGCTTCATATAAATCTTGATCTACATTTTGTGAGACATATTGAGTTCTTGAAGAAGTTGATTCTTTATAAGATCGTTTTTTAATCGATAAAGATGCTTCACCAAATATAAGACTTTTCGCTTGTGAAGTGACATAAAGGCTACGATATTCAGTAACACCAATGTAACGATGAGCAACTAATGCAGAAATAATATCCCTAATTTGTTGGTTAGAATATTTTTTCATAAGACCATGAGTGCTAAGTTCATCAAAATTATTTTCAAGTATTTGTTGGTTTCGACTTCCACGAAGGACATCTACAATCATTGTCATCCCAAAATTAAGCTTCATTCGTACCATACAAGATAGAATCATTTGTGCTTCTTTAGTCACATCAACAATGTTGACTTCGCCTAGACAACTTGAACAATTTCCACAAGGTTTTGTGGCATTTTCTCCAAAGTATTGCAAGATGTGATTTCTTAAACACCCAGTAAAGTTTGCATACTGTATCATTGTTTCTAAACGTTCTTGAGCCAATTGATCAGAACTTTGCGCAATTAAATACTTGTTCGTCATAATGTCTTGTGAATGATAAAGAAGAATTGCTTCTGCTTCTAAAGAGTCTCTCCCAGCACGCCCTGCTTCTTGATAATAACTTTCTAAATCTTTCGGCAAGTTATAGTGAATCACTTTTCGGACATCCGTCTTATCAATTCCCATACCAAAAGCATTCGTTGCAACGACTATATTGGTTTGATCATTAATAAAATCACTTTGAGCTTGCTTTCTTTCTTCCTGTTCCATACCTGCATGATATTTACTTATCGCATACCCTTGCCCTCGTAAGTCGTCATACAGTTTATCCACTTGTTTACGAGTACTTGCATAAATAATAATCGCTTCTTCATGGTTGATTAGCTGATGTAAAGTAGATTTACGATTACTTGGTTCTAACACCGTAAATTTAATATTTGGGCGGTCAAAAGAATTAATAAAAACCTTTGGATCTTTTAAATCTAATTGTTGAACAATATCTTCCTGTACTAAACGAGTTGCAGTAGCAGTAAAACTTGCAACAACTGGACGTTTTGGTAATTGATCAATAAATTGATTAATATTTCGATAACTTGGACGAAAATCAAATCCCCATTGAGAAACACAGTGTGCTTCATCAATTGCAACAAGTGAAATTTGTTGTCTCTTAATAAATGAATTAAAGCTAGCACTATCTAATCGTTCTGGCGCTACGTACAATAATTTCAAGCTACCTTGTCTTAACTGTTTCATAATTTCTTGAAACTCATCGTTAGAAATCGTTGAGTTTAAATAAGCAGCAGAAATCCCAAGTTGTGTAAGTGTGTCTACTTGGTCTTTCATTAAAGAAATTAATGGTGAAATTACAACAGTCAATCCGGGTAACATTAAGGCAGACAATTGATAACAAATTGACTTTCCTCCACCTGTCGGTAAAACGCCTAAAGTATCACGTCCAGATAAAATCGTGTCAATGATTTCTTTCTGACCAGGACGAAAAGTTGAATACCCAAAATGTTGTTGTAATGTTGATTCTAACTGCACGACATGCTCTCCTTTTTATTTCATATAAAAATTAAAATCCTTAATATAAATAATACCCACTTATGTTATCACAGATTTAAACACAAATTGGAAATACAGTAGAAATATTCTAAACTTTTCGAAAAGTTTAGCAAAAAAAAAAGGAATGATTCTATTTAATAAATAGAATCATTCCTTTTATGACTAACAAAATAATTTTATTTTTTCTTTCTGACCAGGCGACAGACACTTTCAATGTGATAAGTTTGTGGAAACATATCTACTGGTTGGACTTTTGTGATCGTATAACCGCCCTCGTTTAACAACTTTAAGTCTCTAGCTAAGGTACTTGGATTACAGCTTACATAAACCATCCGCTCGGGCTGAATTTCTAATACAGCATCGATAAATTCTTTTGCCAACCCTTTTCTTGGTGGATCTACAACAACAACATCGACTTTCAAACCCGCTTTTGCTTTTTCGACAAGCCAGTTTCCCACATCTGCCACTTCAAACTCTACATTTTCTATTTCGTTATCTTTAGCGTTTGTCTTTGCATTTTCAATCGCTTGGGGCACAATTTCTACACCATAAACTTGTTTTGCTTTTTCAGCTAAAGCTAAAGTCATTGTTCCAATCCCAGAATAAGCATCAACAACGACTTCTTCCCCTGTTAGATCCGCATAATCCACCGCGACAGAGTATAATTTCTCGGTTTGCTCACTATTCACTTGATAAAAAGATTGATGTGAAATTTTGAAGGAATAGCCCATCAATTCATCTGTATAATAGTCTTGTCCAAATAAGACCATGGCTTGTTTTCCTAAAATCACATTTGTCTTTTCAGAATTAATATTTTCAACAATACTTACAACGTCTGGAATTTCTTGTCGAATTTCTGTGACAATTTCTTGTAAATGTGGCAGCATGAAAGCTCGTGTAACTAAGATGACCATTATTTCGCCGGTAATATGTCCGCGGCGAACAACAATATGGCGAATATCTCCTTCATGTTTATCTTCATCATAAGCTTTTACATTATATTTCCGTAAAATATCACGTACAATAACTACTGTTTCATCAATTTTAGGATTTTGAATAACAAAATCTTCAATCGGGATTAAATTATGCGTTCTTTTTTCATAAAAACCGGTAGTTAACTCCCCATTAATTTCGCGTACTGGAATTTGGCCTTTGTTTCGATAACCATAGGGATCATCCATTCCAATTGTTGCAAAAACTGGAACACCTTCAAATCCGCCAACTTTTGATAATAACTTTTCGACTTGCTGTTGTTTAAATTTCAATTGTTGGCTGTATTCTAGATGCTGCAAAGGCATTGTTCCATTTTGAAAATGGACATCTTCTAACTCATCTACACGATAAGGGCTTGTTTTGATCATCTCGATTGGTTCTCCATGACCCATTCTTTTACCTGCATGCGTTATACGTATTTTTAATTCTTCACCAGGTAAAGCATTTTCAATGAACAATGGGTATCCATCAATATGAGCAACACCTAAACCTTGATGTGATAAATCAGTAATTTTAACTTCATACGTATTATTCTCTTTTACTGCTATCTTTTTTTTCTCTTATTACTCATAACTTTCCTCCTTGTAATATATAGATGAAGATCTTTTTAACACTGGGGAGAGATCTTCTAAAACCCGAACTTTAATATT
>JBCLPZ010000018.1:0-30381 GCA_041223305.1 Carnobacteriaceae bacterium 52-44 | reverse complement strand
TTTTGTGGTGATTAAAGTATAACAAATCTTCATGTCTTTTTGTTTTCTAACTGTTGCACTTCATTTTACAACACACCTATATTTCTTTTTATACTTTTCTTCCTCTACTGTTTCAATTAATTTCATTGCCGTTAGTTTTATTGTTTCATCTTCTAAAATATTATATAAATTGCGCATATTTTGAAGAATATCAGAACGGATTAAGGTATAGTTCTTTTCATCGGTACAATGGTGAAAACGATCAGTCATGTATTCAAGCACCATTTCTTTTTCTTCATTACCAGCAAGACCTATCTTCCAAATTGACTGTAACGTATGTCTCGCTGTAACAAATTTCTCATCGTACGTCACTTTCCATATCTTAGGAAAATCATTGAGTATTCTTTGTTCTGGATCGCTTATAGCTAAATTACATAGATATTGGGCCGCTCGAGATCTTTGATGGTTATCTTCATGTGATAAATCCTTTATCAGTTGATCCTATACCTCATAAGCCCAATCCACTTTTTGTTCAGTTAATTTTAAAATATTCAAGTAGGATTCGTAGCGTTCTTCATTATTTCCGTATTTTGATTTTTCAAACTCTTTTTTAATTTGATTATTCATTGTTATCCCCTTACCTATCTTTTTTAAGGTTATTATTTAAATAATTCTTTATATTATACATTACGAGTTTAAGTGACCGAGAGTTATCCTGTCAACATTTGCTATTAATAAAAACCCTAATCCCTTCTCTATCAAGCAAATCAATTGCATTTTCTTAAGTTATTGAAGTACGATTTTAGAAGAGTTAGATATTTGATTTTCTTTTGATATTGCTTGCTTTACCAAAACTTGAGGAGGTAATTTAATGGCTAAAGTACTTATTACAGGAGCGACAGGAACCATTGGATTGGAATTGACCAAGCACCTTGTAGACCAACACGAATTAACGGTCGTTGGTCGAGATTTTTCTGATTTTTCTGAAGACTTAAAAGAAAGAGTTAAGATTGAGAAAAAAGATTTAATTGAACCCGAGAACTGGGATGGACTATTAAATGATATTGAATATGTTATTCAATTAGCAGGTGAAGCAGATCAGAATGCTGCCTTTTATGGGGATTTATTAGAAATGAACTATAAACTTCCACATAATTTATACGAAGAAGCTATAAAAGCAAATAATTTAAAACGAATTATTTTTGCGAGTTCTATCCACGCAGTAGATGCTTATCCTGATTATATGCAAATTAAAGCAACCGACTCAGTGCGCCCGTCAAATTTATATGGTGTTTCTAAGGTATATTTAGAAGGCTTAGCAGCTCATCATGCTTATGTAAATGGAATTGAATCTATCGGGATTCGTATTGCCGACTATAAAGCAAGTGATGATGAACTAGATAAAAATGCCGATAAAAATGGTATGGCCATGTATTTATCTAAAAGAGATATGAACCACTTGATTGACTGCTGTTTAGAAGCAGAACTCGAAGAACCGTTCTTATTAGTAAATGGTATTTCAAAAAACAGCTTTCCACGCCTCTCCTATGAGGAAGCTCGAGTAAAATTAGGCTACGAACCACAAGATGATGCTTTTAAAAAAAATAATATTTTTTAAGAAAATAACAGGCGTCACGTTTTTGACGTCTGTTTTAATCTGTAAACTGAATAAAAGGAGTGAACACAGTGCTAGAAAAAATTAAGAATCCTATTTTATTTCAAGGAAATTTAAACAAAAAGAATTATTTTGAAGGCTGGTATTTCAAACAAGTTTCTTTGGATCAAAAAACAAGTTTAAGTTTCATTCCAGGAATAAGTCTAAATGAAGGAGACGAACATAGTTTTATTCAATACATCCTTGTAATAACTGACGACGATGAGCACACAATCACCCATACGGGTTATGTTCGATATAATATTTCTGATTTTTCTTATCAAAAAGAACCATTTATTATAAACATTGGAGAATCGATTTTTTCTGAAAGTTTGCTTTCGATTAATTTAAGAGATGAAGAATTCCATTTTCAAGGTAGACTCGAATTAGGTGAACTTTATCCAATTAAATCTTCTGCCTTACAACCCAATATCATGGGTTTTTTGGGGTATATTCCTAAGATGGAATGCTATCATGGGGTAATAAGTATGATGCATTCACTAAATGGTTCTTTAGAGATCAATGGAAAGTCTGTAAATTTTTCAGGTGGCAGAGGTTATATTGAAAAAGACTGGGGCACTTCTTTTCCTAAACAATACATTTGGCTACACAGCAATCATTTTAACAATCAATCTGCTAGCCTATTCTTTTCTATCGCACATATCCCTTTTTACTTCACTGAGTTTGAAGGTTTCATTTGTAATGTCATTGTGAACGGAAAAGAATTTCGATTTGCGACTTATAACCATAGTATGTGTTCAATTGATCAAATAAGTGAAGGGAATGTTTCCATTCATTTAGAAAATAAAGGAGCCCGTCTAGATATTCAAGCTGATATACTCGGCCAAGGTGAGCTGTTAGCTCCAGTAAAAGGAATAATGAAAAAGACAATTAAAGAAGGAATCAGTGGGATTCTTCATGTTCGTTTAGAAGATAAAGAAAGTGGTCAAATATTTGAAGATGTTGGTCAAAATGCTGGAGTAGAAATTGTAGATTATCATTAAATGAATCTATAGATTTACTATTTTATCGTTTTCCCTCATTCAATTTATAGACTTCTTTTATCGATTACACCAACATTTTTAATATATTCACTTTCGCTTTCATTTTATTTTGAGCAAATAAATATATAGTTAGCTTCATTCCAGCGGTTTATTTCTAGAGACCATTTGACGCTCCTTGAATATAAGATAATATCGCTATTAAAATAAAGTTAAATTAATTGCTAAACGCTTTAATGAAGATATCAGCTGTATAATTGAAAAAGTAGTTTACAATAATGATATAGCTGATATAATAGCTTCGGCAAAAGCGATTTTGCTAATAAAGAAGCAATTTGATATAATTATAAATCATTATGTTAAAATTAATTAAAATGATTATAAAAAAACGTAGTCTGACCTGGAGGTGCCATTGATGAGTTCAGATAATAACAATTTTTTCTCAAATTTTGATAACGAAAAACTTAAGAAGTTTGGTAGTAAATTCGGCTATTATTTTGATATTTTTTATAGAGTAATCAAAGCATTTGCTGGATTTATCGCTTTAGTTTTGGCAGTTATTGTGTTTTTAGGTGGTGGAGCTGCACTTGGATATTTTGCTTCATTAGTTGAAGACATCCCTACGCCAACTCAAGCAGAAATGGAAACACAAATAAATGATTACAACCGAAAGTCTACTCTTTATTATGCAGATAATTCAGTTATTAGTGATTTACGTTCGGACTTAATTCGAACACCTGTTACTTTAGATAACATTTCACCCTTAATCATTAATGCCGTAATTGCGACTGAAGATGAAAATTATCTTATTCATGAGGGAGTTGTGCCAAAAGCTTTAGTCCGAGCAGCAGCACAGGAGTTGACAAATGCATCATCTGTTTCTGGTGGTTCAACATTAACTCAACAACTCATTAAACAACAAATTCTAAGTAGTGAAGTGACGCACTCTCGTAAAGCAATAGAAATTTTATATGCTTTCCATTTAGAAAATAACTTTGATAAAGATCAAATCTTAGAAGCTTATATGAATGTTTCCCCTTTTGGTAGAAATAACATAGGCCAAAATATAGCAGGAATTGAAGAAGCAGCACAAGGGATTTTTGGAGTACCTGCTTCAGAAGTAAATTTACCACAAGCGTCCTTTTTAGCTGGTTTGCCTCAAAGTCCTATATCTTATAATCCTTACACTCAATCAGGAGATATTAAAGAAGATCTATCTGCGGGTATTTATCGACAGCAAGAAGTCCTTTATAGTATGTTCCGTGAAGGTTATATCACACAAGAAGAGTATCAATCCGCTCTTGAATATGATATTGTTGCTGACTTTTTACAAAGTTCAGAAGAAGATGAAAATAATTCTTCGCACTCTTATGAATATGATTTAGTGGAGAATGAAGGACGCAAAATAATCATTGATTTAATGCTTGAAGAAGACGGCATTACAGATGAACAACTTGCTGAAAACCCTGCCCTTTGGGATGAATATTACGAAGAAGCTGATTACGAAATGAGAAACAGTGGTTATAAAATTTACAGTACAATTGATCCTGCTTTACATCGTGCAATTCAAAACCGAGTGACTGAAACCCAAGATCAATTTGGACAAACACGAACACTTACATCCACAGATGATAACGGAGAAACAGTCACAACTGAGTTTGAAACTCAAGTCGGTGGAACATTAACTGAGAATACAACAGGACGCGTTTTAGCTTTTGTTGGAAATCGTAGTTATGAGTATTCAGAATTTAATAATGCTTTCGATTCACGTCGACACTCTGGTTCAGTAATTAAACCACTTATCACCTATGGTCCAGCTTTAGCTGAAAACTTTATTACACCAGCTACAGTTATTCCAGATACTGAATTAATTGTGCCATCTGGCGGTACCGGAACGCACAATATTAAAAACTTTGGTCGAACAACAAATGATTGGCGAGATGCCAGATATTGGTTACAGATTTCTCAAAATATTCCAAATACTAAAATTTATTTAGCGATGCTAGATGAAGGAATTAATCCAGCTAAATATATTCGAGCATTGGGAATAGGCCCTGAAGCCATAACAGATGATGAATTTAGGAATCCTTCTACTTCTCTTGGTGGTTACGGTGCAGGACCAACACCTACGGAATTAGCAGCAGCCTACTCTGCAATTGGGAATGGTGGTGTCTTCAATTCACCTTACGTTATCGAAAAAATTGAAAATGGGAATGGTGAAGTTGTCTATGAACATGAACCAAATCCTACTCGTGTTTGGTCTGAAGCGGTAAATTATATCTTATATGATATGCTACGAGATGTAACAACAGAAGGTACAGGGCGAGCAGCTCTACAGTATTTAAATTTCAGTACTGACTTGGCTTCAAAAACGGGTACCTCAGATGAGACAGTAGACGTATGGTTTGCAGGAGTCACTCCAAAAGTATCTTTAGTTACTTGGATGGGATACGATAATCAGAATCTAAGCTTATTAGATTTTAACGGATTGACTCCCCCGCAAAGAAATATTCGAAACTGGTCAAATATTATGAATGTTGCACATAGCGTAAAACCTGAAATTTTAGGAGTGAATGAGCGAATTAATCCTCCTGCTGATAATAGTGTAACTAATGAATCTGTTCTTGCATCTACCGGAATGAAGTCTGGAAGAGTTTCATTACCAAATAACCGTACCGCTCAAATTTCTGGAAGTACTAAAACCGAGATGTTTGTTCGCGGCAATGTTCCAGGAACAACAACTTACGATTTTGCTGTTGGTGCTAAATCAGAGGAATTGGCTGATTTTTGGAGCGATTATGTAAATAGTCAAAGAAGAAGAAGATCAAACAATAACAATTCAAACAATAACAATAATGATTCCGATAATAACTCAAATGACGATTCCGATTCTGAGGAAGAAGAGGGAGAGGAAGAGGACTCAAATAGTTCTGAAGAAGAAACGGAAGAAGAAACCTCTGAAGATGAAAGTGATTCTGAAGAAGAATAAAAATTAAAACAAAAAGTGGGACACGTAAATGTGCCCCACTTTTTTTATTGACAACTTTTATTTAGTTGTTTCATTTTCTGTAATTTTATAAGGTAAAACAATGTGTAATTCATCTGTTTCTTCTTTGCTCATTAACTTCGTCAATAAACGCATAGCAACAGCACCTAAGTCATAGAGAGGCTGGTTAAGGGTAGTCAGTTTTGGTCTTGAAATATTAATTAATGGTGAATTATTTGAAGTAATTATTTCGAAATCTTCAGGTACTTTTACGCCCTGTTCAAGTAATTCATTCAATAGTGAAATTGCAATACGATCATCTTCAACTGAAGCAGCAGTAACGCCTTGTTCAATCAAATGACTAACTAATTCTTTAGCATCTAACAGATTTAAATCTGGTGAAGTACGAATAACTAAAGATTCATCATAAGTTAGATCAGACTCTTCTATCGCTTCTTTATAGCCTTCTTTGGTCATTTTTTGCTTTTTAGAATCGATATCAATCCCAAGCAAAGCAATTTTTTCATGTCCATGATCAATGAGTAATTGCGTAGAGTCTTTTGTAGCTCCTCTATAATCAATATTAATACTTGGAAGCTCATTTGCTTCATCAACTGTACCCGCTAATACTACTGGAGTATCCGATAATTCGATTTCTTTTCTCACTTCATCACTTAATTGGTGCCCCATAAAGATTACACCATCTACTTGTTGAGCTAAAATAGTGTTCAATACTTTTATTTCTTTTGTTGGCTCACCATCTGAGTTTGCTAGGATTATATTGTAGTTATACATTGATGCAATATCATCAATCCCTCTAGCTAAAGATGAAAAGTATAGGTTCGTTACATCCGGTATGATAACTCCAACCGTTGTGGTTTTTTTACTAGCCAATCCACGTGCTACAGCATTTGGTCGATAGTTTAATCGATCGATTACATCCGAAACTTTTTTTCTTGTTGATGGTTTTACATTTGGATTTCCGTTAACAACTCGGGATACAGTGGCCATTGATACGCCCGCTTCACGAGCAACATCATATATGGTGACAGTTTGTTTTGCCATCTCATGTCCTCATTTCTTTTTCTATATTAAATTTTTTATAATATTTACACCTTTTACTTTAACAAAGTATGAAAAGATTTTCAATCTTAATTAATCGCTTTCATTTATTAATTGTTCTAAAACGAGACTTTCTTAGGAAATTATCAGAATAACTTCATTTTTCTCATGTTATAATAGCCATACTATAACTTAAAAGGAGTATAACTTATGAATCAGAAATTAAATCATTTGCAAGAATATATGGTTTCGGAAAATATAGATGTTGTTTATTTAGACAATCCAAATACCGTTGCTTATTTTACAAATTTTGAAAGCAATCCACATGAGCGAATTGTAGCTTATATCGTGACACAAAAAGATCATTTCTTATTTGTTCCTACTTTGGAAAAAGAAGAAGCCAGCAGTCAATCGAATGTAGAAAATATATATTCATATAATGATGAAGAAAACCCTTGGAAAATTATTGCAGAAGAAACTTCTAAACTAGTTGAAGAAATTAATTACTATTGTGTAGATGAGACAACTTTAACTGTTGAAAGAGATAACAACCTTCGTCATGCTTTTTTAGATCGTCAAAAGAAAAATCATACAATATCTTCTGACGATATTAGTGCAATCATTGATCAAATGCGTGTTGTAAAAGAACAAGATGAAATTGATAAAATGATTGTTGCTGGAGAGTTAGCAGACGAAGCTCTACAAATCGGCATCGATTCTCTAGTTGAAGGAATCACTGAACAAGAAGTTGCAGCGATTATCGATATGGAGATGAAAAAACGTGGTGTTTCCGAGATGAGCTTCTCTACCCTTGTCCTCTTTGGAGACCACGCAGCTAGTCCCCATGGAAATCCTGGAGAACGTCAATTAAAACAAAATGAATTTGTCTTATTTGATTTAGGGGTTATCTACAATGGATATGCAAGTGATGTGACAAGAACTGTTGCTTTTGGTGAAATCAGTGAAAAAGAAGAAGAAGTTTATGAAGTTGTTTTAGAGGCTCAACGAACAGCCCAAGAAGCCGTTAAGCCAGGAATGCGTGCTGGAGAATTAGATCAAATTGCCCGACAAGTTATCGCAGATGCGGGTTATGGTAAATACTTTAATCATCGATTAGGTCATGGAATTGGAAAAACTGCCCATGAATTCCCAAGTATTCATGGGTCAAACGAAACGATTTTAGAGCCAGGGATGTGTTTCTCAATTGAACCCGGAATTTATATTCCAGGAGAAGTCGGTGTACGAATTGAAGACTGTGTATATGTTACAGAAGATGGTTGCGAGCCGTTTACATTAATGGACAAAGAATTATATACAATAGTAATATAAATGGCGATGTAAAAAGAATGTAGGGATTAGTTCCTACATTCTTTTTTAATTTTGTTCTAATTCAGCATACTTCTCGGCCAATAGAAGTTTATTAAGTGCTCGCATTGTAAAACAAATAAACACTATGGATGAAAGTAAGTATTTTATGAGCCAGTAGACGTGAAAATAAATTTGGTATCCACTGGGAGGTTCCAGTGGCAATGAAGCTGATTTACGTTGCCGCTGGCTAACTATTTTCACTGCTAGTGGCAACGTACAGATTCCTTGCGTCCCCTACACCATGTAGTGGACACGAAAAAGGTTTTCGCATCCAGTAGCTGCACAAGGAAAAAAATCTCTAGAAAATCTTTAAATTATAAGGTGTTATTAAAACTTTTCTCAAAATACATTTGGTTGGATGATTTTTAAATTTTTCTTTTTCTATTCACCCATGATAAAAAATTCAAACCAATCACTCCTACCACTAATAAGATTACACACGTTCTTGATGTAGGATATACATCTAAAATTGCTGACCAATCTTCCACTTCGATCCATCCTGATAATGAAGTATAAAGTGTCGTTACACTAAGTAACGCTAATCCTAAACTGTAAATTATTCGATTTGAAGAAAAATCTTTTTTAAATAAACTATATATTGGTATTATCCAACTAGCCAAACCAAGTAGTAATGTTAGCAGAGCCATATTAAAAAACCTCCTTATTATTCCGTTTCATCGCTTTTGTACTCTAATATATCCCCCGGCTGACAATCTAACGCTTCACAAATTCTTTCTAAAGTAGAAAAACGAATTGCCTTGGCCTTTCCGTTTTTTAAAATAGAAATATTCGCCATCGTTATCCCGACTCTTTCAGAAAGCTCGGTCACACTCATTTTTCGTTTTGCGAGCATCACATCAATGTTCACTATAATTGCCACTGTCTACACCTCATATTGTATAATCATTTTCTTCTTTAATCATAATTGCTTTATTGAGTAACTCCTCTAAGACTGCCGCAAATATTGCAATAGCGATAGAAGCAAAAGCAATCAGTAATCCTAATAATCCTACTCCGGGAGCTAATGCACCCTTTTGAAAATTAATGAAGATAAATCCTATAAAATATAATGCACTGATTACAAATGCTGCATATTTGATTTTCTTAATAGACTCTTCAGACTTTTCGCTAAAAGGTTTATTTGAGTCAATATAATTCAATAAACGTGACGTTTGAAATAATGCATAATAAAATGGAATTGTAGTGATATAGATTCCAATAAGTACTGGATACTGCAAGTGAGCAAATTCTGGACCTATCGTTGCGAAATAACTAGCCCTTCCTGGCAACCAAAATACACATGCCGCTAAAATAATAAAACCCAAAACCGCTATGCTCCCTCTTAAAAAGTTTGTGCGCTTGTTCTTCATTCAAATAGCTCCTCTAATCATTTATTAGTAAAATAATAACAAAAATTTATCGAATTTCAATAAATAAATATTGGAACACAATAAATCCCTTGTATTTTAAATCGGTAAATATTTTATGAAAGAACAAAAAAATACCCATTATTCATTCAGAAACATTTGGAATCTTTCTTCTTTTATTTCATCTGGAAATGAATTTAATCGATGTTTTTCAGCAGAAGTTAGAAGTTCATTTTCTGAGAATTCAATATTACGTTTAGAGGGCTTTTTCATCAACCGATTTTCAGTTTTATTTCTTCTAAGTCTTTCTTCTAGGTCAGCTTTTAATTCTATAAAATATATTTCTTGATGTTCTTTATTAAATAGAGATTTTATTTTTTCTATATATTGCCAGTCCTTTTCATTATCAAACGACCATACAAAGTAAATATAATCCCGCCATGACTCTCATCTTCAGAAATATGTTTAAAAATACCTAACCGAAGTTGTTCAGATAATTCAAAGGTTGTATCATTCCAACCAATATATGGCCAAATGGCATCTAACGTTACATGATTATGTAAAAGAGGAAGTCCAGTATTTTCGGAGATTTTTTCTCCAATGCTCATTTTACCCACAGCTTGTGGCCCAAAAATTAAAATTATTTTCATCGTATTCACCTTTAAGCGTTATTACCTAATCTTTAAAAGTTATCATAACAAAAATATGATTAAAAGTATGAATGATATTTAATTTCATGAGATATTTTTAAAATAGTATGATAAAACAAAAGAACAGCGCAGTCTGCTGTTCTTCGTTTAATATTCTTTAATTATTATACTCAAACAGCTGATCGACAGTCGTCTCAAAAAAATGAGCCAGCTTGAAAGCTAATTGTAAAGATGGGTCATATTTATCTTGTTCAATCGCTATAATTGTTTGGCGTGTAACTTCTACTTGCTCAGCTAATTCAGCTTGAGTAATTTTTTCCAATTTTCTTAAATCTTTAATATTATTTTTCATTTATAAGCTACCTTCCAATTAAAAATGAAATGAGTAAAGTTAAAACTACGCCCAATATTATCCAAAAGATCGTAGAAAGAGCACTTCTATCCCCTTTTTTATATTGTTGATAGATGTAACCAAACCGATAAATAAGAATCATACCTATCATAATTATAAACGACCAGTGTGTTTCATTGTATTGAATTAGATTATAAATATTCATAACCGCTAAAGTGATTACTCCAAATGCCCAGCTAAATCGAATACTTTTATCAGTCATCGCTCTTTCCATTTCATCCATTTTTTCATGTTTCCACTCCTAAAAGTAAAACTTATTTGACATTATAATAAAACATTACTTATAAAATGCCAAATTTGTTTAATATTTATATTAATTTTAACTAGTTTGCTTTACATACTAGTTAAAATGATATAATATAAATGTGTCACTAGTATGTTATACATACTACCTTGAGAAAGAGGTATATTATGAGGAATTCACAATTGTTAAAAGGTGTTTTGGATGGATGTGTACTTAAAACAATTAGTCGTCAAGAGATTTATGGATATGACTTGATTAAAGAACTACAGGATATGGGCTTTAATGACATCAAAGGTGGAACGGTCTATCCCCTTCTTCAAAAACTCGAAAAAAATAAATTAATAGACGGAAAAACGAAACCATCACCTGATGGACCAAACCGTAAATATTTTACAATCACAGAAGATGGTAAAAATGAATTAAAAGAGTTCAAAACTCAATGGAATGATTTAGTTGGTGTCGTTGAACAGATTATGGAGGATGCTTAAAAAAATGAATACTACAAAAGAATATTTAGATGCAATGAATCAATTAGATAAAAAATTAGAAACAGAAGATAGAAAATATTTTACGGACTTGAGAGCTTATATGACTACCGCAAGTTTTTTTAAAGATGAGCAAGCAATCAACGAACAGTTATATCAGATGTACTTAGATTTTTTAAATGCAAAGAATGAAGGTTTTACTGCAGAAGATTTTTTTGGTAATGATCCTAAAGAAATGGCGGACCAACTTTTAGAACAATTACCTAAAGCTTCTTTTAAAAACTTACTAGAATATATTGGAATAGCAGCTGTGGTTTTATGGGGCATACGTTTAATTTCTGATTTTAGTCAATCTGTTGAAGTGGTTATTAATCCCGCTTTATATCTTTTTGATCTAATTCTTGTCCTTACTTTGATCACTTTACTTTTCAAATTCCTTCAAAGTTCGGTCTATAAAAAGTCTACTCGTATAATGAATTTTATTGAAGCTATTGTAGCAGGATTAATATTTATTTTTTATATTTTCATTTATTTGAAAGCTGATCAATTTATACCGATGATATTGGCATTTTCAATTCCCTATCCATGGGATTTACTCATTATTTTTGGCATAACTTTAACTGCAATTTATTTAACTTTAAGAACAAAAGAAAAAGCGTTTTATGGAATAGCTCTTTGGATTGTAATCTTTTCTCTAATAGGAATTGATATGCGACTAACAATGTATATGAATTACGAAATTCCTTTTATAGTAAAAATAATAACCCTTGTATTATTAGGAATAGCTGCTTTTGCTCTAAAAAGAAAATTTGACAAAAAAGATAAGTAAGGTAAATAAATTTTAAAGGGGGTTAAATAATGAATACTAACAAAGAATACATAAAGGCGATGAATCAATTAGATGAAAAACTTAAACCTGAGAACCAAAAATATTTCGCAAATCTAAGAGAATATGTTAATACCTTTAAATTTAAAAAAGATGAATCCGTCATCCAACAGCAACTCTATCAAATGTATTTAGATTTTTTAGATGCTCAAGAAGATGGTCTAACAGCAAAAGAGTTTTTTGGAAATAATCCTAAAGAGATGGCTGATCATTTGCTTGAAGAAATGCCAGGAGCTACATTTAAAACATTATTGAAATATGCTGGAATTCTAGCAACTATTTTATGGAGCATTCGATTATTTTTTGACTTTTCAGAAAATCTAATCGTTGTGATTAACCCCGCTTTATATCTCTTTGATTTAGCCCTAATTATCAGCTTAACTTTAATTATTTTCAAATTGATTCAAAAGAGTATTTACAGGAAAACAACACTTGAAGACATCAATAAAATAGAAGCTATGATTTTAATATTTATTTTACTAATATACATACTTTTATATTTCAATGCGAATGAATATATACCGGACATTTTAACATTCGCTGTTCCTTACCCATGGGATATTGTATTAATTCTCACATTTTTTATAGGTGCAGAATTTTTGTTTTATAAATTAAATATTACCAATTTCTACAGTTTAGCAATCACGTTAATAATGCTTTTACTTATAGGACTTGAAACACGCTTGGTAATCCACACTGGTTTTCGAATCCCTTTCTTATATCGTATAATCATCTTAATTTCGTTATTTATTATCAACTGGTTTATTCGGAAAAAAGATTTATATTGATGAATAAGTGATACATGAAACCAAAATAGTTATTTAAAAAGAGAGCATTTGCTCTCTTTTTTCATAGGCTCATTTACTCACTTTCCAAAGTAATAATAACTAATTCGGGTCGATTATTTACTCTGACAGGTAAGATACTATTGCCCAGACCGCGACTCACTATCATGTTCGTATTATTTTCTATGTATCTTCCTGCAGAATATGTTGGGAAAAATCCTTGATTTGGTGCTACTAATCCTCCAATAAGAGGAATTCGGATTTGTCCCCCATGAGCATGCCCCGAAAGGACTAAATCTATTTCATTTTGAACATACATATCAAAAAGTTCTGGACGATGGGAAAGCAAAAGTTTAAAGCCTTCAAAATCATTGATTAATTCTTGTAAGTTAGATTCTACAATATTATTTTGCTCACTCAATAAATTACTTTCAGAATAAAAAGCTGGATCTTTAAGACCTGCTAATAAAATTTGCTCATCACCTTTTGTTAATACAACTCTATCATTATCTAGAATCGTAACGCCTAATTCAGTAAGTTTTTCTTCTAGTTCAAAGTAAAGGTCTGACCAAGCTTCATGATTTCCAGACACAAAATATATAGGAGCAAACTCTCGTATTTGATTGACGAATTCTAATGCAATATTTACGTCTTGATTATTAGAGTCGATTAGATCACCCGTTATCGCTATAATATCCGGTTCTTCCTTCTGAATTAAATCGACTAGGGTTGCACCCCAATTTTTGCTATGTAAATCTGATATATGTGCTATTTTAAATTGATCAAATTCTTCTGGAAACGTTTCATCAGCGATTGAAAAATGAGATACATCAATCGTCACATTTCCCCAAATCATCCATAATAAAAATGAGATAAATCCAATCATGCTGATTATAATTTTCTTGTTTTTCCTTAATGTTTTCATACTCTTTTACCTCAGTTGATCTATTAAAGTTCAAAGTAAAATAAATCTTCAAATTTTTTATCTAAAGCGATACATAAGATTAAAGCTAATTTTGCGGTTGGGTTAAACTGTCCCGTTTCAATCGAACTGATTGTTTGTCGAGAAACTCCCACCAATTCTGCCAATTGTCCTTGTGTTAAATTTTTCTCAGTTCGAGCAACTTTTAATCGATTTTTCAAAACTAACTCATCTGATTTTCTTCTCATTAGTATACTCCATATTGGCTTAGCAGTGCTGCAAACCCCATTAAAATACCACCAATTAAAATAAATACCGCGATTAAATATTTTTTATTATCAAACTTTTTATATTGATAATAAGTAGCAGATGTAAAATGTGCCATTAGAATTAAAGTTAGCTCTGTACTATTTGGCTCTTTGAAATATAATTGTAGTGCAATAAGTATTATCAACATGAGTAACACACCATACCAACCTATTTTAAAACTTTTTACTAAAATCTGTTCTTCCCGCTCATCTTTATTTTCAGCTTGTGCTTTTTTCAAAATATCTTCTTTATTCATTTGAAAAACCTCCTCTAATCTGCAGGCTTAGTCTACTGGACCGATAATTTTTGTCAAGTAAACTTGTCATAAAGTAAACAAAACTTAACTTAAAAGTTTTTCGCTATCGAATTTTTAATTCATATTTTTGGCAAATTAAAAACAGACCGAAGTCATTTTCGACTCCAGTCTGTTTTTATAAGACTAATTTATAATTTATCTTTTATATTGATAAGTGTTATAATTTTGTCCTTTATCATTATATTTGTCTTTCAAAGTATCTGTAGTATCTTCCATCATGTCTTCAGCTTCATTAGCTTTACGTTTAAACAAACCTTTTGCTTTTGAAAAAGCATTGTCTGTTTTGTCACCAGCTAAGTTTAAGTATTCAGAAGCGGATTTCTCTACATCATCTACTAGTTTAGAACCTTTTTTCTTGGCAGTGTCTAAATAATCATCTGCATGCTCAAGAGTTTTACTCGTTCCTTCACTAATATCTTTTCGAAGATCTTTTCCAGATTTAGGGGCAAACAATAAGGATGCGACAGTTGCTGCTGCAGCTCCTAAAACAGCTCCTATAATTAAACCTTCTGTACGTCCTTTATTTTTGATTCTTTTCAAGATAGTCACTCCTTTTTCAAATTATTAATTGATTAAAGCTTAGAAACTTGTTCTCCAATTTTACGAGAAATACCAATTGTCGAACCTGCTTTAGCTTTCCCACTCAATTGTGTTGTTAGGTTTTTGGTAGCGTTATTCAACTCTGAAACTGATAACCCCAAATCTCCAACTGCTTTAAACAATGGGTCAGTCAGACTCAATTTACCGTTCACATCGTTTAGAGTTGTATTAGATTTGTTCAATAATCCCTCAACTTCAATTAATAAATGATCGGTATCTTTAGTAAGTACTGTGATAGTTTTATTGACTTCTTCAATTGTAGTATTTAGTTCGCCTATCACACTACCTGCTTTGAAAACGACCACTGCTAATGAAATAGCAAGGATTGCAAAAGCAATTGCGGCGATTAATCCAGCAATTTCTCCACCCGTTAAATTCATTCTAATCACTCTCTCTTTTTATTAATTTCTACAGTTAGCATACCACTATGTAATAAAGTTTTGCAAATTATACAGCATCGGAAATAAAAATATTTTAATCAATAAATATAAAAACGTAAAGAAATGAACAAAAATTCTGTAGATCTATTTTTATCAAATTAGATCCCTGAATTTAATTCGTTTTATTGATAAAATAGTTTCATGAGATTGATTATTAAAGAAGTGAATAATTGGAGTGATTAAAAATATGATGTATTTAGCAAGTACTCTGGAAGAAGATTTAAAGATTGAGAACCCGACTTTTATCGAAGAGCTGTTTTCTACATTTAATTGGAAAGATATTGCACAACAAATGATTTCAGCTTCTGTTCGGATACTTTTTACATTAGTCGTCTTTTTTATTCTTAACCTTATTGCCAAATGGGCGATTGAAGAAGGGTTTAACCGGTTTGTGAAAAAGAATAATCAAGTATCTAATCGTTATGAAACGATTTATAGAGTGATTAAAAATGTATACCACGCCATCTTTTATTTCTTTTTAATTTATACTATTTTAGAAATATTAAACTTCCCTGTCGGGTCTTTACTAGCCAGTGCTGGAGTTATTGGTTTGGCTGTATCATTAGGAGCCCAAGGATTTGTTTCTGATTTGGTAAATGGCTTTACAATTTTAAGTGGAAAACAATTAGATATTGGAGATGAAGTTAAGATTGAGGACGTTTCAGGAACCGTTATAAATATTAACTTAAGAAATATACAAGTTAAAGATTTTGATGGAACTATGCATTTCATTCCAAACCGTGAAATTTTAGTCATCAGTAATCGTTCTAAAGGAGATATGCGTGCATTGATTGATGTACGACTCTTTCCAGATACAGATGTTACTGAAGTTCGAAGAATTATAGAAAAAGTAAACACACAACAAGTACCAAATTTCCCTGAAATTACAGTACCTCCAAAAGATATTCTTTTTGTATCGAATGATAAAAATCAACTAACAATGCGGGTTATCATGTATACAAAACCTGGTGATCAATACGGTGTGATGAACAGTTTTTATGAAACCTATATTCATGAATTATCTAGAGCCGGTGTTGAATTGCCCTATGGAGATTTTGACTTGGATATAGATATTCAATAAAGAAAAAAATAACCCAGTGTACGGTTCATTCACCGTATACTGGGTTCCTTCTTATACTCGTTCTATTTCACGATCTTTTACATCATATACCCGTTCAAAGTTATGAACGATTCGATTTGTACCTG
Organism: Carnobacteriaceae bacterium 52-44; assembly: GCA_041223305.1. GTDB lineage: Bacteria > Bacillota > Bacilli > Lactobacillales > Carnobacteriaceae_A > Atopostipes. The sequence continues at coordinate 13,709 of JBCLPZ010000018.1, read as the reverse complement.
TTAGAACTTCTTGTCGTGTGATAATACCTAACAATACTCCATCATCATCAACAACAGAGATAAAGGCGCTATGTACTAACATCCTCAAAATATCCTCTAGCTCAAAATCCATCGTCACAACAAGGAAATCAGTGTTCATGATATCTTCTACTTTGATATCTCCTAATTTATCAAAACGAACATCTTCAATATCAATAATTTCTTCAATAATAATCGGCATGGATATGAGCCCTTTTATTCTGGATTTCTCATCAATAACCGGCACTACTGAGTATTTATTAGAAGTCATTAACAATAAAGCATGATCTAAAGTATTCGACGTCCCAACTACAGCTACTTCATTAGCTGGTTTGACTAATGAATCAATATCTTCTATCAACATTTTTTCCATTCGTTTACTAATCATTTTATTGCTCCCTTTCAAGATCCATTTCTTATAAGAAAGTTATATTGCCTCTTATAAGTAAGCTAAAAGAAAACTAACTTAGACTTTGTGATAGATCTTCAATTTTATTATGATTCCAATCGTAAAATGTAATGTATTCATCTTTGCCGTTCTTTTCGTATATAGCATAAGAACCTTCTCTCAACGGTCCACGTGGTTGCGCAATACTACCAGGATTAATAAAGTAGATCCCATCTTTTTGATCAACTTTAGCAATATGAGTATGCCCATAAAAAACAATACGTGCGTCATTTTCTTTTGCTAGTTCTTCCATTGGTTCAAATGAAAATTTCACTTGATGTCTGTGCCCATGAACAACTACAAAAGTTTCATCTCCCATTGTTTCTATAAGATGGCCGGAAAATTCATTTCTGCGATCCATATTTCCGCTTACTGTTTTGAATGTATTCCATATTGGATGTGTAGAACTGAATTCGGAATCTCCACAATGTAACCATAGATCGATTTGATCTTCATAAAGATAGATTAACTCTTCTAAACTACTCTCATTTCTATGATTGTCACTTACAACTAATAACTTCAAAACTAAATCACCTTTTTTATTTATAGTTTCTATTTACAACCATTCGCCTAAATGATCTCTTAAGTTCTCGATTGCTTTTGCTCTATGACTAATTTGGTTTTTTTCTTCGTTTGATAATTCAGCCATTGATTTCTTTAATGACGGAATATAAAAAAGTGGATCATATCCAAACCCATTTTCTCCTTGAGGTCCAAATAAAATACGCCCTTCTATGTTTCCTTCAACAAATAAAGGTTCTTTTCCAGGTCCTACTAACGCTAAGGAACAATGGAAATTCGCTGTTCTGTTTTCTTCTTTTACATTTTCTAACTCTTTTAATAATTTTTCATTATTTTTTTGATCATTCCCATGTTCTCCAGCAAAACGCGCAGAATAAATTCCAGGTTGACCATTTAATGCATTTACTTCAAGCCCTGAATCATCCGCTAAAACAATAGTACCTAACTCTTCAGAAATAGCAGATGCTTTCTGTAGCGCATTCTCTTCAAATGTATCACCAGTTTCTGGGACTTCACCAATTTCAGGATAATCATGTAACGTTTTTATCCCATAGCCATATTCTTTAAATAGACTTTTAAATTCTTTTGCCTTACCTTTGTTATGTGTCGCAATAATGATTGTTTTATTCATTTATTCTACTAGCTCCTTAAGTGATACCGATTCAACTTTAAAATTTTCATTTTTTAACCAATTTATAGCAATCTTTTTGAATTTTTCAGCTGAACCTGTGGTATAAAAAATATGTTCTTTTGGTTGTGTGTTATCATCATTTATTAAATTATTCTCTATTAGATATTGTTGAACTAAACTTGCTGTTTCAACTCCTGGATCAATTAAAAGGACTTCATCACCAAAGTAATCTTGAATGTAAGATTCTAATAATGGAAAATGCGTACAGCCTAAAACCAAAGTATCCATTTTAAAATCTTCAAAAGCTTTCAGACATTCTGCGACTGCTTTTCTTGTTTCTTTAGAATCTAATTTATTTTCTTCTACAATCGTTACAAAAGATTGACAAGCAACACTTTGTATTTCTGCCGATTGGTTAATCTCTTTAATTTTTTTATTATACTCGTCAGACTTTACCGTTCCTTCCGTCGCAATAACACCAATTGTATCATTTTTCGTATTTTTTATTGCGCTCTTACTGCCTGGTTCGATAACTCCAATCACAGGAATATCTAATTCTTTTTGTAAAACTTCCAAAGCAGCAACAGTGGCGGTATTACAAGCAATGACTAGTAATTTAATATTTTTTGATATTAAAAAATCTGCTAATTCTTTACTAAATTCTAAAACTTCAGCCATAGAACGAGAACCATAAGGATTTCTAGCCGAATCTCCTATAAAATAAAGCTGTTCATTTGGTAATAATTTTATAACTTCTTTAACAACGCTGAGTCCCCCAACTCCAGAATCCATAAATCCGATCGGTTGGTTTTTCATGTTGCACCTCACAGCATTCTTGATATTTAATGTTTCCTAACATGCACTCTTATTTTACCAAAAAAAGAACGAAATAGAAATCGAACTGACGCTTTAAAGATGAATAAACATCTAATATTCTTTGAAAGATTAAGGAAAATAGCTATCAAAACTTATCCCATAAAAAGAACACAGCAAGATAGAGCAATAAAACCACGTATGATTTTATTGCTCTATTTTTTTAAATTTAATAAATATTTATAGCTAACTTAAACTTGAAATTTAGTAAATTTATTTTGTAAGTACTTAAAATAAATTCAAAAAAAGACTCTATAATAATTAGTGTTGATGGATTAGTTTCAATCATTAGCACCATTTTTCGTTCTAAGTTAAATCCTGGTGATTGAATGATTTTTCTTTTAAAAAAATCATGTTAAATTGATCTTTAAGCTCACTCCTTTGGTTACAAGAAGAAGTAGCAACAGTATAAATTATAGATTCGATGAAATTACTCAACGGTTTTATGCTGCAGATAATCAAAAAAATTGCTTATTTCCTCGAAAATTAGTTTGATGAAAGGAATGCTCGCTTGCTTACATAAAAATTAGTTTGATGAAAGGAAGACCGCTTTATTTGCACGAAAATTTATTTGGTGAAAGGAAAGCTCGCTTGTTTACTCGAAAATTAGTTTGGTGAAAGGAAGGCTCGCTTTATTTGCACGAAAATTAGTTTGGTGAAAGGAAGACTCGCTTGTTTACTCGAAAATTAGTTTGGTGAAAGGAAAGCTCGCTTGTTTACTCGAAAATTAGTTTGATGAAAGGAAGACCGCTTTATTTGCACGAAAGTTTATTTGGTGAAAGGAATACTTGATAATTGATCCATATAAAAATAATAACTTCAAAAAAAGGTTTATAATCCCTTATAGAACTAGAAAGACCGAGGTTTCCATGTTTTTCACATGTGAATACTTCGAGCTTTTATTATTGTTCATGCAATCATAAAATTTTAAGTAAATTCAAATACGGACATATATTTTTAGATTTTGTTCAATTTCTTCTACTTCTCTAATACCTAACCGAGGACTCTCCAAGTTATAATTTTACTTTGAATGTCTTCTCTTCTTGTTCTTCAGTTTTACTCAACTCCTCCATTAAGCGAAAACGATCGGCATATTCATCATCAACTTTATTTGACAAAGAACCAAAAAAGACCATATATGAAATAAATCATACATGGTCTTCAAATCAGCTTATTTAGTTATAAAATTAAGTGTACTGACTTAATACTTCTGCAATTTGTTCTTTTGAGTGTAATCCAATTAAAGTTTCAACAACTTCTCCGTCTTTTTTCACTAACAAAGTAGGAATACTCATAATTCCAAATTGTCTTGGTGTTTCTGGATTCGCATCTACATCTAATTTGTAGTAAGCAACAGAACCGTCAGATTCTTCAGACATTTCTTCTAAAATTGGTGACTGCATTTTACATGGTCCACACCATTCAGCCCAAAAGTCTGTTAAAGAAACGCCGGAAGCTGTTTCTTGTTCAAAAGTTGCATCTGTTAACTCTTTCATTCATAACCCTCCTGTAAAGGTAAAAAGTATATTATTTTCATTCAAAGGATATTCTATCATGAACCATTCATTTTTACCAAAATTCTGTTTTAAATCGAGACATTATTTAAAAGATACGATAGTTGCTCCCGTACCTCCCTGGTTTGCAGGTGCAGTTTGATAACTATTTACTCTTGAATGTTTACTTAATGCTTCCTGGACAGCTGCCCGAACCGCCCCTGTACCATGTCCATGTATAATTGTTACTTTTTTATAGTTTGCGAGTAATGCTTGGTCTATATATTGATCAAGTTTTGAAAGTGCAGCTTCTACACGTTCACCTCTTAAATCTAATTCTGGACGTACTGAACTTGTTGAACCATAATAGGTAGATTTTGTTGGCTCTTTTTCTTTCTCTGCTTCAGAAACAGTCAAATCATCTTCAGGTAATCGCATTTTTAACATCCCCATCTGTACGACCCATTCATCATCAATCTTTTCAACTAACGTTCCTGTTTGACCAAGTGAGTGGACAGTGACGGTTTGCCCTTCCTTCAACGTGCGTTTATCTTTCTCACGTTGTAAAACTTTATTTTGTTGTAAACTTTCCTCTTCCTGTCTCAAGCTTGATAATTGAGATTGTGCGTCAATAAATTCATGCTCTTTTACCGCAGGAGCATTTTCTACTTCGAGTTGTTTTTGGCGTAAATCTGCTATAATATTATCTGCCTTGCGTTTTGTATTCTCAACAATTTTATTGGCTTCTGCTTGTGCTTTTTTCTTCAAGTTTTCTTTTTCTTTTTCATAAGCTTCATGTGCTTCAGTTAGTTCGTTGTGTAACTTCTCCGCATCGACAAGACGTCTTCGCAGATTAGCAGAAGTTTCCTCTGCTTCTTTTTGTTTCGTATCTAAGTCGCTGATCATTTCATCCACACTTTGGCTTTCGCTACTCATAAGAGATCTAGCAACATTGATGATACCACTATTCATCCCCAAACGACGCGCAATTTCGAAGGCATTACTACGTCCTGGTATGCCCATTTTAAACTTATAAGTTGGTTCTAATGTATCAATATTAAATTCCATACTGGCATTCATTGTTTCTGGTCGGTTATAGCCATAAAGTTTCAATTCTGGATAGTGAGAAGTAATCATCGCAAAACTGCCAATTGATCCTATAGTATCTAAAATTGAAATAGCTAAAGCAGCACCTTCTTGAGGGTCTGTACCAGCACCCAGCTCGTCCAGTAGTACTAAACTATTCTCATCCAACTCTTCTAAAATTGAAACAATCGTCGTCATGTGAGAAGAAAATGTTGATAAACTCTGTTCAATCGATTGTTCATCCCCAATATCGGATAAAATATGATTAAAAACACCAATTGTACTTTCCTCTTCAACAGGTAAATACAAACCAGATTGTCCCATCAATTGTAGCAAACCAAGTGTTTTCAATATCACCGTCTTACCACCCGTATTTGGCCCAGTAACAACAACTGTTTTATACAGATCCCCTAGTTTAATATCATTAGCCACAACTTCCTCTTCGGAAATGAGGGGGTGTCTAGCACCAAATAGTTGAATATAATTTTCTGAGTGGACAAATGGACGAGTCGCTTTAATCTCTCTCGCATAGAGTGCTTTTGCTTGGAGCACATCCATTTTTGTTAAAATTTCTAAGTTTGTAATAATTTCTTCTGTATGTGGAACGATCTCTTGGCTTAATTCAATTAAAATACGCTCAATCTCGTGTTTTTCTTCACTTTGTAGTCTTTTGAGTCGATTGTTTAAATCTAAAACGCTTTGTGGTTCTACATATAACGTTTGACCAGACGAACTTTGTGCGTGTACAACGCCTCCGAATACATTTCGGCTGTCCGCTTTTACCGGGATAACATAGCGATCATTTCGCATAGTGATAATATTATCCGTCAGGTATTTTGCTTGAGAACCACGAACGATACTATTTAGTTTATCGCGTATACCACTTTCTGTTTGTCTAATACTTGTTCGAGTTGATTTCAATTTAGCACTTGCATCATCGACAACAGCTCCACTTTCAGTCAGTGTAGCATATATTTTACGCTCTAAACTCGATAAGACAATAATTTCATCACTGATTGAATAAAGTTGGTTTAATTCAATTTCTTCTTCCTTTAACTCTTGATAAAATTCAAATATTTCACGGACACCCTTTAATAATTGTCCAACTTGAATGAGTTCTTGACCAGATAATATTGCTCCAATTTCCATCCGCTTCAAATGAGGACGTACATCATAAAAAGTTCCTAATGGCATACCGCCTTTTAAGCGATACAATTTCACCGCATCATCGGTTTCTTCTAGCCATTCCATAACTTCTTGACGGGATTTAGAGGGTTGGATATTTTTAATCTGAGTTTTACCAAGTTCTGAAACAGTGAATTCACTTAATTGGTCAATAATTTTAGCATATTCGAGTGTGGCCATTGATTTTTTATCTATTTGTTTCATGTCATTCACTCCGTAATCTTTGCAAAAAAATGGTGTCGCCAAGCAATATCGAATTTTGCTGCAACACCTGTCATTTTATTCTTCGTTTCCTTCTGTTGTTTCTTCTTCGCTACCTTCATCAGCAGGTGGCTCGATATTCATTGTTGGTCGATTTTCCAATGCCGTTTCATTCGCATCTAAAATAAACCGTTGATAATTCCTTTCAGTCAATTCTGGTGTTGAAGTGAGTATTTTATCTGCTACAAAACTGTCAGTCAATCGATTTTGTACAAAATCAAAAGGAATAAGTGAGAGCAATAACAGTAAATAAAATACGCCAACATAATTTATTATAAATCCTAACACCGCACCACCAATTCCACTTAATGGTTCAGGTGCTCTAAATTGTTCAACCGTATATGAAACTAGCTGAGTTAAAAAGCGAACAATGAGCCAGCCAATTAAGAGAATTAGTAAAAATGAGACTAAATAATAATAAGATAGGTCCAGTGTCAAAAGTAAACTTTCATCATAAAAAGCGTATGGGTTAGACTCTGGAAAAAATGGTGTTGGATATGGAACTAATAAATATAAATACTCACTGATTGGAATGTAATAATCAAACGCAAAAATAAGTACTACAACATATCCTATTGTTTTTATGAGCTGTAAAATGATTCCATTTTTATAACCACTATATGCTCCGATAAATAGTATTAGTAAAATCAACAATGTTATCATATCGTTTTCCCCTACTTAACAGCAAAACTGTTTTAATTTCTTTCCATCTGTTTTAATTCTTCTTCAAGTTCAATCATTTTTGTATGACTATCAATCTGGTCTGATACAGCATTTACAGCCATCAATATCGCTTGTTCTTCTTTTGATAGTTTATTAGATAAGGCACTTAATTCTTTTAATTGTTTATTTATGGTTTCAGCTACAAGTTCTATATGTGCAGCTGACTTATTACTTATAATCGTATACTCTTTCTCATTAATCACGACTTTTACTCTTCTTTTTTCATTCGCCATTTGCACATACCTCTCTCGTTTAAATCACTTATCTATATTAACAAAAATCAAATAAATTTTCATCTCTTTATCTTTAAAACACAGGCTTACCACGTTTAGTAAACATTCAGCAAAAAAAGGCAGAAATTTGTTGAACAAATCTCTACCCTTTTATTTAGTATTTAACGAATCTCTACCTCAAATTTGTTGACTAAAGCTTCTTGCACACGATTAAAGTCATTATTTACTTCATCTTCTTTTAGTGTAGCATTTGGATTTGCATAATATAAAGAATACGCCATTGACTTTTTACCGTCTTCAATATTTTCGCCATCATACAAATCAAAGAGTTGAATACTTTGAAGCCACTCGCCACCATTTCCTAAAATAACACTTTCTAAATCAGCATGTGTTACTTCTTCTGATACGAGTAAAGCTATATCTCGAGAAGAACCTGGGTATCGATTTAATGCTGTATAGCCCACTTCTTCTTTTTGAGCATTGACGATTTTATTTATTGAGAGTTCAAAGACAAAAGTATCCTTTAAATCACTATTTTTTGCAATCATTGGGTGAATTTGACCAACATACCCCACTAAATTATGTCCAATATAAATATCAGCCGTACGCCCAGGATGCATGCCTTCTCGTTCAGACGCTAGTTGGTAAGTGATCTCTTCGCTAAATAAGAAAGAAGATAATAAATTCTCTACCAAACCTTTAACAGTATAGAAGTCAATTGCTTCTGTTTTTCCGAACCAATCTTTTTGACTTTCACCGGTCAGTAAACCAGCAACATGACTATATTCTACCAAATCATCCGCTGCTTCTGCATAAAAGACATGTCCAATCTCATATAAAGCTATGTCTGAAACTTGATGTGCTACATTATACGTTGCATCATCAATTAAACCACTTACGATATTTTGTCTTAATGTCACACGTTCTTTACTCATTGGATTTTGTAAAGAAACTGCTTCTCCTTTAGTTATTGCATAACGCTCTGCTTTTTCTGGTAGAGTCAATGAATAACTAATAGCTTCCTGCATGCCATTACCTTCTAAATTATTGCGGATAAGGCGTGTTGTTTTTTGCGCCGTCGTCAACTCACCTGGTGTAGATTCAGTTACTGGAAGAGTCACTGGAATATTATTGTATCCATAAATTCGAGCAATTTCTTCGATTAAATCTTCGGCAATTTCAATGTCCCATCGACGTGTAGGAATTGAAACCTCAATACTGCTCTCTTCTACTTTGTGATTAAAGCCTAGTCGATCTAGAATGGAAGAAATTTCTTCGTCTGTTAATGAACCACCAATTAATCGATTTACACGATCAACGGTGGTGGTAATAGAAATGTCTTTGGACGTTATATGGGAAGATTCTGCTGTACCACTTACTACTCTTCCTCCACCTAATTCAACCATCAATTTCGCCGCTAAATCAGCTGCATCTTGAACGGTAGCAATATTTACACCTTTCTCAAAACGATTACTTGACTCGCTTCGTAAGTTCAAACGATTTGCTGTACGGCGAGTTAATACTGGATTAAATACCGCTGACTCAATTGCAATTGTTTTTGTGTCTTCAGTAATTTGTGAGTTTTCTCCACCCATGACTCCTGCTAATGCAACAGCTTTTTCACCATTCGTAATTACAAGGTTTTCACGAATTAACTTGCGGGTTTGTCCATCTAAAGTAACTAATTCTTCTCCAGGATTTGCACGACGTACATGGATTTTTTTAGATTCTAATTTATCATAATCAAAAGCATGTAAAGGTTGTCCAAACTCAAGCATCACATAGTTTGTAATATCCACTACTAAATCAATTGGACGAATACCTGCATGCATTAACTTATGTTGCATCCAAAGCGGGCTCTCACCAATTTTTACATCTTTTACAATACGCATGCGGTAATCTAACGTGTCTTCAGTATTTTCTACAGAAACCGAAACATAATCTTCAACTTTTTCATTTTCATCTTCTTCAAGTTCTATTTCATCAAATGATGGTACTTGATCAAGTAAAGCACCGACTTCGTAAGCAACACCACGCATACTCAGGGCATCCGCACGGTTAGGCGTTAAATCAAATTCAATGACTGCATCATCTAAACCGACATACGGTCGAGCATCCGCGCCTATTTCTGCTTCTTCGTTTAAAACATAAATGCCATCTTCAGCGTGTTTTGGAATAATTGAATCTGGAAAGCCTAATTCATCTAAAGAAACAATCATACCTTCTGATGTCTCGCCCATAATTTTGGCTTTTTTAATTTCAAAATTACCGGGTAAAATAGCACCAACTTTTGCGACTACAACTTTTTGTCCTGCCGCAACATTTGGAGCGCCACAGATAATTGGTAACACTTCATTACCGACATTGACCGTTGTTTTATTCAAATGGTCAGAACCTTCCAATGGTTCGCAAGTTTCAACTTCACCGACAACTAAATGATTCAATCCTTCGCCGAGCTTTTGGATTGTTTCAACTTCTAAACCACCTAATGTAAACTTTTCGCCTAATTCGTCAGGTGTAATATCTTCTAAATCTACATATTCTTTTAACCAATTAAATGAAACTAACATTATGCTTCTCCTTTCGCGTGGAACTGACTTAAGAATCGTTGATCATTTAAGTAAAAATGACGAATATCATCGACGCCATATTTCAACATAGCCATACGATCAGGTCCAACACCAAACGCAAATCCTGAATATTTTTTAGAGTCTACATTACTCATCTCTAATACGTTTGGATGGATCATACCTGCACCAAGAATCTCAATCCAACCACTTTGCTTACATACATTACAACCTGCTCCACCACATTTAAAGCAGCTAACATCTACCTCTACAGAAGGTTCAGTAAATGGGAAGTAGCTTGGACGGAAACGAACTTTTCGATCAGGTCCAAAGATTTTTTTCGACATAATTTCTAACGTACCCATTAAGTCAGACATTGCAATATTTTCATCAATAACAATTCCTTCAATTTGATGGAATTGATGTGAATGTGTCGCATCATCTGAATCACGACGATAAACTTTCCCAGGACTAATCACTTTTAAAGGTCCTTTACTAAAATCATGTTCCTCAATCACTAAAGGTTGAACAGCAGATGTTTGTGTGCGTAATAAATAATGATCATTAATATAAAAAGAATCTTGCATATCTCGCGCCGGGTGATCTTGTGGGACATTTACTCGTTCAAAGTTCAAATAATCTGAAACAATCTCTGTCCCACCTATAATGTTGTAACCCATGCCTAAGAAAAGATCTTCAATTTCTTCCATAATTTGATGGATAACATGCGTCTGTCCTTTTTTAAACTTACGCCCCGGTAATGTCACATCAATTGTTTCTTCTAATAATTGTTCTTCTAAGGCGATTTGTGCTAATTCTTCTTTTTTATCAGAAATACGAGTTGTTAAATCATCACGAATTTCATTTGCTAATTTTCCTATAACTGGACGCTCACTTTTATCAAGATCTTTCATCATTTTTAATAAATCGGTTAATTGTCCTTTTTTACCTAACAATTGAATACGTAACTCTTCTACAGCATCAACAGTTTGACTACTTTCAATTCTAGTAATAGAATTTTTTGCTAATTCTTCTAATTTTGCTTTTAAATCCACTTTTCTCTTCCTTTCTAAATTAAGAAAAAACTTGCTGAAAGGAATTATAAATAATTCCTCAAAAAAAATAACCCCTATCCCTAAAAAGGGACGAGGTTAAACGCGGTACCACCCTAGTTCAAAAAAGCATACACTGCTCTGCTCTCTTGCACTTATAATTGCATAACGGTGCAAGCCGGGTAAGGAACCAATTATTCGAAATAAATTTTCTTTTTAACATTATTTCGAGCAACAGAAGTGAACTTCGCTTATCTTTCCATAAAAATACTTTCAGCTAGTGTATTTATTCTCTGTAATAGAAAAACAAGGTACTCTTTTCTGTCTTTTTTTTAAAAGTTAATTATTCATTTTTATTCTCACAAAGCCTATTATAGCAAACATTTTTAAAAAAGGGTAGTCGATTTTTTTAATTAATTGTTCCTTCTCTCGTTAAGAAATGAAATTTAACAAGGACGTAGCAATTAAAAAGTAAATCAACAAACCTAAAGTATCATTAATGGTTGTAATAAAAGGTCCACTTGCAACAGCTGGATCAAAATTCATTTTTTGGATAATATCAGGAATCAATGTTCCTATAACAGCCGCAACAGTTATAGATATGAAAATCGAAACACCTACGATAAAAGCTAACATAAAATCGCGATATAAAATACCGACAAGAAAGAATATAATAACACCGGCCATGCTTCCAATCAGAGCACCTGTTTCTGCTTCAACTTTTAAAACATGGGCTAAATCTTGTGAATCTTCATCGTCAATATTCATATTACGAACAGCAACAGCTAAAGATTGGGTTCCAACATTCCCTGCGGCTCCCATAATTAATGGTATGAATGCTGCTAAAGAAACGACCGAGGCTAAAGTCCCTTCAAAGAAATTTATCAATCCGCCAGTGATCATACTTAAAAATAGTAAAATAACGATCCAAGGACTGCGCTTTTTAGCAGCTGCGAAGGCACTTTCCTCTTCTAGAGGCTCTGTTGATTTTGTTGTAGAAATTCCCGCAAATTCTTGGAAATCTTCCGTAGCTTCTTGTTCTAGAATATCCATAATATCATCAACAGTAATAATTCCGACTAGGCGCTGGTCGTTTGTAATAACTGGAATTGCAATGAGATCATAATCTTGAATGATATTTGCTACTTTTTCTTGATCTTCACTCACGAAAACAGAAATAACAAGTGTACTCATCACTTCAGAAATAGGTTTATCTACCGGAGCTAACAGTAAGTCTCTCAGAGATAACACACCCACTAAGCGATGTAATTTATCAACCACATATAAATAATAGATCGTTTCAGCACGCTCACCAAATGAACGAATATTTTCAATGATTGTTTGTGGTGTATCGTCTTCATGAATAAAAAAATACTCTTTCGTCATAATTGAGCCTGCAGTTTCTTGTTCATAAGAAAGAACTTCTTGGAGACGATTAAATTCCTCTTTGTCCATTGATTGAAGCAACATTTCTATCTCATCAATTTGACTAGTAAATACAAAGGTTGCTAATGTATCAGTCGGCAAATAATTAAAAACAGATACGATATAATCTTTTGGTAAATAGGTTACCGCATCTTCTTGGTTTTCCAGTTCCATCCATTCAAAAATTTCTGCAAATTCTTCAGGGGATAAAAAAGCTGCAATTTTACGCTTCTTTTCTGGATAAAGTAAATGGAACAGTTCTTGTTGATCACGTTCATGAAGTGTTAGAAAAATTTCTCGAAATAATTCACGGTTATCATTGCTTACCGCTTCAAAAAGTTCTTCAAAATATTGTTCCATATTGGAATTATTTTCGGTCATTCAGTCATCTCCTCATTAAATCAAAATTTTATTATTTAATGCGTATCCTTCTCATTTATCACCATAAATTATATTTCATTTTAATAAAATTATCAAAAATACTCGTCTGTGTCAATTTTTTCTCGGTGCCGTTATTTCCTCATGATTTAGGGCACTCTATTTTTGTACACTTTTGATTAATCATTTATAATCATTCCTACCGCGCGGCTTAAGCCGCTTGGTTCACCATGGATACTCATTGATTCAAAGAACGAATCAATAAGTATCCACGGTTTTATTGACGTAAACTTTTAAATAATTGACCCATTGGCGAAGAAGTGGGCGCATATAAAACAATGCTTCCTCGTTTGGTTCCGATGGACGGTCGAGTTGTTTGATGTAAAATCTTTGATGCACTGATCACTTTTTTATCCGTACGTAATTGACGAACACTTCGATCGAGATCACTTAAATAAGCTTCTCTAAGGGTCCCGTTAAAAATCCCTTGCTTTATCTTTACCATAGCTTCACAGCCCGCTGGGCTCCAATGCATCCCTCTTTTTTTCATTCGAAAAGTAATGCGTCTTTGATTGGATTCCATTGCCCCTAACTTACGTGCGTCCGCAGGCGCATCTTTGACAACTTTTCGCCAGTCGAAAATTCGATCCCAATTTTTAGTCATGTACGTTTGAAAAGCTTTGAATTTTTTCACGTCTTCTTCCTCTTCTAATGTACTCTCAAAAGTATCCATCCAAAGTTGGAATTGATCAAAATCTTTTTCATTGATCGCTTTGCGAACCTCTGGTTTATAAATCGCCTCTTTCATCCTAAA
>JBCLPZ010000017.1:0-33399 GCA_041223305.1 Carnobacteriaceae bacterium 52-44 | reverse complement strand
CAAAACAATCAATAACCATTCAATTAAAGAGAAGGAGCGATTCTACTGTAGCAGCGTAAAAAATGGAATACGAGTAAGGCATCGTTTACGCTTTGCATATTATGAGAGGAATGTCTAGAAATCCCTTTTGACTGCCAGGAGACAGTCAAAAGAAGTTCCGGGCGGGCTTGTTGCCTTTTCCAAAAGACCAAAACTCCAACGGAGTAATTGAATGACAGAGTCACTTAATTATAAAAAAAGAAACTACAGTACTTGAACGATACTGTAGCTTCTAAATAAACTCATCAACACTATTTGACAAAGAACCGATAAAAAAAGCGGCTTCCGATGTATTGAACATTGGAAGCCATTTTAATAAATTTTTATAATTAGTCCTGATTTAATTCTGCGATAACTTCAATCTCTACTAAACTATTTAAAGGTAATCCTGCTACTGCATATGCACTACGAGCTGGAAAAGGTTCACTGAACTGTTCAGCATAAATTTCGTTCACTGTTTGAAAATCTGATATATCTGATAACAATATTGTTGTTTTGACAATATGATTAAAATTTAAGTTCTTCTCTTCTAAAATATATAAAATATTTTTAAATGCATAACGAACTTGATTCTCGATTCCATCCGCTAACTTTCCTGTTTCGGGATCAATTCCTAATTGACCAGATATGAAAACTAACTCCCCACTAATTATTCCATGAGAATAAGGGCCCAGCGCCCCTGTTGCTCTACTCGATTCAATTTTTTCCATCGTTCATCATCTCTCCTATGCTAACATTCAACATATCCTAATTGTACAGTCTAGCCAATTTATAAGCAATTTAATCTTTCTTTTCAACGCTTCAATACCTAATTCACACTAAAAAACCACCATTTCAAAAATAAACTTTCTTTGTGAAATGGTGGTTTTACTTTATTTTATTTGTTCGTTCATTAAGCTTTGTATCGGTTAACTAGATCAACAAATTTATCAACTGCTGCTTGTAAGAATACTTCCGTACCTTCTTTTAAGAATTCGCCGTTCTCACCAAATAATTCAGGAGTTTGTGCAAGATAAACTTCTGGCTGTTGAACAACAGGTACATCCAAGAATGTTAACATTTGACGTAAGTGGTGGTTGGCTCCAAATCCACTAATAGCACCTGGTGATTGACTAGCAATTAATGCTGGTTTTCCACCCCACTTGTTGGCTCCATATGGACGTGATGCAATATCTAGTGCATTTTTAAGAGCTGCTGGCACACTACGGTTATGCTCAGGAGTTACAAAGATTAGAGCATCTAATGCCTCTACTTCATCACGGAAATCTTGGTATACTTGAGGTGGGTTTTCATCTGAATCTTGACTATAAAGTGGTAGATGATCAATTTGTAAATAAGTTGCTTCATAATCTTCTGGTAATAATCCGACCAATGCTTTAGCTACTCTTCCTGAAAACGAACCTTCACGAATACTTCCAACGACTACCCCAACTTTTGTCATAATTAAATTCCTCCTAATATTTTCTTCGTATCTTATTTGTTATAATCAAACTATACCAATGGACTTTTAAATACGCAAACAAAAAGACTCGAATTCGAGGTTAATTTAAAAAGGAGCAGATTCTTATGGAAAATAGATATTTTACAAGCGTCGAAATGTATCAGTTTGACCAATTCACTATTAATGAGATCGGGATCCCTTCTTCTGTTCTAATGGAAAGAGCTGCTCACTCAGTCTTCATTCATATTATTCAGAAAGTAAAATCAGAAGACGAAATATTAATCATCGCCGGAACAGGTAATAATGGTGGAGATGCTGTTGCTTTAGCAAGAATGCTCTTTTTGTTAGATTACCAAGTTAAGTTGTATATCATTAGTAAGGAAAATCATTCTGAAGAAATGAAAAGTCAAGTCAAGATTACTCAAAATATAAACCTACCGATGACATTTGATTTTATTGAGCAAGAATTTGATAAAGCAACATACCTTATCGAAGGAATTTTTGGAATAGGAATTTCTAGAGAAATAGAAGGTGTTAACCAATCAGTCATTCAAAAAATTAATGAAGCTAGAAGAAAACAAAAAACAATCGTTTCGTTAGATATCCCTTCTGGACTTTCTAGCTATACTGGAGAACCTTTCACTACGGTCATCCAAGCAGACATTACTTATACATTTGGTTTTAAAAAAAACGGGATGCAGACCGATATCGGTAAACACTTATGTGGAGAAATTGTTCTTTGTGATATCGGATATCCCGAAAAAATTTTAGCTCATCATTTTGGTTTTCACCTAGATGAATAAAAGGTAATTTTCGTTTCCTAATATACACTTCAACGATTAAACTTTATCCATACTAATAAATAAAAAACTAACGCTGCCTATTTCTATTTATTATATCTATACCAATCATTCGTCCGCCTATTGTAGTTATAACTCTCGCAATATAATATGGAGAATAATAAAAAATCTATAATACACGCCCTTGCAAACAGCTTTAGGTTCACCTAGAATAAGATTATAAGCATGATAAAATACAAGAGTTATCATAGATATAAATAAAGTACCTGTGCGCCTAGAAGGGAATAAATACTATGAAAATGTCACCAAATAAAGAAGATTACATTAAAACAATCCATGGAT
This sequence comes from Carnobacteriaceae bacterium 52-44, assembly GCA_041223305.1. Taxonomy (GTDB): domain Bacteria; phylum Bacillota; class Bacilli; order Lactobacillales; family Carnobacteriaceae_A; genus Atopostipes. Next base: position 30,777 of record JBCLPZ010000017.1, on the reverse strand, counting down.
TAAGCCGAGAAAATGAAATTGTCAGTAATAAAGATATCGCAAATAAGCTTTCTATTTCAGCAGCCTCTGTGACCGATATGATTAGTCGGTTAGTAAAGGAAGGAATGCTTACTCATTATCCTTATAAAGGCGTTCAACTAACTGAGACAGGAATTCGTACTTCAAATCAACTCGTTAGAAAACACCGTATTTTAGAAGTTTTTCTTTATGAAAAATTAGGTTTTAAATGGGACGAGGTCCATGAAGAAGCTGACCGGTTAGAACATGCTTCCTCAGATAAGTTTATTGAACGATTAGACGATTTTTTAAACAATCCAACACATGATCCACATGGCGGAATTATTCCAAATGCAGACGGAACAGTCGATAATGGAAAAGATACCTTAACAAACCTCAGCGACTTAGAAATTGGGGAGCATTTTATAGTTCGAGAAGTAACAGATAATGAAGATTTACTCAATTATTTACATGAAAAGAACTTCTCTTTAAATAAAAACTATGAACTATTAGAGACAGATTCTTATGATGGAACCATAACCATAAAAGATGATGAAACAGATGCTACGTTAACTATCAGTGGAAAAGCTCTCAGCAAAATAAAAGTGTCTACTGTTGCCTCAAATGACTAAATTATTGAAGAATACCTATGCTCTATTTGGTTTGAGTATAGGTGTTTTTTTATGTTACAATCAGGCCGTTAATAAAAATACATAATAAAAAATGGGATGAAAGCATGAAAAACAAAATTTATTCAAGTTTATTGTTATCAACATTATTATTAGCTGGCTGTCAAAGTGAAACTCCAGCGCCTGAAGATAATGAAGAGACAACAAACGATGATACAACAGAACAAGTAACTGATGAAAATGAAACAGATGCTGAAGACGCTGAAACTGAACAAGATGATGAAAATGTAGACGAAGAAAATACGGATGAAGAATCAGAAGAAGTAAGTTATCAATATCAAATTAATCCCAATACATTTGCGGTTGAACCTATTGAAGGCGAAGAAAGTGACGAAAAATTAGTTCTTCTAACCTTTGATGATGCGCCTTACGGGAATGCAATGGAGATTGCTGAAGCGCTTGATGAGCGAGATGTTCGAGCTATTTTCTTTGTAAATGGAATGTATATGGAAGATGAAGAAGGTTTTGAGACCATGCAAAAAATTCATGAAATGGGCTTTGAAATCGCAAATCATACACATACACATGCTAAGCTAGACGATTATTCAGAGTCAGATCAATTAGAGGAAATTACTAAAACAAATAATATTGTTGAAGAAGCTATTGGTGAAAAACCTAGATTTTTCCGTGCGCCTCATGGTGTAATGACTGATTATGCTAGTCAAGCTGTAGCAGATGAAGGTATGACATGGATGAACTGGTCATTTGGTTACGATTGGAATGTTGAATATCAGGATGCTGCGGCTTTAACTGAAGTTACGTTAAATGGAAATGACACAGATGGTAAATTACTTGGACCGGGTGCAAATATTTTAATGCATGACCGAGAATGGACAGCAGACGCTGTACCAGCAATTGTTGACGGTTTAATCGAGCAAGGTTTCACTATTGTTGACCCAAAACTAATACAAAATGATGCAGAATAAAAAGTGGACGAGTCTGAGACAAAAGTAAAATTTTGAAATATATTGTTCCCCTTTTAAATAATTTAATGGAATAAAAAGAAGTGCATCCCCACTATAATGAATATTTCACTATAGTTTTGGGAATGCATTTTTAGTTAAGTCCTTATGTCTCAGACTCATCCTCTAAATGGAGTGTGTCTATATGCTTTGTTTTAATATCTTATAAAGTTGTTTCCACGACTTCTTCAATTGGCTTTTTGCGAATAACTTCTTTCGTATCCACATCAAAGAAATGCGCCTTGTACATATTAAAAGCTACTTCCATCTTTTCACCGGCTTGATGGAAGTCTCTAGCATCAACAACCGCTACCATTTCTGCGCCACCGACATCAATGTATAAAATGGATTCAGCTCCGGTTAGTTCAGCAACGGTAATTGTCGTTTCCACGACTGTCTCGGGTGTCGTGTCTAACGCAATTTGTTCTGAGTGAATATCTTCCGGTCGAATCCCAAAAATGACCGTTTTCCCTTCATAGCCTTTTTCATCTAATTGTTTTCTTGAAGGTTCACTGACAGGAAGATCAATCCCTTGTCCGGTAATGCGCCCCTTACTGTACTTCACTTCATGCAAGTTCATCGCGGGTGAACCGATAAAGCTGGCGACAAACGCATTATTAGGTGAATTATAGACTTCAAAAGGGGTTCCTACTTGTTGAATGACACCCGCTTCCATAATGACGATACGGTCCGCTAAAGTCATCGCTTCCGTTTGGTCATGCGTTACATAAATCATGGTCGTTTTCAGTTCTTCATGCAACTTCGCTATTTCTGTACGCATATGAACACGTAATTTCGCATCCAAGTTGGATAAAGGTTCATCCATTAAGAATACCTTTGGACTTCGAACAACCGCACGTCCTAAAGCCACACGTTGTCTTTGCCCACCAGATAATGCTGCAGGTTTACGATCTAATAAATCGGTTAAGCCTAACATATCTGCCGCATGATTGACTCGTTCTTTGATTTCGTCTTTAGGCATTTTACGTAATTTCAAACCAAAGGCCATATTGTCAAAAACCGTCATATGTGGATATAAGGCATAATTTTGGAAAACCATCGCAATATCGCGATCTTTTGGCGCCACATCATTGACGATATCCTCGTCAATATAGAGGTCTCCTTCCGTAATTTCTTCCAATCCAGCAATCATTCGAAGCGTTGTAGATTTCCCACAACCTGAAGGGCCTACAAAGACAATAAATTCATTATCTTCTACATCTAAGTTAAAATCCGTCACCGCGTAATCTTCAGCATTCTCATAACGTTTATGCACATGTTCGAGTTTTATTTCTGCCATATTTATTCTCCTTGTATCATATAATAAAGTTCATCTTATAAGATTTCCGACTTTAGAGACCACTCGCTTGCAGAGAGGGTACTCCGCTCGTGAGTTCGATTTTCAGTCCTTACAATTCATCTAAAAAGTAATCGTTACCAAAATATTCTACTACAGTTATAATACCACTTGTTCCGTATTTAAGATATTATTATCGTTTAGTTTTGTTTTATAAAAAACAAATAATAACATTACAATGAGACCCAGTGTTTGAAAGGAAAGCATCAAAGTAATATCAAAATGGACTAATGACAGCAACACCACAAGGAAAGTCGGTAACGTCAAAAGATTTAAAACGAAATTCACTGACTCTTTATACGTTTCAATGGAAGTTATTGAACTTTTTTTGGTTAAATACAAAAACAAAGCAGATCCAAAAACAATCAACAGCTGCATGACAAACAAAAAGACAGAAAGCATTAAAGAAAAAATGAGAACCATAAAAATTCGATTCTGGTTAAACCATTGTCGACTTATTTCATTAACGACTTCTTTTTCTTGACTGAGTCCTTCTAGAGAAAAATCTTTGGTGTACAAAAGGGTTGCTTCAAGTTGATTGTTTTCTTTGATGGTTAGCTGATTTCGTTCAAATAGAATATAAGATTCCTCTTTAAGTAACTCTTCTTTTTGTTCTAATGACAATCCTCCAGCTATTATTCCATGGTTATTTTCAGTAATAAATGGTTGATCAAATAACATTTCTCCATTTTTGTAATGAACCCCTCTAAGCTCACTAATCGTTTGATCATCAATTATTTTGATAGCGTTCGGATAAAAATTCTCTATTGAAACAGCCTCTATTTGAGTATAATTCATTGTAACAGGAACCGTCATTAAGCCATTTAAAAAAAGTAAAACAATGATTAGTTGGATCCAGTTTAATTGATGTCTATTCTTAAAAGCTCGGATAGGTGACCAAACACTTTTAAAATAATTGATTGGAAATATTTCTTCTTTCATGATCATCTCCCCTATTCATGAGTAAAAATATTAACCTTTTGTGCCACCAGAAGTTAAACCTGACACAAAATTCTTTTGTAAATAAAAGAAAAGGATAGAAATGGGTACGGCTATTAAGATAGCCCCTGCAGCAAACAAAGCGACCCTTTGTTGCCTTGGATTATTAATAAATTGTTGAAGTCCGATAGCTACTGTATATTTTTCTGGACTCCGTAAAATAAATCGAGCCAACATAAATTCACCAAACGGCGTCATAAAGGCCCAAAGTGCTTGCACCGCAATCATTGGTCGCATAAGGGGCAAGACAATTTGAGCAAAGGTTCGTAAGTGCCCGGCTCCATCTAATTTTGCCGATTCATCTAAATCAATAGGTACTGTATCAAAATATCCTTTCATCAACCAAGTATTCATAGGAATCGCACCTCCTACATAGAGGAAAATTAGAAAGCCATGTGTGTCTAAACCGCCAACTAACAAGGCCATTACATAAAAAGCCGTTAAGGCCGCTATAGTAGGAACCATTTGCACCACAATAAAGAATTTTAAAGAAGTCTTTCGACCAATAAAACGATAACGACTATATGCATAGCCAGCTAACGTAATAATTGTTACTTGGATAATCATCGCCGTAATCGCTACAATCAGCGTATTGATGTACCATGTGCCATATAAGGTTTCATTAAATAACCGTCTAAAATTATTTAATGTAAATTCACCTTCAAAGCTCAAATCAAAGGAAATCAGATTCCCAGATTTAAAAGCTGAAGTGACTGTAATTAACAATGGATAAATAATAATGATAACCATAAAAAGCAAATACGCATAGGTAAAAAATTGCGTCCAAAATCGCTTGCTTTTTATTTTAGAATGATTATTTTTTGCCATAACCCATCAATCCTCCATCTCGAATGCTTTCAAACGACTAAAAATGACCAATGAAACGACAATAACAACAGCGGAAATAATAAATGTAATAGCTGAAGAAACGTTATATTGAGGAGATTGGCCCGTAGTTAGTTTGTAAACCCATGAAATTAAAATATCCGTAGAGCCCGCATTGTTCCCCACGCTTCCAGGTCCTCCTTCATTAAATAAATAAATCATCGTGAAGTTGTTAAAATTATTGGTATATTGCGTAATAAAAATAGGCGCAGCAACTGCTAGGATATGAGGAAACGTAATTGAATTAAATTTTTGAATCGTGTTCGCACCGTCTATTGATGCCGCTTCATACCATTCATTCGGTATAGATTGTAAAATCGAAGTGGTTAAAACATAAATATACGGATACCCTAGCCATCCTTGTATTCCAATTAATGCTACCTTCGTCCAAAACGGATCTGTCTTCCAAGACAAAGCAGGAATTTTAAGAAACGGAAGAATAGAATTAAGAAATGGAATCACTTGAGTATTTATTGCTCCTGCACTCGGATTAAACATATTTGAGAATGTAAGAATCGTTATAAAGGCCGGAACAGCCCAAGGAAGTAATAAAATCACACCAAAGACTCGTTTAAATTTAATAAATGGTTGATTGATAACCATGGCGGTAAAGATTCCTAAAGCAATCTGCAAAGTTGTCGCAGATAAGGTCCAAATGACTGTCCATGAGAAAACCGACATAAACGTTTCCCGATAAGTATTTATAGAAAACATATTCGTAAATGTCTCTAAGCCTGTCCATTCAATCAATGTAGCTGGTGGAATATGATTAAAATCATAATTCGTAAATATTAGTAAAAATGTGACAAGAACGGGGAAAATGATCGCAAAAAGCATCAAAATATAAGCGGGAACCGTTAAAAGATAAGGAAAGCCATTTTCATAGACATTGATTAAAATATCTTTGATCGAAGAATTCACTTTATCTGGGTTAATGGCTTTAATTTTAGCCACTCGATTTGCATCATATATTTGAACAACATAAAAAGCTAAAAACAAGAAAACAACGAGTAACTGTAATACACCTTCAATTAATAAAAATAAAGAATGGTCCTCACCTGGAGTCGTTCCAAGCGTCACTAATCCTTCTATTGAATTTAACCCTGTTGTATATAATTGATAAATAAATAAAATGAATATTAGTAAAAACAAAAGACCCTTAGGAATCTGCTTATTATAAAATTGCCCTCCCCCTGGGAGGATGGATAGAAGCGTTGTTTTTTTTATTTTTGCGCGCTCTTCTTTAGTATAACTTTCTTTCGACTTCGTAGCTGCTGTACTTTCCACAGCATTCAACTCCTTTATTTAAAACAAAGTGATTCAACAGTCATTCGAAATCTACCTGTTGAATCACTTTACTTCACTTAGCTTACTAGCGAATTATTTTATTAATATTTTTGTTCAATATTATCAGAAATAATTTGAACAGAATCATTTGCAGATTCTTCTGCTGTTTTATTTCCTGAGACGGCATCAAACATCATGGTTTCTGCACCTTCCCAAACTTCTGCCATTTCAGGAATATTTGGCATTGGGACCGCATTATCATATTGTTCGACGACCGCGATTGCTAATGGGTTTTCACCAGCATCGACAATAGATTGACGAGCTTGTTGGTTAGCAGGAACTTCATTATTAAATTCATGGAGAGCTAACATATTCTCTTCTGATGTGATGAAGTCTAACCATAATTGAGCATTTTCAGCATTTTCAGTGTAGTTAGAAATAATCCAGCCTTTACCTCCACCAAATGGCTCATATTCATTTCCGTTAGGTAGTGTTGGAATAGAAACTGCTGTATAGTTTAACCCTGCTGCATCATAAGAAGCGGCAGTCCATGGACCATTAATAATAGCCGCAGCGTCCCCATTAATAAAGGTATCATCTATAAAATCTCCAGCACTAGTTGTATCTTGCATTCCTTCAGGCCATTTACTATACCATTCTGAAGCATATTCGATTCCTTCGATGGCTCCTTGTGAATTTAGACCAACATCTGAAGTATCTGTTCCATTTTCTCCAAAGACGTAGCCACCAAATCCTGAAAGTAAACCATATGAGCTATAGAAATCTACCCAATTGGCTAAAAATGCTGTATTTTTACCGGATTCACTTTCATAGGCGTAGTTGTCATCTTCTGCTAAGGCTTCTAACTCCTCAAAGGTTTCGGGAGCTTCATCTAATAAATCCGTATTGTAATACAATACTAAAGTTTCAATAACATAAGGCGCACCATATATTTCATTATCGATGCTTACTTGTTGCTCATCCGTTTCATCATACTGATCATTATCTGGAAGTGTCACCGTATGTAAGTGTCCCTGTTGTCCTAAACCACCAATACGGTCATAAGGAGCAATCGTAACGTCGGGTGATAATCCAGCTGGGCCATCAAGAGGTAGCGCTTCTAAAGTCTCAAACATCTCACGTTCAGAGACTTCGACATCTACTCCATATTCTTCTTCAAATTCTGTAGCCTTTTCATTAATAAAATCAATATAATCAGACTCTACAGAAACCTTAAGAGAACCACCACTTACTTCTTCTGTCTCTGCTTCATTTCCTTCGTTTGAATCTGGAGACTCTGTCTCTCCTTGTCCATCTCCACATGCTGCTAAAAGGAATGCAGCCGATGCTGTCACAATCCCTAAACTTAACTTTTTCCAATTTGTAATACTCATTATTATTTCCTCCTTTGTTTGTAAGTGTTTACATATTCATTATTTCATATTTTCCTTGTTATTGCAACCGTTTTCGTTAATTACTTCACTCCTTCGCAATAAATGCCCAATTTTTTCTTCTCAAGGATTTAGAGTTGCTAGTCCTCTAAATGCCAAATTTCATTGTTATATTCTTCAATCGTACGATCAGAAGAAAAGAACCCAGCATGTGCGATATTTACTAAGGATTTACTCCACCATTTTTTCTCATCTTTATAGTCTTTGTACACTTTTTCTTTAATTGCAATAAACTCAATTAAATCAATTAATGCCATGAAGTAATCTTTATATTTAATGTCATTATAAAGACGCTCTAGATTTTCTTTATTTCCTATTTTTAACATGGGTTCACTTACAATAAAGTCCACTAAGGGTTGAATCGTCGCTTTATTATAATAATGCATGGAGTCATAGCCATCTTTTTCGTACAGGTCAACGATTTCCTCACTCATACGTCCAAAAGTATAAATATTTTCATTCCCTACAAGCTCTTCTATTTCAACGTTGGCTCCATCAAAAGTTGCAATCGTTAAAGCCCCATTTAACATAAACTTCATATTACCGGTTCCACTGGCTTCTTTGGAAGCTAGAGAAATTTGTTCAGAAATATCTGCCGCTGGGATTAAATATTCCGCCTCCCCTACATTATAATTTTCTACAAATAAAACCTTTAAGTATGGACTCACTTCTTCATCTTGGTCAATTAATTTCGATAAAGAGAGTATTAAGTGGATAATATCCTGAGCAATGGTATAAGCTGGCGCTGCTTTTCCTCCAAAAATAATTGTAATAGGAGTGGTAGGAATATTTCCTTTTTTGATATCCAAATATTTATAAATAATATATAACGCTAGCATTTGTTGTCTTTTATATTCGTGGATCCTTTTAATCTGAATATCAATAATTGAATTTGGATTAATCGCCACTCCTTTTGTCCGCTCTAAATGATTCGCAAGCTTGACTTTCCGGTCATGTTTAATCGCTTTCAATTCTTCTAAAATATTTTCATCATCTTGATACTCGATTAATGGTTTAAGGTTGGCATCTTTATGCCATTTAGTCCCAATTCTACGATCTAAAAACTTTGTTAATTCAGGATTAGCCGCCATTAACCACCGACGGAATGTAATCCCATTTGTTTTATTTGAAAATTCTTCTGGATAAATTTTATAAAAATCATGCAGCTCCGTTTCTTTAAGAATTTCTGTATGTAGCTGAGAGACCCCATTTGTACTAAAACCAAAATGAATAGCAAGTCGTGCCATATGAATGACATGATTTTCATCAATAATATGCACTTGTGGTCGATTAGAGAATTCATTTTTTATTTTTTGATCTAATTGTTCAATTATTTCAGCAATCACTGGTGTGACCTCTTTGATATCCGATAAAGGCCATTTTTCTAAAGCTTCTGACAAAATCGTATGATTCGTAAAAGCAACCATTTTCCGCGTAATCTCTACTGCTTCTTCCCATTCGATATCATGTTCTGTCGTTAATAAACGAATAAGTTCAGGAATAATTAGTGTTGGATGAGTATCATTAATCTGTATAACCGCATAGTCGGCTAAATCTTTAATGTTACTTCCTCGTTCAATCGCTTCTTCAATAATAAGCTGTGCGGCATTAGAAACCATAAAATATTGTTGATAAATTCGAAGAAGATTTCCTTCTCGATCCGAATCATCCGGATATAAAAACAAGGTCAAATTTTCCTTAATCTTTGTTTTATCAAAATCAATCGAACCTTCATGAATAATGTCTGCCGTAACACTCTCCAAATCAAACAAACGCAATCGATTTCTTGTTTTTTGTTGATACCCTAAAACGTCAATATCATATAATGAAGAAGATAAGGTAAATGATTTAAAAGGAACATTAAACGAGATTTCTGACTTTTTAAGCCATGTTGGTTCAACCAACCATTCATCGGGTTTATATTTTTGTTGATTTTCTTCAAATACTTGGCGAAATAACCCAAAATGATAATTTAATCCTACACCATCTCCATTCAACCCTAAAGTTGCGATTGAATCTAAAAAACAGGCAGCCAAACGACCTAACCCTCCATTTCCTAAAGATGGCTCATGTTCTGCTTCTTCAACTTCTTCTAAAGATTTTCCATGCTTTTTAAGTTCTTCTTTCACTTCTTCATAAAAGCCTAAGTTGAGTAAATTATTCGTTAACAATTTTCCAATCAAAAATTCCGCAGAAACATAATAGAGTTTGCGTTTTTCATTATGGACTGGAAGTTTTTGACTCTCTTTTTGAACAAAGTCTAGTAATATCTTATATATTTCTGAATTGGAACAATCGGCTAAAGCCTTATTGAACGTTTTCCTGGCCTGGTCTTCTAAATTAAGCATTTCTCTCTCCTTTAAATGATTATTGGGATACTTTTTAGCTGGTTATTTCATCTGTCCGATTTATACATTCACTAAATTTCTTCTTACCTACTCCCTTCTTGATTTCATTATTTACGATAGCCTTATTCATTCGGAAGTACGTTTTCGTCCATAAATACAGTTTTTCTTTGATATCATTTGTCAAGGCATCAGGAAGCATTCTCCAATTCCAGTTATTTCCAATCGTTGACGGAATATTCATTCTTCCTTCTCTTCCTAAATGAAGTAAATCCTGCATCGTATAAATAACAATTTTACTAGCAGAAGAAGCAATTCCTCGATTTAACGCATCTGAAACATGCTCGCCTAGTCGCCGATTTAAATAGGTATCCATTTGATCGCGTTGATCCGAATCTGCATAATTTAAATACCAATCTAAAGCCGTCGCATTATCATGAGTCCCCACATAGGCAATCGTATTCGGTGAATAATTGTGAATTAAATCTAAATTATCCGTATTCGAAAACCCATGTTGTAAAATTTTCATCCCAGGAAAACCCGTTTGTTCACGTAATTCGATTACTTCTTTTGTAATAAAGCCTAAGTCCTCAGCAATCACATTAATTTCACCTAGTTGATTCTTCATTTCATTAAACAAATCGATTCCTGGACCTTTTTTCCATTGACCTGTTGCTGCAGTTTTCGCGCTACTTGGGATTTCCCAATAACTCTCAAAACCCCGAAAATGATCAATTCTCACAACATCATATAATTTAAAACTTTCTTTCATGCGCAAAATCCACCATTTATACCCATCTCGTTTCATATATGGCCAATCATAAATCGGATTTCCCCAATGTTGCCCATCATCAGAAAAAGCATCAGGTGGAACACCAGATACGACTGTAGGATTTTTTTGTTCATCTACTAAAAATAATTCAGACTGGGTCCACATTTCCACACTATCTCTCGCGACATAAATTGGAATATCGCCAATGATTTGGATATTTTTCCGATTCGTATAGTTTTTAAGTTTCTTCCACTGTTTGAAAAACCAGTATTGTGTAATTAAGTGATAATACATTTGCTTTTCGTGCTGCCGAACATAATTTGTAATATAATCTTTGTCATAATTTCTTACTGCTTCTGGCCATACATACCAAGGAGCAAAATTATTTATTTCCTTTACGGTCATATACTGACAATACGTAAGCAACCAATGTTCATTTTCTAAAATAAATTGCTCAAATTCACTTTCCTTATGATGCTCTTTAGCGATAAAATTCGTTACAGCTTTTTCTAATAAAGGTCTTCTTTCGTAAGAAACCTTGTCATAATCAACTTTGTTTAGCTGCTCCCCAAATTTTCTTCCCAAGACGTCTTCTTCTTTTAAATAATCTTCCCTGATTAATTCCTCTAAATCAATAAAATGTGTATTTCCTGCAAAAGCCGAAAACGATTGATAAGGTGAGTCCCCAAAACTAATCGTAGTTAATGGAAGAATTTGCCAATATTTTTGCCCAGTTTCAACTAAAAAATCAACAAATTCATAAGCTGACTGCCCAAACGACCCAATCCCATACTCATTCGGTAAAGATGAAATATGAAGCAATACACCACTTGCTCTTTCCATTATCCCCCTCCTTTCCGTTCATTTCTATTTTATTATAAAACGATTCATTTTTTAATGCAAGCGGTTTCGTTAATTTCTTGAAATTATTGAAAACGAAACCATTATAAGCTATACTTGAAAAAGTACACTTTGAGAGGAACATTAACATGACTGTAACTATTAAAGATGTAGCAAAAAAATCTGGTGTTGCTCCTTCCACCGTTTCTCGAGTGATTGCGGACAGTCCTTCGATTAGTCAAGCTACAAAAGAAAAAGTTCGAAAAGTAATGCATGAATTAAATTATTTTCCAAATGCTAATGCGCAAGGGCTTGCAAGTAATCGTTCCAAAACCATTGGAGTCATTTTACCCTTAGCTTCGGATGCATTTTATCAAAACCCTTTCTTCCCCACTGTTTTAAGAGGAATTAATTTTGGAATGTCAAAAGTTGATTATTCAATCTTACTCTCTTCTGGTCAAACAAATGAACAACGATTAAACCACATTAAAAAAATTGTTCATGGAAAAAAAGTAGAAGGATTAATTTTCCTTTATGCTTCCAAAAATGATCCATTATTAGATTTTGCCTTAAGTACAAACATTCCAACCGTAGTTGTGGGAACCCCTGATAAATTAAAAGTTCATGTCGTTGATAATGATAATGAAACGATTGGAAAACAAGCCACCGATTATTTGATTCAAAAAGGTTGTCAGAATATTGCCTATATTGGTGGAGATATGGATCAATTTTTTATTAAAGATCGACTAAAAGGTTATCAGATCGCTTTAGAAGAAAATAATAGAACTTATAAGGAAGATTATATTTATAATGATTTTGCCTTTTTATCTACGGATGGTTATCAGCTTATAAAAAATGAGATAGATTTATCTTTGTATGATGGCTTTGTTATTGCTGATGAGTTAGTAGCCAATGGGATACAACAAGCTCTTTTGGAGAAAAAAATAACCCAAATTAGAACAATCACCTTTAAACCTTTCCAGCAAGCTTTGTATCATTCAAACATGGGAGAAAGTTATATTAATTTGCATACACGTCTGCTTGGAAGTCGGGCGGTCTCTATTCTATTTGATTCGATAGAAAATGATAATAAAGGGGAGCAAAGATACATTCGAGAATATGTAGACGGTGAATTAGTTGTAATGCCCGAGTTTTAATCGTTCAAAAAGTGAATGCTCTTTTTTACCTACTCTTTTGGATTGAAAAATCTATTCTAATAAAAAGTAAAATCTTAAAATTCTATTCTCTTATAATGTAGGGAAGTTTAAGATTTTACTTTTTTGGCTTTATTAGTCGTTTCAGACTTCATCCGTCATCTCTAATTCTCTTCAATTGTTTCAGGTACATTCAAAAAAAGCATTTCTCAGATTCTTTCCCTTTGTTTTTTTTTTTGATTTTCTCATAAGTCATTTCCAAAAAGATTCAAATCCTCTAAGCAATCTAGGATTATTTAATCGTGCCATCTAAAACTTTCTTTAAGTCTTTCAATCTACCACTCATTCCCATTTTTCTGCATAATTTTTGATTACAAAAATCTCATTAATTATTAAATTAATCTTCCACAAAAATCTACTCATTAATTATATGCCTCCAAATTTAATCATTAACTCCTTAAATTCTGGATCTGTATATTTTTCTTTCCAACTCTTATAACGCTTGGTCAATCTTTTTTCATACCCTTTTTGTTTAAATAACCGACACGTAGAAATGGCTTTTTCACAATACATCTTCCCTTCTTCCGGCATATTTTTTTTGTAAGCAAGTAAACCCTTATTAAAAATAAAATCAATATGTGGGATGATTGTTTCCATATCTTCTGCATATTTCTTTTCAAACAGTTCGATGGTCTCTTCTGCAAAATCTAGTCGATCATTAAATAAAAAGGTCGAAAAATTATTTGATAAAATAACGGACAGTAAATTCTTAGTTGCGGGAATTTCTAAATATTGTTTACTTTTCTTTAAGGCTGTATGCATAAGAAAATGGGTCGTCTCAACATTTAAAACAAAGCCAAATATTGCATATAAACGGAGTTCCATCTCTCCCCAATCATCCACTTGCATTAAATAATCTAAAACAGGTTGTTGCGTTTTCATTGTCCTATTTTCAAATTCTTCCCATCCTGATCCTCTCAAATCATGCGTTTCCAAAATACTTTCAATAAAATAAATAATAAATTGTTCCCAACTATAAGGTGAGGGATGTACATCTTCTATTTCACTAATTAATTCTTTTAAATTCTCTGTTTCGTTATGATTATTATATTTTTCAACACGGGTTAAAAGTTCAAATAATTGATCCGTTTTCTCTTGACCATTAATATATTCGAATTCTGCTGTTGTTACATTTAAGTTTTCTAATACTTCATAAAATAAATCTACTGGAATCATTGATTTTCCATTTTCAAATCTAGAAAGTTGAGACACCGATAACGAATGTCCTGCTACTTCTTTTAAAGTCATATTCTTACTTTTTCGAATTTTATGTATCGTCTCTCCGTACACTTTATCCCCTTCTTTTTGCAGATATGCAATTTTTTAACTTGTTATATTTTATCTCACTTATACTAAAAGCACAAACAAATAAAGGAGATGTTAAAATGTTTCTGTATATAAAAAGGTTTTGGAAAGACAATTTTCTTGTTGGTTTATTACTATTAGGAAGTGCAATTTCCCAAACAATTGCTAGTGTTTTGAATGCTACAGCATTAAATGCTTTAATTGCTTTTGATTTCGAAAGATTTTTTGTTACAGCTCTACAGATGTTTATCGCTTATTTATTCTTTCTGCTCTTCACTTATCTACAGGTCGTTAAAGGAAATCAGACCATTCAAAAAATGCTTACTTCAATCCGAGGTGATATTACTTCAAGAATCGAAGAAACAAGCTATAATCATTTTCACGAAAAAGAAGTTGGAACTTATGCTTCTTGGCTCAGCAATGATATGAATACTATCCAAACAAGTACCTATCAAAGAATATATGAGGTTTCTTCGGGAGTTATTGGAACGATCACTTCAGTCATTGCTTTATTTTTCTTTCATTGGTCATTAGTCATTTGGAGTTTTATAGTTGCTGGAATTACTTTATTATTACCCAGAATTTACCAAACAAAATTGAATGAAGCATCGTTAAAAACAACCCAAGAAGAAGAAAGATTTTTAAATAAAGCAAATGATATCTTAGGTGGATTTGATACGTTGTTTTCTTATAATCTACTTAAAAAGATTTCAATAGATATAATAGAAGCCTCTAAACGCTTAGCCAAAACAACAGACAATCAAGCCCGTGTTCTTGGAAAAGTTGCTATTCTTGGAGCGTTAGGAAATGTTTTTGGTCAACTTTCAATACTCGTTTTAACAGGTTTTTTAGCTTTTCAAGAGCTCCTCTCAATTGGTTCCTTAGCAACTACTGGAAATCTCGCGAGTACAATATTTAATACTGTCGGAAATATTAGTCAACAAATCGCTTCGATTAAGGCAACTCAACCTATTTTTGAAAAATTTGAGACCATAAAAACGGTTAAAAACGGAAAGAATGAAAAGCTAGAACGATTAAATGATGGTTTCCAGTTGGAGAATGTAGAATATTCTTATGGAGATAAAAAGATCTTTAGTGAGATTAACTATTCATTCAATTTAGGAAATAAATACGCTGTCGTTGGAGCAAGTGGCAGTGGTAAGTCAACATTATTAAATATTTTAAATGGTAAATTACCTGATTATGTAGGTTCTGTCACTTTATCAAATAAAGAGTTAAAACATTTAGAAGGTAGAGAACTTAGAAATCAGATTTTATATATCGATCAAGTCCCCTATTTATTTGAAGGAACTATTCGATATAACATTACTCTTGGAGAAAACTTCACAGATGAGCAACTACTAAAAGCAATACAAGATAGTGATTTGGAAGATTTAATCCATTCATTACCTGACGGATTAGATACACCAGTAGGAGAAGCAGGCCGCTCATTTTCAGGTGGTCAAAGGCAACGTATTGCATTAGCACGTGGTCTTGTCAGAGGAAAAACTTGTATTTTAATTGATGAGGGCACTTCAAGCCTAGACGAAACAAGCGCTCTAAAAATAGAGGAAAGTTTAACCAATAATCCTAAATTAACAGTCATTATGATTACGCATCACTTGAGAGAAACCATTAAAGAAAGATTAGATGGTGTTTTGGTATTGAGTTAAAAAGCACATTATAGTAATGAATTAAAATAAAAAGAAAAATTGAAGAATTCCCTTCATCGCGATTGGTAAAGTATTTTCCTACTAGATATTAATCTATTAATTAAGTCTATATAAAAATAATCGGCCTCTCCAGTAATAGTTGAAGAGGTCGATTATATTTTTTATTTATAATTTTATTCAGTCACTGGAACAACTGAACCATCCCAAGTTTCTAAAATAAAATCTTGCGTTTCTTCTGATCGCAATACTTCAACCAGACGTAAAATAGCTGGGTTTTCAGCATCTTCTGATCGCACAGCAATAATATTTGAGTATGGTGATGACGAGCTCTCAACTGCGATTGAATCTTCCAATGGACGTAAATCATGGTCTACCGCAAAGTTTGAGTTAATAAAGACGACATCCCCTTCGTCATTTTCTAAAAGTGTGGGCATTAATGCTGGATCATATTCATATTCAAATTGTAAGTCTAAAGGATTTTCAGCAATATCATCGAAGGATGCTGTTGTTAAATCTACTCCATCTTCTACTGTAATTACGCCCGCTTCTTCTAAGATAGCCAACACCCGGCCATAATCAGGGGCATTGCTACTGACGAGAATTCTTGCTCCTTCAGGTAAATCTTCTAAACTTTCATGACGAGCAGAATAAGCAGCAATTGGCTCTATATGAATGCCGCCTGCATTGACAAAATCGTAATCATTTTCTGCAACTGCGTCTTCAAAGAATGGTCCATGCTGGAAGTAGTTTGCGTCAATATCCCCTTCTTCTAGAGCAACGTTCGGAATTACATAATCATTATAACGCTCAATCTCTAAAATAATGCCTTCTTCTTCCAATGTTGGTGCTACAAACTCTAAAATTTCAGCATGAGGTACATTAGATGCGCCAATTCGAAGAGTAGTCTCCTCAACTGTATCTTCATCCGTTCCAGTATCTATTTCTGACTCTTGATCATTTCCACATGCAGCAAGTAAAAAGCCGGTTCCTAATATAGCCGTTCCTTTAATCCATTTTTTAATATTCATTATCATTTCCTCCTAATTTATTTAACTTTTTATTGTTATCTTTTATCCACATTTTTTACAAGTATGTCTCCTATTATTTGAATCACAAATACAATAATTAAAATTAACACTGTTGCAATTAGGGTAACTGTTGGTTGACTTCTTTGAAAACCTTCAAGATAAGCAAGATTTCCTAGACCTCCAGCACCAATCACACCAGCCATAGCCGTATAACCAACAAGCGAAATTGCTGTTGTTGTTATTCCCGCTACAATTGAGGGTAAACTTTCAGGAATAAGCACTTTAAATATAACTTCAAGTTTATTTGCTCCCATTGATTCAGCCGCCTCAATTACTCCGCTGTCAATTTCACGAAAGCCAGTCTCAACTAATCTTCCAAAAAAGGTGCCGCTGCAATAATAAGTGCTGGCAGACCAGCTACTGGTCCAGTTATCCGTCCTACAATTTCTTTTGTGAAAGGAAGCAATAAAACAATCAAAATAATAAACGGAATTGAGCGGAAGACATTAACAAAAAAAGCGACCATTCGGTTAATAACTTTTGAAAAGATACTTTCATGCTCTCGTGTTTCAAATAATAAAAGTCCAATAATAAGTCCTAAGAAAAATACAGCAACTACTGAAGCAGACGACATAAAAATAGTTTCTTTTGTTGCATACCACACTCTTTCCCAATTAATGCCGGAAAATTCAGTATATTGTTCTAAAATACTCTGGCCAATATTAAATTTCAAGTTCATGCTCAATCACCTCGGTTTCTACTCTTAATCGATTAAACTCTTCAATAGCCTTTTTAATATTTTTCTCTTCTCCAAGTAACTGGACATAAAGTGAACCTATCAATGTTTCTTGAGCCGTTTGTATATTTCCTTGAATGATATTAATATCTATATTAAACTCTCGAATTATTTTTGAAATGATGGGTGATTGTGCTCCACCACCATGAAATTTCAAATGTAATAATTTACCATGCGGATATTGTTGAATAAGTTGTTCCAATACTTCGTCAGTATTTACACTCTCAGGATTAGTATCTTGACGAATAAAACGTTTAGAATGGTTTGTTTTGGGTGCTTGAAAACATCAATTACTTCACCTTCTTCAACAACTCGTCCGTTATCCATCACAGCTACTCGGTGACATATTTTCCGAATAACGTTCATCTCATGAGTAATAACAACGATTGTTAGATTTAAGCGTTGATTAATATCTAGTAACAAGTCAAGTACACTATCTGTGGTTTGAGGGTCCAAAGAACTTGTCGCTTCATCACAAAGTAGCACAGTAGGATCGTTTGCAAGAGCTCGAGCTATACCAACTCTTTGTTTTTGTCCGCCAGATAATTGTGATGGATAAGCATTTTCTCTCCCTTCAAGCCCTACTAATCGGATTAATTCATCTGCTTTTTTAGAACGTTCTTTCTTTGGGACTTTCGCAATTTCCAATGGGAAAAGAATATTTTCTTTTACTGTACGACTCCACAGTAGATTAAAGTGTTGGAAAATCATTCCTATTTTTTGACGAGTGGCGCGCAATTTACTAATTGACAGATCATTTAGGTTCTGTCCATCAATCAACACTTCTCCTGAAGTCGGTAACTCTAAACCATTCAACATTCTGATTAACGTGCTTTTACCCGCTCCGGAATATCCAATAATCCCATAGATTTCCCCTTTATTTATAGATAAAGACACATTATCTACTGCTTTAATTTTTTGTTCTTTACTGGAAAATGTTTTATTTATTCCTTTTAACGTAATCATTATTATATTTCCTTTCTTGAAACAAAAAAGCTTCCGCCCTAGAGATTTATCTAAAATCTCAAAGGACGAAAGCTTATCTTCCGTGTTACCACCTTTATATGTTGCTTTATCACTAAAACAACCTCTACCAGTACGCAAATAAATATAGATTTGTATACTGAGGCACGTTATCGGATGCTGCCGGGATTAGCTTACATTAAGCGTTCACTAATCCTTCTCAAAGACCATTTTCCATTTCTTTTTTATAACCTCTCTCACCAAACAAGGCTCTCTGTATATAAATCCAAAATGTACTTTTCTTCTCAAAGTATTTCATTTATTTAGTTAATTTTATATTCATTGTTCTCATTAATTTCTTAGTTCATATAAGTTGAAAGTATCTTATCAGAGAAAAAAATAACTGTCAACTTATTTTTTAAAATTAATGAATGTTTATTCGTCGGAAGTCGCTCCTGAAACCGCATCTGGGTCTTCAACTAATTTCATCCCTGTTTGTTCTAGATAAAAATCAATGATAGGTTGAATATCTTGGGCATATTGAGTGATTCCCTTGTAGTCACCATCTTCGTCATAAACTCCTTGATACGTAATAACTTTAAATTCATCATCATTCTCTGACTCTGTATGACGTTGGAATTCAGTAATCTCACCTGCATAAAACAAATCAAGTGCTCTTTGCATATTTTCTTGTGCTTCTTCTGGGTGGCCCTCTGTTAACGCATCTCCTACTTGTTCAGGAGCACGTGCGGCGAGCATATCTTCAGGTTCTGCTCGATGATTATAGAATAGAAATTGACTATTTTCATCCGCAAAGGTCACTTCCATCGGGAGATATTTTAACATCATGTTAATTTGATCGACGGTTAAAATGCCTCGATCAAGGTGCACATAATCATTACCACTTACTGCGTCAGTGACTTCGGCAGCCTTCTCTACCCAGTCATCTGAATTATCAATTTCAATGGTTGTTACTACCGTATCTCCTTTATCGATGGATGGCGCCTCTGCTACTTCCGACATTTCCAAAATGTCATTTTGTGTTTCAGCATTTGATTCCGTTTCTTCTTGCCCAGTTGTACATCCTGCCAATAACACTAGAGCGACCGGAATTAATAATTGCTTGTTCCACCATTCTTTCATCTAACTATTCCCTTCTACATTAAAAAAATTTCTAACTTGTTCTTGACTCTGAATTACCCTTTCAAATTATAAATCGGGCGTATAAACTCTAAAACTTCAACTGTTGGTGCGGCTAAATCAAGTATTTTCTTTTGTTCATTGTAAGCAGACGGTGCTTCATCAAGTGTTTGTTTTGATACAGACGTTGAGTAAATACCCTCCATCATTTTTTGATACTCAGGATATGGAATTCTCTTCCGAGCTTGAGTACGTGACATAGTCCGGCCAGCCCCATGCGGAGCAGATTGATTCCAATCTTCATTCCCTTTCCCTTTTGCAATAACAGAACCATCTCTTGAATTAAATGGAATAATTAATTTTTCATCCTTTTTAGCTGAAATAGCTCCTTTTCGTGCAATCATTGAATCTAAATCAATATAATTATGCACAGAATCAAATCGATCTCTTTGTCTTAAACCGTTGCTTTCTAAAATAGCATCCGCCATAGCATTTCGATTTTGTAAAGCATATTTTTGCGCTAGTCCTAAATCATGCAGATACTCTTCCATTTGTATACCTTCTAAATATCCCTCGCCTTTTTTATCCGAAGAATTGAGATCATCTGCTAAATCTTGATAAATTGTCGCAACTGTATGCCCAATATTTCGACTTCCCGAATGAATCAATAAATATACTTTTCCATCATCTGTAGCTTCTAAACTAATAAAATGATTTCCACCGCCTAAAGATCCAATGGATGTATAAAAAGTTTCCTCATCCAATTGATCTGAGACAATAAAATCTTCTAACTTTAGATCTGACGAATTCTTATATTGTTTGTGACGATTAAAACCAAGTGGAACACTTTGTCTGACATTTCGATCAAACTTTTTGAGAAATTTCGGATCTGAAGCTTCTTTTTTATTGAGTTCTAATTCAGTCACTGAAACACCACATCCAATATCAACGCCAATAAAAGACGGTACAATTTTGTCATGTACAGTCATTGTCGTTCCAACCGTAGATCCTTTACCGTAATGTACATCTGGCATAAATCGAAATTTACTCTCTTTAAATTCTTCTCGATTCATCATTGCCTCAATTTGTTGATATGAGGATTCATCAATATCTGGATTAAAAACTTTCGCTGCATTGTAGGTTCCCGTTATCTCAATTGATTTCGACATTTGAATCTTCCTCCTTTTTAACTTTCTCTTCCTAAATCATTGTATCTTATTTCTGTTTTACATTTAAGTAGTAACAACTAAAAAGTTATTTTTTAAAATATGAAATTAGAATATTTTAAAAAAATCATGTACACTTACTATTAAATATAGTTGGAAGGAAGATTTATTTATGAAACCTGTTGTTGGTGTGTCTGGTTATGTAATGACTAAAGTTTCAAATAATTTATTAAATTTTGATATGAATATTGTTCCAAAAGAATTAACGGATGCATTAAAAGTTGCTGGAGCTCTTCCCATTGTTTTTCCATTATCTACTGCTGAAGAAGCAAAAGAGTACATTGATCAAGTGGATGCTTTGGTGCTAGCAGGTGGCGAAGATGTCGATCCATTACTTTTTTATGAAGAACCCCATCCTAAAATTGGTGAAATCGAACCTGAAAGAGATGATTTTGAACTTGCTTTAATTGAAGAAGCTTGGAAACAAAAGAAACCTATTTTTGGGATTTGTCGAGGTCTCCAATTATTAAATGTAGCTTCTAACGGTACTTTATATCAAGATGTTTCAACTTATGAAGAACTAGAAGTAAACCACATTCAAAAAACACCTTGGAAACATGCAACACATTCTATTGTGATTGAA
The DNA here is from genome assembly GCA_041223305.1 of Carnobacteriaceae bacterium 52-44. Lineage (GTDB taxonomy): Bacteria > Bacillota > Bacilli > Lactobacillales > Carnobacteriaceae_A > Atopostipes. The sequence goes on along the minus strand of JBCLPZ010000017.1, from coordinate 9,265 downwards.
GAAAACTCATGGTTAGGTGAAGCCTTAGGAACAGAATATGTGATTAATTCCTATCATCATCAAGCCATTAAAAATATTGGAGATGCTTTCCGACCGGTTGCTTGGTCAAAAGATGGCTTGATTGAAGCCATTGAAAGTATAGACACTTCCCAAAAAGTCATGGCGGTTCAGTGGCATCCTGAAGTATTAGTTAAAACAGTACCAGACACCATAAAAGTATTTGAAAAATTTATCAATTTAATTGATATGAAAGAATAAGTATTCAATTTAATCGAATATAAAAAAGCTGAGGAAATATGTTGAAATACATAATCCCTCAGCTTTTATTCATTTTTAAAAATTAGTTTTCTTCTATTTTTCCTTCACCAAACCAAGGATCATCGCTCAACTCATCTGAATCAAATCCTTCAACTTCTGATAGTTCAATGATCCAATTTTCTGAACGGTCTGTTAAGTTTAATAACTCTGTTTTATCTTCTAGCTCTTTATGGACATTTTCTACAACGCCCGTAACTGGTGAGACAATCTCTGTAACAGCTTTTGCCCCTTCAACACCTAGGAAATTATCGCCTTTTTCTATATGATTTCCAAAATCAGGTAGTTCGGCATACATGACATCGCCAACGTCATCTTGTCCTTTTTCTGATAAGCCCAGTCGATAAGAATCTTCCAATTTTTCAATCCATAATCCACTTTTTGTATATTTTACAGTCATTACTTTCTCCCTTTCTAAACTTCTATAGATCATTAATTTATTTTATATATTTTTCTTTTCAATAATTTGGTTTCAGCTTCGTCAGGATATCCTTGATATTTGGTGTCCTCTTTTTCTTCTTTTTCATGTATTTCTGTCTCATATTCTGGCACAGATATTTTATTCCTCAACTCAAAAATCAACGTATTGACCAATGCACCGAATAGAAGTACTACGTTTGAAAGATATAAAAAGAGCATTAATGCAATAAATCCACCGAGCGTAGCATTTGCAATGGCGTCCCCACCCATGAATTGAGTAATAAATGTAAAGAATTGTGAAAGTAAAACCAAACCAATTGACGCAAAGATCGCTCCTGGGATGGAATACTTAAAGCTTAAATGATGATTAGGTACGTACTGATACACAATCAATGTTACAATGATTAATAGAATCGGTAAAGCTAGCCATCGTGCAAATAAGAACTCTTGTATAAATGGTATTTCAATCTGAAAGAAATCACTCACAAAATTCAAAATTTGCTCTCCAAATACAAAGATAAAGACCGCAATCCCTACTAATAGTAAAATCGCAATCATAATAACCAGCGATAGAATTCGCGCAATAATAAAATTACTTGTTGATTTTGCTCCATAAACTTCATCTAAAACCCTACGTAATGTTGAGAATACATTACTAGCAGACCAAATCGCTGCTAATAAACCAATTGAAATAGCTCCCCCACTTGCACTTGCCATATACTCCTCAACGATCGGTACTAACATTGTACTCACATCTGCTGGAAATGAACTTTCGATAAATGAAACAGCTTCCGCAGGACTAAAAGGTAATAGTGGAATCAAGTTTGCTAAAACTAATAATAGAGGAATTAAAGATAACAATAAATAATAAGCCATCTCTGCCGCGCCCTGCATAACAGATGCTCGCTCCCAGTTCTCCATTATAATTTTAACTGCTCCAACAAAACCACCCGACTTACTATTGGATTTTGCATGATTGCTTTGTTCCATAGAAATCATCCTTTTCTATTTATCAATAAGGCTAAGTATGGTTATCTAAACGATAAATTATTTGTGTAAATTATATTCAGCAATGATTGAGCGTACAGCATCTTCAATAGATATTGCTGTTCCTTTACGACCATTTTCATAAGTAATTTGAAATTGACGATCTTCTTCTCCTTGATAGACTTCGCCAATTTTTTTATTTTTAGCCAGCACTTGTAAATCAGTTACTGTATCGCTATCACGGCTTCCAGCAACAATACTAATTTCTTCTTCTTTTTTCTTACGAGCCACTTGTTTTTCCTACTCTCTATCTTAATCAATCTATAGTATAACAATACGGCAAAGTTCGATTTGAAGCAAGAAAAAAAGCCCCTTAAGCTTTTAAATTTAAAGGACTTTTCTGAATAGGATATTAGAATATGGGAGCATTAATTTACTTCAATAATCTCTAAAATTTCTTCCGATTCTAATGAACTATCGCACTTTACAACTACTCCGGCAGATTCTGAAGAATATAGTAAACCAGGAACGGTCGGCACATCATATTTATCACGTAATTCATCCACTTGCTCTTCATATTCTGGATGTTGTGCATGAACATAATGAACAGTTAAATTATATTCCTCCGATAAGGGACTTAAAGTTTTTACAAAACGGCGGCAATATGGACATGTTTCTCGTCCAATATACACAATATTCCCCTCTTTGGCTTCTAATAATTCTTCTGCTTCTTCAGGTCTTGTTTCTTTAAACGCTTTAACTTCACCTAAATACTGATCGATTTCTATTTGAATATCTTTGTCTTCCATACTTTATAGCCTCCATATATTTGGTCTATTCTTATTATAGTACAAGTATGCTTGAAGCCTAAATAATTCGTTTTACTCTAAACTAGTTTTTCGAAAGTTTCACCCACCGCTTCCTGGATAAATAAGTCAATATTTAATTTACCAGTATCTAAAGGTTCGTTATTAATAATAACAACACGTCCTTTTTCGAAATAGTGAATTAAATTTTTTACTGGAAATACAGTTAATGAAGTTCCTGCAATAATTAATAAATCTGATTTTGCAATTACTTCTCTTGCTTTGTCCATGACATACTTGTCAGGATTCTCACCAAAATATATTACTCCAGGTCGAACAATTCCGTTATCGACATAACATCTTGGTATATTGTGAGCATCACGTTCTAATTCTTCTGGTAAGTATTCGCGTTCACATTCCATACAATACCAAATACGTCCACTTCCATGTAATTCTAATACATAACGATGTCCTGCTTTTTGATGCAACCCATCAACATTTTATGTAAGTATCCGAATATCTTTCCCGTTTTTTTCTAAATTTGCTAATACATGATGAGCCATATTCGGATCGGGTGTTTGTTGATTATTCTTTTCTCGACGGTTAAAAAAATCTTCAGGGTGATTTAAGATGTAGCGTCGGTTTAATATTTTTCTTGGATCTTCCTGATTTTCTTTCATCTTTGTATAACGACCATTTTCCGAGCGATAATCTGGTATACCACTTTCGGTTGATACTCCTGCACCACCAAAGAAAGTAATCATATTCGCCTCATCGATATACTGCTTTAACATTAATATTTTTGGGTCCATATATCCTCCAATTTCAGTACTTTTCGATCAAATTACATGAAAAAGAGAATGTAGGTATTAAACCTGCATCCTCTAGCTCTCTTTTATTCATTCTTAAAAAGCTGTTCTATTCATATCTCTTTGTCCATGCAATAAAACCACGAAGGAGTTTAACAAGTGTTACCGTAAGAGCGATAATTGACATAATCATTTGAAAGGTTTCAAGTATTTTTTTAGATTTTTTCATATTGACGTATTTCCCAGAAAAACTGAAAAATACTTCCTCCTTTTACTGAATATTTTATTTTGTGATTGATGCGTAAACTATTTTATAAATTAATTATACTAAAAATAACTAAAGTTGCGAATGATAACTGCTTTAAGAAATAAATTTAAAAGAAAAAAGCCTATAAGTATTGTGGTGAACCCCAAAAGTTGGAGTTTATTTAATTAAATATTAAGCAGCTAATTGAGTGTCTTGTTTTCGGTATTCAACCGGAGATAAGCCACTCAATTTTCTTTTAATGCGTTTATTATTGTAGTAATAAATATAGTCTTCAATCTGTTTTTTTAGTGTAGAGAAAGATACTTTTTCTTCTCCATAATACATCTCTTGTTTCAGAAGTCCAAAAAAATTTTCCATCGGTGAGTTATCAATACAATTTCCCTTACGGGACATGCTTTGAAAGATACCGTGCTTTTTCAGAGTTTTTACCCATGAATGATGTTGATAGTGCCAGCCTTGGTCACTATGTATGGTCGTTCGATATTTCGCATTCTTTTTAATGACTGAGATAGCCTCTTTTAAAGGCTCAATTGCTATGTCTAATGTCGACTTTTTGGAAATCTCCCAGGAGATAACCTCACGGTTATATAGATCCATAATAGGACTTAAGTATAATTTTTCATCATTAAGACATTTAAATTCTGTGACATCTGTGACGAGTTTCTGTAAAGGAATCGGAGTCGTAAAACGACGGTTGATCTTATTTTTAGCGATTTTACCGACTGTCCCTTTATAAGAGTTATATCGGCGTGTTTTACGGGAAAATTTTATACATTGAAGCCCTAATTTTCTCATTAAACGAAGAACTCGTTTATGATTTACCTGATGACCTCTGGCTTTCAGTTCATCCGTAATACGACGATACCCATATCTCTCTTTGTTTTCTTCGAAGATTTCTTGGATAAGCTCTTCGAGACCTTTGTCTTTGTTCGGTTCATTTTTCTTCGACAGATGATAGTGGTAAGTTGATTCCGGTAATTCAGTAACTCTCAAAATATCTTTTAGTTTAAAACCAGCATTATTTAATTCGTATACTATTTTTGCTTGTTGTTTGCGCGTGGGTCTTTCAAGCCCAGCGCTTTTAACTTTTTTAAGTATCCCAACTCAATTCGTAAATAATCATTTTCCTTCTTTAATCGTTCGTTCTCCTGGTTAACTTGATCACTGTTTTTATTGATTCTATCTGGCTTGTTTTTGTCTTGATTTAGTTTAGGCATCTTTGGTGGTCTCCCTTGTGGCTTATTCAGACCTTGGGCGCCTTCTTGTGCGTATTGTCGTTTCCAATTGGCTATAATTGATGGCTCACCTATGCCAAAGGCATTGGCTATATCTTTATAAGAAGCACCAGTGTCTTGTTTAAATCTTAAGACATCTAACTTGAAATTTAAAGTATACTTTTTATTCCTTCTTTTTGTTTTAAGACCTTCTTTTCCATATTTCTTGTATTGGTTGACCCATTTCTGAAGTTGACTTTTACTTGAAATATTGTATTTTTTACTGAGTAATGTATAACCCAATGTTCCATTTAGATATTCTTGTACAATTTTTAATTTAAATTCATACGAATACTTTTTTGACATAAAAATAACCCCCATAAAGTTAGAATTTTCACTCTAACTTTTGGGGGTCACCTCATATTCTTTACTTATAAGCTTATTTCATCAATATTCTATTAATTAAATTATTCTACTTCTGTATAAGTGAATTCAGGAACTTCAAGTTCGCCATCAGTTATTTGTTGACGAGCTTCTTCGATTATTGCCCAATCTTCATCCGCTATTTGTCCACGTGTAAAATCAATTCCTTCTTCAGCAAAACCATAGTAAATCGTTTCTCCGCCTGGGAATGATTCGTTCATTGTTTCATTAGATAGGTTACGTACAGCATTACCAACTTGTTTAATTGTTGATGCTAATGTAACGTTACCTCCATCATACTCACCTTCGGCTTCTTGATCACGGTCTACACCAATTACCCATAGTTGAGTATCTGATCCATCTTCCATACGGTTTCTAGCTTCTTGGAAAACTCCATTTCCTACTGCTCCCGCTGCATGGAAAATAATATCTGCACCACTTGCGTACATTGCTGAAGCTACTTGTTGTCCAGCTGCGGTATCTCCAAAACTATTTGCGTATTGAATATCTACTTCAATTGAGTCATCCACGTGTTTAACTCCCGCTTCAAATCCTGTTTGGAAACGATCGATAATTGGACTTTCAATTCCACCAATGAAACCTACTCGACCTGTTTCAGTCGTTAAAGCTGCTGCCATTCCAGCTAAGAATGAGTTTTCATGGTCACGGAAATTTAATGATGCAACGTTTGGTAAATCTACAGCTCCATCAATAAAACCAAAATTCTGGTCAGGGTTTTGCTCAGCAGCTGTTGCAATAGCATCTTCTAATAAGAAACCTATTCCGTAAATAATATCATACCCATCATTAATTGCAGTATTAAAGTTAGGCATGAAGTCACTTTCTGAGTTTGATTGATAATATTGGTAAGTTTCTTCATCAAAATTATTTTCTTCAGCCCAAGCTTCCATACCTTCCCATGAAGATTGGTTAAATGAACGGTCATCTACTCCACCAACATCCGTAATCATTGCAATTCTAAAATCAGAATTTTCTTCGGGTGTATCTGTAGCTTCATCCGTACCTTCGTCTGCATTATTTCCACATGCAGCTAAAGCAAGAGCAGATGCTCCAAAAATCGTTAATTTTTTCCACATAGACATCTTTAAAAATCTCCCTTTTCCTTAGAAATTTAATCACTGATTTATGATAACAGCATTCTTAGAATTGTCAAGAAATAATCGAAAATATATTTTAAAAGATAACATTTCGTTCGTGTTTAGTCCGTTAATTAAAGTTGGTTGACAAATAGACTTGATAATATACGGACATGCGAAAAACCCCACGAACTAATATTATCTTAGGTCGTGGGATTATTTTGAGTTTTATTACTTAATCAATCACTAAACGGTTTAAGAAGTCCATATCTTGAACAGAAATTTCAAAATCAATATCTGCATTTTGATCAATGTATTCTTCATGAACAGATTTTGGTAATACAACTAAACCTTTTTGATAAGCATATCGAATAGAAATTTGAGCTGTTGTTTTTCCATATTTATCTGCTATTTTTTGGATGTTTTCATTATCCAATAATTTACCAGTTCCAATTGGTGAATAAGCTTCTACAATCATATCGTTTTCTTGACAAAATTGTACAAGTTCTTCATCACGATAACCGATATGATATTTGATTTGATTCAACATTGGTTTTATTTTCGAATGTTCAAATAAGTTTTTCAAATCATCAATCTCAAAATTTGAAACACCAATTGCTTTAATTTTACCTGCTTCGTAGTATTCTTCCATCGCTTTCCATACTTCTTTGTTTTCTTCATAGTAGTAATTATCAATAGATTCTACTCGCATTTTATTCCAAGGTCTTGGTGCATGGATAATGACTAAATCTAAATAAGGTGTATCAAGTGCTGCTAATGATTCTTCTATATCCTTTTTAGCTTCGTCATAAGATTTTGCTTCGCCAGTTACTTTTGTGGTTAAAAAGTAGTCTTCTCGATTTAATCCAGAAGCTTTCATTCCACGCCCTACGCCTTCTTCATTACCATAAGAACGTGCAGTATCAATATGGATATATCCATTTTTCAAAGCATGTTCTACAGTTCTTTCTGCTTCTTCCGGCGACATTTGCCAAGTACCTAAACCAATTAATGGAATGTTGTTTCCATTTGCTAAAGGTAGTGTTTCTTTCAATATTGACATATGTTATTTCTCTCCTTTTAATAATATTTTCTAAATTTTTGATAACCAATTTAATTCTTCCTGTATCTTTTGAGCAACTTCTTTTCGTTCTTCAATAAATTTCTTATCCCCTGTAAATCGTATAGGCTTCCCGCTATGTACTTCTCTTTTTTCCTTATTTGAATAAACAGGAACAAAAGCAAGATGTTTTTTCGTTTCCCGATAATAATATTTTTCTAGATGTAAAAAACCTTCATAAATATCTGAGACTTCAGTTGAATCATCTGAATAATCAATATCTGGAAATATAAGAATATCTTCATTATTTAATAAAGCATCTACACTTATTTTAAAAGTATCCATTATTTTACGAGAACCTCTATACACTGGAATCGCTCGAGCAGATTTTACAATCCATGGAACAATGTAAGAAGCAGGCCAAGCAATCATTTTTGCAAGGATTGGTGGCCATTTGTATCGTTTAGTAAAAGTATAATTCATATAATGATTATAACATTCTTTCTGAGAAGCGAAGACACTTAATACCCAAGTTCGAAGATAATATTTTAACCAAACTAAGATGCTGACAGGACCAATCATATTTTGATGGTGAGAAATATAAACAGTCGGTTCGTCATTCACAAAAATATTATCGAACCGAAAACGCGGTAATACTATACGAGCAATCGCTCGACAAAACTCAAAAAAAATACCGTAGTTGTTTTTTCTCATATATCGTCCTCCTTTATCTTTTAAACTATTTTAAAATAATGGCTCAGAATTGCACGTGCAATTAGTTTGGCATCTTTATAAGTTTCAAAATGGGACGTATGATCTTCTTCGTATAAAGCATCAATATCCACGCGAATTATTCGTTTCTTTTTTCTTACCATGTTAATCAGCATATTCATTTCATAATCGAAATGATCTCCACTTAACTGAGTTACCCAATCCAATTCTTTTGTAGTGATTCCACGTAATCCAGTTTGTGTATCTCGAATAAATTTCCCGAAGAAAAGTTTAAATACAAGACTTGTAAATCGATTCCCAATCCAACTTCGAAGAGGCATATGTTTTTTCTTAAATACTCGTGACCCCAATACAAAGCCATCTTCCAGAGTGTCCAGGTGTTTTCCAACTTCTAACACATCTTTTGTCGCATGCTGTCCATCCGCATCTGCTGTCACAATACCATTTAAATATGAAAAATGTTTTAAAAAATATGTAAAACCTGTTTTTAATGCTGCACCTTTACCGCTATTCAACTGATGAGTAATCACAGTACAGCCTTTTAAACTTTCTATTTGTGAAAAGATATTATCATATTCTTTCTCACTTCCATCATTGATAACAATAATATGAGGGACATTCTCTTGAAGTAACTGTTTTATATATGATGGAAATTTTTTCATTGGGCGAAAAGCAGGAATAACAACCGCAAATTCTTTCATGTCTTTTCCTCCTTCTACATTTCTAACCATTCGTTTAAGATAAATCACTTCAGTCATTTGGACTGAAACCTCAATCTATACTTAAACTATTTCTTTTTCATCATAACACTTTTTATCCTTTGATGATATTAAACTCACTTGATTTAGATTAAATTTTCTCCATATTTATTACATAAACTAATCCAAAAATATGGCTCATGCTTACAAGATTACTTCATTAAAGCAATAAGCTTTAATATGATTGAAGAAAAACTCGTATCAATATTTAATATCGATACGAGTTTTATTGGTTCTTTGTCAAATAGTGTTGATGAGTTTATTTAGAAGCTACAGTATAGTTCAAGTACTGTAGTTTCTTTTTTATAATTAAGTTACTCTGTCATTCAATTACTCCGTTGGAGTTTTGTTCTTTTGGAAAAGGCACAATACCGCC
>JBCLPZ010000016.1:0-33887 GCA_041223305.1 Carnobacteriaceae bacterium 52-44 | reverse complement strand
CTTTAGCTAACAGTTCCTACTGCCAAGTCTGTAGTGGACTTTCACCACCAAGTTGTCACCCATGCCGGGCGCACATCTAAATAACCTAATACCTCTATAACGGAGGTATTAGGTTTAAATTTAATCTTATTATTTTATTTTTCTTGTCTGAGTGCACTTCACAATTAATTTAGGCTGTCTGTTCTTCATTTAATTGATTATTAATTGATTCTAATAATTTCGCACATTCTTCTACGGTTTGAATTGTCAGTAACTGATTTCGAAAATCTTCACTCGCTAATTTTCTAGCTATTTGAGCCAATATTTTTAAGTGAGTATTATCCACATTCTCACTAGGGACAAATATACCAAACACTAATCTTACATCCTTATCGTCATTCCAATTTATTTCATTTTTCAGTCTTATGAAGACAACGGACGCTTCTAATACTGCTGATGACTGAGCATGTGGAATAGCTACCCCCAGTCCCATCGATGTAGAAGCTTCTTCCTCTCTTAAATATATATCCTCTATCAACTTTTCTTTATCATTTATTCGCTTGAACTCAGTCATTTTCTTAGCAGCATATTCAATTACTTGATCTTTAGTCTCTATATTTATATCTAATTCAATAAGTTCTTGACTAATAACTTCCATTAAATTTCTCCTTCTTCTATCACTTCATAATCTTCATCGTTTCGAGTCATAAAGTAAATGATACCCACTGCGACAGCTGTGCCGATTACAAAGGATAGTAAGTAAAGTGGTATATTACTCACTAACGGAAGGGTTTCCAAACCTCCGATAGGCGCTGACAAAGTAATTCCTAAACCGGCAGTAATTGCTCCTGTTGTAGCTGCACCGATACAAAGTGCTGGGAGAATCTGCTTCGGTTTGGCTAATACAAAAGGTATGGCTCCTTCAACGAAGAAAGCAAGCCCCATTATATAAGCTCCTGTTCGAGCGGCTTTTAATGTGGGGCTGAACTTTTTAGGGAATAGTGTAGCAGCTACTGCACATGATGTACTAACTACCATCGCACTGCTTCCAGCTGCGGCCATAATTACACTCGGTACTGGATCACCTGCAGCATTTGTTAAAGTAGCCACTGCGAAAAGGTAAGCTGTTTTATTAATAGGTCCCCCTAGATCTAAAGCTAACATTAAACCAATTACAGCTCCAATAATAATAGCACTTGTGTCAGAAAGTGATATTAAAATATTAGTTAAGCCAATGTTAATTGGACTAACAGCCCAATTAACTCCAATCATCGCTAATGATGCAAGTAATAATCCAATAATAGGATAGATTAGTAGTGTTTTTATACCTTCTAAAGTTCTTGGAAATTTTTCTGTCGCTTTTTTCAACATCAATATAATTAATCCACTAATAAAACCAGCGAGGATAGCTCCTATAAATCCTGATTCACCATCTCTTGCCAAAATTCCAGCAATCATTCCTGGTAAAATTCCTGGCCTATCAGCAATTGAATAAGCTATATAAGCTGCCATAATTGGGAACATCAACCCCATAGCTAGTCCCCCAATTTCATTGAACCATGCTGTTAAAGGGGTTGAGGCACCAAAAGTTGCAGTTTCTGCATTACCTACATCTAAAATAAAAGCTAAAGCAGTTAAAATTCCTCCACCTATAACAAATGGTAAAAAATAAGATACCCCTGTCATAAGATGTTGATATATTTTTTTTCGATCCATATTAACGCCTCCTAATATACTTCAAGTTCATCATTATTTATTTTTTTAAATAACTTCTGAGGATTTCTAATGGCTTCAGTTACAGAAATTTCAATTAATTTTTTTCCTCTAAATCTATCCATCTCAACTTTTGTATCAGCTGCGATTATCACATATTCTGCTTCAGCAATATCTTGATCACTTAACCTGTTTTCGACTCCCCCTGAACCATTCGTCTCTATTTTCATTTTATAACCACTACTTTTGGCAGTATTTTCTAAAGTTTCTGCAGCTAAGTATGTGTGGGCGATGCCGGCAGGACAAGCGCATACTCCAACAATATTTTTCATTATTTTTCCTCCTTAGAAATTTTCATTACTTTTAACTCTCCTGGTTTGTAACTTTCTACATTTTCTTTTGTATTGGTTTCATCTAAATTCGTTTCTTCAGTTAAATAACCAGTAACTTCTCCCGCTAAATGTCCAATATTTATTTCTTTAATAGATCCATTGAACATTCTTAATAAATAGGAATTAGTTTTATCAGATTTCACAACACTTCCAAAGACACCTTCTCCATTTTCTATTTCTAAAAACTGATAATTCAATGGTAGTTTTTTCTCTAATGGATTTGTAGGGAAATAATCAATTGGATTAATTGTATGATTATACGATTGTTTCTGATAAACAGACGAATCTGTTGCAAACAATACGTAATCATTAAACACTTTATTTTCGTCATACTCTGTATCATAACTAATCCCTAGTTCAAAATGATTCTCTCCTATCATTTGACATTTTGGTGTCTCAAATACATGATAATCCATTCCACTCGGACGACCTGGTCTACGATTTAAATCTGGATATCCTAAAGCTCCATAAGACCTAAAAATAGTTACTCCTATATCTTTATAGTTTTCTCCAACAAATTCATATTCTTTACTACTTCGTGTATAGACGGATTGAATGCCTTCATCGGTAACTGCTGATACGTGGTTTAGTAACGGGTAAATAGAACTAGGTTCTTCAAAGTACTTCTTTTCTCTCCAATTTTCGTGTGCTGTATCATAAGTTTTCCGTTTTATTACACTATATTGAGTTCCAGCGTATGAATATTGATTTGGACTTTCTCCTGTAAACAATAAACGAACTCTATGTTGTTCTGCTTTATTATTAAATGTTCCATTTATACTTATAACTGAAGAATCTTTTTCTAATATTAATTCAATATCATAGCCTAATGGACTAGACGCTTGCTTTCTAGTTCTTTCCTTTAAGTCTTTTGGAATTTTCATAATTCCTTGAATCAACATTTTTTTCCGATATGGAGAATCAGTATATTCCACATCAGCATCATTTAATTTGTCAACTAACTTCCAGTCATTCTCCGGGTATGAATAGTCAAAACTATCCCCTTCATCTCCAGCATCTTCAATAACAATTGCATTTTCGTGAAGTCTTCCTGTTCGTTTATCTAGAATATGAATTCCATTTTCTGCTTGGAAAATTTTATAGTATTCATTTTCTATAAAATGTTCTGTCTTGGTAATTTGACTAGAATTCACTGCCTTTTCTTCTCTTATTAAATAAGTTCGATAAGAAATCCCTTTCATTTCTTCAGCTAAAAATTGAATGTCTGTTTCATAATAGAATTGATCATCATTAATTTTCATAGGGTCTTTCCTCAATACACCATTATTTTTTCTTTGTTTATTTAAAACGGTGTAAGGAATAACTTTGTCATTATAATATAGATTAAATTGTTCTTTTTTCGTATAAACTTTAGCGTTAACTAACTCAGTATGTCTATTAGGTGTTGTACTTACTACAATTAAGGGTACGCTATCTTTTCCATCCATATTCAATGATATTGACATCAATTTTAATAAATATCTTTTATGTGAATAAGCTAAATTTAAAGCATTTTTAGTTTCTCGCTCAATATAATCATTTGTTTCATCTGTTAAATTTGCTGAAGAGTGAGTCTGACATAACATTAATGTTTCCCAAGCTCGGTCTAATAACCCATGATTGTACTCTACTCCTAAACTATCTAATAATGTCATAAGTGGCTGTAATTCATAAGTCAGTACTCGTTCAACTTTATCTTGCAAAGCTTTAACATCTGCACGCGCTGAATAAATTGATCTGTGAACACGATGGTATTGCGTAGAAATTAATTCATGTTTATGTGTTTTAATATTTTCACCTTTTGATCGAATAACTTCAAAGAAGTCTTTCCATGTTGTTTCAATAAATTCAATATTATTTTGCAAATTATTATAATAATCTATTTTTTCTTTTACATCATGAATCATTGGGTTTTGATCAAAGCCTAATGGAAATACAAATTCATTTTCCACCGTTGAATATGATAAGAGACGATCAATTAATTGGTGAACATCAATTTTATTATAATCAACTGCTTCATCTGAAAATAATGTTCCTTCTTTAAATGGATAGCACCCATAACCATATCCTGCAATCATTGTATAAACTAGTAACTGTGACTCGTCATTTGACTCTAAATAAAATTCACTACCTAATTCGTACTCATCCCCAACCCCTCGAGTGATGACGAAATCTTTTATTCCATAATGATTAAATATTTTGGGGTAATCTATAGAGTGACCAAAAGAATCAGGCAAATATGCTATTTTTGATACCTGCCCTAGCCTCTCTGCCGTATTATGCCCTAAGCGTAAATTATTAATAACCGATTCTCCACTTGTAATAAAGCTATCTAATTGAGAATTAAATGGTCCTACTACTAACTTTCCCGAAGAAACATATATCTTAATTCTTTCTTCTTCATCTGGAAAAAGTCTAATATAATCATCAATAGGAGCTGTTTGCCCATCTAAGAAAAAATACTCTAGTTTGTTATTATCAAAAGCATTAAGTAACTCTTTCATATTATATGAAAATTGAACATCAGCATCCTGAACAGTAAAATACCAAATAAGATCCCAATGCGTATGGTGTATAGAATGTGCTTTTTTTGTCATAAACTCACCTTTTCTAATAGTGTGTATTACCTTATATAAGCCTTAATTACTTTTACTTCATTCTCTTTATCTAATGGTACAACCTTATAACTTTTTACATTTTCCGGAATAATAAAAGTCTCCCCATAGTAAATATCAAATGGTTTAAAAGAATCATTAGTTGACTGAACTTGGATGTGCTCTCCTTCAACTAAACATAGCATATTGGCACTTTTTTTAGTGGTTTGTTGAATCACTTTAGAAAAAGTCAGAATACGTGTTTCAATAGCTTCCAATTCATGTAACCCTGTATGTTCTTCTCTAAATCCATTTTCTTCTTGCACGATTTGATGTTGGTTGTATAACTCATTAGCTACAAAAGTTTCATTAATATCAGTATTTAATACATGTCGACCATGATGTAAAGAAATTGGTCGAGGTTTCCCATTTAAATCAGTACGTCCCCAATCCCAAAGCTTAAAAGTGAACCGATTTGGTGTTGAGCTAATTTCTAATACAATTGACCCTGCTCCACTTGAATGAATTGTACCTCCAGGAATTAGATAATGATCATGTTTTTCCATAGGTATAACATTTATATACTTTTCATCATCAAATTTACCGGTTGTTTGAGAACGTTCAAATTCTTTCACTAATGTATTTTTGTCTACACCGTCTTTAACTCCAAGATATACTTTTGCGTTACCATCTGTATCTAATACATAATAGCTTTCATCCTGTGTATACTTCGCTCCAAAGTTTCTATAAGCATAATCAAGAGTTGGATGAACTTGTAAACTTAAATTTTGTCCACCAACCGTATCCAACAAATTGAATCGAATCGGAAAATCTCTTCCATACTTACCAAAAACTTTTTCACCCATTAATTCAATCGGATATAAAAGAACTAAATTTTGAGCAGGCATTTCAAAGTCATTGGTATCAGTCGATAATATGATACTATTTTCTTCAGGAACACCATCAAAGCACCAGGCTAAATTAATCTCATCTTGTCCTACACCAAATTTATCTTGCATCCAATGTCCACCCCAAATTCCTGGTTCAAAAAATGGAACCATTCGAATTGGTTTTGAGACGATCTCTTTAAGGGATGATAATAAATCTTTCCCAGAAACCATTTTAGGAGTATCAATTACATTCATATCAATATAATAATCTATTTTTGCTAAAATGGTATCTTTTATTTCTGTAGCTGCAGGCCATTCAAAATAATACGATCTTTTTAATTTTTCACTAAAGTTTGTTTCTTTATAGGATCTCCAATTACCTAATCCTTTTTTGTAGTTTTTTTGTATTTCCCATCGGTTAATATCTAAATAGACTAATAAATCATAATCTATTATTTCTGTAGCTCCCACGCCAACTACAATAATTAACTCATTCGTTACCTTTAATACTTCATATAGTTTTTTCAACTTAAGTGGATCAAGAAAATCCGCAAATTTTTTATGTGAAAACCTTCCAAATACTTCATCATCTGTCAGATCATCTTGGATTTCACTATAAATTCTATCAGCCGAGATATAATAATCATCTGTATTTAATATAAGAGCATCTGGTACCTTATTTTCCAATTCTTCGAGCAACTTACTAGTATCTAACGATGGGTATGCCTCAAAAGCAATCTTATTTCCTTTATTGGCTTTCGCATTACTAAAAATTGTATCCAAAATGTTCTCATAACTTTCAATAATTTCAATGGAATTACTTATCTTTAATTTCGGTCGAATTCTATACATATAAATATCCCCTTGCTCTATTGTTATGACAATAGTATAATATAATAAGTAAACGAATACAACACTGTTATTGTCACATTATAAACACTATAACAATAAGCGTAAGAGTCAATGTTATATCATTAAAAAGGAGTAGTTATATAATGATAGAGAAAAATTTACCTCTGTATGTGCAGATTGCTAATAAAATGAGAGATAATATCCGTATTGGAAAATGGAAAAAAGGAGCTCAAATACCTACTGAATATCAATTATGTGATATTTATCATGTTAGTAGAATTACTATTCGCAGTGCTATAGAAGAACTTGTTAAAGAAAATTTACTGGTAAAAAAGAAACCAGTTGGTACATTCGTTACCGAATCAAACCAAGTAGAAAAAGATATGTATACTGTAGTTAAAAGTTTTACTCGAGAAATGGAAGAGCTCGGAATCAAGGCTGAAACTCAAAAGGTCAACGTTACCAAAAGCCATGCAGATGCAAATATTGCTAATTTCTTAAATATAAATGTAGGAGAACCAATTGTTGTATTGAAAAGACTACGTGGATCTAAAGACAATACTTTTGCTTATTTTATTACCTACTTTAAATATGACAAGAAATTTTCTTTAAAAAATAATGATTATAAAGGTTCATTATATCAATATCTATCATCTCTAGGTATTAAAATAACCAACAATCAAGAAATCGTAGAAGCTATACAACCTACCCACGAGGTGGCAACCACACTAAATATCTCAAAAAACACTCCAGTACTAAAAAGAACTCGATTCACAAATGATATTAATAATGATTTTTATGAATATACAGAATGTTACTACATCGGTTCAGATTATAGATATTATTTGGACTTCACTTAATTTTAAAAAATTAACGTGATCACTTCTCTTTCAAGATTGAACTTTTAAAGTTATATATTCTTTATTAGAACTCCCAATTTGTAAATTAAGGGAGAATAAGTATAAACATTAGATGATGTAGTATAAAATCTTAATTTTATAATTACATGGATTTTTTCAGAAAATCTATATATTAAAAGGGGCTAGTTATTTCCCAGCCCCTTTTGTATTTTCCGTTTATATACTTGTATATTGCATTCTTATGGATTTCTATATGGTCACATATCCAATATGGTTACATAGCATTCTTTTATTTGGGATATTGTATCAATTAAAAGAATGCTTCTCGATTGTGTTGACCCTACTCAGAGGACAGGGATAGTTAAATAACTTATTTATTCTTAATCTAAACTTGTTTAATCATTTTTTTCCTTATTATTTAATATCCAATTTCCGCTTTTCCTTTTGATCCAAGATTTTTTATACTTTCTATTAATTGCTCTTTATAACCTTTACCTAAATAATTATAAATACCATATATCCGATGTTCTTCTAAATTCGTACGTCTTAATTCATCAACCATTCCATGTTTTAATTCGGCTGATAAGTTAACTTTTTGTATGCCTGTTGTTGCACATTTACTTAAATTCTCAGCTCCTGTTCCTGATCCTCCATGTAACACAAGTGGAATCGGTACTTTCTCCGCCAATTCTTCTAGCAACTCAAATCGAATATACGGCTCTCCTGAATAAGTTCCATGAGCAGTGCCAACTGCAACTGCTAGGCAGTCAACTCCAGTCTCTTCAACAAATTTCACTGCTTCCTCTGGGACTGTTAAACCATTATACCCGTCTATATCATAGTTATAAGCTGATCCTACAAATCCTAATTCTGCTTCAACTGACACACCAACTGCGTGTGCTATTTTTACAAGTTCTTTAACTTCTCGAACATTATCTGCATATGGTAATTGAGAACGATCCACCATAATTGAAGTAAATCCCGCCTGAATACCTGCAATACACTGTTCAAAAGTTTTTCCATGATCAAGATTAATCGCAATAGGTATTTTCGAACGGTAAGCTAAATCTCCAAGAATCCGTCCCAGCATTTGGAGATCGGGATTTACATGATAAGGAACACCCAGTATTATCGGAGAATTCATTTCTTCAGCTGCTTGAATAGCTACTCTAGCATTATGTTCATTGTCGATATTTGGAGCCGCTACTGCATATCCTCCGTCTTTTGCTTTTTCTAATATCTCTTTCATTGTCACTAACACATTAATTCCTTCTTTCTTTTTATAATAGAACTTTTTTCACATGTTCTTCTAAAAAAACTTATTGGTAAATTTTGTAGATAAAAATGGTGCCTTAATATAGACACCATTTTTATCTATAGTCCTTTAATTTACATCTTAGTTTGTAAAGTCTATATAAATTCTCATTGATTTTGGATCTAAAGCTTCTTCGAATGCCGCTTGTGCATTCTCTATGGAATATTTATTTGACAGTAACATTCTAGGATTAACTAATCCTTTTTTGAGTAGATTCACAGAAACATCGAATGATTGAATAGTTGGACTCATTGCTCCAGTTATTACTTTTTCTGTTTTATGAACATCGTTGGGATTAAAAAGAATATCATCTGCAGGATGAATGGAACTATAATAAATAAGTTTTCCAGTTGGAGCTAAAAAATCTATTGCTTGTTGAGCTACTTGTGGCAAAGCCACTGCAACAATAACTACTTCAGCACCATAAGCAGTATTTTCATGTATCCACTCTACTGGATTAACTTCCATAGGATTAATGGTAACATCCGCTCCATTTTTTTCTCCTAATCTTCTTCTCTCCTCATCAGGCTCACTTAAAATAACTCTAGCGCCCTGTAACTTAGCCAATTGAATGAATAGCTGCCCCATTATTCCGCCTCCGACAATCACAACGTCATCTCCCATTGTAATATCTGCCCTCTGAACACCATTTACTACACATGCTAATGGTTCAGCAAAAGATGCAACTTCATCAGGAGTAGAATCTGGTACTTTCCATAATTGACTAGGTTTAACTGTTAAATATTCACTTAGTCCAGCCATTCCAGGTATTTCTGTTTTTCCTTTGTTTCCTTCATTTGATTTCACACATAAGTTTGGGAAATTTCTTCGGCAGTAATAACATTCTCCACAAGAATTTAATAAGCGAATTACAACTTTTTGACCGATCTCCCAATCTTTACTATCCACACGCTTACCAAGATGAGCTACTTCACCTACAATCTCATGTCCTGGAATAAACGGGAGCGGCATTGGGACTACCCCACTAAAGATCCTTTGTTCGAAAGTACATAACATACAGCCTCTTAACTTGACTAAGATTTCTTCATCATAAATTTTTGGCAAACTAGATTCCAAAATATCTACTTTCTTATTTTCAATTACCGCAATTGATTTCATCTTTTTATTTAAATCCAATTTTTTCACCTTCTCTAAATAGAGTCCCCGTGTACATATTTTCAAATATATTTTTTATGTTTTCTGCGTTCAAATCAAAATCCATAGATAAACTGTGACGATTGACATTCATATAACGATCTATATAACTAGGGATTAACTCATAAAATTTTCCTTCAGAAACTCCTATTTCCCTCAGAGATAACGGCATTCCTACATCTCTAAATAACTTTGCTAATATATTTGCAAATTGTTTATTTGGAGGTAAATCAGTATTCTCATCAATGCTAAGATAATCCATCAATGTTTCAAAAAATGGGTGAGGACCTACTTCATAAATCCAATATGGTGTTAACATACCTGTAATTAATCCATGAGGTAATTTAAAATCTTCACCAGGGTAATTTAATGCATGAGATATGCCTACATTTGAATTATTAATAGCTATTCCAGAAAAACTGGCAGCAACTAATAATTTCTCTCGAGCTTCATCATTTCCTTTTAAAGCCGGTAATAGATTTTTGAATATTGTTAAAATAGATTGTAGTCCTACAAAACTTGTTATTGAATTTGTTGTATTATTAGTTGCGGCTTCTAATGCATGTGTTAAAGAGTCTAATGTCGAATACATTAAAGGTTTATCTGGTAATGTTGTGATTAGAGTCGGATCCAACACACTATAAGTAGGAAGTAAATGATTATCTAAAAACATTTTCTTTTCATTTTTATCATTAATAAACATCGCACTTCCTGTTTTTTCTGAACCAGTACCTGAAGTTGTAGGAACTGCTATTAGATCTGCTTTCCCTTCAAAATCCGGTAATTGGTAATACTTCTCGCTGTCTGACCAAGTCGTTTCAGGTAATTCATAAAATAACCAAATTAATTTAGCAGCATCAATGACTGAGCCTCCTCCAACCGCTACAAGGACATCCGGTTGGAATTCTTTTGTTGGCTCTATTCCTTCTTTTACATGATTCATATGTGTTTCTGTTTCAACTTCTAAAAGTATCTGGTATTCTTTTCCTTCTAAAGCTTCAGAAATGACTTCATCTAAACCAAGCGCATCAAATATAACTCTTGAAATAACTAGCCCATACTTTTGGTAATTATTTTCTCTTAATATGTCAGCGAGAGAATTTTTCCCAACAATAAAATTTCCAATTAAGACTTTGTCCATAGATAACTTAACTCCTTCATGGCTTCCTCAACTTCAACATTTTCATGAATTAAGCGGGCGAGAGCTCTTGTCATTTCTTCTGGAGATTCAGATTTATAGATATTTCGACCTACTATAACACCAGCAGCACCAACATCTAAACCGTCTTTTATATCTTGTAAAAATGTACTAACGTCATCTCGAGCATCTCCCCCAAGCATTAATACGGGAACATAACAACTCTCTACTAATTCTCTAAAACTTTCTTTATCCCCTGTATATGGAACTTTCACCATATCAGCTCCACGTTCTACAGCCATTCTAGCCACCATAGTAATATTTTCAGGTGTCCTTAGATCATCATATTTATCAAATTCAAAACCACGAGGTAAAGGCTCCACACAGATTGGCATATTCCACTCTATCCCACCTTCAACTAACTTTGCTACAGATTCCGCAGTATCTATTTCGTCTTCTCCCCCAGGAAAATCCATACATAACATGGCATCTGCTCCAAGTCTTATAGCTTGCTCTACTGATACACTCTTTCTAAAAGGTGCACCTTTAGTTGTCAAAGTATTCGAACCGCCATCTGATCTTAAAAACATTGCTGTATTTTTTATTTCTTTTTTAAATTTCATTGCCATGCCGGGAGTAACTAAGAATCCATCCGCTCCTCCTGCTACACATTGGCGAATAACCTCACCCGGTTCTTTAAGATCTGGTAAGACAGGAGCTCCTGTTCCATGATCCATAGCGACAATTAAGGCCTTTCCATCTTCTTTAAAAATATTATGCATTCTTCTTTTCATTATAATTTATCCTCTCAATTTTTATTATGGTACAAATATTCCAAAGTAACCACCAAGTGTTCCAACAACAAAAAGTAAGAGCATAACTCTAGATGAACTCATTCCTTTTTCAAGGAGATAATAACAACCTAGAGTGAGCAATAAAGGAAGAAGTTGCGGAAGTATGGCATCAAATAATTGTTCTTGTAATACAAAAGAGCTTCCATCTCCTATTGGTATACTAATTCCTATGTTTAAGTAAACAAAACTTGCTACTAATGCTCCGATGACTATTGCTCCCATTACTTTAGCTGCAGCAATAAGCCGATTAATATATCCACTTTCTAAAAGATTTACAATAGCTTCATTCCCTCTTTCATACCCTAACTTGAAGAACCACCAAGCAAATCCCCAAATAAGCGCAACAACTGAAATAGAATATAAAATTGGTCCAAGTAGGTTACCTTCTAAAGACATTCCAATAAAAAACGAAAGTAATAAAGGTACGATCACCCCTTGTGTAAGAGTATCTCCAATTCCAGATAATGGGCCCATTAAACTAGTTTTTACTGCATTTATACTTTCTCCTGTAATTTCTTCAGAATCATGATAAATTTGTTCTTCCATGGCTAGTACTAAACCATTGATAATTGTGCCAAATTGTGGAGAGGTGTTGTAAAAAATAGTGTGCCGTTGTAAAGCTTCAGCCATTTCAGGTGATCCTTCTTCATACCATTCTCTGAAAGCTGGTACCATTGAATGAGCAAAACCAATCCCCATCATTCTTTCATAGTTATAAACCCCTTGTGCATGAAATGTCCAATTAATATATGAGCGGAAGAGTGTAGAATTGCTTAGCCCCCCAACTCCAATGGCATCTTCAGAAGATGCTGAAATAGTGCCTGTAGATTCTTCGTTTGGAATACTACTATTTTTAAATTGTAAATAAGCAATTGCTATAATTGCTGCAAAAAGACCAACACCTATCATGTCTAATTCGAAAAACACGACCAGCAAAAAACCGAGTAAGAAATAGATTCTAGCTTCTCCCTCAAATATAAATTTTAATGTAAGAGCTAAACCAAGTGCTGGTAACATACCCCCTACTACGATTAAGGCAGTTAGCACATACTGACCTAAAAAGTCTAATACACCTTGAATATAATTTGCTCCAAAATAAACGATGACAAACCCTGGAACAGCAGTTATTAAGAATAAAAGAGCTTGCGGAATACCGACATTAACAACCCACCAACTGCTTGCATTGCCTTCAGCTGCATATTTATCAGCCAATCGAACAAAAAAAGAATTAAGCGTTAAGCGTCCAAACCAAAGTAATGAGCCTAAAATACCTACGGAAGTAGCAATAGGAAGAGTTGCGTTAACATCTAGTCCCGCTGTAATTCCTAATGAAGCTCCTACAATGCCCGCCAAAGCAGGATCTCCAGGAAGTGATCCACCAGCTGATATATGTCCTATATAAATTAGATTAATTGAAGCCCCAATTATAGTACCTGTCACTGGATCTCCTAAAATTAATCCAGTAGCGAAACCCATAACTAAGGGTCTGTAGAGAGTAAAAAATCCAACGCCTATAATTGTTCCATTTGCAAGAAAATACAAAATCGCAATTATTATAGCTTGTAAAATACTCATTCGTATCTCACTCCTTTAAATATTATTTTTCAAATTTACTTTCTTTTCATCAGGTACTATTTGATATGCAACATCAATGCCTTTACTTAAAATAGATTTCATTGATTCAAGTTCTTCTTCATTTGCATAAGAATTACGAATCACTTTCTTTCTATCTGGTTTTGATCCCATACCGCCTAATATGACTTCATCAATTTCAATATTGTTTTCAATCAGTTTTTCAAATACCTGTGGAGTTTTTCCTAGAAGTAATACTCTTCGATTTTCTTCTTCTTTAAGATAAGTAATTGTTTCGTCTATAGTTAGTATTTTTAATTCGATATTATTAGGGGCTGCTGCCATATAAATTCTCTGCATTAACTTATTAGAAGATAATTCTTCATCCGCTATAATAATAGTGTTTGCTTTAACATGATTTACCCACGCAGTAACTACCTGTCCATGTATTAACCGATCATCAATACGAGCAAGTACAACTCTACTCATTTTCTTTTCCTCCATTCCTTTATATTTTGAGTGTGTTTACACACATTATGCTTTTGCATTTATTTTTTTCAATAATTATCTGAATCTCTTCTAGGTTTTTGGACTTTCTTGCCATAACTACTTCTAACAACACTGGTAGATTAACTCCCGTAAAATGCAATACATCACATTCTTCCATCAAACTACATACAACATTAAATGGTGTACCTCCCATCATATCTGTGAAAATAATGACATCTCCATATTTTTCTTTTAGATTTTCTATTTTCCTCCTGATTTCTTTTTCAAAATAATCTAAATCACTCCCAGGAAATAACCCGCTATACTCAGCTCCATAATTCCCAACAATCATCTCTGAAGCTTCTACTATTCCTTTGGCATACATTCCATGACTTACGATCATAATCCCATACATTATTAAGCCTCCATCCCCCTTTTGTTTTCGCTTACAATATATCAATGTGTATTTTACACTGTCAAATTCTACACTGTTAAAATAGTGTGTACTCACCTTAGACCTTGACACTAAAACATTGAATATGTAAACTTAATTCGAATAGATAAGAAAGCGATTACATTTTTTGTTAATGTGTAGTCTCAATTACACTATTAAGCACCTTATTTTATGATTTTTGAGAGGATGAAAGAAATGTTACACAATCAAGATAAAGAATTCACAAAGTTAGAAAAAGAAATTATTTCATTTCTTAACTACCAAGTAGAATTAACTTCAAATATTTCTAATATGGGTAAATCTGCTACTCAAGTTGCCTCTAAGATGATGATGGAAAGAAGTAATGCTTCTAGATTGTTAAATGAATTAAACAGAAAAGGTGTATTATCCAAGCAACTTGGAAGGCCTGTATTATTTTTTGCAAAAGAACGAATTAAAGATCGTTTTAACCTCGAATACTTCCCTTCAATTATTGAGCCGAACCAAGATATCAGTTTATTGATACAAACAACAAATGAGCGGAAAATATCCTCAGATAATATCTTAGAAATAGATAAAAAAATAAACCCTATAATGTATAAATTGTTAAATAAAGTTATTAATACGTTCAAATACCCTCCTTATGGGTTAGATGTTTTAATATATGGAGCGGAAGGTTCTGGTAAGGATATTTTTGTTCATCAAATTTTTCAAAGTTGTATTTCTCATAAAATTTTATCTTCTCATTCAAATATGATTACGATAGATTGCTCCGATATCGAAGATAACGATTTTTACACTTACGTTTTAAAAAACTCTTCCAATAAATTTGATCGAAATTTAATAGTCATACAAAATGTAGAGGCATTATCTGAAGATAACAAAAATAAACTATATTATCTATTAACTAATAAGGAAAAAATATTCCGCAACTCTGTTCCTGATTTATTTATTATGACAACTCAGGACAAAACGACCAACATTTATTCTAAATTAAAGTATATTATTCCTACAGAAATTAAAATCCCAATCTTTGAAGAACGTACAATTCAAGAACGTTTATTGTTTATCACTCACTTCTTTCAAAATGAAGTGAATATCTTAAATAAGCCCGTATTAATTAAATACAATATTATGAATTGTTTCTTATTATCTAGTTATCCAATTAATTTCCTACAACTAAAAAAAGAAATACAGCATACTCTTTTACAGAGTAAATCATCCTCATCATTTAATCCTTATTTAGAAATCACTTATGATGATTTGTCAGATGAATTACTAGAGAATATTACTAGTAATGATGAAAATGAAAAAGATATTAAATTTCTATACCAAACCTTAAGAATCCATAATGCGATGCTAAGTCCTAATACAGTAAGCTCGTTTCAAAGAGCCTTAATGGACAACCAATCACCACATCAAAAGATCAAATACATGAGAGAAAAAAATTATGATTTAGATAGTATATTCTTTTACTGTAAAAACATAATTATTGATACGATAAATGGCTCTGAACAAGAATTACATGAAGAAAATGAAATTCAAATTGAATTTAGTGACTTTTTACAAAAGCAGATACCCGACTTTTTCTTATATAAAGATAAAAAACTTTATATGAAATTCTTACTTCTTATACTTGATTTAATCACTACAAATGATAATCATGAAAAAAATAAAATGAATATTAAATCTTTATTGCAAGGAGCAGATGTTGAGCTAATTAATTGTGTCGAAAATTTTTATAATTTAAAGTTAACAAATTACAGTAAAGTAGTGATTCATTACTATCTATATATCACCTTTGCTTTAATAAATGAAAATCATATTTCTATTGCAATATTCACCAACAACAATAAAGCCTCTACTTTTTATCTAAAAGCTACGGAAGAATACAATAAAAACGTTAAGGTAACTTCTCATACTTTAGATTTGATTAATATACCTGACGAGAAAATTTATGAAACAATATACCAATTGCATAAATTATTAAATAATGGAAAGGGCGTTATGTTCTTATTTGAAAATGAAATTTCTGATGTATTAAAGCAAAAGATAAATGCTTTGTCTGGTTTATATGTAGAAAGTTTTTCTTCTAATCAACTCAATTTATTAATCACAAAAGCTGAAAACGTCTTAAATTTTATTGAAGATCTTAAACCTTATATTAAAAGTGATGAATTTCTGACGGATTATACCGATTTTGAAGATATTAGTAAGCAAATAGAAGATAACATCTTGAATGAATTACTGACTTTTTTAAATCCACATAAGATATTAAAAAGTTGCGACTTAGTATTAGCCAATATCATAGATACTCTGAATATTAAGCAAACAGAGAAGCTTTACATTCAGTTTATTACTCACGTATCTTTTATGGTGGAAAGAATCAAAAATAAAAACATATTAGTGCATAATAATACTCATGAGTATATTGCAAATAATACGGAACTTATCCAAATATTAGAAAAAGAATTGGACTTAATCGCAAGAATGTTTGATGTTAACATACCCTTATCTGAAATCGTTTATATTGCGGACTTAATCAAAAACAATGAACAGACACTAACTACTTCTAAAAGTAGTAGTTAAATATACCCTTCTGTTTTATACCAAACGAGAGAACCGAAAGATAAGATATTAATCCTAACTTTCGGTTCTCTTATTTATTCTTGGATTTAAAAGAGTTGACTATTCTTTACTTCTTTTATACTTTGCGTTTGATAAATATTGTAGCTGCTCCAATAAGATTCGCATTATTAGCGAATTGATTCGTTTTAATACTCGGCATAAAAGCTCCTAGATTATTTTTGGTTAATTGACTTTTTAATCTATTTTCTAATACTTCACTAATCTCTTTTTGTGCGGATACTCCACCACCAATAGAAACTAAATCAAGATTTAATGTCACTTGTAAATTGTACATAAATTCAGATAAATTATCGTAAAAGCTTTTTATTAATTCATTGGCTAATTCATCGCCCTTCGCTTTTCTTTCAAATAATTCTTCACCATCAATTTGTTCGTTAGTAAGTTCATTATAACGATTGCTTGCTTTTACAATTGATGCTGAATAGCTCAAAGGCCCATCTTTTGTTTCAATTAATCCAAATTCGCCAGCAAAGTTATGAGTCCCTTTGTAGAGTTCACCATTAATGAATAATGAACCACCTACTCCAGTCCCAATAACAACAAATGCTACATTTTGACTACTTTTTCCTACGCCATAAGTCATTTCACATATGCCAGCACAATTTGCATCATTTTCAATGTAAACAGGTAAGCTAAAACTCTTCTCAAAGTCTTCACATATTTTAAACCCATGAATATAAGGAATAGCACTAATTCCCTTAATCATTCCAGCCTCTTGATCTACAACCCCCGGGGCACTGATCGCCAATCCTTGGATATTCTCATTAGAAGATTTAATGATAGCTTTAATAGCTTTTTTAAAATGAGCAAGAGTACTGGGTGTTGGAAATTTGTTAACGTTTTGTAGTGTTTCTTCTTTCCAGAATCCATATTTAATAAATGTACCACCCATATCTAAAGTTAATAGAGTCACTGTTTTCCTCCCTTAATAATCATCTTTTAATATCTTTTCAGTGATAATCCATTGTTGAATCGATTTCGAATATTTATGCAAGTATTTCTCATAAATCATGTCCAATTGAATAAGCATTGGAATTTGCGGAGAGATATTCCCCAATGATTGGCTATGTGACATCGTTGAAGTAAATAATGTCACTTTCGCATATTCAATCATCAGAGATTTTTTATTTGCTGTAATTAATAGAATAGGAACACCATGTTGTGTAGCTATTTTGACTGCTTCTAAAGTTGCTTCATCTTCTCCGCTTATACTGCTAATTATTACTAGTTCATTCTCCGAAGCTTGTAGTAAAGCTAACCGGTTAGAATTTTCATCGGCTACTGGTATAACATATTTTCCTAGTCGATACATTCTAAATTGAAAATCTAATCCTACAAAATGATTAAACCCTGTACCTAGAAAATGTATGATTTTGTGGGAATGGATGTACTCACAAAATTTATCTATTTTTTCTTCTGAGTAATTATCTGTTACTTCATCAAAGATTTTGGAATATTTTTGTAAAACTTCCAACGATGTCGATGGATCTTCTTCTGAACTATTCAAAGCCATTTCGTAAAGAAAAATAAGTTCTTTATAATTATTTAAACCAATTTTTTTGCAAAAACGAGTAATTGATGATTGAGAAACAGCTATTTCTTTAGCTAGTCTGTCTATCGTAAGTATTTCATTTTTATTTAAAAAATAATCAGCGATTACTTCTTCAACTGTAGTAAATGATTGTGTGTATGAATTTATTAAAAAGAAAATATCTTGCATAAGAATATCCTTTCTCAGGAGATAGTTAACATTTTATAGGTGATAACAGAATCGTTTTTATTTCACCTGGCTTAAATTCTCCTAATACTATTGTATTGCTTTTTTGGTCAGATGTTAATTTTTCTCCTAATAAATTCACAGTAGTATAGTCTATTGACTCATTTAATTTAATTTGTCCTCCATCTACCGTTTGGTCCAGGCTTGGATTAAATAATCTAAGTTCATATCCTTCATTATTTCGTGCTCTCCGGAACGAACTGAATAGAACTTTTTCGCTTTCTAATGAAATTAAATCTTGAAATTGGAAAGTAGGTTGAGTTAATTCATTCGATACAAAGTATCTAACTGGGGATGTAAAGACGTTTAAATTTTGAATTTGGTAATAAGGCACCTCAACTCCATAACTTAAATATTCTTTCCCAACTTCTACTTCATCAAAGTGATCTGAAAGAACTACAGAGAATTCAAATTCTAATTCTCCAACTAATTGACTGTCAGGTGTTTCAATATACTTAAATTCATTACCCGAAGCTTTACCTGGTCTTCTAATTAATTCTGGTTTTCCTAAATAGCTAACCGAGCGGAATAAAGTTAAAGCCACCTGGTTAAATGAATCGCCTATAATCTGATACTCTTTTATTCCTTTAACCATCACTGAGAGTGAGCTTTTTTGATCATGAATATTTACATAATTTAACATAGGATAGATCGATGTTGGTTCTTCTCTCCAGCCTAACTCTTCCCATTTATCAAGATTTGGATCTATTACATCACGATTAATTACTCCAAATGGTGTATCAGCAGTGGATACTTTTGCCTTAATATCTGATGTGAAAACGACTCTCATTCGGTGTTCAACAGCTTTATTGTCAATATGAAGCTTGAAATCTATACGATTTGAATTTTCCATTAATCGTACAGTAAATTGATAAGGCACTTCTGTGTCTTTATTTCCATTTTTTCTAGCTTCTAAATCATAAGGCACTGTCCACTTACCTTTGAGTACCATTTCCTGGTAGTGATTCCCTTTAACAATTGAATAGTCGTCTGTGTTAAACAGTAAATTTAAAATTTCATCGTGATGTGGTGGAGAATAATCATAAGTATCTCCGTCATCTCCATTTTCTTCAATAAAGACAAAATTATCATATTGTTTGCTATTTACTTTATCGAACAAATTAAATTGATTTTCTTCAAAACTAATCTTATAATGCTTATTCTCTAATATATTATCTTTAGTGGCTTGAAGAGATGACTTTTTCTCTTCTTCTAATTCATGAATAAATAGTTTTGTAAGACTCATAGCCGGAAGTGAAGCTTCTACTAAAATATCATGTGTATAATAATCTTTATCATGATCAACATCTTCTTTATTCTTTCTTATAGAACCATAATTTTCTATTTTCGTTTCTAATAAATCATATTCAATAGAATTTTGATCTTGAGCTTTTATCTCAAAATTTGGTGAATTCGTTGCAATATTTAGCTTAACTACTTTTTCCTGACTATATGGCAATGTGTTAAATAGATAAATATCATTTTCTCTATTATCTTCTACTGATTCAGAAACTTTTCGAATTAAATAATCTCTTACCGAATAAGCTTTTTGATATGCTTTTTCATATCGATCAATAATAATTTTGTTCGTTTTATCACTGTTACAGCCACCAGCACTATCGTGAGCTTGATTTAAGTTGATTAATTTCCAAATCTCATCAAGTAATTCTTGTTTATAAGGTATTCCAACATAAGCGCCCATAGCCATTAATGGTTCTACCGTATAAATCATCAAACGTTCTAAGATATCATTGTATCTTTTTATATCGTATCGCGAAGAATATATCGATCGATGAATTTTTGAAACAGATGGTGCTATAAATTCTCCAGATAATACCTCAAGACTATCTTCATTTATTGTGTCAAGGTACTGACTATAAGTACTTTCTTCAAGAGTATATTTTTCTGTTAAATTTTTATTATATTCGTCAATTCGTTCTCGCAAGTCATAGTCAACATATCTTTGGTCTCCCCCTACGGGTAACAATAAATGTTCATCTATACTACCATCTTCAATTTGATCCATTAATCCTTGATAGTCGTCACTTCCAATCAAGTTAACTCCTACATAATAACCATCCTTAATATTGGCGACTACGACTTCGGAGCCATCTTCACTTCTCCACTTGAAATCTCTATCTTTCGTATCGAGTTTTGATACCCCGCGCCAAAAAATCGAATGTTTCATTCCAAATCCATTATATATTTTAGGCATATCTTTGCCTTGTCCAAATGAGTCTGGTAAATAACCGACATTAAAATATCCTCCAAGTTTATTTCCTAAATGAGTACCTAAATCTAAGTTTCGGACAATAGATTCTCCACGAATAATTAATTCGTCAGTTTGTGTATACCAAGGACCAATAATTAATTTTTCTTGTTTCACTAATTTCTCTATAACTTTCCTTTTATCAGGAAATACTTCTAAATAACTATCAAGAATACTCATTTGTCCATCTAATAAATAATAGGAAATAACATCATTTTCTAATGAGCCAATTACTTCATCTAAATGGTAAATAAGCTGTATAAATGATTCATTATGTGTGAAATACCACTCATAATCCCAATGTGTATGATGTACCACATGTACTTTTTTCATATTTTTATCCTCCTAAAAATAGGACCAAGATTCTCTTGATCCTATTTTCTATTTATTCTATTTCGTTAATAATGTTTACAATCTCATCTGTATTCGTACTCTCTTTTAATCCTCTTATAAATTCCTTATCTAGTAATTTTCGAGATATTTTACTTAAAATCTTTAAATGTTCTTGCCCACCTTCTTCAGGAATTGTTAAAGCAATCGCAACTTCAACAGGTTTTTGATCTAATGCATTCCATTCAATAGGATTTGAATATTTGATAACAAACACACCTGATTTCAATACGTCGTTACTTTTTCCATGAGGAATAGCAATTCCATCTTTAAAACCCGTTGTAGCTTCTGCTTCACGTTCTTTTAAATCACGTTCAAAAGAAGCTGATGATGTTACAAAACCTAATTCATTTGCTAGTTCAGCAATTCTCTCAAAAGCTTCATCTTGTGTTGATGATTTTTCATCAAAAAGCACATGACCTTTATTAAATACTACTTCTTTCATGTCTACACATCCATTCATTTGTTAGCTTATTTTTCTTCTACTATAAATCTTTCATTAAGAGCTTGTTCTTTTACTGGTTTTCTAGTCAAACCTATAATTAAAGCTGTAACAAGTATTCCAGCAGTTACACATAGTATCCAAGTAATATGAGGTATTGGTTGTTCGATATATCCAATAAAGGTACCTAGTGGTGATCCAATTCCACCAAAGAACCGACTTCCTGATGCAGCTGCTAACCCTCCAGCTACTGCTGAACCTGTCACATTAGCAACAATCATTCGAACTGGGTCAGATGCTACAAACGGAATTGCTCCTTCTGTTACACCAACCATTCCCATGCCAAATGCTGCACTTGCCGAAGTATGCTCATCTCTTGTAAATTTATTTTTAAACATTTTTGTTGCTAACCAGACACCTAAGGGGGCAACAGAAATTGCTGCTTGAGTTGCGGTTCCAGGTACAAAGTTCGCGTCTTGGATTCCATATCGCGCAACAGTATCAGTAAAAATTGTCGTACCGAATACTAAAGCTGTTTTATTAATTGGACCGCCTAAATCGAATCCGATCATCGCTCCTACAATAGCTCCTACAATAATCGGAGCACTTGCATAGTTTTCGTTTAAGTACGTTAAACCTGAGTATAAACCATCCATTAAGTTAGCCATTGGTGGGCCAATTAGATAAAAGACGATGAGGAAAATAAGTCCAGTAGTTATAAATGGAATAACCATAATTGGAACAATGGGTTCAATAATCTTTGGCCATTTAATTTTTTTCAATAGTTTTACAAAGTATCCTACAATAAATGCGACAATTATCGCTGCAATGAATCCTCCGCCGGATTCTGTTCCTAAAAATTCTGGGTCATTTGCAATGTAAGCCCCAATCATTGCTGGTGCAATAGCTGGTTTATCTGCAATTGAATTAGCTACAAATCCAGCGAATAATGGAATCATAAGGGTAAACCCAATTTGTCCAAGTTCAAATAATTTTGACATCATTAATCCCATAGTCGTTGCAGTATCAAATCCCCAGTTAACCATACGTCCCATTTCGTCTGGTTGAAACGCATACAAATTAGCGATAGTTAATAGTAAACCAGAAGCAATAACCATTGGAACCATATATGAAATACCACTCATGATATGGGTCATAAAGTTTACTTTCTCTTTATCACTACCAATTTGGATTTTTCCAACTTTACTTCCTTTTTTTCCAAATACTTGAGCTTCTTCTTCTGCTGTTTCGATTAATCCTTCAGCATCTTCTATAGCATCAATTGATTTAGTTACATATACAGGTTTTCCTGTAAAACGAATTAAATCGATTTGAATATCTGCTGCCACGATTACTAAATCTGCAGATTCAATATCCTCTTCTGTGAGCTCATTCTCTACTCCTATTGAACCTTGCGTTTCAATCTTATAGTCATAACCTAGTTTTTCACTAGCTTGTTCTAATGACTCTGCAGCCATATAAGTATGAGCTATCCCCGCCGCACAAGCTGTAATCCCAATTACCTTCTTCGACATAACCATTTCTCCTTTTTGTGAATTTCTATTATATAACTTAGCACATGACCTATAAAATTGTAAGCGTTTCTAGGGTTTAGGTAAAATTTTCAAACTTCTTATAAATCACTGAAAAAATATTCAATATACTTTCTTCTAATATAATTAACAGTATTTACGTTGCACATTAATATTACATGTAATCAATTCAGCTTTTATCATGGAATTTAACGGTCTCTACGGAATCTTTTTTCTTATTCGTTCTCGAATATTCGACTAAATTTTTGAATATAGTTATCTAGTTCATCAATAGTTATTTCATCAACTCCACTAGATCCTTTGTTTGTTCTTTCCTATTCATCCATATTTTGTCTATCAATTATTTGTTCTAACATCTTTGACATAATAGTAATGCAGTTGATTCCTTTTACTTTTAAGTATTCATCTTAAATTTGTGTAGCTACGGACTCGTATCACGTTTCATCTACTATTATCAGACAGGACTTAAAACATCCATTTTGTTTTGCAAGTTTCATAGGTTCAGTCTTTCAGAACTTCCTCTGTCTTCTCTCGACAAATCATTTTCGACCGTCTTCTTATTTTCTGCTTTCGAAACAACTTTCTTAATAGGATTCTCCTAAACTGTTACGTCAAGTCGTCCATGAGACTTCACAGGATAAGAATTATTTATTTCCTCATTTATCTACACGACTTACGCTCCAAAGTTACACTCACCTTTTGGCCTTTTGCTTACTTATCTGCTTGAAACACCCTAATACCTTATTCCTGTTCGTTGTATACTATGATTTTATGAAAATTTAGGGTACAATAATTTTTAGTAAGGTTTTCAGTAGACAGTAAAAAAGACTTATGTCTGCCAACATAAGCCTTAATTGTTATTTTCTTTTACTGTCTACTGCTTATTTTGTTTCAGTAATTCTTTAAATCTTTTTGCAATATTTTCAGGAGTAAATCCTAGCTTTTCAGCTATTTCATTTCCATTACCCGAAGCACCGAATTCATCTAATGTAACGCTGTCCCCTTTATCACCAATATACTCTTTCCAACCTTGTTTACTTCCCATTTCGACAACTAACTTATTGTCTATTTTCTTAGGTAAAACAGATTCTTTATATTCTTCTGACTGACTATCATAGAGTTCCCAACTCGGCATACTTACTACTCGTACAAAAACATTTTCTTCTTCCAGTATTTTTTGTGCATTTAAGGCTAGCTCAACATCTGATCCAGTAGCAATAATGATTCCATCTTCATTTCCTTTTGCTTCTGATAATACATAAGCTCCTTTAAGAGTGCCTTCTAAAGATACTTCTTTTATTACTGGAACATCATGTCTTCCTAACATTATAGCTGTCGGTGTATTACTAGAGTTAATTGCGCTCAACCAAGCAGCCTTAGCCTCATTTGCATCCGCTGGTCTTATAACATTTAAATTAGGCATTGCTCTTAAACTAGCTAAATGTTCTATTGGCTGATGTGTAGGTCCATCTGGTCCTAACAATAAACTATCGTGAGTAAAAATATAAGTTACTGGAAGATGACTCAAGGCCGACATACGAATGGCTGATCTCATATAATCCGAAAAAACTAAAAATGTTCCTGAATACCCTTTGATTCCGCCATGTAATGCAATACCATTAACTATACTTGCCATACCAAATTCTCGAACACCAAAGTGAATATTAGATCCACTAAAGTCATTTTTAGTTATGAACTTACTTGTTTCTATTGTAGTTTTATTTGATGAAGCTAAATCCGCAGATCCCCCCATAATAGCTGGAACTTTGTTAGCAAGTTCATTTAGAATTTTTCCTGATGCTGCTCTAGTAGCAATACTCTCTTCATTGAATTCAATATCTATATTTTCTACATTAACTTTCCCTTCAAAACTATCCATTAAATTCTTAGCAAGTTCTGGATATTCATTTTTATATTCATTAAATAGATTGCTCCATTTATCTTCTAATTGTTGTCCTTTAGAAACTACTTCCTTTAAATCTTCTCTTACTTCATCAGGCACATGAAATTCTTCGTGTTCCCATTCATAAGCTTCTTTAATTAGTGTAGATTCTTCATCACCAATCGGATCACTATGAATAGCAGCAGTCCCTTGAAAATTCGGTGATCCATAACCAATAATTGTTTTTACTTCTATTAAGGTAGGCTTACCTGTTTCTTCTTTAGCTTGGATGATTGCTTTTTCTATCTCTTCTAAATTATTTCCATCTTCTACTAATAGTGTTTGCCATCCCATTGCTTTATACTTTTCTTGAACATTTTCAGAATTTGAGTAACTCAGTGGCCCATCAGAACTAATATCATTTGAATCATAAAGAACAATTAATTTTCCTAGTCCTAAGTTTCCAGCTAAAGACATTGCCTCTTGTGCAACACCTTCCATTAAATCTCCGTCACCACAAATTGTATAAGTGTAATGGTCAACAATGTTGTAATCTTCTTTATTGTATAACGCAGCTAAATGTTCTTCAGCTATAGCCATGCCTACTACAGTTGAAATACCTTGTCCTAAAGGTCCAGTAGTAGCCTCTACCCCTGGAGTAAAACCAACTTCAGGATGTCCTGGAGTACTACTCCCCAATTGTCTAAATGATTTCAAATCATTAATACTTACATCATAGCCCATTAAATGTAATAAGACATACTGTAAAATTGATCCATGTCCTGATGTTAAAACGAAGCGATCACGATTAATCCACTCAGGATTTGTTGGATTATAATTCATAATATCTCTATAAAGTTTATACCCCATTGGAGCTGCTCCTAAAGGCATTCCTAAATGCCCGTGTTGAACATGTTCCACAGAGTCAATTGCTAACGTTCTTACTGTTTTTACAGATAAATCTGCTATGTCATTTTGATATACTGTACTCATTAATAAACTTCTCCTTTTTATTATTAGTTATTTGAATTATTAAATTAGAAAATGCCACTTAAAAAGTTTCCAATATAGTAAATCAATAATCCTACTATAGTAAAATCAGTTTCTGGGAATGCAGATCCGGTTAATCCTATATCAGCCATAATTGGATAAATTAATGCTGGTCCTACTGCAATTAAAATACCTACAACGAAACTTCCTACCACAGCCCCTTTCCATCCACCAGTTGCATTTCCAAATACTCCCGCTGTTGCACCAATAAAGAAATATGGTACTGCTACAGGGATAATTACAGTTGTATTTAAAAGTCCAAAAATAACCATCATTAATAAACCACCCGCGTAAGCAGACAAGAATCCAATAACTGTTGCAGTCGGTGCGTACGGGAATACTACCGGACAATCTAAAGCTGGCTTTGCGTCTGGAATTAACTTTTCAGATATACCAGTAAATGCCCCTACAATCTCTCCTAAAAGCATTCTAATACCTGTAATAATTACGTATAGTGCAGCCGCAAATGTTAATCCTTGAATCAATGGGAAAACTAGCCAATTTAGACCGCCAGAAAGTTCAGTAGTAAATTCTGGTCCCGCAGCAAAAGCAGCGACATAGAAGAAGACTACCATTGTAATTCCAACACCAACTACATAGTCTTTAAACATATTTAGCCATTTAGGTAATTTTAAATTCTCAGTTGAATCTTCTGGATCCCCAACTTTAGATCCAATCCAACCAGCAATAGCATATCCAACTGTGCTATAATGTCCAATTGCTAAATCATCACTACCTGTAATTTTTCTCATACCTGGTTGACCAATAGCTGGAAAAATAACAGCGAATAATCCTAATACAATCCCGCCTAAGATTACAGTTATTCCATTATTAATGCCTAAAGCTTTTAACATAATAGTTATTAATGCGGCAAAATATAAATTGTGTTGCCCAGTTATAAAGACATACTTAAACGGTGAAATTCTTGCAAAAATTAAGTTAAATACAAAACCTAACAACATAACTAAAGCCACAGTTGAACCGAATTGCTCTTGAGCTAGAGCAGTTACAGCCTCCGCTAATGGTAAAACACCTTCCAATCCGAATCCTTCAGCAAATAATTCTTGGAAATTGCCTAACGCTACGCCTGCCGCACCAGCTCCGACATCAAAAATTAAGAAACCAACGATCGTTTTAATCGTCGAAGTCAATGTTTCATCCCATGGAGATTTTTGTAGTAGTAAACCGACTAAAGACATCAAACCTACAAGGATAGCCGCATTACCTAATAAATCTATAACAAAGTTTGAAAAAGCTCCCATAAATATTCCTCCTTTTTTTATTCAACATTTTTCATATATTCTAATAATTTATCTTCTATTTCTTGTTTATCTGTTAAGCTTTTAATTCCAATAACATATTCTTTGTTTACTCTTTCTTTTACATCATCTTTTAAATCATCTAAAGTAATCAACAAGTCCCCGTTAAATTGACTAATTGCATCTATATTGTCGTGATATACTTTAATTGGTAAATTATTTTCACGCACAACTTGCTGTACTTTAATCTTTAACATCATACTGCTACCCATTCCTGTACGACATGCTACTAATGCTTTTTTATCCATTTTTTTCCCTCCTTTTATCTAAGAAAGTTATGATCTCATCTGGTTCTTGTGCACTATCTAATCTTTCATAAAAATCCTGATCTTCTAATAAGTCTACTAATTCAGATAACCCCCTTAAATGTGTAGTATTATCAACTGCACTTAAACAAAATACATATTTGACTGGATCATTGTTCTTACTACCAAATTTTACTGGTTTTTTCAGAGTCGTAATCCCAATTGCAGCTTGTAAAGCACCTTGCTCAGGACGAGCATGTGGTAAAGCAACATTTTTTGATATTACGATATAAGGTCCATTTTCTTCTGTGTTTTGTATCATCGCTTGAACATAATCATTTGTTACTTTATTAGAGTCAACAAGCGGTTGTGCACTTTTTATAATTGCATCTCTCCAATCATCGGCTTCAATATTAAGTTGTATTAAATTTTCGGTCATCAGCTCACTCAACGTTGGTTGTCTCCTTTTCTCATGTACTATTTTATTGCTGGATAAAAGATTACTTATTTCATAAATTAATCCTTCTTTATCGATTATATTGGCATATTTTTCTACAATTTTAACAAGTGTTTTTATTGTTAAAGTGTCTCTACTTTTAATTTGATTAACTTTTTTATTAAAATTTTCTACCAAACTAAATTTTTCTACGTTATTCATTACAGGACTGACAAGTAGCAAAGGTTTATTCGTTTCGATCACATTTGTAGAAAATACTATATCAACATCATTTACAACATCATCCAGTTCATTGATTGATCTACTTTCCAAGAAAGTTACATTTGGAAATAATTTAGATAATTCTTGATGTAGTAAAGTTGATACCCCCACGCCACTTGGACAAACGATAACAGCATAATATTTTTTTGATTCTGCTGGCATATCATCAGTTAAGAAAGTAGCGAAGTGAATCGTTAAATATGATAGTTCATCATCTGTTGCTTTGCTTCCAGTGCTCTTTATCGATTCCTCGAATATTTCCTTAATAATTATATAAATAGAACGATATTGTTCTATAATTTGTTTTTTTAAAGGATTTTCCATTGGATATTCAAACAAAATTCGGTATATTGCAGGCTTTATATGAGCATAGAGTTGATCAAATACATGATCTTGATTATTTAAAGATACTGCATAGGATCTCTTTAAAGTTTTTAAAATATTGATGATTATATTTTGAATTGTACAATAATCTTTCGAATTTTCATTAGAATCTCCTGAAAGATATGAAAGAAGTAATGAAGTTAAAAAGAATTTCTGCTTAGGATAAGCGCCTTCATAATTGTCTAAAATATCTTTAGCAATATATAATTCCTCGAATTCATTGAAATCATATCTGAGATCATTTATTGCTTCTATGTAGTTATTAGTCTCGTTATTCATTTTTCTAATATTATAAAGATTGAATATATAAGAAATGATGTCCGCATTATTTTCAGATACATATTTATTTTGTTGATGAATAGTCTCAATTAATTTACTTTTAAAATGCTCAATGAAATTAATTTTTTCACTATTGAGTACTACTTTTAATACATTATTTAAATCATTATGAGTAATCATTTTTACTATCATTTTCATCATGTAATAGTTTATTTTTCTTTCGTTTCCCTCAATATAATAACCATCTTTTCTGGAATATAAAATTTCTAAATCATAATCAGAGAGTTTTTCTTTTAGACTATTAATATCTTTTTGAATCGTTCCTCTACTCACTTCTAAAAGATCGATTAAATGGTATAAAGAAATGAAATCATAATTTAAATATATATATAAATAAATCACTGTTTGCCTTTCTTCTTCATTTAATACATAACTAAGATTATCTTTAGAAAGTTCGTCAAGTATTATATTTACATCATTGTTAAAATACAGACTTCCATTTGTGCCCTTCAATATCTTGTTATACCCATGGTTAAATAACCAAAAATTAATATTTTCAAGGTTGTATTCTATCTGTCGGGTTGATAAATTTGTTTGACTTTCCAACTCCTCCACTGTGGTATTAGTGTGTCCCATTAATAATTTCAATAAATTTAATGATTTTTGTTGTAACATGTCTGCTTACTCCTCAACAACATAATATTTAGTAATAAGGGCTCCCTATAAATATATAATGTCCTAAAAATTAAATGATCTTTTTTCAGAAGAAGTATTGCTTATAATTATATTATGTGTATACGCTTTCTTTATCAATAGTTCTTGAGTTCATCTTTTGTTGTGTAGAAAAACAAAAAATGAGCTCAACTTCATAAAGATTTTTTCAGCGAGCTCATAATGGTTATTATGTATGTTTTTAGATTTATTAAATATCATTCTTTACCAAGATATTTTATTTGAATTTCGTAAAACTTCAACTCCACTCTTCATCTCAAAAAATATATTGATCATGTAATCTCCTAAACCCAAAAACAGCTACACTAGCTCCAATCAGAGCCCAAATCATATCCCAGTAACTGTCAAAAATATCTCCTTGTGTCCCCATCACTTCGTCAACAGAAAGATTCATAATTTGTACTAAAGCAAATTCTCCAATCTCATAGGCTGCACTTAAAGCGAGACAAGACAGGATGATAATCATTGTAAGGACTTTTCCTCTTTTAACATAATTACCACGAAGGTAAAATTCTTTAAATAAAAATGCTGGCACAAATCCTTGAGCAAAATGTCCAACCCGATCGAAATAATTTCGCTCCCAGCTAAACTGTTCAGCCAAATTCCTGAAAATTGGATTATTCGAATACGTATAATGTGCGCCGTAAAGCAACAAGAGAACATGTAGAAAAACCATCAAATAAACAAAATTTGTAAATCGAAAACGAGGATACAAGAACACGAGTAAAAGAACATACAAAACTGCCGGTGTACTTTGCCCAAGCCAAGCCAAACGATTATAAGGATTAATTGCAGATAAAATGTATGCGAAAATAACTAATCCTAAAAGGATAAAGGGAAGTCTCTTCTTCTGCTCTGTCATAATTTTACTCCTTGTCATTCAGAATATTTACAATTATATTCCTTAACTAAAATAAAAAAAATTATCTCACGTAACTTCTCTCTTCCAAATTCAATTTATGGATAAAACTTATTAACCCTATTATAAAACACTCCACCATTAAAACCAATTTTCACATTAGCCAACCAATAGACAAAAAGAGATAAAGGAACATTCTCCTCTATCTCTCCTCATAGCGTTATATAACAGTGCGATTAGCTAGCACCTATTTAATAGAAAGGGTTAAGCTTTTCCATGGTAGGTCCATCTCTCCCTACCCAACACTCTCTCCAAACTCAATAAACTGCTTCCTTTCCAACCACTCAGCGGATCGAATAACAGTAAACAAGGTGAAAAAGCGTTCAATTTCTGGGACTTCAATTGAATTTGATGCTTCTGGTGCAGCGGCATGAATGCTTTCAAAAGGCAATTCATGTCGCTCCATGCCCACAACAAATCCCATCCAAGCACGTGCTAAATGAGACAACGAAGTAACACAACAATAGTGGTCAAATGCTAAATCGTACTCTTTTAAAAGCATTTCATAACCAATAATATTTCCAACAGTATCTCTAGCATATTCATCCATATAAATTCGTTCCCGTGCAACCCCACGATCCGTTAACCACTCCATCATAGCGTCTGATTCACTAAAAGGCGTTAAAGCCGCTCCACCACTAGCTAACAGTTTCGCATCAGGATATTTTTCAAGTAACTCCAGTGTTTTTTCCAAGCGTCTTTCCAAAGCTTCAGACATCGAGCCATCTTCTTCCATTCGATTCCCATACAGCACAATGGCATCAAATGCTACCTCTTCAGGAATCCGTTCCTCTAAGTCAACCTGACCAATATGCTCGTTCACAAAACCCAATATCCTTCGGAAAATGTTTGCGAGTGGCTGACAAACTACTTGGAGTTTCTCCAAGTAGTGGAGTTTTTCGTACTCATTTTCTAACTGCGCAGAAACAGCAGCCGCTAAAAAGAGAGCTTGTAAATCATTTGGATACTCATCTAAAAAGATAGTCAACCGCTCGAGTGCCTCCGGAAAAAGGTTGTGTGTGATTAATATCTCGGCTTCTAACATATAACTTAAATGAATCGTTTCCTGATCAACACTATCCGTTGTTCCTAAGTCTTTTAAAGCCTCCTGCATATCACCATAGCGCCATGCATTCGCCAAATCAACAATCGATTTTAAAACCGAATACTCTAAATAACTCGTTCCATGTTTAGGTCGTAATGCCTTAGGGTCAACCTCTCCTGTATAATTATTCAACATTCTGCCATTGCTCCTCTCGATAGTTATTCAAAAATGCGGGCCAATCGGTTTGAATGGCTGTAAATCCTGCCGACAATATGTCTTCCCAGTCTTTCCCCTTTTGAAATAATGCGCCATCATCTGTCAGTCCACCAGCTAAAATATGAGGTGTTCCTAAATGAATCGCATTCGCCATACGTAAGGGATAATCCTTCAACAAATCAGTGTACTTCGCTAATTCGTCCTCTTGTCTAAACACAATCTCATAACCTATTGTATGGATGTCACAAGCATACTGCTCATAAATTTTCAGCTCAGATGAGTCCGAAACAATCGATATAAAATTCAACCCTTCCCCATTTTCACTGAACGAAGTCAAATAATCTATAGTCACTGGTGCCTTTAGAAAGAACTGTTGAGTTTTCCCCGATTCACGTAGCAAAGAAAATAAACGCGGATCATCAAAATAAAAATAAGCACGATCGATATTAATGACCATATCGTCTGGTAACCAACTTAAAAAATCATCTAAACGATTGATTCGATAACCTGATTTTGAAGCGATACTATTATAAACCGGCATCTCTTCAATCTCTTTAGACGTCATTTCTGAAAACTTCCGCTCTTCATGAAGCAAATCTTTTTCATGCCCTTCATGGAAGAGATAATACTCCCCATCAATCGTTCGACAAATATCAATTTCGACAATATCTGCACCTAAGCGGCTAGCAAGAGCCGTTGATTGAATCGTATTTTGAATAATATTCCCACCCCATTCTCCACGATGGGAAACAATAAGAAAACCTTTTTGATTGATTTGATTGGTTAAGTGCGTCTTTAAATCCATTCCATATTCTCCTTAGTTTAGATAACCACTTTGTCGTTCTCCTAATTTCGTTCCTCGCCCATAAATAAAGTAAAGACAAATAGCCGAAATAAGCATCGTAACAACTGAATAAACCAAGTTGATCGCTGCCGCATCTATTGTTTGTGACGGGGAGGAGTTTTGTCGGATCACGACGCCTAAAGTTTCAGCTCCTGGCTGGTATAAAAAGGCAGACATATTATATTCCGCTAAATTGGAGTTGAAATTCAAAGCAATCAAAGCTAATAACGTCGGCAACAAGGCTGGAATCACAATTTGGACAAACGTGCGAATGTCTGAAGCCCCTAAGTTTTTTGAGGCACTTTCCAAATTCGAATCAAAGGAATAATAAGCTGCCTTAATGTACCGAATCGTAATGGGCATAACAATCACCGCATAGGCAATCGGAATGACCCATGTCGCCCCGATGACCGAATTCCCAAATAACAACGTGCTTGGTGAGTCATAAGTAAGGACATACCCTAAAGCAATTAAAATCGCCGGCAACAACCAAGGAATATAAAAAGGCAATTCCAATGATCGGACCCATTTATTCGCTTTGTCATTCATAATTAATCGCACAACCAACAGCATAAACAAGACTACAAACAGCGCTGCAACTCCTGAATAGAGAATACTTCTTAATAAGGGGCCATAGGTGTTTGGATTCAAGAAAATACTTGCATAGTGTTCCAAAGTAAAACTTGATAAAGACCATTGACTATAAGCAATCGCACTGGTATCCATAAAGGAGAACAACACAATCATTACAGGCGGTAAGATATAAATAATAAATAAAAAATAAGCCAGAATATGTACAATGGTATTCACAACCGGATGTTCAATCTTTTGCTTTTTAAATTTGGTTTGCGTTTTTGAAACTGAATATTGCATCTGATTTGTACCAGTCTTGCGGTTCTTTTTACCAGTGTTTGCGGACAAATTTACCATACTTTGCA
>JBCLPZ010000015.1:0-39641 GCA_041223305.1 Carnobacteriaceae bacterium 52-44 | reverse complement strand
CCAAGTGATAATATTAAAGTTCGGGTTTTAGAAGATCTCTCCCCAGTGTTAAAAAGATCTTCATCTATATATTACAAGGAGGAAAGAAGATGAAAAAATTTAAAGGTTTACTTCTATCATCCATGATAGTTTTTGTATTAGCTGCATGTGGTGGAGACACAACAACGGAAGAACCAGATACAACAGCACCTGAAGAGACAACTGAAGAAACGACAGAAGATGCTGACACTCAAACAACTGAAGAAGGTCAAGTCTTTACCTTAGAAGACCTTAGTGAATATGATGGTCAAGATGGCAATCCTGCTTATGTAGCTGTTGACGGTGTTGTTTATGACGTTACAGATAACGAAGCTTGGGAAGGTGGAGAACACGCAGGTGAGTTAATGGCTGGTGGTGACTACACCGAAGAAATTCTTGAATCTCCTCATGGCGAATCTGTATTAGAAGACCTACCAATTGTAGGAACTTTAGAATAATAATATAAAAT
Organism: Carnobacteriaceae bacterium 52-44; assembly: GCA_041223305.1. Taxonomy (GTDB): domain Bacteria; phylum Bacillota; class Bacilli; order Lactobacillales; family Carnobacteriaceae_A; genus Atopostipes. The sequence continues at coordinate 39,154 of JBCLPZ010000015.1, read as the reverse complement.
AAACATGACTTCTTTAACGAGTAATCCACATATCGTTAAGGAGTCATGTTTTTTAATTAGTCTTCTAGTTCATAAATCTCAGCTAGTGTTTTAACTTTGTAAGTACCTTCTTCATCACCATAATATTTATTATATCGCACTTGAAACCTTTGGAAAATATAAGTAGCTATTACTTTTAAGATCGCATAAATAGGTACTCCAAGGATCATTCCTACGAGCCCTAATAATTCCCCCATGATTAATAATATTAAAATAATCGTTACTGGATGAACATTCAGTCGATTACCTAAAATATTTGGTTCAATTAAATTTCCTTCTATAAATTGTACAATTCCCCATACAATCACTAATTTACCAACCATCCAAAATGAATCCGTTAATGCAATAACAGCAGCTGGTATAAAAGTTAATGTAGGACCCAAATAAGGGATAAATGACAAAATTCCTCCAGCAAAGGCTAATATTCCATTGTAATTTAGACCTATAATTGAAAAACCTATAAACATCAAAATCCCGTTTGCTAAGGCAACTATAATTTGACCTTTAATATAACTCCCTACTTGAGAGTCTATTGCTCTTAATATAGCTGAAATATCCGTTCTTCTTCCAGGTGGAACTTTGTTCATAAACCCTTTTATGAACCTAGAACCATCTTTTAAAAAGAAAAATAAAATCACAGGTACGATTAGCATGATTACAAAAACATTTGTGACACTTGAAATAATGTTTGTCACTCCGGAAAAACCATCTGATAAATAATCTATAATAACCATGTCAATATCTTCAAAAGAACTAAGTCCTTCGTCAAAAGCTTCGCGTTGTTCTGCGTTTAATGAAATATTATTTATTGCATTCTGAAGGTAATTAACGACTGTATTGAATAACTGCGGAATAGATTCTACTAATTCATTAAATTGTTGTTGTAATATTGGAAATAACCAGATAACCAACCAAGAAAGTAATCCGATGACTACAAGATAGATTATAATAATCGTAATAACTCTTTTAACTCCTCTTTTTTCAAGAGAATCGACTATCGGCGATAACAAGTAGTACAATATAAAAGAAATTACTAATGGTGTAATAATCGTTGACATAACAATAAATATCGGACGTAAAATGAAATCTAATTGAGAATAGAGTAAGATGGTTAATCCAACTAAAAAAAGAATCCCAAATGTATAGAAAATATTCTTTCCACCTAAAAATTTCATCCAATTTGTCTGTTTATTCTCCATAAAATCATCCTTACGAATACTATTTGGTTTGTGTAATTCTATTGTAACATCAACTCAATCTTGGATATATTCATATGATTAAGAAAAACTCGCTAATTGCGAGTTCTGCATAGTAGAACGAAGCAGAAGCGTAAGTTTTTCTACATGCGTTAAGAAATTATTTTATAATCCTTTATTAGTTAAAAAAGACAAGTCGCAAAAATGACTTGTCTTAAAGAACTATAGTTTATTCATTAACGAACATTTTCTAAAACAACTCCACTTTTTGGCTTAGTAGCCATACTTACCATGCTGTAACCAAGATCTTGTTTTGGCAATTCAAAAGTAATGTCTTTTGCTAAAAATTCAGCTGTTACCTTCATTGCTTCAACTGTATTCCACTCTCCAGGACAACGATGCCCTTTCAGATAATCGCCGCCGCCTTGTGCAACAAGTTTATATTGTACTTGATTCGTTGGACTTTCTGTCCAATCTAAAAATCTATTGGGATTGAAAGTTTCGGGATTTTCCCAAAGTCTTTCATCATGGCACGTTCCATAAAAATCAAAAATAACCATTGTATCTTTTTCAATACTAAAATCTTTCCAAATAAAGTCTTTTCGTGCAAGACCAGCATTAAAAGGAAAAAATGGATAATAACGACGGATTTCCTGAACAAATGCCTCATAGTATGGACTATCTATTTTTTCCTGTTGTAACTTCTCTTTTACTTCTGGGAATTGATGTAGTGTTAAAGCAACAAAGCTTAAATATATTGCAATGGCTAAACTTGGCCGTAATACACTTAATAAATCTGTAGCGGCTGGGTGAAGATCAATTAGAGACCCATCTAGATCTCTATGAAAAAATATTTGATATAAAGCTGTTTCTTTTGCAGGTATCAGCTCCTCATCTCTTACTTTTTGAATCAAATCTTCTACCCATTTTGTACTTTTTTGCCTTGAAAGTACACCTTTCACGAATTTATGATTAGGCTGAGCGACATTTTCAAATAGATCAGAAAGTTGATGCATCCTTTTTTCAACATCTTTTTCTGGTAAAGGTACACCAGCCCACTCACAAACTGCTTTTGTTAGTACTTTTTTAGCTTCTTCATAAAATACAATAGAAGGTTCTTCCATCCAATAAATCGCACTTTTCAAAAAGTGTTTCTTTAAAATTAACCCCCCAATCGTTAATTCGCTCTTCCGTCATTAAGTCTAAAAAATACTGCTTTCGATTTCGATGCTCGGCATCATCTAAAGTTTGAACCCCATCGTCTCCTAGCAATGTTTTAGTCGCAAACATCGGAGCAGCACCTTCTCGTTTAATCTTACTTTCGTCATAAAAATATTCCGGCTTCTTCTCCACCCATACATACAGCATTTTTACCTAATAAAGTTGTTTCAAAAATATCGGATTGATATATTTTGTGGCGGTTTGGAATATATTGATACCCTTCTCGCAATATCTTTAAACCATTTTCAAAGCCTTCTTCTTTAGGTATCACTTGAATCGACAATTTTTTCACCTCTCATTATATTCATGCGGGATTTGCAATTCTTTTCAAATCCAGTATAACAACTTGGTATTGACATATTAAGTGATACTACTTATGAATATTAACCATGGAAAATTAAAGTATAGCTGACGATAATAAGTAACGAACTAAGGAGCGTTCCTAACAAATAGTATTCAGCAAATTGAGGATCTTCAGAGATTTTATTATATCGAGCGACTGATTTTGCAGTTAAGACAAAACCAATTGCAGTGAGCTGTCCAGCATTAAGCATCATCAGAATGATGAATCGTTCAAAAATACCGATTAAGGCCCCTGCATTTGTAATTCCTTCATCTTCTTCCTTTTTATGCTTCGGCTCGAAATGGTCTAAAACAATTCGAATACTAATACTTGAGGGTTTATAGATAATTAACAATATAAGAACCCATGATAAAATGGCTTCTGTATTTAATTGAAGCTGCAAAATGAGGTTTTCCAAATGAGAAAAATAAGAAATTTTGATTTGGTTGAAAATCAGAAAACTTCCACTTAGTAAGATTATAAGCAAATGTAAAGCTTGATCTAACGCATAAATGAAGACAGAATTTTCATACGTTATTTTCTTCTTTAATTTATATTGGTACTTTATATAATCAATCACCAAATGTGTGAAAGAAATGAGTATAGCTGCTATAAATACTGGACCACTAAAAATCGGTAGAGACAGTAATAATAATGTAAGTGTATAAATGAGACTATGCTGCAAAACGACTTTAGTAGTTTGATTTTTTACAGATCCATCTGTTTGAAAATAATAATCCCCTAAGAAATGGCCAATAAGGAACAATAGAATTGCTTCTTTATACATTATCCATCTCACCTTCTGCTTTTTTATACATATAATTTTGCACATCTTCTATGGCTGCTTTATAGGTATAAAAATTGGTACTTTTTAAGGATTTGCTTACACTGGATTGTCCAATATCTAAAGCATGCGCAGTATCATATTGATTTTCATTATTTTCAAGATATGCTTTGATAATTTCTTTTTGACGATCTGACCATTTTGATTTTATAGCTGTATTTAAGGCAAAAATAGCATTTATCAATCGATCACTTTCGGTTTCGTTTTGCTCAGACAATAGTAATATATTTGTTTTACGCGTTGCATACTGTTGTTCACTTTGTTCAATCCATTCAATCGTTCTTCTTGCACGATGATAAGCTGGACCATCATTTAGTTGTGAATTTTTTGAATCAATTGCAGTTGCAATTTCACCAATACCAATCCCAAAACGTATTTCAACCGGAAGTAATGCAAGCTCTATATCTAAAATAATTTCCATAAAAGGCGCATTTAAATCTAATAGTCCTTGAAAACTATCTCCCATTGAAATTGAAAATTTAGATGCAAGTTCTTTTTGATACTTTTTGTTGACTTGTTTTAAGCTTTCTAATAATTGTTTTTGAGTTTCTTCTCGATTTTCTATTAAACGAGAATCATGAATATCTCCTATAATTGCAATATATTCTTGTTTACTCATAGTCACCACCTCATAAAAAGTATAAGATGAATGAAAAAAGGAATCAACTGCTTTCATTCGTTTTAAAAGGAATCTTTTTATTTGATTCATATTTTTAGGAATCTTTTGACAAGATGCATAAAAATTAGAATCATATTTTTGAGACAAATGACTTAAATTTTCAGACCATTAAATTACAATAAACCTTCTAACTGAGCGAGATAAATAGATAAAGATAACAAATCAGCAGCTCCCCCAGGGCTTAAATGTCGATTGATGAGTTCTTGGTCGAAATTTTCCAAGTACTCATGGATGTTTAGCGGATTACTTTTATTGAATATTTCTCTCGCTTGAGATTGCACTTCATAATAAGAAGAAATCCCTCCTCTATGTATTAAGTTTGTATCTTCTACTTCACTCATAAGCAAAGTTAGTGCATGAAGTAAAACTCCCTCAGTATCTGTTGGATATTTTTTTAAATGACTACGTAAATAAGGCATAACTGTATGAGTTAAGATCGGATATCCCGCTTCTGCTACTCCCCGAATCCCTGCGATTCCATATTCTTTAAAGAGCCTTTCACCATAACTTAGTTCTTCTTTATTCTCTAAATGACGAAAATCATTGTAAACTAATCCACTGCATATTTTCGATACATATCGAAACATTTCTTCCGTCTCTTCTTTTGTAAAAGGAAATCCAAAACCTTTTTCTTTCGCTATGTAAGCTGTTGCTGGTAAAATCACTGCATATGAAAAATTTGCCCCTTTATGTGTATTCACATTTTGAGTCGCTTTCATCATAGAAACTTCTGCTTGATAGCCTACTTTCCGAGCTTTTTGAAAAAGCTCTTTTGGTGTACCAGTGTGCTTCGAGCCCATCAAACTATACTCATAAAGAAATGGGGTTATGGTAAACATTGAAGAGAACCATCCACTTGGTCGTTTATTTGACTTAGATGTTTTAATGCTTGATCAAAATAATGAAGTACAGGGCAAAAGTCGCACAAAATTAGGATTACCTGTTAGACGCTGTTTTCTTTGTGAACGTCCAGCAAAAGATTGTGGTCGCAGTCGACGCATACTGTTTTGGAGCTACAAGAAGAAATATCCAATCGAATCCAAAATTATTTTAAAAATTAACCACCTTATAGACGCTCAAGCGATAACCGTTTGAGCGTCATTTTTATTTTTATGCGGGTGGTCAGCCCTGCGGACAAATTTTAGTTTTTTATGTGTGTGAGAAAGTCACTGCGATCAAATTCTTTACTTTTTTGTCTAGTAGGCTATCTCCGTGGTCAAAATCTCTCTTTATTTGTGCGTTGACATTATACCATGGTCAAATTTTATCTTTATTTGTACGTGGTTAAGTTCTTGTAGTCAAATTTTTTCTATTATTAACTGCTGGATTGTCATTAGTAAATCCATTTCTTTATTTATCATCAAAAAACTATTTTATCTAGTTAATACTCCAAGTCATCTTATCATAATCTTGATAACTCATTTTTATTTGAACAAAATTATTAATATTCAATCTTTTGTATAATTTATAAATAGGTAATTTTAGATTAGTATAATATGTATATCGACCATTTCTAACTTCTTGAAAATATTTTCTAAGGATTTTTCTTAAACTTCCTCTTGAAATAGCACCACCCAAAAAATTAACTAGCTCACCTATTTTTAAGTTTTCAGTAAAATTTAAAACTCCATATTCACAAATTGTTCTTAAAACTGCTATCTCACGCTCTTCCATGAATCCACATGTACACTGAATAATTTTCTGATTAGTCTTTTTATAAAAACTCTTACAATGCGGACACTGGATTCCTTTTTTCAAATGGTTAATTGTTTCTTTCGAAACAGGATTTGGTCCATGATATCGATTAATTTCAAATCTCTCAAATTGTCTAATTAAGTATTTCTTATTAAAAAATTCACCCTCAATTGAATGATCTTTACCAACAATTTGTTGAATATAATGCCTTAGTTGAGTTCGATCAACGATGTCTATATCATCAATTCTAGAATTAATTTCAGTATAATTATCAGCACCAACCAAAATAAGAGCTCCCTGAACTGGTCCGTGATTTGAAGATCTCAGACATATATTTTCTAAATTAATCGTATTTCGTCTTGTCTGAAAAATAGGATTACCCGAATTTTTATGTTCATTAAAACTTACAATCCCTTCTTCATAGATAAAATCACTCGTATAATTTTTTACTTCTAATAAATAACTACCGTGATTAGTAAGAAGTATAAAATCTGCTTCAAACGGTCCTCCATTATTCATCCATAGGTTTCGAATCACCACCCAATCCTCTTTTCCATATTTTTCTAGGTAATTAAATACTATTCGTTCACCTTCTTCACCTCCTTCTAACCACCTTAATTGTTCTTTTTGTTGAGATGTTCTATGATACGAACGTTGATCAATGATTCTTTCAATATCTAGTTGAGTAGGTTCCTTCGCATTTTCTTTCAAACGATCTGTCTGATATACCAACAATTTCTTTCCTCCTCGTATAATATGATTAGTCTTAATTGGCTAATCTTTTGTTGTTTCTCAATTTATATCAGTCAGTTAAGGTTGACTTAAACCTATAACTCTTATGAGTTATAATTGTTTCGTATAGATAGAGGTCGTAGTTTTCCTCCTTGAAGCCTAGTCTTCCATAATTAGACTGACGCCTCTTCTCTACGGACAGTATATGTATGAGCTGGATAGAACAATGTTTCTGAATCTCACACGAGGCTATATCGTCCCTAGAGCATAGAGGATAACCACTATCTAAAATTCTATTAGAAAGGTTGATTCTAATGTTTTTTGTAGGTATTGACATCGGTAAACGAAACCATGAAGCGGCGATTATTGATGAACTAGGAAAACCAGTAGGTAAACCTATTCGGTTTAGTAACACGAAAGCCGGTAGTGAAAAGTTATTAAAACTCATTAATGAATATGAATTATTACCGGATAACTCCATGATCGGATTAGAAGCTACAGGTCATTATTGGCTTTCGGTGTTCTCATTTTTAACCGCTTTAGAGTTTAATGTAATACCTTTTAATCCCATTCAATCAGATACCCTCCGAAATTTTTATATTCGCAAAACGAAAACAGATACTATTGATGCCGTCTTAATTGCACAAGTGATTCGGATGGATTTACCTGACCAAACGTATTTGCCTTCTGAAGATATCGTCCGATTAAAGCAGCTATCACGTTTCCGCTATAGTATTGTCGATCAAACTTCTGATCTCAAAAGAAAGGTGATCGCTTCTTTAGATCAGGTGTTTCCTGAATATGAAAAACTATTTTCAGATATGTTTGGAAAGTCATCGACTCAGCTATTACTCCAATCCCCTCTACCTGAAGACCTACTTGAAATTGACTCTCAAAAGTTGATTGAACTCCTAAACGAAGCCAGCAATGGCCGTTTAACACTCGAAAAATCAACCGAGAAAGTGCATCAGCTAAAAGACTTAGCAAAAGATTCCTTTGGAATCCGAGTCGCAACTGATGTCTATAAACTCCAAATCCAATTACTCCTTCAACAGATTCTTCTTTTGGAAGAACAATTGAAAACCGTTGAAGAGGAGATGGCTGAGTTGGTTGCCCTCCAAGATCAACATTTAACTACCATTACGGGTATTGGTCCCGTCACAGCCGCGGTGATTCTCTCCGAAGTCGGAGACATTCATCGCTTCGAACGTCCCAATCAGCTACTTGCCTTTGCGGGTTTAGATGCGTCCGTTCATCAATCCGGTGATTTTACAGGCACCAGGAACAAACTATCGAAACGCGGGTCTCCATATCTCAGAAGAGCCATATGGCAAGCCGCTTTTATCGCTTCGAACCGTGACCCAGCCCTCTCCCTTTATTATCAAAGTTTAAGGAAACGTGGAAAACATCACGGTACAGCTGTTGGGGCTGTGTGTCGAAAACTGGTCAATATTATCTTTGCGGTTTGGACAAAAAGCAAACCCTATGAAGTGCACATCAACCCTGACTTAAAAGATGACTGAGATATTTTTTTGTATCGTCTTTTCAAGGCTTATTTGAGTTGCCTTTCTATAAAAAATCCTCAAATAATTTCATTTAAAATCATTACCTACAATTTTAATTTATTCCTTGACATCTTTATAGCTGGCTAATTTTTCAAACAAAAATAACCTCTACATATATAATTTGCGAAAAAATCAAAAATCGATGAAATTTTTTTAAAATCAATAAAAAAAGCCTGAGCTGTTCAACTCAGACTTTAAATAATCGATTAAATATTATTATTTATTCTCTAATTCACGCTTCTTGCTTAAAAGTTTTTGAAATTCGCCATCATATTTGGCTTTATCTTCTTCACTCAGCATAGGATCACTCAGTTTGCTGAGCACAGAAGTAATCTGCATCTCTACTTTCATTAAAAACTCAGCTGTCATATCTCGTTCTTCAAGTTGGCTACGATTGTTATACTCCGTATATGATCCAGCAAACAATTCCAAATTCTCGTTTTCAAAGGTCAAAATTTTTGTCGAAATAGCCGAAATGAATTGGCGATCGTGAGAAACGAAAAGAATCGTTCCCTCATATTCTTTGAGTAACTCTTCTAATGCTTCAAGTGCATAAATGTCTAAAAAATTCGTAGATTCATCTAGAATTAAAGTATTACAATCACTCACGAATATTTTAGCTAAAGAAACTTTCACTCGTTCCCCGCCACTCAGTACTTCGACTTTTTTGTAGACATCTTCTCGAGGAAATCCTAACCGTGCAAGTACCGTTCGAATCAGCGTTTCATTTTGTTTTGAATTTTCTTTTACATTCTCAATGATTGACTTTTTCGAATCTAATATATCCATATTTTGAGCAAAGTATCCTATTTTTACTGCAGGCGACACATACAAATTATCGTCTGACTCTTCGATAATCTTTTTTAATAAAGTTGTTTTACCACTCCCGTTAGGACCAATGATTCCAACCTTATCTCCACCTTTAACAAAAAAAGTTGCTGAATTCCAAAGTCTTTTCTCGTTGACTTTTCCTTTTACTTTTTCAGCACGAATAATAACTTTATTTTCAAAAGCTCGTGCGTTAGGTAATGTCATTTTAATAGGAAGTTCTTCTTTTGGCTTCTCTACTTCTTCTAACTTTTCTAAACGCGTTTGTAATGCCTTTCGGTTTTGGTGTAAACCTTTTTGTAATTTTGCGAAATAGGGTTTTGAACCTTTAATCCTTGCCTCTGATGCGGATAAGTTTTTCGGAGCTTTAGTCGCTCTTTCAGCTTGTCTATCTTTTTGTATAATGGCCTCTTTTAGTTGTTGTTCTTTTTGTTTAAACTTTTCATATTCTTTTTTCTGGTGTTTCTTTTGATTCTCTTTTTGTTCAATATAGCTTGAATAATTTCCCGAATATTCAATTATCTTTCCATCTTCTAATTCCCAAATCATATCGCAAATATTATCCAATAGTGTTCGGTCATGTGAGATAAGCAGTATAGTTCCTTGAAATTCTTTAAGTTTATTTTCCACCCATTCCACATGTGAAGTATCTAAATTAGTTGTTGGTTCATCTGCAAGTAAGATATTTGGAGACTGATTCAATATACGAATAATATAGTCTTGAGAAACTTCACCACCACTTTTATACGTATTGGTTCGTTTCAACTGTGGTAACATAGCGATTGTTCCATTTACTGAAAAATTATTCACATCCGCTTCAATCTCACCAAGGAGCGCTTTGAAAAGTGTCGTCTTTCCGCTCCCATTTTTACCTACAATGCCTATTCTTTGTCCGCTTTGAATTTGTAAGTTCCTTAGATTTAAAAGATCTCGTACACCGATTGTTACTTTAAGTTGTTGAATATTAATAACGTTCATAAAATTCCTCCTAAGATACGGAGGCACAAAAATAGCCCCTCATCTATAATGGGAGCTCAATCAGTTTCGGCAAATTAAATACATCTATACTTAAAAATATAGACTCTGCCCCTACCCCCATTATTCCAGCTCGACAAATAGATAACATAAAATAAGACATACAAATACTGTAGTCAACATTTATTTTCTATCTATTTCTTGGAAAAACAGGATTAGTTGCGCATCGTTTTAATTTTGCCCTCTTTTCTATATTTGTTGAATATAAATTACCATGTGGAATTGCTTTTGTCAAATCTCCTTTTAAAAAACAAAAGCCAATTAGTTTATGTTAACTAATCAGCTTTTACTTTGTATTCAATATTTATAAGTCTAATATTCGACTAAGTTCAATTGTTGATCTTCTACTCGCCAAATTTGTTCAGCAATATTTTCCATAAAATATTTATCATGAGATGTAAACAAAATCGTTCCTTTATAGCTTTTCATCAACAATTCTAAAGCTTCAATTGTCTGCACGTCGATAAAGTTTGTTGGTTCATCTAAGATCAGCACATTACTCGGAACTGTAAATAGCTTCGCAATGACTAAGCGAGTAGCTTCACCCCCGCTCAAGTCCGTGACAGATTTCTTGATAATTTCAGTTTGATTGAAACCCAGATTGTTTAATATACTTCGAATAACCGATTCTTCCATATGAGAATCTTGTTTCAAAAATTCTAACATTGTTTTATTTACATTCAACTGGTAAGCCATTTGTTTGTAGACAGAAAAAACAATTTTATTTGATAAAGTAATTCCTTCACCATCATTTATAATATGCTTTAATAAGGTTGATTTTCCAGATCCATTTGGTCCTACAATACCAATTCGCTTTCCTAATGGCAATTGGAAGTTTGCTTCATTGAATAGTACTTTATCTCCTTTTTTAATCGTTACTTTTTGTCCCATAATCGGAAAATCGTTGTGCATCTCAAGGCTTTTCGGCTCAGGAAAATGAATGAAAGATTCTTTTTCTACATTTTCGACAGTTTCTAATTGTTCTGCTCTTTTTTGAATAGCTTTTGCGGATTTATGGGCTGCTTTTTGTACGGTGTCTTTCTGTTTCGAAGAAGACAAGCGATCCGGTTTCACAGCTTTATTTTTTTGTTTTTTGCTTACATTCGCTAATTTTTCTGCTCGTTCTTGCTTTTCAATTGCTGCTTGTTCTAAACGATTCTTTTCTTTTGAAAATTTCTCATAAGCATTTTGTTGTTCAATAAGCTCTTGTTCTTTTTGTTCTTGGTAACTAGAATAGTTACCAGAATATACAGTAATTTTTCCATCTTTTATCTCCCAGATAGTGTCAACAATTTCATCTAGGAAGTAACGGTCATGACTGACAACAATCAATGTTCCATAATAGTATTTTAACTGATCGACTAAAAATTGGATGCCTTCTGTGTCTAAATGTGTCGTCGGTTCATCCATCAGAAGTCCAAATTGATAGGTTGAAAAGTATTCAGCAAGACGTAAGCGTGTTTGCTCGCCCCCACTGAAATGTGTGACTTCATGATCCGGTACATCTAGACGAGATAAATATTCCGGATCGATTTTTATATAATTAGGTTCAATATTTTCTTTGATTTGTTCATAATATTCAAAATCAATGGTTCGATGAACATTTCCAATGTCAGGGGCCAATTTACCAGCTATTAAATTGAGTAGCGTTGATTTCCCTTCACCATTTCCTCCGACAATTCCTATTTTTTCATTTTCATAAACTTTTAAATTTTCAATGGTCAATATTTCTTTACTCATAAAGCTTTTTTCAACATTATTCAATTCTAATACGAGATTTTCCATTTTATAATCACTCCTGCATTTTTTTATTCCTTCGTGTCATCATGAATTTAGGCAATAAAAAATGCAGGTCAAAGTCTTATCGGCTTTAATCTGCAAAAAATCATCATATTTTGGGTATATAAATAAACATTCTCCCTTTAGATAGAGAAAATCTTGTTTTCCAAATGAAATACCCAATAAAGATTTTTAAGCATGACAAATAAGCCAATCTAAATAGATAAGATTGATCTGCTTTCTATTGCCATTCTTAGCGTAATCTCATTGAGTTTATCATTTACATACCTCTTTCGTTTTTGTGTATTCATAATTTAACATATTTTTTCCTTCCGTTCAATCCTAATTTTACTTTACGAAATTCAAAAAATGTTCATTAAAAAATTTCAATTAAATTTAAGGCACCTAGAATAAAAATTAAATAAAAAACATATTGTCTGAATTTATCTGTATCTATCCTACTATACAAATAATTTCCAGCCCATATTGCTAAAAGAATCGCAGGTATAGAACTTAAATAAAATATCCCTACTTTTTTTGTCCAAAAGCCACTTAAAAAATGACTAATAATAATAAAAGTACTTGAAATAATAAAGTGTGATTGAACATTTCCCATAAATTTATTCGGTGTCCAATTTCTTGTCGTCGCATAAAGTACTATTGGAATCCCATTCATATTATAGGCACTCCCAAGCATTCCAGACGCAAAACCAAAAGGCAATGAATAATTCGTATTTTTAAAGGTTTCTTCTAAATGATTATCTTGAGCTTTTGATCGAGTTAAAGAAAAAATCGAATAACTAATTAATATAATTCCTAAAATCACACTAATCCACTGTTGATTAGCAAAATGGACCAGTAATAAACCAAATGGTATACCGAATAATGTCGCAATTGACAGTTTTTTAAGGATAATCGGGTCTTTATATTTCCAACCTGAAACAGCAAAAAACAAAGCAACTGTAAACCCGACTAAGCCAACTAATGCAACAGCTGTTGAAAATGGTATAGGAAGTAAAGCTAGTAATGGCATACTTACTACAGAATCTCCAAAACCAAATGTAGAACGCATAAGAGAACCTAAAAATACAGCTCCAGCTACTAATAATATTAGTGAGTAATCCACTTTAAAACCTCCAACAAACTTGATTTATAAAACGTCAGTGTCGAGTTTACCATAGATATCTGAAGGTTAATAATAAAATTTAATAAAAAAAAGAATAAGTTGAGCGATCCCCCAACTTACTCTTCAAATTTAACTTATTTAGTTACTTTACTCTTCCTGGTTGTTTTCCATAGCCATAATAAGCATCCGCTAAAATTTCTTCCATATCGCTGACTAAAGCTAAGCGTGGGTTACATGGTGTACATTGGTCTTCGTAAGCTAGATAAGCGATGTCTGAAATTTTTGACATATACTCTTCTTTATCTAAGCCCTGTTCTTTAAAACTCATTTGAACACCGACCTTTTTACCTAAATCATAAACAGCTTGAGCTAACGAAGCGACTCCTTCTTCAGGTGTTTCGCAAGGTAATCCTAATACTTTTGCAATTTCTTGATAATGAACATCTGCTCGATAAGTATTATATTTAGGCCAATTAGATGTCTTAGAAGGACGAGTTCCATTATAGCGTATAACATAAGGCAAGAGAGCAGCATTTGTTGCGCCATGAACAGTATGGAAAACTCCACCAAGTTTATGTGCCATGGAGTGAGAGATTCCTAAGAAGGCACTTGCAAAAGCCATTCCTGCAATTGTTGAAGCATTATGCATTTTCTCTCGGGATTCAAAATCTCCTACTTTAACCGATTGTTCTAGATTTTCAAATACAAGTTTTATTGCTTGCAACGCTAATCCATCCGTATAGTCATTCCCCATCGTACTGACGTAAGCTTCCATCGCATGAGTTAAAACGTCCATACCAGTATCAGCTGCTACGTTTGCTGGAACTGTCATAACAAATGAAGGATCGATAATTGCAATTGTTGGGGTTAATGCGTAATCTGTTAAAGGATATTTCATATTGTTTTCTCTATCAGAAATTACAGCAAATGGTGTCACTTCTGAACCTGTACCAGAAGTTGTAGGAATACCTACAAATTTAGCTTTTTCGCCTAATAATGGGAAACGGAAAGCGCGTTTTCGGATGTCCATAAATTTCTGCACTAAATCGTTAAAATCGATTTGTGGTTGTTCATAAAATAACCACATTGCTTTAGCTGCATCAATTGGAGAACCTCCACCTAACGCAATAATAGTATCTGGCTGGAATTCGTGCATAGCTTCCGCACCTTTACGAACAGTTTTAATATCCGGATCAGGTTCTACATCATTAAAGATATGGTAAATAACTTTATTTCTTCGGGAATGTAATTGTTCAATAATACGGTCTACAAATCCTAATTCAACCATTGCATTATCAGTAACAATCATTACCTTTTCAACATTACGCATTTTTTGTAAATATTGAATTGAATCACGTTCGAAATAAATTCGAGAAGGCACTCTAAACCATTGCATGTTATTTCTACGTCTCCCTACTTTTTTAATATTGAGAAGATGGTTGGCATTGACATTACCACCCACCGAATTACTTCCATATGAACCACACCCTAAAGTTAAAGAAGGCTCAAAGGCATTATAAACATCTCCAATTCCTCCAAAAGTAGAAGGAGAATTCCATATTACACGAATAGCTTTTACTTCATCACCATATTTTTTAGATAATGCTTCATCCGTTGTATGTATAGCTGCCGAATGTCCTAGACCATGAAATTCAACCATTTTCTTCGCACTTTCAATACCATCTTTTTGTGATTTTGCTTGATACAAACCTAAAATTGGCGACAGTTTTTCGCGCGACATTGGTTCTTTCTCACCGATTTCTTTAATCTCTACACCTAAAATACTTGTACCTTTTGGAACCTCAAAACCGGCATTTTTTGCAATATCAGAAGCGTCCATTCCAACAACATCAGGGTTTAGTTTAGCATTTTTCGCTTCAGAACTATTCGCTGTCGCTCCAAAAACATATTTCTCAAGTAATGCTTTTTCTTCTGCATTTGTAATATACGTATGATAAGACTTTATTTCATCTAAAAAATCATTATAAATTTCTTTATCAATAATTGCAGCAGACTCAGAAGCACAAACCATTCCATTATCAAAAGATTTACTCATCACAATGTCATGAGCAGCTTGTTGAATATTAGCAGTTTTTTCAACATAAGCAGGCACATTTCCTGCTCCTACTCCAAGAGCAGGTTTACCACAAGAATACGCTGACTTAACCATAGCATTTCCACCTGTTGCTAGTATTGTTGCAATATCTTCATGATTCATCAGTGCATTTGTACCTTCCATTGAAGGTTCTTCAATCCACTGGATGCAATCTTTTGGAGCTCCTGCTTTGATGGCCGCTTCATAGACAATTTCCGCTGCTGCAATCGAACAATTTATAGCTGATGGATGAAAAGAAAAAATAATGGGATTTCTAGTTTTTAAAGCGATTAATGACTTAAAGATAGTTGTTGAAGTCGGATTTGTTGTTGGCGTAATTCCACAAATAACCCCTAAAGGATCAGCAATCATCGTAATTCCATTCACTTCATCTTCGTCAATGACCCCAACAGTTTTTAAATGACGCATGTTATTAATGACATGCTCACATGCAAATAGATTTTTTGTTGCCTTATCCTCAAAGACTCCACGCTTTGTCTCATCAATTGCAAGTTTAGCCAATTTTCCATGCTGATCTAGTGCTGCAACCGAAGCTTTTGCTACAATATAATCTACTTCTTCTTGGTTTAGATTTCTAAAAGCTTCTAAAGCCTTTGTTCCTTTTTGAACTAATTCATCCACTACGTCTACTGCCGAAATTTCACGTTCTTTTACTTTTTCAACCATTTTTGCATCTCCTTCTATAATGTTTAATGCTCTTTTCATTTACATTATAGACACGAAAAAAAGAAAAGTAAAGCTATTTGTGAAATTATTAACATATTGAAAACGTATTCATTTTTGTTGTTGAATACTTTATATATAACGTTTGTGAATGATGTAAATTCAAACGCTCATAGATAAAGGTTTATTTAACTTCTATATTGTGAATTATTTAACAAATATATATTTTAAAATTCCTCCTCTTTTAATCTAAAAAAGAACTCAGGATCCAAATCCTAAGTTCTTTTCTGGTTTTTTAAAACTATCGACCGACTGTCCATCCACCATCCATATAAACTTCTGTACCATTCATGTAGTTGGAATCATCTGAGGCAAGAAATAGAGCTAGATTCGCTACTTCTTCTGGCTTCCCTGCTCTTTGATCTGGAATTTCTTTAAGTCTTTTTTCTTCAACATCGTCTGTCATTGGTGTGTCAATGTATCCTGGAGCAAGTAAGTTTGCTTTAATTCCTTTTGGTCCGAAATCATAAGCTAATTGTTTAGTAAATCCAACAATCGCATGTTTACTTGATACGTAACTTGTTCCTCCTACACCCGCGAATTTACTGCCCTGAGAGCCTAAATTAATAACGACACCTTTTCCTTTTTCAACAAATATCGGCATAACTTCTTTTGTAGCCGTAAAGACAGCTTTAAGATTAATCTCAATCACGGAATCAAAAGTTTCCTCATCTGTATTTATGATATCTTCATATTTATCTAATATTCCTGCCCCATTATAAAGAATATCAATGGTGCCAAAAGTATCCACTGTATCTTGAACTGATTGCTTAATTTGGTCACTATCCATTAAATCTACCTTAACAAAGACCGCTTCTCCACCATTGTCTTGAATATCTTTTACAATTTTATTTCCGCGTTCTTCTGATCGCCCTGCAATTGCAACTTTTGCTCCTTCTTTTGCATAAAGACGAGCGGTAGCTTCACCTAAGCCCGAAGTTCCTCCATATATTAAAGCAACACGATTTTCAAGTTTTGCCATGTTCTTCACTCTCCATACATGTATTTTTACAAGTTAATACTAGCAATAATATGATGCTCTACACAATTGATAGCTTTTATATGTAATAGAAGTTCGCACATTCAAATCGTTCCTAATACTAATTATCTTATCTAGCATCCACATAATAGTTATGATATAAAGAGGTCTACTTCTTATGACCTTAAATCTCTTTAGTAACTGTTTAGCGCATTTTACTGATTAAAAAAAAGACATTGAAACCTCTCAATGTCTTCTTTAATAAGATATGCAATTTTTACTGTTTCTCCAACTGAATAATGGAGTCACACCACTCAGAAGCTAATTCTTCATCATGTGTAATCACGATAATTACTGCTTTAGTTGCTTTTAATTTATTTAATAATTTCCCGAAGCGCTCCATATGCAGATAGTCTAATCCGCTTGTTGGTTCGTCAAAAATAATAATTTCTTTACCTGATAGTAATGCAGATGCTATAGCAACACGTTGTTTTTGACCCTCTGATAAACTCATAGGATGTCGATCTTTATAATCCGTTAAGTTCAAATCTTCCATAACATCCTCTAAATATTCAGAATGTTCAGCTCCTAAAAGGATCTCATCTTCAACTGAATCACTAAACAATTGATAGTTCATATCCTGCATTACAAGAAAGCTTTTTTGTATCAATTGTTTAGGAGACATTCTTTCATTATTCCAAATAATTTCTCCTGAAATAGGTTTTTGTAAACCCGTTAGCGTATTAGCTAAAGTAGACTTTCCTGTCCCATTTGGACCCATTAAACCAAGAATTTCTCCAGACTGAAAATCTAAATCCAATTCAGATAATACATCTCGATTTGAATAGCCTATGTCTAAATTATTTGTCTGTAACATACCACTCATGTTTTCTTTTGAATGTTTAATTTTTTCTTGAATTTTTTTTCGGTGAATGGACAGATCCATAGATCGCAGTCCTAAATGATGAAGGTCTTCATTTGATAATTCATTAAAATCAGAAGCCGTCCATTCATCTTTAACTTTTCCTTTTTCAAATAGAACATATCGATCCACTAAATCTTTTGTCCATGACAATCGATGCTCAAAAATGATTATCGTCATATTTTTATTTTTTAGTTCCTGCACCATATGACGAATACGATGAATAGCTTCTTGATCAAGATTACTAGTGACTTCGTCCAAAACTAAAATAGCAGGTTCTAACATATTAGCAGCCACAAAGGCGATTTGTTGTTTCTCCCCTCCGGACAATTCAAAAATATTTCGATCTAATAAATAGGAAATTTGAAAACTTTCTGCTTTATTTTTTATTTGTTCTCGAATAAATTCTGGATCTGCTCCAGTATTTTCTAGGGGAAAGGCTAATTCACTGGTCGTATCTACAGTAAAATGTTGCGTTTTAGGATTTTGAAATACGCTTCCTACCACTGGAACATACTCTTCAATTTCGGCTTCTCCAGCTTTCAAATCAGTCGTATACAACTGTCCTTTTAAATCTCCTTCAAGATAGTTAGGGCTAATGCCATTGATTAATCTAGAAAAAGTTGTTTTCCCACTACCACTTGAACCACAAATCAATACACATTCACCTGGCGTTACTTCAAGGTTAATGTTTTTTAGAAAGGGGTCATTTGTATGCAAATATTTAAATGAAACATCTTGACTGTTAATCATTTTTTTCACACTAAATCCCTCCTAAATGCAAGATTATCGGTACGAATGCAAGAACGGCATAAATCCAATCATAAACTGTCATTTTTAATTGTACAATGGAAGTATGCTTCCCAGCTAGACTAAGTCCTTTGGTTAAAGATGAAATAGTTAAATCTTCTGATACCTGTGTCGCATTCATAAGTAATGGAATCAAAATAAACTCTAATGTTTGAATAGGATGCTTCACCAAGTCCCAAAACCCAGTACCTATTCCTCTAAAAGCCATTGCTTGTCGAATTCGATGGTAATCTTCCCGGATAGTTGGAAAAAATCTTGCCATAACCGCTAAAGGAATGAGTAACCAATTTGGAAGATGCAGTTTTTTAAATGCAGCGATCCATTCACTAACCGCAGTCGTTTTCATTGAGTAAGCTCCTGCAATAATACTAGGTAGTAAAAACCGTAAGCCGTAAATTAAAAAAGAAAGAACAAAAATGATGAATGCAATATTAATTTTTGGAACAAGGTATACAGAGATTAGTATCTGTAGTGCGTATATGAATAAGAAAGTAAGCCCCCATGAATATAATCCAGCAATAAATAAGGGACTAATATATATGAAAATCATAAATAACTCTATAGGAAAACTTAATTGTAGACTAATGTATACTGCACCAAGAACTAATAATAATAACTTAACACGAGGATCTAATACTCGATTCATTATACAATACCTGCTTTTTCAAAATGTTTTTTCATCATACTTTGTCCAAATAAACCACCAATAATTGCAGCGATAATTATACCAGCCACTAAAATAAGAAATGTGTTTTGTGAAATATTCGCAAAAGCACTTTCAATATATGAAGCATCTCTCCCTATTTCAACCAACTGATCTATGTATAAGTTGGGAAAGACAAACATAGGAACTACTGGTCCAATTGTACTAAATGAAAAAATTAAATAACTTAACAACAAACCTTTTTTACTTTTGTATCGAACAGCGTAAGCTATCCCATCCGCAATTAAAGCAATCCCAATACAAATAAAAAGTGCTCCGGGGAAACGTCCCATAATAAAAAAGAAAATTCCCATAATTGAACCCATAATTGTAATTGCACCAAACCGCGGAACCTTAGCAACCATCAACATAAAAATTGTTCCAGATAGCAAAGCTGAAATTACTGGAATAAATACATACGAATAACCAGGAATTATAAAAACTACTAGCAATGCAGATATAGCAACCATAATAAAATATAAAGCCGTATAGACACCTACTGAAACTAAATCTTTAATCTGTATACTATTTCTCTTTTTTCTACTCACTACTGACATCTCCTCAATAAACTTCTAATAAATATACTAGTTCACAAACATTAAAAAATCAATGAAAAAATATTGAATAAACATTCAACGTATAATGTTTTATACAATACAAAGCGCCTTGTAAAAAAGAATTCTTTACAACAAGGAGCTTTGATATGTTCTCAGGTGTATACTGTTTAACTTTTCAGCTTTTTTTGGACCACAGTTCCATCTTGCTTGGGCATCTATTTTTACTTTAGTAATATTTTCGCCAAAATGGTTCACTCATTCATTTTTCCAGACTGTCCATTTTTTTACTCGATCAAGTTTTCATTGGAATGATTCGTCAGTTTCTACTTGACTTAGCGCAATTTTATTCACTTCTGTAAGTGGCATAAGATGCTCTAAATTCAATCTTTTCTTTCGTGTATAATTCTTTTCTTTGCTTTTAAAAAATAATATTTGATTGTATTTATATTCACATATAGTATACCATATTTTCGTTTTATTTAAGTTTTCCTTAGGGGAATCTCTCTTTTAAACTATGTTTAAAATCTCTGGTATACTGACTGAAGACTATAAATTCGGAGGAATAGAATGTTAAATATAGAGATTTTTCACAGTACTATGTGTGACAACTGCTTTATTATATCAGCACGACTTAAAAAAATTACTGATAAATATAAAAACATAGCAATTACTCACCGCTCCCATCCTCTTCGTTAGGATGAAGACCATGTCGATGAAACGTTCAAAACAAAAGAAGAAGAACGTGCGGATATGCTTCAAAAATGGGGAACAGCTAATCGGATAGATGATGACCAGCGTTTTAATATTGAAGGAATAAAGCATACTAATTTTGATGAGCCTTATGCTCGTTTATCAATGATAGCCATTCGAGCTGGTATCTTAGCTGGCGGAAATGCGTGGGATTTATTCGATTTATTTCAAGAAGCAATTTATATGAAAAATCGAACTATAGGTGATGAAGAAGTGATTGCTCAACTAATCGAAGAAACGGAGTTAGATTTTAGGACATGGCTAACTTATTATGAAGATCCAAAAACAGAAGCTTTAGAGATAAAAGACTTTAAACTTGTTGAAGAATACGGTCTAGATCTCGTTCCTGCAATGGTTATAGAAAAGAAGCACATAATAGAAGGAACAAAGCGGTTAGACCTAGCCAAAGATCTAATTATAAAAGCCGCCACTGCTGAAGGAATTCAATTAATCGAAAAATAAAATAAAAAGCACTCTCTTCGTCTATGAAGAATTGAGTGCTTATTTGATCTTTAGCTAATCAGGACTTACAAAGTAAACCTCTTTAAATATCATAAATCACTTGAATCGTAATCTACTTCTAAGCCAGCAGTTTCCAGACGATAATTCACTGTGGCAGAAATCAAAGAATAAACAACCGAAATTAATGGTACACTCACTAGCATTCCGACAAGACCAAAGAAGGAACCACCAACGGTCACACTTACCATCACCCAAATACCCGGAAGTCCTACACTGTTTCCAACAACTCTCGGGTAAATAATATTCCCTTCGATTTGTTGAACGACAACAATAAAAATAATGAACCAAATGGCTTGGGTAAAGTTAATCACTGAAATTAATACAAAACCGATAACCCCGCCTATTATTGCACCATAGATTGGGATTAAAGCTAACGTACCTGTAATGACAGATACTGACAAACTAAAGGGAAAACTAAAAATAACCATCCCTATGTATACTAAGCCCCCGAGTATAAAAGCTTCAATAATTTCTCCTCCCACAAAATTTGAAAAGATCTCATTCGCTTTTTTTCCAACATTCACGATATAATTTGCCCACTTTAATGACCAAATACTATAAACAACTTTTTTCAACTGACGTGTAATTTTTTCTTTGTTGGTAAGAAGAAAAAATGCAAAGACAATGGCTATAAAAACTGTTACAACACTACTTATTGTTGTAGTAACAAAATCAATAATGTTACCTAAAGTATTCGTCGCAAAAGTTTGTACATAGTTAATTAAATTTTGTTGAATAGAATCTAAATCAATATTAAGATCTTGAACAAACTGGACAATTTCCGGGTTGTTATCAATGAAATTAGTAAACCAATTAATAAAATTAGAAATCTGATTAGGTACCACTTCAATAAAAGAAGTAATCGTTTGTTGTAAATCAGGAATAACTAAAAAGATAATAAAGAATAGTACCAAAACAACAAATATAAAAGAAATCACGATAGCGATTGGACGAAACCATTTTTTATATTCTTTTTTCCATTTTACAAGCCATTTTTCAATTATTTTAACCGGTTGATTCAAGATGAAAGCTAATGTACCTCCCACAATAAAGGGTTGAAAAGCGGAAGTCATCGCATTTGTAAAATTTTGAATGGTCACAATATTGTTAACAGCCCAATAGACTAATACAACGATAATCAATAAGCTCAACATTCGATGCCAATTTTTTCTAATATTCATATTTCATTCCTCTCCTACTTCTGAACATATCTTTTCAATATAAAATTATTATAACAAATTTTTTTACAATAAGACGGAATTGAAAAAAATTTATGCTCTTCTTATATATTTCATTATAGTTGACTATTTTTTCACTGAGAACTACTATTAAGAAAACTGAATAGGGGCTAATAAAATGATAAAAATCTACGATATAACAGAAAATGGTTTACAAAAATCCGATTCAGATAACAGTACTTTAAAAATATATGATGACCCTAATGATCATGAAAGAAAAAAATTTATTGACACCTATGATCTTCCAGAAGATATCTTTGATTTTGATGATATTCCTCATGTAGCTCCAAGAATCGAAAAAATTCATAATAAGAAACTTGGAGATACTTTAATTTTTGTCATTTCAAATATATTAGATGTTGAAGAAAAAACAGATGTCGAGAACAGACTCGAATCCCATACTTTTATTTTAGGAGAAAAAGAACTCTTTTGGTTTATGAATAAAGAATCATCAGATTTAGATCAAGTCCTGTTAAAATATAAAGGACCAGAAATTAATTCTCTTCAAAGCGTCATTTTAAATGCGGGGTTACTTGCTTACACGCATTTTACTGATGAATTAAGTAAACAAAAAATGATTATTGATGATTTGAATAATCAAGCAGAAAGCTCTGCTACTCGACGACAAGTGCTTGTCGATGTATCCAATACAGAGCGTAACTTGGTAATGTTGCAACACACTATTGATACCCAAGGAGAAGCTTTTGAAAAATTATTAAAAGATGAAGAATTTATTGAAAATTTAGATAATCCACATTTGATCCATGATATTAAATGGTATAATCGCCAAGTCCAAAAGCTTGTTAATGTGTATCGAGATTTATTAGATTCTGCAAGCAGTTTATTTTCCGATATCATGAGTAATAATTTAAATAAATTAATGAAATTTTTAAGTTCCTTATCTCTAATTCTTGCAGCTTCCAGTCTAATTGGTGAATTATGGGGAATGAACACAGGTGGATTACCTTTTGAGCAACATGAACATGGTACATGGATCATGATCGGCGTTACGGTTTTTGCTGGTGTTGCAATGTATTTCTTTTTAAAAAACAAAGAATATTTTGATGATTAATTTAAATGATGTATTAAAACAGGCTAGGTATATAAACCAGCCTGTTTTTAGGTTTTATGATAAGTCATTAACAATAAACATCTTTGCCCTCACGCCACAAATCGATGGTTTGATGGATAAACGCTTTTAAATTTGTTTCTTCCAATAAATTTGATTTCTTTACGCGAATACAAACTTTTCCTAAATTAAAATGAGATAACATTTCGTGCTCTGGATCAATTTTATCAATCGAACCAACGTACAAACTAACATAGTGTTTTTGAGCATTTAATGCAAAAATATAATCATCCTCTTCTACTTTCCCATAATTTAGCATTTTATATCGAATTGTTTCATCTAATTCTGGAGCATAGTCTAAAATCGTTTCGCGTATCGCAATCAGCTTTTCTTTTCTCCAGTCTTCCTCTAATAATTTCATATATTCATTGGGTGTTTTTGCATCATATTGCACCATCGTTTTCTCACTCATTTCCTTTAATTTATAAAAATAAATTAATCTCTTTTTAAAAGTATAGCTGTTTTATAATAAACTTCTTTAAAGTCTCTAAATGTGTTATCTAATACACCAGATCTGATAACACTTATAATTAAAATCATCACTAAGGGACCTAATAAAGCTCCCCAAAGTCCTGAAAATTGAATGCCTACATAGATTCCAATCAATGCTAAAAGTGGATGTAAACCGGTTTGTGTTCCCATAATTTTTGGTTCAGTCAAACGTCTAAAAACAAAAAATAAAATCCCGAGAAAAATGAGAAATACTCCTTTATTTGGATCTCCTCCAATAATCTCAATAACTCCCCATGGGGCTAAAACTGCAATCGTTCCCATTAACGGTATGAAATCTACAATAGCTAAAGCTAAAGCAATAATAAAATTATAAGGTTGTCCATAAAGAGTAAATGCGGTAAACATAAATATAAAAGCCACACCTGCTAGTATAACTTGCGTTTTAACGTAACCTATGACCCCTATTAAAGCCGAATTTTTGAGTAATCTTATAGAATCTAACAACCGTTGATCTGTACGTTGAATAGCGTGACCTAAGATCACATTGAAATCTGACATAATAAAATATAAAGCTAAGAAAAAAGTGATGAAATTTAACGAAAAAGAACCCATTCTAGAAATAAGCCATCCAGTAGATGAAACAGTAATACTTAATAAGTTACTACTGAAATTTTGAATGAAATTTAAAATACTTTCAGTAAAATTTTCTAATATTTCAACTGCTGGTCCAGGAAGAACAATAACTTGCATTGCTACCCAATTCTCCAAATCTTCAAAAAATGTAACGATGTTTTGCCAATTCTCTTGAATACTTGTAGCTAGTCCTACAACCTCTTGAATGAGTGTTGCAAATACTAAATAAATAAAAACTGAAATAACAACTAAAATGAAAGAAGTTAAAAACAAAGTAATCATGTTTCTTGAAAATGAAGATCTTATTTTAGTTTTCTTAAACTAGAAATTGATTTTGTTCACTAATGGATTGATTAGTGCAGCCAATAAGTAAGCTAAAATGATTGGAAATAAAAGATGTATAAATCTAGGTAATAAATAAAAAATTACAATAACTAAAACTGCAGCTAATATAATCCGAACGGTTAATCGTTTAAATAATTCTTTGTTTGAACTTGATTTTTGCACAAGTTCCCACCACCTTAATATGTATATACTAAAAGAATACTTCATTTATAGTTTAAGTGATACGCTACATGGATACCGTAGTTATTTAGTGAGAAACATTATTATTCATTAGTTTGTACTTATTGTATTGCTTTATATATCTTGTTATAATTTGTTTTCATGAACAAGTGCTTACTGAGTGTCTTTTTTTTATGAAAAAAATTAAATGTATAATCTAAATTTTCTTTACTTAAAAATAAACTTAAATATATTTTGGGTAAGTAATTAAACCCGGAGGTTAATAATGAAGAATGCTAACGAAATTTTATTTGACGCAGATAATCCTTATCTTCTAGATCTATCTAATTATGAGATTCACGATATTAAACAAGACAGTCGTCAAGTAAAAAAGAATGATTTATTTATCGCAATTAAAGGCCACACTGTTGATGGCCACAAATATGTTTCCCAAGCTATTAAAAATGGGGCTCATTTAGTTTTAGCTAACTTAAATATGAAAGAAATCCTTGAAAAAAATAATTCTGAAAGACCAAATATTCTCTATGTTGAAGATACTTATAAGTATCTTTCGATTCTCATGAATCGTTTCTTAGACTATCCTAGTAAGAAAATGAATGTCTTCGGAGTTACTGGGACAAATGGAAAAACGACGACTTCAAATATATTAAATCATATTCTAAACAAAACAAACCACCCTTCTGGAGTCATTGGAACTATCGGAGCCTTTGCTAATAATTATTCATTTTTGACAGAAAACACTACCCCTGACCCCCTAGTTTTACAAAATATCCTTAGTGACATGGCCACCATGGGGATTAAAAACACCATTATGGAAGTTTCTTCTATTGGTTTAGTTGAAAACCGAATTAATGAAACAGAAATTTCAGTCGCTATTTTTACTAATTTAACGCATGATCACTTAGATTTTCATGGATCTATGGAGAATTATATGCATGCTAAAGGAAAGTTATTTCGAGAATTAAAAACTCACAACATACGCGGTGAAGAGAATTTTGCAGTGATTAATGAAGATGATGATTTTGCCTATTACTTTAAGGAACAAACAAAAGCTAGTATTGTAACCTACGGAATTAACCGTAAGTCTGATTATCAAGCGGTGAATATCAATTATTCAAATTCTGGAACAAGCTTCACCCTAGTGCATGAGGGGGCTTCATATTATGTTGAAACACCTTTAATCGGTGAAAACAATGTTTATAACATTTTAGCTGCTGCTGCTAGTGCTCATGCTAAATTTGTTCCTTTAGAAGATATTATTTTTGCCTTAAAAAGTGTTGAATCAGTCTCAGGACGATTAGAAGTTGTTACAGATCCCGAAACAGATGATATTACAGTCGTTGTAGATTACGCACATACACCAATTGGATTAGAAAAAACATTAAAGATTCTTCAATTGTTAGGACATAAAAATATCATCAGTGTATTTGGTTGTAACGGAGATCGAGACATAAATAAACGACCACTAATGGCTCAAATTGGTGTAGATTATAGTAATTTAGCCATATTTACTACTGGACATCCACGAACTGAAGATCAAAATATTATATTCGAAGATATGAAAAATGGTCTAAGAGGCGAAAATTATCTACAAATTACTGATCGTAGCGAAGCGATTATGTATGCCATCCAGAATGCACAAAAAGATGATTTAGTGTTAATTGCTGGAAAAGGACATGAGGATTATCAAATCATTGGTCGGGAAAAATATCCATTCGACGATCATAAAGTAGCTGAAAAAGCTCTACAAAAGAGAAAGAAAATTAATAGCTTATAACCATAATATTACATGTTACTTTTAACATTACTAAGTTTTCATGTTCTTAGAGATAATTTATCTATAGTTTTTCTAATTTAATTATAAAAAGCCATATGAGAAGTGCTATTCATTTAAGAATAACCATTTCAACATATGGCTTTTATTTTAATTATTTTATACATTTTTGTATTATCTTTCTTCGTCATTTTCTTCTGTCTTTTTAGATTGACTGCTCAATCCTGCATTTATAGCAACCCCCACAGATAAGCCTAAAGCTATCCCTATTGCTAAATTATCCATTATTAATCCGAATGAAACGCCTAAAGCAATACCAATCGGAATGCCCGCTGCCCACTTACTATCTGTATTCTTTTTAGGCTTCTTTCCATCATTCATAAAAACACTCCGTTCTTATTTGGTAATTTCATCATACAGGAAGTTTGTTCAAAATTAAATAATTATAATTTTTTGATCATAATTAAACAAGGATTCCATTCATCCCATAGATCAGGAAAAACTTCTAATTTTCTAAATCCCATCTTTTTGTAAAAAGAAATTGTTTGATCATAATTTTCGTAGTGTCCTTCAGCAACAGTCTTTACTTGTAAAAAAATATAATTTTCTGAAGCTATACTTTCTAACGCTTTTATTAATTTATTTCCAACCCCACCCCTATGATACTCTTTTTTTACACCCATACAATGAATTTCAGCAGAATCAATACTTGTTTCTTTTAAAGTGATAAAACCTAAATATTTATTTTTGTCTTTTGCCACCCAGAACGGCAGCTCTTTTGCTTCTTCAATATATTCCTGTGTACTCTCTGGAAGTCCAAACCATTCAGGTAAATCTAATAAAATTTCTTTAGCGATCTTTTCTTTTAATTGTTGATCTTCTATTTTTTCAATTGTTTTATTCATTTATCTTTCCCGCTCCTTTTTGCATTTTTAATATCAATTACACACAGACTATCTTTATCCACTCTAAAATAAAAAGTCAGAGGTTCTTCCCCTGACTTAATGATTTATTATGATGCATGTTCAAATTGACTATTGTATAAATCAGTGTAAAAACCATTTTGAGCCATCAGTTCTTCATGGTTCCCACTTTCAATAATATCTCCTTCGTCCATGACTAAAATAGTATCTGCATTCTTAATCGTTGACAGGCGGTGAGCAATGACAAATGTCGTGCGCCCTTCCATCAACGCATCCATTGCTTCTTGTATTTTTAACTCTGTTCGAGTATCCACTGAGCTTGTTGCTTCATCTAAAATTAACATGGGCTTATCCGCAATAATTGCACGAGCAATGGTGAGTTGTTGCTTTTGTCCATGTGATAATCGCACCTTTTCATCTAAAAGAGTGTCATATCCTTTGGGTAAAGTTCGAGCAAAGTGATCAAATCCTACTGCTTCGCTTGCTTGAACCATCTCTTCATTTGAAACATCCGGAGTATTATAAATTAAATTATCACGTACGGTTCCTTCAAACACCCACGTATCTTGTAATACCATACAAAACTGTTCATGTAAGTTATCCTTAGTGATGTCTTGAATAGAAACGCCATCAATAGATATTTCCCCTTGATCAATTTCATAAAAACGCATCAGAAGGTTAACAATTGTTGTTTTTCCTGCACCTGTATGCCCTACAATTGCTACTTTTTGGCCAGGTTGTGCTAAGGCAGAAAAATTTTTAATAACTGGTTTTTCATTTTTATCATAACTAAATTGGACATTAGAAAATTCAACTTGGCCTTTTACTTCTTCAATTTTTTTCGTTTTATAACGCTCATCTTCCATTTCATCTTCTTCTAACATATCAAAAACGCGTTCACCTGCCGCAGCTGCTGATTGCAACGCTTGTACTGCTTGGGCAATTTGCGAGAGCGGTTGTGTAAATAAACGAACATACATGATGAATGCAACAACTACTCCAAAAGAAATACTTCCATTGATTGTCAGTAAAGCACCAACTACGGAAACAGCTACATAGCCAAAATTACCAATGAAAGTCATAATTGGCATCATTAAACTTGATAATGCTTGAGCTTTGAAGCCACTGTCCCGTAATTCTTTGTTCATATCCATAAAATCTTTACGAACAATTTCTTCTCCATTGTAAACTTTTACAATCGTATGGCCAGAATACGTCTCTTCAATTTGTCCATTGATTGTTCCAAGATGGTTTTGCTGTTGTACAAAGTATTTTTGAGAAATTGATAGGATAATTCCCATTAACAAAAGACCGACCAATGTTGCTCCAACTGCTGTTAAAGTTAACCAACCATTTGTTAATAGCATCATGATAAAAGAACCAATTAACATCGTTCCTGATGAGATAAGATTTTGAACACTCATATTCAAAGCTCGCCCTATAGTATCCACATCATTAGTCACACGAGATAGCGTATCTCCTACTGTTGTATTACTGAAATAAGCCATTGGAAGACGATTAATTTTGTTTGAAATATCTGTTCGAAGACTTTTAGATATGTTTTGAGTAACACTTACCATGATCCATCCTTGAATCAAGTTAAATAAACCTCCAAAGCCATATAATAGAAGAAGAGATAATCCAATACTTGTTACCGCTGTTAGATCAATATTTGTTTCCATCCCAGCTGCAATAACATCTGTCATATCTGCTAAACGGTCTGGACCAATAACTGTTAAAATATTACCTCCAGCTGCTAGAAGAACAGCAAATAAAAGCCCTAGCCAATGATTTCGGCTATATTTAATTAATTTCACCCAAGTATCAAATAAGTTATTTGGCTTGTCAGTTATATCTTGTCTTCTTCTCATGCTAGTTCCTCCTCTGATAATTGAGAGTGCGCGATTTCTTGATAAATTTCATTTGTTTCTAATAGCTCTTTATGTGTTCCCATCCCGGCAATTTTTCCGTTTTCTAATACGATAATTTGATCCACATCTTTAATCGTACCCACTCTTTGAGCAACAATCACTTTTGTCGTATGAGCCAGTTCATTTTTAAGTGCATCTCGTAATTGTCGATCCGTTTTAAAATCAAGTGCCGAAAAAGAATCATCAAAGATTAAAATTTCAGGATCACGCGCAATAGCTCTTGCAATGGAGATTCGTTGTTTTTGCCCACCTGAGAAATTCGTTCCACTTTGGGCAACATGAGACTCATAACCTTCATCTAATTTTTCGATGAATTCACTTGCTTGAGCAATCTTGGCTGCATGTTGTATATCATTTTCTGTTAGAGATGCCTTATCATTTTCTCCATATGCTATATTCTCTTCAATGTTTCCGGAAAATAAAATAGCCGTTTGAGTGACAAAACCTATTGTGTTATTTAATGCTTCTTCCGTATATTCTTTTACATTTCGTCCATTAACAAGCACTTCCCCAGAAGTTACATCATAAAAGCGAGGGATTAAATTTATCAATGTACTTTTTCCGCTACCTGTTGCTCCAATAATAGCGAGTGTTTCTCCAGGATTTATTTTAAATGAAATATCTTCTAAAACTTTTTCTTCCGCGTTTGGATATTGAAAACTCACCTGGAGAAATTCTATTTCACCTAAATGATTTTCATTTCCTTTTGTTTCAGTTCCTTCGATAATTGTTGATTCCTTATCAAGTACTTCTCTAATTCGGTCCCCAGAAACTTTTGCTTGCGGAAAAATCGCGAAAACAACAATTAACATGAGTAAAGACATGATCACTTGCATCGCATAAGTTGAAAATACAACCATTTCTGAAAATAAAATCACTTCATTACCTGCTGTTGTATTCTGAATAAGGAAAGCGCCTATCCAATAAATAGCAAGTGTTAATGCATTCATAATAATGAAAATGGATGGATGCATAACGGCCATAATTCTATTTACAAAAATATTGGTGTCTGTAAAATCAATATTTGACTGTTCAAATTTATCTGTTTGATAATTCTCCGCATTATACGCGCGAATAACATCAATTCCTGTAAGATTTTCTCTTGTTATTAAGTTTAATCGGTCAGTTAATTGTTGACGTAATTTAAACTTAGGAACAGCAAAATACATTGAAATTCCTATAATAACAAATAATGTCATTGCAGCAATAATTGTAGCGAAAGTCCAAGCCCATTCCGTACTTGATATTCGAAGTATTGCCCATGTCGCCATGATCGGTGATCGAATCAACATTTGTAGACCCATAACTAAAAATACTTGTATCTGTGTAATATCATTTGTTGAACGCGTAATAAGACTAGCATTTGAAAAACCACTAATATCTTCCATCGATAAAGATAGAACTTTATTAAATAGCAATTCTCTTAAATTAGCTGCAAAATTTGTTGAGACATTTGCGATAAGCACTGCCACAAGCACAGATAAAATTAAACTACCTAAAGCAGCCAACACCATCAAACCACCAACGGACAAAATCCGATTAAGATCACTCCCTGGTGTTTGAATCAGAATAGTTATAGCTTGCATATACGCCGGTAATTGTAACTCCAGCCATACTTGACCAATAATAAAAACGAGAACTAATGTCATAAATGCTTTGTCTCGTTTCGTTAAATTTTCAAATAATTTGAACATAAATTTTCTCCCAACTTTTTGTACTGTAACTATAATAAGCTTTTCACAATATTTATTCAATTGTGTTTTAGAATCATCTAAAGAATTTCTAACTAAATTCAAATATTTAAGCCATATGCTTGGTATCGCGCTAGTCTAGAAAACAATAGAAACTGGCGTGAATATATGGAAACACTCGAAACTAAAAAAGAAGATAAGTTGCAAGCCTATCAAATTTTTGATGCGGTTAATCGATTTTCTGATGAAGATGCAACTTATTCTATTGATGTGGGAAATGTTACACAACATTCTGTTCGACACCTCCACTTAACACCAAATAATTTATGGCGAATTTCTCCAAAATTTGCAACGATGGGAAATGGATTACCTGGTGCACTAGCCGCAAATCTTGAGTTTCCGACTCGACAAGCTTGGAGTTTGTCTGGTGATGGTGGTTTTGGTATGGTCATGCAAGATATTGTGACACTCGTTCAACACAAAATTCCGAGTATTCATATCGTCTTTTCGAATATGATGTATGGTTTTATCAAAAGAGAACAAGCAGAAACTAATGAACACTTATTTTATGGTGTCGACTTTGAAGAATCTGTTGATTTTGCTAAAATTGCTGAAGCACAAGAAGCAGTTGGTTATACCATAAAATCGATTGATGAGATTGATGAAATATTTGAAAAAGTAATTAAAAATGAGAAAGCTGGCAAGGTCGTTGTAATTGATGCAAAAATTACAAACGAACAACCGATTCCAGTTGAAGCATTACAATTAGATACGAAATACCATTCTGAAGAAGAAGTTAAAGCTTATAAAGATCGCTTTGAAGCTTGGAATTTAAAGCCTTTCCGCGAATTTTTAGAAGCTGAAGGTTTAGAATCCATAAAAAGATAAAAGATACAAGATAAAAAGCTGGCAGAGGATTTCCTCTCTGCCAGCTTTTTTTATTGATTATTATAATAGACCTATTTATCTTCTGTCTCACGATAAAAGTAATAAGAAGCTCCAAACGGGATCACTACGAGTACAATGATTATTGCAAAGAAAACCCATGCAATCATTTCAACTGGTAAAAACGCACTGAACAGAATGATTATCCCTCCAACAACCCAAATTACGCCTGTAAAACGGTGAGTTAAATACCAGACTTTTTCAGAAGCTAAAGTCCAACTTGTTTTGATACCAACAAAGTAATTGTGCTTAAATTTTGGCATGATATTTCCTAAAAAGATAAACATTACACCCATTATAAATGGCATTACTCGCGCTATATTAATTTCATAGCCAAACACATAGGCAATTGTAAGCAATTGAATACTCCACATTAAAAGAGCAACGAAAAACATAATGTTATAGTATTGTGACTCAAATTTTTGATAGACATCTGATTTCGGATCAATTTTACGAAGACCTTCTGCTAGTAAAATGATTATAAAATTAATACATGGAGTCAAAAATATATACCAGCGACTACCGTACCTATCTACTTCCCCTACTGAATTAAAATGAACAGGGATACTTTCAGGGAGTCTAGGAAAAATAATAATTCCAATAATTAAAGTAATTAAAAATATAACCCAAACTTTACGATTATATTGATGAAAAATTTTATTCATTATTCTTCATCCTTTCCAATAATATTTGTCAGCCATTTCATAGCTTCTTCTACAACTGAAGTATTTAGTTCATAGTAAACATATTTTCCTTCTTTTGAATCACTGACTAAACCAGCTTCTTTTAAGATAGAAAGATGTCGTGAAATGGTTGCGCCAGTGACATTGAATTCATTAACAATTTCTCCAGCAGTCATTCGACCCGGTTTCAATATTTCTAAAATGCGTCTTCTGGTTGGATCCGCTAAAGCTTTAAATGTTTCTTGAAACCCCATTTTATATTCCTCATTTCTAAATCTTTAAAGTAATTATTTATAATTTTAATTTAGTTAATTAGCTAAATATCTAAATATATATTATCAAAAATATTACATTTTGTCATCTTTTATATTCTCTTCTAAGAATTCGTTTTAATAGCTAAAAATCCCTACTGATGATATTCTAAACCTGTACAAAAATACAAAATAGGAGTTGTTTATTGATGGAAAATAATAATCTACGAGATCCGCGAGAACTGTATTATACTGGAAAATATCCCGATCAAGAACAAGATACTCCCGCTTTACAAGATGAGATGGAGCCAAAACCTGACTGTGGAGAAGAAAACTACAAAGGATATGGCCGTCTCAAAGGTCGTAATGCTTTAGTTACAGGTGGAGATTCAGGAATTGGTCGTGCCGCAGCGATTGCTTATGCGCGAGAAGGAGCAAATGTTGCAATCCAATTTTTCCCTGGCGAAGAAGAAGATGCTGAAGAAGTGAAAAAAATCATAGAAGATGAAGGACATAAAGCCTTACTACTTCCTTATGATTTACGTGAAGATCATGCAGCAACTGAAATTGTTGAAAAAACAGTGGAAAAATTCGGTGCTTTAGATATCTTAGTATTAAATGCAGCTCAACAAATTGCGCATACGAAACTTAGTGATTTACCAATGAAACAAGTTCATGATACGTTTAAGGTAAACATCATTAGTATGTTTGAAACAGTAAAAGCTGCAGAAAACCACTTGAAACCAGGAAGTGCCATTATTACTACCACTTCTGTACAAGCATTTAATCCAAGTTCACATATCATTGATTATGCAGCTACAAAAGCTTCTATTGCTAATTTTACCGTCACTCTATCAAGTATTTTTGCTGAAAAAGGTGTACGTGTGAACGGTGTAGCACCTGGTCCAATTTGGACACCGATACAAATGGATCAAGGACAACCAGAAGGAGCTATCCCAGAGTTTGGACAAGACAGCCTACTTGGACGTGCTGGACAACCAGTAGAACTAGCTCCTGTTTATGTTTTATTAGCTTCTGATGAAGGAAGTTATATTACAGGACAAATTTACGGAGTTACAGGTGGACAACCGATTAACTTATAACTAAATATAAAGTTAAATTCTAAAGGGAGTCTGGCATATATCAAAAGCCAGACTCTCTTTTAAGCTTAATAAACCTTTTTTATATAATATTGAAAAAAATCTGTTTTTAATTATCAGAAATTATTTTCTGTCCCAGAAATGCATTTGTTTAATGGCTTCTATAAATTGTGCTGTGAAGTCATCATTATTTTCAGAAAAAACAACACCCAGAGGATTCTCTCCTTCTGGTATCTTCATAAATGAATTTTTACTTGTAGCGATACCTATTGGTTTAAAATATTTATAAGCTTCAGAGTAAAATTCCATGAGGTATAGGTTAAATTTCTCTTGATCTTTCGCCTTTCCACCAACAATATAAAAAGCATCATATAGCACTGGATGTTTTGTCTTAAACGTTTCATCTACTTTTATTTGAGTTCCATCGTCTCCTGTAAGAGTCCCTAAATTTTCACTAACAATGTGAATGAACACATTCTGTTGTTGTAAGGCATTTAATATATTTTTAACTTCTTGACCATTGAAGCCTCCATCAATTAATACGGCAACTTTTTGAGTAGAGCAGAATGTGGAGTTATTGGCCATACTCAGTGCTGGTGAACTTTTCGATTCTTCCACTTGAGTGTTTTCAGGGTGTTCCACACCTAATCGATCAGCAAGTATATTTTATTTGCAAACTCATCATCTAGATGTGCCCACAGGTCAACATTTTGCTCACGAATAGGTTGATTTTTTTACGTATTGTAGATGGTACGTAAATGTTACCTTTGCCAAGCCGATTATAGTCTGTATATCGATAAGCGAATGCCCTTCCTTATAAAATAGGATCATTCGTGAAACCAATTCCTGGAATAAGAGTAGCAGAATCAAAGGAAGATTGTTCTCCCTCCGTAAAGAAATAATCAACTAATCTGTTTAAAGTTAGTTTCCCTATAATTTCAAAAGGAATAACTTCCTCAGGCAACACCTTTGTAGAATCAAGAACATCAAAATCATATTTGAATTCATCTTTTCAGCAATTCATTGTACACCAAGTTCGTACTCAGGATAAGCTCCTCTTTCAATCGTTTCAATAATATCTCGACGATGGAAACCTGGATCGTTTCCACCTATAATATTAGCTTCCTCCATTAGTAATGAATGTACGCCTTATTTAGGTTTTCACACAAATCGTACAAAAGTTGACTTTCCTTCTTTATTAATAATTCGTCGCAAAACCACGTATATCTACAGCAGTATCTTTTGAGCCTTTATTCCCTATGAAATTAGAGAGTCGATTGAATAAAGGTGTTACAGTACTGAGTTCCTGTAAAAAGTCAGCTACAGTATATTCTTTCATTGTTTTGGTTAATTCAAAGTCCGCATAAACTCCAAAACCTCGAGCATGTACAACTTTTCGGGAATTCGTTCACGGTTAAAACGAGATTATTTTCTGTAAAAAATGTATATCTTGGAATGCTAAAGGTTCACTTTTACCAGCACGTAAGCTACAACGATCATTAGATATTTTATACCCTGTGTCACTCGTCATTCCTTTGACTGAACTCGTGTTTCTTCTATGGTACTGAACAGTCTGCTTTTTCTTGTCATCGCTTTCAAGCCCTTGAGGATTTTTTCCCTTATCTTTTTTATAATACCTACCTATTTGAATAATTCCTCTTGCATTCAAGTAAGTGTGTGTAGAAACATAAAAAGTGCTAATGTTGGGAAATACGGAAACTATATATCACTAACCTTTCTCCATAAAAGGAGTAATATATATTCTAGATTTATGAACTAGATAAGATAAAACCAAACTATTCCACAAAAAAAGCTTTCCTGAATATCCACAGGAAATGAAACTTATTTCTATAAAAACAAATTTCAATTCGTTCATATAATGTCCTTAATTTATAGAAAAAATAGCTAAAACATCTTATCAAACAACTGAATATTTAATCAGATATCTTGCGTACTTTACTCTAGATCTTCAATACTGGGTTTATCTTTATTCGACTTTTCTTCATCTAATTTCAATTCACCGTCTTGCATATAGTATACTTTATCGCAATAACCAATAAGTCTTTCATCATGCGTTACCATAATCGTGGCTTTTTCTTTATTTTTCGTTTCACGGGCTAGAATTTCAACGACTTCAACTGCTCGTTCAGTATCTAAACTTGCAGTAGGTTCATCCGCTAAAATAACAGAAGGGTCATGAAATAAAGCTCTTGCAATCGCAACCCTCTGGCGTTCTCCTCCAGATAAATCTGCAGGATACTTTTTTCTTAAGTCTGAGATCCTTAGAGAATCAAATAATTCATCCGCTTTTTCTTCATCATAATTACTTTTATCTACTCTATTAACAAGGCGCATTTGATCTTCTACTTTTAAGAAAGGAACTAAGTTTGAAGCTTGTAAGATAAAACCTATTTCTTCAAATCTTAATTTCGTGCGCTCACTATCTGAGACTTCGCTAAAACTATTTCCATTAATTAAAATTTTTCCCTCTGTGGGTTGTTGTAAGCCACCCAAAATCGTTAATAAGGTACTTTTTCCAGAACCGCTAGGGCCAATTACAGCTACAAATTCTCCTGTTTCTACGGAGAAATTTGTTCTTTCTAAGGCAGTTATTTCATGACTCCCATCTGTAAATATTTTTGATACATTCTGTGCTTCTATCATCTTCATTTAATGTCCTCCTAGTCAATCGCTTCAAGTGGGTCAATCTTAACAATCGTCCGAACTGAGAAAAAAGCCCCCAGTATTGCGAATAGAATAATAAGTCCTGTAATAATGATTAAGAATAAGGGATTAGATTGAAAAGGTACGGTTGCTGGTAAAAAATATGCAGTAGTGATTGTTAGCAATAATCCAATGAATGTCCCTATTGTTGCCAGTAAAAAGGTTTGTGTGACTACATATTTTGCAATATAACCTGTGGGTATCCCTTGAGCTTTCATCACACCAAACATACTAGATTTTTGGACAGTTAAGACATACATAAAAATACCAATAACGATAGCTGCAATGGCTATCAGAAAACCAATCATAAGACCAAAAGTTAATAGCTGAGCCATATATCCAGGAATTTCAGCAATGTAATCATTAATTGGATACAAAACTAGATCATCGTTTTCAAGTTCAACCGATTCAACCGATTCATCGCGAATAACTAAAGCACTAATTCTTCCATCATCTGAATCATCAATCGTTTCAAAACGCACGTCTTGGTAAGTAGGAATTGTAGTATACAGCACAGGAGCCACGTTAAATTTTGAATCTTTAGTAAAACCTACTACTTTCACAGTGATATCAGATCCGGCTAGTTTCAGCTCATCCCCTAGTTCAATTCCTTCTTCTTCTTGAAGACTGTAATCAGCAACCACTTCATAATTTTCTACAAATTCTTCTCCATTTATAATTTCTGGCATGATGAATTCGTCTCTGTTAATCCCAAAAAATGTTACGTCAATTTTGGCCTCTTCACTCGTTTCTCCTTCTTTACGAATGACACTAGGGGTTTGACCTAGAGCAGCTACTTCATTTGCATTTACTTCATTCTTCTCACTTTGTGGCATCATGGACATGCTAATATTTGCATTTGACTCATCCGTTAAAATAATTGCATCAGCTTCCCATTGATCAACGCTTGTTCGGTTATCTTGAGACAAGCCATAAGCTAAACCCGTTAGAAAATATACAAGATAGCTAACAAGCACCATCACACCTATAATTAAAGCAAAGCGTGTTTTTGAGTATTTTATTTCGTTCCAAGCTAAAAACATTTAATCACCCCATCATAAATTACTGTGTATAAAAGTATACTATAACAGGCACATAAAACGTAATGATATAAATAATACTTTATAGTTTTTTAATGAAAAAAACTCATTCTATCAAAGAGTGAGCTCTTAAAATATATTTTTAAAATGATTTTTTCTTACTAAGATAGCATTTTTTCAAAAGATTTATTTAATTCTTCCTTACCGGTTTTCTTCTTGTAGTCTTTTATTCTTTCATTGTTGATGTATTCATCCGTAAGTTTTCCTAATTTGTTTTGAATTTCTTCCGTTCTCTTAGAAACATTTTTATAATCTTTTTTGGAGAGCCATTTTTTTAAAGCTACTGTAGTATATCTCACTTTTTTAGACTGTTTACGTACATCATGAATATTTTTATAACTTTCATAATCTATTTCTTTATAGAGTGTTTTTAGTTTATTTATTTTTTGCTTTAATCTTTTATCAATAAATTCTTCTAAATTATTTTTTTCTGTATGAATTAAATCGAATTTTAATTCGCTTAAAGCTATTTCAGCTTCGATTAAAATATTTTCAAATTCTTCAAAAGCTTTTTTTGTAGATACATATTTAATGAGTTGTAGCCGTTCTTTTTCTAAGAAACGAAATATATCAGCATAATTATTAATTAACTGAGGTTCTTTTTTCGCCACTGTATTAAAATAATCAATCAAAACATCGATTTCTCGAATAGGCCCTAGTCGATTGGAAAGTTCACGGAAATAATTATTCAATTTTTCATATTCTTCTCGAGCTACAAGTGGTTTAAAAAAATTTAGAAGTGCTCGTATTTTACGCATATTTACACGTAACTGATGCACATTTTCAGGCAGATATGGGTTGTTTTTATATAGATGAATATTGCATCTGATTTGTACCAGTCTTGCGGTTCTTTTTACCAGTGTTTGCGGACAAATTTACCATACTTTGCA
>JBCLPZ010000014.1:0-48968 GCA_041223305.1 Carnobacteriaceae bacterium 52-44 | reverse complement strand
AAAAACCATACACTTTTAGATGTATGGTTCAAAAATTATTTATTTTTTTACCTGTCTACTTGACAGGGGGCAGTTCATTAGAAGAACCTTTCAATAAATTTATATATAAGTTGAAGTATGTTGTTCTTTGTTAATTATCTTTTTCAAATCCTTCATATTTATTTTTGAATAGAGGACTTACAGACTCATTATAAAAAATACGCTCAATAGCATCTGCAATCAATTCAGAAACTGTCACTTGTACGAGTTTGTTAATTTGTTTTTCTATTGGTATATAAATAGAATCTGTCACAAATATTTTTTCGATGTTCGCTTGTTTTATTTTCTCAATGGATTGATCTGAGAAAACACCATGTGTAGCAGCTGCAAAAACATTTTTGGCGCCTTCTTGTGTTAATGCTTTTGTTGCGATGAGGATCGTGTTTGCAGTATCAATAATATCATCAACAATAATACAGACCTTGTCGTCCACTTCACCTATAACATTTACTTTTTCAACTGTGTCCCCTTTTGTTCCTCGTCTATCTACAATAGCTAAAGGAACATCTAAAAATTCTGCCATCATACGTGCGCGGCTTATTGCCCCATGATGAGGAGCTACTATCACCAGTTCTTCTCCATTAAAATCGTAATCTAAAATGTAACTTGCAAGCAATGGTACACCAAGTAAGTGGTCTACAGGTATATCAAAATAACCTTGAAGCTGTGCAGCATGTAAATCTAAAACGAGGACTCGATCAGCACCTGTCGCTTCTAACATATTAGCTACTAATTTTGCGGTAATTGGTTCACGTGCTTTTGCTTTACGGTCTTGACGAGCATAACCATAATAAGGGATAACAACATTAATCTCTTTTGCACTGGCTCTTTTTAATGCATCGATCATAATCAGAAGTTCAATTAAGTATTCATTTCCTGGATAAGAAGTTGATTGTACAACATATACATCGTCACCACGAATACTTTCTTCAATGTTAATATTAATCTCCCCATCATCAAAACGTGTAACGTTAACTTTCCCTAATTTTATACCTAGTTTTCCAGCAATCTTTTCTGCTAAGGGACGATTTGAATTAAGCGAAAACAATTTCAATTTTGGTTTTTCTATTTTTTCCATCAAAATAACCCCCGTCAGTGTATTCCTATGTATTTATGTAAAAATATTGTGTCTTCTTTATCTTCCCTCTTATTCTAGCACTATTTGCAATAATTTTAAAAGATAAGACTAAATGAAATGCTTAAAAAATGAAAACTTTCACCATTAAATATAACGATATAATATTTAAAACAAAATATACTTTTAAAGCAATCAATTAAAAAACCTCTAATTTACCTGTGGAATTAAAGTAAATTAGAGGTTTTAAAATGTTAATTTTTTGCTCTTAAAATCAAGTTTTCAAACAATGCAAAATGATCTTTGTCTTTATAATATAAGTTTTCTGGATGCCATTGGATAGCTACGACACTTCTCTTATCATTGACTGTTTCAATTGCTTCAATCACCCCATCGCTTGATGAAGCGGACACCTTTAGTTCCTTTCCTAAATCACGAATAATCTGATGATGAAAAGAATTTACATAGAGCTTTTCTGATAAAAAAGAAGACATATATGAATCTGTTTTCACTTCGACCGCATGAATAGGATGATTAGAAGCCGTTTCTTGTATATGCTTTACAGAAACTTCTGAATTCTCACTTAAATCTTGATAGAGCGTTCCGCCGAATATAACATTAAGTAACTGCAGGCCTCTACAAATTCCTAGGATGGGTTTTCCATTATCAATAAATTTCTCAGCAATTGCAACTTCTGCTTCATCGCGCTTTGGATAGGTAGCTTTAATAGTAGTACGTGCGTCTTCCCCATATAAAGCTGGCGATACATCTGCGCCACCTGCAAGAATTAAACCATCTACAATATCCGCATACTTTCTTGCTATGCCAGATTCATTGACTGGAAGAATAATCGGGATACCTCCTGCCATAGAAACAGCTTTTGATATATTACGAGGAGAAAAATTAACTTTATGTGGTTCAGGGTAGCTTCTATTATTTACAAAAGTACTATCTGCAGTGATTCCAATAACTGGTTCCATTCTCATCAATCCTTTTATTATGTTATTGTCTTTTTATTATCGTAATTTTCATTTAACAAATTTCAAGTGGTAATTATTTTTTTGTTTTAAATTAAAAAAAGTAATTATGTTAAAATATTATACCAACATTGAGTGTATATTACAGTTTTCAATATAAAAAATAAATATAAATTATCGTTATTAATATCGAAATAAGCGATGTTTAAGGAGCTTAATATGGACCAAAATAAAATAGAATCTTTTATTAGCATTGTAGAAACAGAAAGTATTACAGGAGCTGCCGAAAAATTATATATCAGCCAATCAACGCTTTCAGATCGATTAGTCGCATTGGAAGAAGAATTAGAGACCCGTTTAATTCATCGTGGCCCTGGAAATAAAAAGTTAGAACTCACTGAAAAAGGCGTAGACTTTTTAGACTTTGCTGCTCGTTATTTAGAGTTAAATAAAGAAATCGATGACTGGAAACAGAACCGTCAGCGCCTTCAATTGAAAATTAGTGCACCGCAAAGTGTAAATACGTATCTTTTTCGAGATTTTTACAAAGTGTATTTAGAAAATGAAAAACATCATTTAGATATTAGTTCACATTGGAATCGTACAATTTACAATATGGTCTACTCTTTCGATACAGATATTGGAATTGTATCTAGACCATATCAGTCGAAACAAATTATGACAGAAAGTCTCCTCGAAGAACCACTTTTTGTTATTTATGATAGTCGCTACGCCAACTATACTCATTTAAAACAATTAGAGAAAAAGAATCAAATCTATATCGGTTGGGGCCCCGCTTATGAAGACTGGTACAATCAGCACTGGGATCCGAATAAATTGCCAAAAGTTACTCTGGATTCCCCAGAACTTTTAATGAGTTATTTAGAATCAAAAAATACTTGGGCAATTGTTCCTCTATGCATGTACAAGACATTAAACTGTCATAATAAATATATAAAAGAGGTAGAACATGATCTTCCAATCAAGCGTGTTTTATATATGATTTATCAAAAAGGGGTTTCAGATTCACGTAATCAAATGATCGAAAATTATCTCCAAGATCTATATCATTATATTTTGAAGATGGAAAACAATGGTTTTTGTAAAGTACTTATGGAAAAACCATAAATAGTAAATTTTAAGAAATAACAAATCAGACAATCTGGATACTTGCTTACAGCATTAAAAATCGGTACACTAATTTTTGGATTAACTATTCAAGCGAATTGTTGAATAAAAAATGGAGGGGTTTTATTGCCAAATTTTGTTCAAAACCCATTTTTTCAAGTGATTGTCCTCTTTTTAATCGCTTCTTTCTTTTGGTATGTGACAACGGATTACGATGCGCTTCTTAAAAAGAAGATATTCTCACTTGTGACCGATGGAGTTTTTTATTTTATATTTATGACTTTAGGTTTGAATGCCCTTTTCAATTTGAGAGGAGTTATTCAGGAACCTTACCGAGTTATTTTGTTCTCAAGTAATGTTTCTTGGTTAGGAGTAATTACTGCTGTGACCTATTTAATGTTTCATTATCGAAAAGAAATTCTAAATAATATGGAAATAATCAATGGTATTTTAGGATATTTTCTATTTTTAGGATTTTTCAATCATTTCTTCTATTATTTTAAATATAGAAACTTGATGTCCGTTCTTTTTATTGTTGTTTATTTTGTTTTGTATCTATTTCATAACAAAGTTAAAAGTATTTGGAAAAATGAATTTCTACTACTGTTGATGGTAGTTTTACATGCAGTGGTTATGTATTTTTATAGTAGTGTGATTATTTACTATCAAATTGTATTTTATCCTTATCAAATAATAAGTCTTTTTATATGGATTAGTTTGTTACTATATTGGTTTAGGAGGAGAGTTTCATCGAAACAGAAATAACTGCTTTATTAGCATTTGGAGCCGGTGCATTATCTTTTTTATCTCCATGTACTTTGCCTTTACTTCCACTTTATTTATCCTATATTACTGGAAAAAGTGTGAAAGAAGTTCGCGAAAATGATAGTCGTGAGTTTAGACGTACATTAATTGCTCATTCATTGTTTTTTCTATTAGGTATTTCAGTCGTCTATTTAAGTTTGGGTTTAGGGATTAGTTATTTAGGCAACTTTTTAACAAATATAATGACTGGTGCCACCGCCGTACTTCTTCAACGATTAGCTGGAATTTTTATGGTTGTATTAGGCTTAGTGATTGGTGACTGGCTTAAAATTCCCGGTTTACTAAGTGATACTCGAAAAAATATTACGAATAGAACAACGAGTTTTGCATCTAGCTTTTTTATTGGTTTAGGATTTGCGGCAGGGTGGACGCCATGTATAGGTCCTATTTTCTCTGGAATTTTATTACTTGGACTTTCAACTGGTACTACGCCTGTACTTTTTTTACTACTTTATATTATCGGTTTTTCTATCCCCTTCCTGCTTGTTTCATTGTTTTTAGGTAGAATGCCATCTCTCTTGAAGCATAGTCAAAAGTTGATGAAAATTGGTGGTGTCTTAATGATTATCATGGGCGTTTTATTATTCACAGGACAACTTGAATATTTGTCTGAAAAACTTTCGATTTGGTTACAAGATACCCCATTTCAGTGGTTAGGTTAAAAGGAGGCCTTTATGAATAAGAAAAGCATAAGAATTGGTGTTTTACTTTTATTAGGTGCGGCTGTTTTGTTTGTTATTTATGATTTTGTAAAAGATTTAAATAGTGAACAACTAGCGCGCGAAGAAGCAAGTCAACAAGAAGTTACAATTATTAATGATGAGGAATCAAACACAAATAATAATTCTGAGCTTGCTCAAAGTGATGAATCAGAAGACGATAATGACTTTCAATATAGTGAAGAGTTAGAAGAAGACACAAATACAGATCAAGAGACTACTAACGAAACTGAAAGCCATGTAAACAGTTCTCCGCGTTTAACCTATGGTGCTTACCCTGGTGAGAAAGTTTATGATTTCGAATTACAAGAAGTAGGTAGTGAAGAAATTATTAAGTTATCTGACTTTGAAGGAAAAAAAGTCTTCCTGAATTTTTGGGCTAGTTGGTGTCCGCCTTGTAAAGTTGAAGCTCCACATCTCCAAAGTTTTTCGGAATCACAAGATGATGTTGTTTTAGTTGGAGTAAATGTAACAGTTTCAGAAAGTAACTTAGAGAATGTACAAGATTTTATGGATGAGTATGGATTTAGTTTTCCAAATGTCTATGGTGTCGAAGAAATGTTTGGTCTCTTTTATGTAGAGTCACTTCCGACTTCTTTATTTATTGACTCTAACGGAATTATTCAAGAACGTGTCGTAGGACCTGTAACAGAAGATATCTTGAATGCTCACTTTTCTATGATGGATTAAGAAAATTAAGTGTAGTTTAATTCTTTTCGT
The DNA here is from genome assembly GCA_041223305.1 of Carnobacteriaceae bacterium 52-44. Lineage (GTDB taxonomy): Bacteria > Bacillota > Bacilli > Lactobacillales > Carnobacteriaceae_A > Atopostipes. Next base: position 43,485 of record JBCLPZ010000014.1, on the reverse strand, counting down.
TTAAAAAAGCTGTGCTAATAAAAGCACAGCTTTTTGCTTGTCATTATTCTAATACATTCTTTATAGTTCAAACATCGGTTATATCTTCTTCTTTAATAACGAGCCTTGTAATAATGAAACCAGCTACATATGAAATCAGTAAGCCAATTCCAAAATGTAACATGGAGCTGGTGCCTTGCATAAGAGGAAGTGCCACCCAACCAGATGGTCCCCAAGCACTAGCCGTAACTCCCATCATCATAACATAAGCTCCACCAAATCCTGCTCCTAGCCCTGCTGTAATAAATGGTTTCCCCATTGGAAGAGTTACTCCATAAATAAGTGGTTCTCCAATTCCTAAAATTCCTGCAGGTAAACCACCAGTGATAACTCCTTTCATACGGTCATCTTTTGCTTTATTTGCAATCATGTAAATAGCGATCGCTGCGCCTACTTGACCCGCTCCAGCCATAGCAAGTACTGGAAATAGACTAACCCCACCTAATGTTTCTAACTGAATAGCATAAATTGGAATTAATCCGTGATGAAGTCCTAATAGAACCATTGGTAAAAAAACAGCAGCTAAAATGTATCCAGATAGAATACTGACTATCGCATTTTCTGATCCGATAAAGATACTTAAGAAAGAAACTAACCAATCGGATACAACACCTGAAACGGGCATAACAATAAATACCATAATTAAACCCGCAATCAGCAGCGTGATAACCGGCGAAACCATAATATCTAATACATCGGGCACACGTTTACGAATGAATTTTTCAATTTGTGCTAAAATCCAGACGCCAATGATAACTCCAATAATGCCGCCCTTGCCAGTAGTTAAAATAGAATTTAATGGTTCTTCTGCATCATAAAGGCCAAACTGAGTAGATAAATCAATCAATGGTGCAGCAATTGACATTGCTCCGATCATACCACCAAGTGCTTCCGTTGCTTTAAATTCTTTTGCAGCGTTAACCCCAGTAAAAACAGCAAAATAACCTAAGAAACTATTCCCAATCAATGCAAAAAATGTTTGTGTTGCTGTCCAAAAAGCACCATCAATTGTTCCTTCGCCAATCATTGTTCCAATTAAACTACTAAAACCTTGAAATAAACCTGCAGCAATAATGGCCGGAATCATTGGAATAAAGATATTAGCGATTGTTTCCAGCGCTTTTTTTCCACTACCTTTACTTTGACGATCTTTTATATCTTGTTTTGTATCGCGCCAATCTTCGGCATCTGAAGGTGTTTCAGTATCTTCTGGAATTTTATATTCTTCAATCAATAATTCAGTAAGTTTTCTAGCCGTACCAGGACCCACAACAATTTGTAGAGTTTCTGCGTCTACTACACCCATCACACCTTCGACATCTTCCAATTTATCGTGGTCTACTTTATCTTCATCCTTTAAACGCATACGCATTCGAGTCATACAGTTTGTCGCAGAACGAACATTTTCTACCCCGCCAACATTGACTAAAATATCTTTCAACAAGTCAACATTCGTACGTTTTGCCATATTCTATTCCTCTTTTCTTTAAGGATTTTTAACTGTAGTTAATGTGCCTTACTTTTCAAGTAACTACCCTCCTCTATATTTTATGATCTTCAATTTTATTAAATAAAGCGCTTACTTTTAAATGTATTATATCATGTGTTAGATAAAGTTTCATATATTATCCGTTAATAATGAAACTTTGTGCCTATAAAAAAGCCTAAGAATCACTCTTAAGCTTTTCAGTAAGAAAATATTTAGACTAAAATTTTTTCTTTAATTTTTCAATTGGATAATGTCTCAATTCCTGACCATAAAATTGCGCAACAGATTTTATAGTAAACTTATCTAATAAATTTATTAATTCTCCAACCCCCATATAATGCTCCTCCGCCCCTTATCAATAATCTTTTCTGTCCACTCTAAATTCATAACAATATTTTCATTAAAATTTCCTGTTAAAATATTTTGGCTCGTTAACCAATATTCCGGAATTGGAATATGTTAAAGATTAAATTTCTTTTTACTTGATCGTTATTTTTGTATTTTTCAGCTGTTTCTTTGAACCAATTGATCTGTTCAGATAAAATCCATTTTTATCAAAAAAAGAAATTAAAATTATAGATGTTAAAAATATTGTCTCTAGCCAATAAGCAAAACTAAGACAACCCCTTCGTAAAAAAATGGTTGTCTCTTTTATAATATGAATTGTTACAACTTAAATTTTATTCAGTAAACAGTCTTTTATATGAGTCATTTTGGAGTTGGAATCAATTTATTCAATATAATAGCAACTATCGCGCTGACAGCTACCGGTGAATTCAAGAAATACTGTACGATTTGTGGGGCTGATTCAACCACTTCACTTGGTAATAATATTAAACCAATGGTAACGATTAATGGAATACCGACAATATAAATTGCGCGATCTGTTGTTAATTCCTCTTTTACAACGTTGAACCCTGCTAAGAATATTTGAATACAAACAATCGCAAATACACCACCAATAACAGATGAAGGAATCGCATGAATGATTGCAGATAATTTACCCGCAAAGGCTAAAACTAATAACCAAATACCTGATGCAATAAAAACTTTACGACTAGCCACACCTGTAATTGAAATGATACCAGCACTAGATGAATAACTTGCACTGGGTGTTGCTCCAACGAAAGTGCCAATTAAATTTGTTATTCCTTCACCGATAACACCACGATTAATTCTCTCATCGTCTAATTCTTCATCAGAAACCGAACGAATCGCATACCAAGTACTTGTGGCTTCAGTAAGAATGACTAAATAAATAATCACCATCGTAATCATTGCCGAAAAATCAAAACTAAAACCATAATCAATAAAAGCAAAACGCGGGAGACTAATCCATGCTGCATCTGTAACAGCTTGCCAATTAACGCCTCCCATGAAATGAGCAATCAAAGTTCCGAACGCTAAAGCAATAATAACGGAAGTATATTGAAAGACGTTTCCTAGAGATTTAATATAATTACCGATAACAGATGTAAAAACTAATATTCCTGCAGTGATGATAGCTAATAAAATATTTTGATGAATAGTTAAGTTGGCTGTTTCAACATAAATATTACTTCCGAAAGCGGATGGTAAAAGTGACAAACCAATAATCATAATGACTACTCCACTAACTAAGGTAGGAATAAAGTTTTTCGTGATGGTTTTATAAATACCTGAAAAGCCCAACAATAAAATAAATAAAGCACCCACTAAACTGGATCCCATAACCACATTCATACTACCTGTTCCATGGTAAATACCAATTATTGCACCAATAGGAACAAATGAAGCACCATTAACAACCGGTAATTTATGGAAAAATAAGACTTGAATTAAAGTAGCGAGTCCAGCACCTAAGAATGCTGATTGAATAAGTTGCGTAGCTGCTGTATCCGATAATGAGATTGCCGTAGCTACAAGAACAGGAATCACAAAAACGTTCATTACTAAAATATGTTCAAGTCCTAATAATGCCGTCTGAACGGTCGAAAGATCTTTTTCTGTTGTTCTTTCAAATTGAATCGATATTTCTTTTATTTCTGTACTCATTTTTATCCCTCTTATCTTTTATGAACGCGTTGGCCTTGGACATACACTTCTTTGATGTTCGCCTGTGTAGATAAATATAAAATTCTTTGTAAGATATAGTCAGGTTCATCAAAAACATTAAAAGATGGAAGTTCATGTCCTTCAGCTGCTGTATCAACGATTTGGAAATCACCTGTGTAACCTGGTTCAATTAAACCAACGGGTAGATCAAGTGCCTCTCCTCCACCTGTTGTTGCTAGATAAAAGGCTTCCGCTACAGATATACGAGAATTTGGAACACCACGTTTATTCTGTGGCAAGTTTGTGTCTACACCCTCTTCTAATTGTCGAGAGCTCATAACGGCTTGCTTAATATTGTCGTAAAGACTTGGAGAAAAGCCTCCAGAAATATCTGTACCTAATCCAATTTGAACATTAAGTTCCTTCAAATGTTTGATTGGTATCACACTATTCGCAAAATAAACATTCGAAATTGGACAATGAGCGACAGCGGTTCCTGTTTCTACATAAATACCAGCATCTTCATCGTTAATAAAATTTGAGTGAGCCATGACAGATTTTTCACCAAACAATCCAAGATCGCGTAATGTTTCAGTATCTGTTTTACCGAATCTCTCTTTTACAAAATCGTGTTCCCACTGACCTTCACTACAATGCGTGTGTACATGTGTATCATATTTTTTTGCTAATTCTCCCAAACCAGCTAAAGCTTCATCTGTACAGCTAGGAACAAAGCGTGGCATAACAACAGGATAAACACCTTGCAGAACATCTTTTCCATATTCTCTTACTTCTTGAATAAACTCTTCTGTTTCACGTAAAGCAATTTCTGTCGATTCATCACGATAAAAATCAGGGTTTCCTTCTTTATCATCCATAACTACTTTTCCAACTAATGCACGTTGTCCCATTTCAGCAGAAATTTTAACCAATTCAAAACTTGACTCTTTATGAATCGTTCCAAAATACAATGCCGTCGTTGTTCCTCGTGCTAGTAATTGTTGAACAAGATCTGTATACACTTCACGAGCAAATTCGACATCTGCATATTTTGCTTCAAGTGGAAATGTATGTTCATCAAGCCAGACATTAAGAGGAGCATCTAATGCAATACCTGCTTGTGGCCATTGTGGCGCGTGAATATGTGTATCGACAAATCCGGGTAATAAGTATTGGTTCTCAGACAATTCTTTTAATTGATCCTTCTTATGATATTCTTCTACTCTTGATGAATAGTCTTTGTCCTCTGGTGTCAGAATTGTTTCAATCATACCTTGGTTATTCATTAAAATTAATGCATCTTCTACATACGTGACCTCTCCATAAGTCGGTGTATGAAAATAAGAACCTAAAATTGCTTTTGTTACTTCAGCCATAAAAGATAATCTCCTTTGTTATTGAATTATCTGTACTTTAGCATAATAAAAATGTAAAAACAAACAATAATTAACATTTTAATAAAAACATCGTTTTTTAACGAACTAAGATATATATTAAAACTATATAAATTATTAATGTTCGTATTTTTCGCTTTGTGAAAATGAGTCTAAAAGATATTTCCTAATTTTTTGCTCTATTAATATTTTTATAATTATTTTGTAAGGGAACTTGAACACTAAAAAAGCTCTACGAACTAACTAGCGAATGCTCAGATAGTTTGTAGAGCTTTTATTCGTCATTTTTCAATAAATAGGGTTAGACAAAAATCATTCTTCTTCAATAAATTCCCATGTTTCTCCATGATCATAAGAATGGTAAATAGCTCTTACTCCTCTATTATAATCTCCATCCGCACCTTGATTAACATATAACACAAGCTTTCCACCTTCTTCATAAGGCATTTCAGGAAAATCAAATGGGTTATAATCTTTTGTACTACTTAAAGGAACCATCACATCTGGTAATTTGACTATCTCAAAATTTTCTCCACCATCTGTTGTTTTATATAGATCTGCATATATTCCACCGCTATGAGACAAACCAGCAAAACCAAGGTCTTCATTAATAAAGGTTACTCCTGTTGCTCCACCGCTACTATTATTAAAAGGACTAGCATTAAGCATCTCCCAGTAAGTGCCACCATCTGTCGTTTTTGTTAGACCATAATATCGACTACCCAATGCAGCATCAAGTACAACAAGCTGATAGCCTATATCTTCATTAAGATAGTATTCCTCAGCAACCTCAAAAGGTAATTCATCTGGTGGCAAGAGATCACTTTGCGCGTCCAAAACAGCATCTAGATTTTCTTCATCCGTATAAACATAGCGCTTAGGAACAACATACGAAATATGCTCAGGATAAATAGACACAGTATAGCCACTCATTTCATTGTAAGTCATCTCCGGGGAGCCTAGTATTTCCTCATCATTAAAATAAATAAGTCCATCCGTGTCATGACCCCAGTCTCGTTCACCAATATAATAAATATTAAATACATCAAAAGTTTCACCATACCATTCATCAGAGACAATATCTCTTAAAGGTAAAGTACTCATCGCATGGATTAACGGTTCTAAACTCATTTCTTCTGAAGAATTTGGTGCGTACTCAGCAACATCCGCTCGCACAGTAATACGTTCATCATCATCTGCATCATAAGTCATCGAAAAGGTTTCAATTTCTCCTTCATCATTCTCACCGTATAAAGATGAATAAATAGACGTAATAACACCCTCTTCGTTAAATGACAAAGAAAATTCATCCGAAACATAAAGTTCTTCAGGAAGTGAGAGTTGTTCATCGATATCTTGAAGTAGCCCTTCAATTCCATATTCATAAATATTATTTTTTTCAAAACTTACTTTGCGATTATGTATTAAGTCTTGGATGACCCATGATAATTTTCCCTGGTAATTGATGGAGCTTTGATAAACATCATAGACAGTAATACTTGTCATTGAAATAACTGCAACAAGCGCAAAATGATACCAAGGTTTAGCCAGTTTATTCAATGTTGATTTTGATGTTTTTGGCGTCGTTCGAAAAAATGACCATAAAAACCAGATAATGAGTACACCCATTGTAAATAAAATGATTGGAACCCTACGAGAAATTCCACCATACTCTGCTAAACCCGCTATATAGTAACAAGCCACCGCGTATAAGATGATAACAACAGGGTTCAACAATAAAGCCCGTGAATAATATTTGTGTTGATCGTTTTCCATAAAATGACTCCTATAAATATAATAATTTTTACATAGGTACTGTATCATAAAACGATTTCAATTATAAGAATGTTTAGAAATTATATGCCTTTTTATTGAATACTATAAAAAAGCTCAATTAACCTTCTAATTAAGAATGAATTGAGCTTTTATAGACATTAATTATTCTATTACATCTTTAAGACGTTCTCCATTGCATGCATAAAATGGGCTAAGAATTTTTCCTGATCGATTTGAATGCATACCCCTGTTGTTGGTTTTTTATGATATATTCTTTTATTATCGCCAATCGTTAATCCTTTAGCTGGTTCTTCTAATTCAACCGTTAAATCAAGAGCTAATGTTTCAGCTAATTCTGGGTGTAATGCTATACCAACCGCAAGAGGATCATGAAGTGCACAGCCTAACATGCCTAGACGATCACGATAAGATTGAAAATAATGCTGTGTCATTTTAACTATCGCTTGGCTTTGTTCTGTATCATATTCCTCCCATTGGTCCGTTTCTGCTTGTGTAAGAATAGTTCGCATTGTGACATCAAGTCCAACCATTTTTAGTGGTAAGTCACTTTCAAGAATCATTTTTGCAGCAACTTCATCTTCTATAATATTTGCTTCTGCAAATTTTGTGGCATTTCCAGGAACCGTTAATGCCCCACCCATAATGACAATTTCAGCGACATTTTGAAGAGCTTCAGAATTTTTTTATAAGCTTTTGCCAAATTCGTTAAAGGACCGACACAGATTAATTTTAATTCTTGACCATACTCAAGAGCTGCTTCAACTAAAAAATCAACAGCATTTTGTTCTTCCGGTGTCCGCGTTGAGGGGTCAATATTCGCATCGCCAATTCCGTCTTCTCCGTGAATCTGAGTGGTCACTTCTCTACGTATGTATTCTTCACTTGATAAGCTACTTGAGGAGCCTTTATACACAGGTACGTTTGTTGCTCCAGCCAAATCAAGAATGCTCAGTGTATTACTAGTCGCTTGCTCTAAGTCGATGTTTCCGAATGTTGTGGTCACACCTATTAATTCTGCATTTTCTTCCCCTAATGCATATAATATCGATAATGCATCATCAATTCCGGTATCCACATCTAAAATTATTTTTTGCAAATGTTCTATCACCTTTCGACCATTTTGTATTATTTTAACAAGTTTCGTTATCTTTCATCTTCAGCTAATCTCTACTCTTCAAACATTCTATCACATTTTATTCAGTTACTTACAATTGTAGTTAAATTAAAGGAATTATAATACTCAACTTACTTATTCTCTCTACTTTCTTACTTTTAATTGTATCTTTACACCTTTCTATTTTTGATAGATAGAATAGTTATTATCCTTTTCATGATTGTTCTATTTTTTGTATAATTGAATTGAAAAATATAATACATTTGAGAAAGGAGGCATTCAATTGAAGAAAGTACTCAAAATTTTACTCCGAGTGTTCTTGATCTTTATTCTATTGTTTATTAGTATCTTTGTGATACGCTGGATAAATTCTTACCGCTACCAAGAATACATGCTTACTGAAGAGGAAAGTGTCTATAACGATCCAGCAGACTTTTCCTTATATGATACAGAAATCGAAGATGTAGATGTTGAAGTTATTGAGGAAGGACTACTAAATGGTTTTCATCTAGTACCGGATGAAATGACCTCAGAAGGTGTGATCCTTACTTTTGGTGGGTCTGAGGGCTCAACCAACTATGATTTAGCAAAAATATTAGCAGAAGAAGGCTATGAAGTTTATAGTTTGTTTTTCTTTGGACCAGGAGAATTACCAGATGAGTTAATCGAAATCCCTTTAGAATTATTTGAAGATTTTTTGGCGTACCACTTGGAAAATAGTACTACTGAAGGTCCGATAACTGTTCTAGGTGCATCAAAAGGTGCGGAATTAGCCTTAAACTTAGCCACTCATTATGATGAAATTAACAACATTATTCTCTATGCACCATCAGCTTACAGCTTCTTTTCTTTAGATCAACAAAATACAAATCAAAGTTCGTGGACTTTTGAAGGACAACCTGTCCCCTACTTAAGTAGCCGAGATGGAAATTGGTGGGAAACAATGAAGATGATTGGTGGTTTTATCTTTTATTACCCAGTCAGATATACGCCCGTCTATGAAGCTGTCATCGATGGTACTTCTGAAACTGATTTAGAAAATGCTCGAATTAAAATAGAAAACTTTGAAGGTGAAGGACTGATCTTCGCAGGCGGTGAAGACTTGATGTGGCCGGCTCAATCCATGTCAGATATTATAACGGAACATACTGACCAAATTGATGTGCATCTCTACCCCGAAGCTGGGCATTTATTTACAATGGATCGGTACATGGGAACTCCAGGAGCCTTAATTGCCTTTGGTGGTAATGAGAAAGTTAACCAAAAAGCTTTAGAAGAAAGTAATGCCGTTTTATTTGTAACATTAGCTGAATGGCATGGCCAATAAATTAAAAATAGTCTACTGATTTATAGGTTGTTCTTGATAAATCAGTAGACTATTTCTTTTTAGCTAAAGGATTAAAAATTAAGCGTTAGTTTTTCAAATATTCAGTTATTAATTTAAAGGTATTTTCTAGTGCGTCTGTATGTGTTCTTTCCATCCCATGACTACTTGAAACACCTGGACCAATTAAGGCTGCTCGAATATTTGCGCCGCCTTGTAAAGCTGCGGATGCATCACTACCGTACATTGGATAAATATCTACGGCAAAATCTAAGTCAGTGTCCTTTGCATAATTGATTAAACGTGTTGTTAAATCATAGTCATATGGACCAGATGAATCTTTCGCACATATAGAGACATCAAATTCTGTACAATCTAAATCTAGTCCAATCGCTCCCATGTCGACCGCTATAAATTCTGTAATATCTTCTGGAATCCATGAGGATCCATGTCCGACTTCTTCATAAGTTGAGAATATAAATTTTAAATTTGTAGCAGGTACAATATCTTCTTCTTTTATCATCTTTAATATACTCACTAAAATAGCAACTGACGCTTTGTCATCCAAAAATCTTGATTTGATAAAACCAGAGTCTGTTACAACAACTTTTGGATCATAAGCCACAATATCTCCATTTAAAATTCCAAGCTTTTCAACCTCTTCTTTATCTCCTACCGCTTCATCCAACTTCACGATTAAGTTATCAATGTCTCGTTTTTTCGTAGAAGCATCTTTATAAACATGAATAGATGGTGATTTGGATAAAATTGTTCCTGTATAAACTTTTTCATCACGTGTAATAATTTCACAGTATTCTCCATCAAGTGTAGGTGTCAGAGGCCCTCCTAAGGTAGTCAGAGATAAAGTCCCATCACTATTAATTGAACGAACCATTAAACCTAATGTATCAACGTGAGCACTTAACCCCCGAGTTTGATTGGCATCTTCACCATCTACTTGAACGATCAAGTTTCCTTTTGGTGTTGTTTCAGTTTTGTGCCCTATTTTTTCAATGGTTTTTCTCAAAAAATCAACAGCATTTTTTGTGTAACCAGTGGGACTATTAATTGAAAGTAATTCCACTAAAAATGAAACGGTCTCTTCTTTATTAAACATATAATTAGTATGAACAGGCAAAGCTGTTCATACCCTCCTCTCCATTATTTCCTTTTATTCTTTAAATTGACTATAATATAAATCTGAGTAAGTTCCTTCTTCTTGCAGGAGTTCATTATGTGATCCTTTTTCAATAATCTCTCCATCTTTCATGACTAAAATTAAGTCTGCATCAACGATTGTAGATAAACGATGCGCAATAACAAAATTGGTACGACCAACCATTAAATTGGCCATCGCTTTTTGGATAAGTTGTTCCGTACGTGTATCTACAGAAGAAGTGGCTTCATCTAAAATTAAAATTTCAGGATCACTGACAAACGCGCGAGCAATTGTTAATAACTGACGCTGCCCTTGACTAATATTTGTTCCTTCTTCATTAATATCTGTCTGATAACCATTGGGTAAAGCAGAAATAAAATGGTCTGCATGGGCTTGTTTAGCCGCTTGGATAATTTGATCTTCCGTCGCATCGGCATTTCCATAACGAATATTATCATAAATCGTTCCTTGCACTAACCATGGATCTTGTAAAACAACTCCAAAAAATGATCGTAAATTATTACGTGTGACCGTTTGAATATTTGTATCATTTATACGAATTTCACCTTCTGTAACATCATAATAACGTAAAAGTAAATTAATCAATGTTGATTTACCAGCACCCGTATGGCCAACGATAGCAATTGTTTCATTGCGATGAACCTCTAAATTCAGATTTTCAATCACTTGTTTTCCTTTTTCATAACCAAAGTATACTTGGTCAAAAGCAATGGTTTCTATCGGCGAATGAAGTTGATTTTCATCTTCTTCCGTTTCTTCTGGTGCATTTAGAAATTCAAATACACGTTCTGAAGAAGCTATTGTTTCTTGTAAAGTATTTGCCATTTCAGCAATGACTTCAAGGGGTTGGCGTATATTTTGTGCGTACTGAATAAAGGCCAAAACGTCCCCTATTAAAATCCTTTGCCAAATGACCAATATAGAGCCAACAATTGCAATTAAAACATAAGCCAGATTTCCGATAAAAGTCATGATCGGGAGTAAAACTCCTGACATAAAACTTGCTCGCCATGATACTTCATAGAGATTACTGTTTATTACGCCAAACTCGTCATTTGATTGGTCGATATAATTGAAGGCTTTAATTAAGTCAGTTCCTGTAAAGTTTTCTTCAACGTAGCCGACCATTTTCCCAAGGCGGCTTGATTTTTTGGAAAAATATGAACGTGTATGATTCGTAATAAAACGTACTGATAAAATATTCAATGGGACTGTAAGTAAAAACACAATAGCCAGTTCCCAAGAAATAAAGAACATCATAATGAGTATACCTACTGTAAGTAAGAGACTATTAAAAATCTGACTAACACTTAATTGGATATTATTTCCAATCTTAGCAATATCATTTGTTGTTCGACTGATTAAGTCCCCCGTAGATTGTTCGTCAAAATAAGATAAAGGGATTTTTTTAATCTTTTGTGAAACTTCTTCTCGCATATCGCGGGTTAATGTTTGAGATAGATAAACTAAACTACGCTCTTTTAAAATATCTGAAATAGACAATACAACATACATCATCACTAAAATAACCACAATGCGGATGAGATAGTTTCGATCTAATTGACCGCCTTCAATAAAAGTTGCTTGTAAATGATTTAAAATAGCTCCGAGTAAAATAGGCGTCATAACTTGAATAATTGTGACAATGATTGTAAAGAAAATAGACAGCCAAAGAACTTTTTTATATTTTCCGAGATAGCTTAAGAGTCGGCGAATCGTTGAATAAGAAATAGATTGATCTTTATCCAAGGGTTGTATCCTCCTCTTCTACTTGAGATTGTGCAATTTCTTGATACAGTTTATTTGTATTCATGAGTTCTTCATGGTTTCCATAACCCGCCATTTTACCCTCATCTAAAACAAGTATTTTATCCGCATGACGAATGGTTGCTAACCGTTGGGCAACAATGATTGTAATTGAACGCCCTAAGACACCTTTTAAGTTTTGGCGAATTTCATAATCGGTTCGATAATCTAGTGCTGAAAAAGAATCATCAAAAATATAGACATCTGAATTTCTAGCTAAGGCACGACTTAATGCTAATCGTTGTCGCTGCCCTCCTGAAAAGTTTTGACCCCCGCGGATTACTTTTCCTTCAAGAGGTGACTGCTGATCTAGAAAATTTCGAGATTGAGTAATCGTTAAGCTTTCCATAATTGTTGAGTCTTTTACCTCAGGATTACTATAATGCATATTCCCACGAATAGTATCCGTGAAGAAGAAGTTTTGTTGCGGTACGTAAGAAATCAAACGTCTGACACTTTCTGGTTCTAATTCCTCAATTGATTGATTATTAATTAATAATCCTCCACTCGTTGGGTCGTAAAATTGCATTAATAACTTCAGTAAAGTAGATTTTCCTGCCCCTGTTCCTCCAATTATTCCAAGAACTTCTCCTGTTTCAATCTTAAAATGTATATTCTCTAAAGCAGGAGTATTTGCATTTGGATAAGTAAATGAAAAATTGTTCGCTTCAATCGTATGAATAGGTCTTTGAAGTTTATTTTCTCCCCCTACTTTTCGTGAAGGGTAATTAATCACTTCCTCTACACGATACACAGAAGCGGATGTACGTGGAAAAATCGTCAATAGATTAGCAAACATTGTCAGACCAATGAGCAATTGAGTTGTGTACTGAATAAATGCCATAAGTGTCCCAATTTTTAATGTTCCCTCTTGAATAAATCCTGCTCCAACAAATACAGCAATAACAATGGTTATCCCAACAATTGAAGTTAATAATGGTCGGCTAGTTCTTAAAACATAATTGATATTAAAAGAATGATCATAGTAATTTTTATTTGCTTCATCAAACGTATCTTCTTCCAGTTGATCACGATTAAAAGCACGTATAACCTTTAACCCGGTTAAACGCTGACGCATTAATAGGTTAATACGATCTAATGCTAATTGAAGTTTAGGAAATGATGGAAACACCTTATGAATAATGAAATATATGATAACGAAAATGATCGGTAATGATGCTAAAACGATCAAAGTCAATTGTGTGTGAGCAGTGAAAGCCATAAAAAGCCCACCAAAAAATTGTAGCGGTGCTCGCAACAAAGGACGTTGAGCAATTAAAAGAAATTGTTCGACATTATCTACATCATTCGTTGTTCGTGTAATTAATGAAGAAATTCCAAACTGCTCTGTTTCATCAAAGGTTAAATCATTGACCTTTTTGAAAATACGCTTGCGTAAATCATGAGAAAACCCCATGGCAGTTTTAGCTGAAAAATAAGATGCAGACGAACGTATGAATGCAGTCAGCAAAGTAACAAGGACCATAATAAAACCAATACGAAGCACAACATCTATCGCGCCAATAGCTACTCCTCTATCTACAATAAGTGAAAGCAAGTAAGGTAGAAGTAACTCTCCTATAGCATTACCGAAAGTTAAAAGAAAGACAGTAAGTAATTCCTTTTTATATGTTCTTAAATCGTAAAACACACTCACTTTTTGAATATTCCTCCTTTTTTAGACAACTTATATCCTACCACTAAAAGCAAAGATTTACTTGAAAAATGCCATATAAAAAGAGGCTTTACTCAGCCTCTCCTTTTTAGATTTGTTTTTTTGATCCAATTAGTTTATTTTTTTAATTTCTTGTCCCTTGTAAATCTTTTCTGCATTATTTATTAAATAATTTTTATAATCAACACCATAATCATTTTCTATAATTTTCAAAGCATTTACTAAGTTAAATGGTCTTGCAACAGTATCATGAGCATCTGAAGCAATGACGTGAATGAGATTCTCTTCCATCATCTCATGTGCAGCTTGACGAATTTCTTCTGTATAGTCTCCAACAATCGAAGAAGCTGTCACTTGTGAAATACATCCCATCTCAATTAATTCTCTTAATAAATCCGGATTATCTAAAAATGGACGCTGTCGCTCGGGATGTGCAATAACGGGTATAATATTAGCATCAAGCATTTCTTGTAAGAAAGAACGAGCAAATGAAGGAAAATCCCTCCATGAAAATTCGACTAAATAATATTTCCCTTGGCCATCTAAAGATAAATAGTTTCCCGCAAATAATTCTTCTGAAAATTCTTCGTTCATTCGAATCTCTTGACTCGGTGAAACGGTCAATGGAATATCAGCTTTTTGAATAGCCTGTTCAACTTTTTTCGTGAGTTGTAGTACTTTGTCTTTCTCATTAGTTACCCAATAGCGATTGTGATGGGGAGTTAAAATAGCATGATCTATTCCCTCTTCTACTGCTGCATGAGCTAAACGAAGTGTTTCTTCAATTGAATCTGCGCCATCATCAACATTTGGAATTAAATGTGTATGGATATCAATCAATTATATTATCTCCTTCTAGTTTGACTTATCAAGTATATTTTATAAGATTTGAATAAATGTATCAAACTAAAGTTCTTATTTAAGGTTAGAAGACAAAAAAATAGTCTCTAAATATCAAGTGAATTTTACACTCTAAATTTTAGAGACTATTTTAATGAGAATTTTTATATGTTACTTAAAAGAAACGTAGATTAAATTTAATTGTTGACTGTATCAACTATCGCTTGTAGATAGCCATTTGTATCAACAAATGTTGCTCCACTTACTACATCAGTGATTTGATCATCTTCACCTAAGCCATCTAACTCTGATATCGTAGATTCAATTTCTTCAACTGTTGAACCTACAGCATGGTCAATAAGTGCTTTCATGTTATCACCGTAAGTGCTTGTAGCATCTGCAATTTCAGTCATCATAGCAGAATAAGCTTCGTCATTTTGCATTTTTGATGCTAGAACAACATCTTCGCTATAATTCTCACCAAATGCTGCGTCACTATTTGGTACACCATCAAAATCAGCAGGATCTAAAAATTGGAATTCATCAATTGATGCTGCTAAAACAGTGTCACCATCATGAAGTACAGATACAACTGCAAATGATTGTTCTCCATGTGGTGCTTGAAGTGAATAACTTAATTCTGCATTTGTAAGATCTGCATCTTCAACACCGCTAAATTCAATTCCTTCATTTGCAGTATCTACAATGGATTGTAAATAACCACTTGTGTCAACTAAAGTCGCACCAGAAACTACGTCGGCAATATCACCATCTTCACCTAAACCATCTAGCTCAGAAATAGCTTCTTCAACTTCTGCAACAGTCTTTCCTTTTGCAAAATCTTGGATAGCTTCTAAGTTGTCACTGTAAGAAACAGTTGACCCTGCTCCTTCCATCATTTCAGAATACAGGTCATTATTTTGAAGTTTACTAATTAAAGTTACCTCTTCTGCTGAACCTTCTCCAAAAGTTGCATCAGAATTCGGGACTCCTGTAACATCTCCACTGTCCATAAATTGATACTCATCTAAGAGAACATCAATAATTGTATCCCCTTCCATTACTACAAATGTAGAGGCAAAAGCTTGCTCACCATGAGGAGCAGTATAAAGTGTTTTTATAGTAACACCTGTTGCTTCTTCACTTTCTTCAGAAGAGTCGGTTGTTTCTTCTGCACCAGTATCTTCTTCAGCGACGTCTTCTGTAGTATTTTCCGGTGAAGTTGTGTCTTCTGGTGTATCTTCGGTGTTACCACAAGCAGAAAGTAATAATGTTGATGATAACAAACTCATTAATATTCTTTTTTTCAAATTAATCACTCCTATTAGTTTTTTTCTTTGATTAATTATTTTCAAGTTAATAATATCACAATTAAATTAATAATCAAATACTATTTTATTTTGTTATTTAACATTTGCTAATATAAAACCATTTAATAAAAAAATATAATCGAATTTTTTTCACATATCCTTCTAAAAGTTCTTATACTATAATCATTCAATCAGTAATATCAAAAAAGCCTCAGTGATAGTTAACCATTGAGACTTCTTTTAAAATTTATATTACTGAAAAGGATTATAAAATCTTCCATCATTTACAAAGAATAAACAAATACCAATGACTACAATAAAAATTACAATTACTATTGCTATAATATCTTTTGAAGTAAATGGACGATATCGATACCATGTCCGACTTGAATTTCTCCCAAAACGCCGTAGTTCCATAGCTTGACTAATGACTTCAATTCGCTCAAGACTGCTAAAGATCAATGGCATAATAATTTGTGCAGATCTTTTAATACGATTAATCAGTGTTGTTTTTTGACTCATCTCTAACCCACGTGCTTGTTGTGCTTGCCTAATTTCAAAAAAGTTATCTTGAATATCAGGAATATACCTTAGAGCTAATGAAACAGCATAACTAATACGATATGAAACACCTACACGATTCAAACTTGAAGCAAATTCACTTGGATTTGTCGTAAAGACAAAAATCAAAGCTAAAGGAATTGTTGAAAAATATTTAATCGCTACATTCAATTCGTAAAATAATTGTTCTGCAGTAATTGTATAACGTCCTATCCCTTCGAATAGTACTGTGCGCGAATTGTAAAGTTGCACACCATACTCTGGTTCAAAGAGATAAATCGTAATTAAATTCAAAATGGAAAACACAAGTACAAAATAAATCATCACACGAATATTTTTCCATGGAATTTTAGAAAGAAAGAATATATATAAACTAAAAATTGTCACACCAATTAAAAATCGTGTATCATTGCTAGTCATCACAATGAGCGAAAGCAAAATAAATGTAATGAGTTTCGTTGATCCACTTAAACGATGAATGATTGTATCATTCTTTACATATCCAAAAGTGTTTGATTCATTCATTTTCGCACTCTCCGCTCATATTCCATAAATCGTGAAATAAACTCAATAGAAGAAATAGTAGGGAGTAACTCCCCCAATTGGTACAGACTTGTTTCTGCCAAATGAGCTGACTTGATTAATTCAGTGTTTGAAAAAACAGTTGCTGGATTTGTATCCGCTAAAAGTTTCCCTGAATCAAATACAAGTGTTCGATTCGTATATTCTTGCATTAAATGCATATCATGAGTAATCATTATAATAGTCATGTTCTTCTCTTCATTCAGTTTTTGAATAAATTTCATCATGTCTGTGTAATGAGCATAATCTTGTCCAGCTGTTGGTTCATCTAAAATTAATATTTTTGGATCAAGAGCCAAGATACTTGCAATGGTGACTCTTCTTTTTTGACCATAGCTTAAAGCAGAGATCGGCCAATTTCTGAAAGGATAAAGTCCACAAATTTTTAATACATCGTAAACTTTTTCCTGTATTTCTTCTTCTTTCCAGCCCCTATTTTCTAATCCAAGAGCGACTTCATCATAAATCATCGTTTTGAAATCATATTATTAGGGTTTTGCATAATAAAGCCTACTTTATCCGCGATTTCTTTAATTGACCAAGAATGAATATTTTAGTCTTCAATCAGGACTGTTCCTGAAGTTGGTCTAACGAAGCCACAAATTAATTTGGCTAAAGTTGATTTTCCGGCACCGTTCGATCCTACTATACTCACCATGTCCCCTTCCCTAATTGAGAAAGAAATATCAGAAAGTGTCTTGGGTTCTATCGTATCATCATAAGCAAAATCAGCATGACTAACTTCTAGTACAATATCTTTGCTTTCTTTTTCTTCATTTTCGGGAACTGTTTTTGCCCAGTCTTCTATTTGTTTCAGCTGATCCTCTAATAAAGAGACATTGGAAAAATTTCCAAGCGTCGGCAAGGAAGTAATGTCTATTCCTGCATATTTCATTGCGGTTAGATACAGAGGCTCACGTACACGTACTTCATTTAATATATTACTTTTTAGTAAATCGGTAGGTGTTGTATCCGCAACGAGTTGTCCATCATTTATGACAAGTATTCGATCTACATCTGCCAACAAGGCTTCTTCTAGTCGATGTTCGATAATAATGGTTGTGTAATTATGGTCTTCACTAATACGATTAATGAGTTTCATTGTATCTGCACCCGCTGCAGGGTCTAAGTTTGCAAGAGGTTCATCTAAAAGTAAAATGGGAATGTCATTTACTAATACACCACTTATAGAGACTCGTTGTTTTTGACCACCAGAAAGTTTATTAGGCATTCTTTCTAGCAAGTTGTCGATTTCTAATCTCTGACTCCACTTGTCAACCACATCTATCATTTGTGCTTGTTCTATGCAGTCGTTCTCTAAAGCAAAAGCAATATCTTCGGCTACTGTTAAGCCAACGAATTGGCCGTCCGTGTCTTGAAGTACTGTACCTACATCAAGAGATAATTCAAAAATTGAATTTGTTTGGATATCTTTTCCATTAACCATTACCTTACCATCAATCTTACCAGGGTAAGTATTTGGTATTTGTCCGTTAATGCATCTCGCAATAGTAGATTTTCCAGATCCACTTGGTCCTATAATTAAAACAGTTTCGCCAGCATAAATATCAAAGTTTATGTCTATCAAATTCTTTTCTGCTTGACTATCATATTGAAAATCAATATGCTCAAATTGAATAATCGGTTGTTCTGTATATTGTTTTATCATGAGTTATTCTCTCGTCAAACTGCCAGATTTTGTACGCGTATTTGCATAAGCAATGAGTAAAAGGGTGCCTAATACCCCTACAGCTACAGAGTTCATTCCAGCCGAAACAATACCTTGGAAAAATACTTTATTTGCGGGTTCAGAGTAAATTAAGATATCCAATATTGGAGCAACAACTCCCCACGCTACAATATTTGTGATGATTTGTCCGACGTTAAAAATGATCATATCTTTTTTTAAAAATTCTCCTGAGCGTATATTTAGTCTTTTTCCGACTAAACCATAGCCAAGACCAGTAACACCTGATGACAATACCCAGCTCCACCATAAACCATAAGTTAATAAATCTTTGATGGCGTGACCAATTAAGCCAATTAATAATCCAGCAGTTGGTCCAAAAATAACGGACATTAATGCTAGAAATGGATAAGTAGTCTCAAAACTAGTATTTGGAACGCCAGAAGGAATAGAGAGAAAACGTCCTAATATAAAAAATACAGCTGCCCCGATTCCTACTGCCACCAGGGTTGTAATAGATGAAGGTTTATTTTTATTCATTTATATAATCTCCTTAGTTATTATGTACTTTTTTAACTTGGATATGCCATTCATTTCCAGTTCCGATATTATAAGTTGCTGAAAAGTTTTGTTGATTGATTGCAACGGCTAAATTAATAAGAGAGTTAATATAACCTACCGTTTCTCCGATTGCAACATCTGCAAAACTATGACCAAACAATAATTGGTTATCATATTTCTTGATGTTTTCATGATAAATGCGGACACTGATAGTGTCTCCAGTTTCAATCCCAGCTTCTTCTACTAATTCTAATGGAATATTCGTCCATAAAGACCCAAATCGGATATCTAATATATCGATCACTCCATGTATCGTTCCATCTTGTAAAGTTGGCTCAGCAATGTTTAATTGAACAATGGAATCGACGGGAACATTTTTCTCTAATTCTTCAAAATAAGCTTCATTATCGGCTAACATTGCCCCATTATAAACATAAACATCTCTTCCATGGAAAGTATGGCTTTTTTCTGAATGTGGCAGTCGATTTTTTGCTTCGTTAATTTCTTTAACTTCTTCTAGCCCTACATATTTCGCAACATGAGATAATGTTCCATTATCAGGTGTCACAATGTACTGACCATTCTTTGTTTTTGCCACAATACTTCGACGCTGACTACCGACACCTGGATCCACAACCGAAACAAAAACAGTTCCTGCCGGCCAATAATCAATGGTTTGTAATAATCGATAAGAAGCATCATAGATATTATAAGGCTCTATTTCATGTGTTAAATGACTAATTGTCACTTCAGGTGCAACAGAATATGCAACACCCTGCATCGCTGATACGGCTCCGTCTGCTAAACCAAAATCGGTTTGCAAGACTAATAATTTATTTTTTATAATCGTCTCCTTGGTTAATCTAAATAATAAATATAAATAATATCAAAAATATAAAACTAAATTGTTTTCTTTTAAGCTATCCTCCTTCTAAAAATAAAAAAATCCCTGCACAAAATAAAATCGTGCAAGGACGTAATAACAAATTTAACGTGGTACCACCTTTGTTTGTAAGAGTTTCGCAACTCTTACCTCAAACAATACTTTAAAATAGACATGCTAACTTTAAAAATACTGTGTCACTATAACGGGTGCGCCGTATGTATCTTAGACAATTCTTTGATACATCCACTCTAAGACCATTTTCCATTTTTGCGTCACTGCCTACTCTCACCACATAAGGCTCTCTTTAAGATCCGCTCACAATGTACTTTTCTTTTCATAGTGTTTTGTTTCTCATGATTTTTTAATCAAATTGAATTGATTCTAATATAGCAAGAAAAAATTTATTGTCAACGTACAAAATAGTTTCCATCTTAATGTTCATTATTTTTGTAGCTGTTTTTTAACATCTTACTTATTCATAGAACGATAATAACTATCTACCATTGGAACAATTGCTTGATCGGAAGTGACATTAACCGATGTTCCAAATGAGTCTTGTGTTAAATAAAGTGTAATTAATAGCGAAGCAATAACTCCAGTGGATTCAATCCCAACTATTCCTAAAAATGGTAAAGCAGCCATAATCGCTCCTCCTGGAACACCCGGTGCTGCCGACATAACAAGAGCAAGTGTTAAATAAAAACCAATCATTATTCCCGGAGAGATTTCTCCACCAGTCATCATTAAAACTGCAAGAACAACACTAGAAACAGAGATCATAGACCCAGGCAAATGTGTATTGGCATATAATGGATAAATATAATCCGCAATTTCTTCACTGATACCATTATTTTTTCCTGATACGATACTTACAGGCACCGTTGCAGCAGATGATTGCGTACCGAAACCTGTTGCATAGGCTGGAAATGCATTTTTAATTGTCTGAACAAAAGAATATCCAGAAATTCGCGTACCTAAAAAGAACATAATACCTAGATACAAGAAGTGTTGAACAATAATTAATACATAAACCGGTAGAAATGCTCCAATAACTTCAAAGGCATCCCCTTTAAAACTAAGATTCAAAAAATTACCAAAAACATAAAATGGAAGCATAGGGATGATGAACTTACTTAAAACTGTCGAGATTGTTTCTTGAAGATCTACAAAAAATTGATCTAAAACCTTTCCTTTATTTTGTTTTTTCAATGAAGTTAAAGCTAATCCGATAATTAACGCAAAAACAACGCCTTCAGCTACAGTGAAAAATGGTTCAATAGGCAATTCAAATAAAGGGATTAATCCAGCTGTTTCATCGAAGAAACTTGTGGCCATTTCAGATATAAAAAACGGAAAAATACTGCGGCCAAATACGTAAGACAACAATGCAGCGAAAAATAGTGAACTAAATGATAATAAAACCGTTAATCCGAGTAATTTACCTGTGTTATTAGACACTTGAGCAATGCCTGGTACGATAAACGCAACAATCATAATAGGCAAAATAAAATTCATGACCGTACTAAATAATTGTACAGCTGTTATAATCAGTTCCAAGAAAAATACAGGAATAAAGTTAAGTGAACCCACTATAATTCCTAAGATAATAGCAATAAAGAGTCGTGGAATAAGACCAATTTTTTTCATTTTTAATTCCTCCAATAAATGTAAAAAGTGTAACATATTTAGAATCAATGACTATTGTTTAAATAATTTAAGGCTACTTCAACAAAACTTGCAGCACCTAAATAAAAATAAGTCTCATCAACATCAAATTTGGGATGATGGTGACCATGAAAACTCCCATCTATATAACCTGGGTTAGAGAGATAAAGAAAAGTACCAGGTGCTTCTTGTAAGTAAAAAGCAAAGTCTTCCCCACCCATAAGTGGCTCTTCAACTTCTACAAGAGCTTCTTCACCAAATAGATTTTTTAATTGATCAACCACTTCTTTTGTCACTTTCTCATCATTAATCACTGGAGGATATTTATAATCATAAGTAACTTTGACCTTAACGCCTAAAGCTTCCCCTATTCCATGACTGATTTGTTCAATTTTTGCATGTATTTCTTCTCTTAAGTGATTATCAAATGTTCGAACTGTACCTTCAAGTTCAACGTCATCAGGAATAATATTTTGATTAAATCCCCCCTCTATCCTTGTCACTGAAACAACATGCGGATGAGTTGCTTTGATGTTTCGACTTTTGATTGTTTGAAGAGCTGTTACAATTTGGGCAGCAGCAATAATTGGATCTCGTGAGTTTTCTGGGTAAGCCCCATGATTTCCTTTGCCTTTTACTTCAATTAAGAACCGATCCATTGAAGCCATCATTGGACCTTGTCGATAAGCTATTTTCCCGCTTTCTATTGAAGCATCAATCTGCCCTTCGTGAAAACCTAATACTCGAGTAACTTTTGGATTTTCCATAGCACCTTCTTTAATCATAGGCTCAGCTCCACCTGGGTATTCTTCACCCGGTTGGAAAAACAACTTAACAGTACCGCCAAATTGATCACGATTTTCTTGTAAAATTTTCGCTGCGCCTAATAACATGGCAGTATGTCCATCGTGCCCACATGCATGCATATTTCCATTTTTGGATGCATAAGAATGTCCCGTATTTTCTTGAATAGGTAGACCGTCCATATCTGCACGTAAAGCTAAAACTCGATTATTATTTTGAATCTCTTTTTCACCTTTAATCATAGCTACAATCCCATTACCATCAACGTAAGATGCGTCATACTCAATAGCTAAATAATCTAATATTTTTTTAACATAAGCCACTGTTTTAGGTAAAACCAATCCTAATTCTGGTATTTGATGTAAATCACGTCGCCAATGAATCATTTCTTCTGATACTTCTTTTGCAGCTAGTAGAACATTTAATTTATTCATAAACTTCTCCTTTTATTAAAATATTCGAAAGAAAACTTCCGCAAACAATACACACATCAACACTGTCCCAATAATGACTAAAAGAGATACAATAACTCCCCGATAGCCAATTTGTTTAAATAGTGGCCAATCTTTACCCACTGTTACACCAGCATAAGCCAAAATTGGTGTTGTAGTTGCTAATAAGTTAATTCTTTCAACTTGTGCTACAACAATTTCTGAAATAGGCGAAAGAGGCATGGAAAATAAAATAGCAATAATTGAGATATAAGCTACGGCCGGTAAATCTAACGGAATAATTTTTTGCATAATAAATCCTAAAAAAGTGAATAATACAAGCCACAACATTCCAGGCATTGAACTCAAAATTGTCTCTCCATAACCAAGAACATTTCCAATTAACATAAGCCCGCCAGAAATGATTAAAACAATGATCCAGTCGTATACTTCATATTTGTTTAGTCTATTTTCCATCTTGATTCACTCCTTCGTGCAATGGTCTTTTAATATTTTGATTCTTTTTAGTCTGAAATCGATTCAAGAACTTATAGGCTTTTTCCGTTAATGGGAGCCCAATAAATAATGCGATATAAATATTAACAACAGAGGAAACTAAATTTGACATAGCTGCATAAGCTTCTAAGGTCGTTGCTTGTTCTGGAAATTGTTCAAGCAGCGTTCCCATTCCACCAGCCATCATAGAAGCCGAACCAATACCTGTGGCTAAAGCAATAGACTTAGGAGAAACAAATGGAATTTGTACTAAAGCAGAGATTAAAAAGCTCATGGCTATAACACCAAAAATTGTCCCTACAATGTAGTTTGTCATAACTCCACGAAACTCAGGAGAGTCTGCGCCATATTTATCTGAGATAAGTGCAACGTTTGCTTCACGACTAACTCCAAAGGACATTCCGATGGACTCTCTCTTTAATTTGAAGAAAAGTACAGCTATCGGTAAACCTAAAATGAATGAAAAACCTTCTCCAATATTTTGTAAAGTAATTGCAATACCTGCATTAAGTACTTCTTCTAAAGCTGCACCACTTGAAACACCTAGTTTTGCAATAAGAATCCCACCTGCTAAAGCCATCATTTTTGAAGCATTTAAACTATTTTTTTCTGATATAATCTTTTGCTTAGGTATGAGGTAAAAAATTGTCATCAACAACATAGAAAATATTAATGGAGCTAAAGTCATCGAAAATTGACCAAAACGTATGGTCTGAGATCCAATCATCTCTGCTATGACAGTAAATACAAAGACCATTAAATGTAATCGCCAATCTTTCCAAATAGGTTTTGAATATTTCATACTAAACGCCTCTTTTCTCATATTTATAAAACGCTAGGAAAACAAAAAAAGTATCCGTCTCTTTATCCACCAAAAAATTAATAGATAAAGGGACGAATACTTTCGTGTTACCACCCTACTTCGTTTATTCATTAAAATAAACCTCAACAGTACAAAACAAAATGTTTATACCTGGCAATCTATCGGTTGCAATCCGTTTAGAAGTTTTTCTTCTAAATCCACTCAGAGGTAGTTTTCACTTATTAAACAGTACCTATTTTCATCTAGTAAGGTTTTCTGTAACTGTTTTGATAAGCTACTCGTCTCGTCAAGGTGATCATTTATTTAAAGCTTTAAAGGATTGTAGCTGTAAAATTATTTGATGTCAAGCTAAATTCTAATCTTATTTTAATGTTTCGATAAATAATATCACTCACGAATTTGTCCTTTTCCTTGTATGACATATTTATAACTCGTTAAAGCTTCAAGACCCATTGGACCACGTGCATGTAATTTTTGAGTACTGATCCCAATTTCTCCACCAAAGCCAAAGACTTCTCCATCTGTAAAACGAGTGGAGGCATTAACGTATACTGCGGCAGAATCGACATCATTTAAGAAATCTTGGGCTCTTTGATAGTCTTTTGTCACAATAGCCTCTGAATGATGCGTTGAATATTTTGCGATATGTTCAATCGCTTCTTTGTAACCTTTGACAACTTTAACTGCTAAGATTAAGGCTAAAAATTCTTCATGATAATCTTCTTCCGTTGCTTCGAGAATATCTTGAACTAGTTCTTTTGTTTTTCTATCTCCACGAATTTCAACTCCGGCTTCTTTTAAAGGCTGTAGGAAATTTTCTAATTCTCTTTCTGCAATTTGCTCATCAATAATTAACGTCTCAATAGCATTACATACAGAAGGTCGTTGTATTTTAGCATTGAATAAAATATCTGCCGCCATTTTCATATCTGCAGTATTTTCAATATATAAATGAGAATTTCCGCTGGCCGTTTCAATCACTGGAACCAATGAGTTGTTTTTTACCGCTTGGATTAACCCTTGTCCACCTCGAGGAATTAATGTGTCTACATAATCTGTCATACGCATTAATTCGTTTGAATATTTACGATCAGTGCTTGACAGAACCTGAATGGCTTCTTTAGGAACATGAGTTTTCGATAAGCCAGTTTGCAAAGCTTGTGCAATCGCTAAGTTGCTATTAATCGCTTCGCTTCCTCCTCGTAAAATTGTGGCATTTCCTGATTTTAAAGAAAGCGCCGATGCATCTGCTGTTACGTTAGGACGAGACTCATAAATAATTCCGATAACACCAAGAGGAACACGACGACGACCGATGCGCAGCCCATTGTCATTTACCCATTCTTCATCAGTAACCGATAATGGATCGGGCAATGAAGCCACTTTTCTTATGCCGTTAACCATTCCTTGAATACGTTCTTTATTTAATGTGAGACGTTCAATTAATGGTTCTGCTAATCCTTTTTCTCGAGCAGTTTCTATATCCTTTTGATTCGCTTTGATAATATTTTCGGCGTCCAATTCTAATGAGGAGGCCATTGCTTCTAATGCAACGTTTTTTTCTTTAGTCGTTAAAGTAGCTAATATACGAGAAGCATCTTTCGCTTTTTTACCTAAATGAAGCATTTCTTGACTAAATTCTTCCATGTTTATTTTCTCCTTTACTCTAAGTATTGACTAAATAATGTTCCAATATTTTCTCCTGCTAAAATCTGGAAAACGATTCTTGGATCTTTTGCATTTGCAATGACCATATGTCGATCATTTTCTAACATTATTTCAGCGGCTCTTAACTTGGTTTCCATTCCACCTTTTGCAAACTCTGATCCTTTTCCAGAAGCCATACTGTTAATTTTACCAGTAATCTCATAAACTCGACTTATTAGTTTTGCGTCAGCTGATTCGTTAGGATTTGCATCGTATAATCCATCTACATCACTTAAAATAATAAGCAAATCTGCGTCTACTGTTCGAGCTACAAAGGCGGATAAAGTATCATTATCTCCAAACTTCGTTTCGTGATTCAGCTCATCAACCGAAACCGCGTCATTCTCATTAATAATAGGAATAATCTTTTTTTCTAACAAGCGATTTAAAGCAGTTTGCATATTTTTATATGAAGTCGGAAAATCAATTACATCTTTTGTAAACAAAATCTGGCCAACGTATTGATTATATTGGTTAAAAAATTGACTATATAATGTCATTAAGGTTGTTTGTCCAATGGAAGATATCGCTTGTTGATCAGGAATTGTTTCCGGATATTTTTCAAGGCGCATCAAACTAGCTCCAACGCCTACTGCCCCTGATGTTACAAGAATCACTTCTACACCATCTTGCATTAAGCTTTTACAAACATAGGCAATCCGGTCAATTTGACGATAGTTAACTTCCAATGGCGATTTCATAATAGATTTGGTCCCAATTTTTATGACAACACGTTTTGTTTTTTTAATAAATTCTCGGTTCAAAAGTATTCCCCCTTATCACTTATCTTTTAAAAAATTATCCAAGAATTAATGAATCATCTGATAATTCTGCACCACTTTTGGTTTGGAATAAATTCACTAGTTCCATGACAGTTAAGTTTTGTTTTTGTTCTCCACTAACATCTACAACAATATTCCCTTCATGTAACATGATTAATCGATTCCCTTGTTCGATCGCGTGCTGCATATTGTGGGTAATCATCAATGTCGGAATATTTTTTTCAAAAACTAGCTGATCGGTCAGCTCTGTTACCATTTTACTTGTTTTTGGATCAAGTGCAGCTGTGTGTTCATCAAGTAATAAAACTTTTGGTGTCACAATTGTGGCCATCAATAAAGTTAAAGCTTGTCGCTGCCCACCTGATAATAATCCGACTTCCATTTTTAAACGGTTTTCTAAACCTAGTTGAAGTTTCTTTAATTCTTCTATAAAGAAAGCACGATCTTTTGCTTTAATCCCACGACTTAAACCACGCTTCTGGCCACGCTTCGTCGCAATTGAAAGATTCTCTTCAATTGTCAAACGGCTAGCTGTTCCCATGCGTGTATCTTGAAAGACACGACTAATATATTTTGCTCGTTTGTTAGCGGGCATTTCTGTGATATCTTTATCTTCTAAAAAAATCTTCCCATAATCAATCGAAAAAGAACCTGCAATACTGTTTAAGAAAGTAGACTTTCCAGCACCGTTTCCTCCAATAATTGAAATGAAGTCATCTTTTTCCATATTGAGATTGATTCCTTTTAAGACATGGTTTTCATTTGGTGTTCCCACTTCAAATGTTTTGTGAATATTTCGTACTTTTAATATTTCATTCATTATTTTACCTCATTTCTATTATTTTGGCGTTTCATTCGTTTATACTTCCAACGACTTCTAGCAGATGGTAATGCTAAAGCTATAGCAAGTAAAATAGCCGAAATCAATTTCAAATCTTGAGGATTAAACTGTAATTCTAAAGCACCAAGAATGAGTAATCGATAAATAATTGAACCAATGACTAAAGTTGTCAATCTTCTTGCCAATGTTAGATTTGAAAAGAATGTTTCACCAATAATAACAGAAGCTAAACCAATAACAATTGCTCCAATCCCCATATTGACATCAGCATAACCGTTGTTTTGAGCAAGCAGTGCACCCGATAAAGAGATTAAGCCATTTCCTAACATAAAACCAAGTATTTTAGTGAATTCAACATTAATACCATTAGCTTCTGACATCGCTAAATTATCTCCTGTTGCGCGAACTGACAAGCCCAGTTCAGTATTGAAGAAAAAATGTAATAAAACTATAACAATGACAATCGCAATAATTCCTGCAATAATGACAGCCGTTGTTTTATCTACACCAAGTGTTTGAATTTGGTTAATTAACGTTTCAGAATTAAGCAATGTTAAGTTTGCTTGCCCTAAAATTCGCAAATTAATTGAGTAAAGTCCTGTCATTGTTACAATTCCAGCTAGTAAGGCTGGTATTTTTAACTTAGCATGTAAAAATCCTGTAATTAAGCCAGCTAAGCCACCTGCTAAGAAAGCTACAACAGTAGCAATCCAAGCAGGAATGCCCGCGACAATCATTGCACTGGCCACTGCTGCCCCTAAAGGAAAACTTCCTTCTACTGTAAGGTCAGCTACATCTAGAATGCGGTAAGTTAAATAAACACCCATCGCAAGTATTGACCATAATAAACCCTGTGAGATACTTGATAATATTAAATCCACTATTATTCCTCAATTCTATTAATATGAAATTAATTATTCGTTCATTTGGATTGAAGCAGGATCAATACCTAAAGATTCTGCCATCTCTTCATTCACAAATAACTCTAATACTTCAGCCATTTCTACTGGAAGATCTGCTGGTGAGATGTTATTTTCTAAAATTTCTACAGCCATTTTTCCTGTTTGTTTTCCAAGTGATTTGTAATCAATACCGTATGTTGCTAAACCGCCTTCTGCTGTATGGTCGATTGAACCAGCAACAATTGGAATTTGATTTTCGATAGCTAATCCGCCAACTGTTACAGCTGCACTAGATAATGTATTGTCTGTTGGAATGTAGATAGCATCAACTTCACTCATTAACCTTTCTGCAACTTGTTGAACATCATTTGTGCTTGTTACAGTCATAATTACTGCTTCACGGCCAGATTCTTCGATAGCTTTTGTTGCTAGATCTGCTTGTATTTCTGAGTTAGGCTCACTTGAATTATAAATAATGCCAATACGTTCGGATTCGGGCACAATAGAAATTAGTAGTTCAATTTGTTCTTCAAAAGGTACCATGTCGCTCGTTCCTGTAATGTTTCCGCCGGGCGACTCCATAGATTCAACTAAACCCGCCCCTTCAGGATCCGTTGTTGCTGTAAATAAAATAGGTGTTTCATCAGCAACGGACGCTAAAGACTGAGCTGCTGAAGTCGAAATCCCTAAGAGTAAATCACTCTCGTTAGCTAACTGCTGTGCCATATCATGTAAATTCCCCGATGAACCTTGAGAATTTAAAACATTAATCTTTATATTCTCTCCATCTATCAAGCCATTAGCTTCTAGTTCTTCAGTAAAGCCTTCTTGCGCGGATGTTAATGCACTATGTTCAGCCGAAAGAAGAATTCCTATATTTATTATATCTCCATCATTTGCCGAACTGCTATCTTGACTAGATCCGCAAGCTGTCAATACCAAAGCAATGAATAACAGTCCAATGCTAATTCCCCAATTTAAAAACTTCTTTTTCATTTTTACCATCTCTTTCTCTCTTTTTCTTTTATATTTAAAAATAAAAACACACCTACATAGATAGAATAATCTCAGTAGGTGTGTAAGAGTTTTATAAATGGTCTTTTAGCCACTGTAGATTATTTTACCTACGTGACTATTTGTTGCTTCTAGCCATCATAGATACAAACATGTTGAATGTTGTTTGTATCCACGAAAACATGCATACAAACATTATCTATAATAGCCATAATAGTTGTGGGGAACTGATACAAAAATATTTGATAAATTGTTTATTTTCTTCATGTTCTCCACTCCTTTTTAATCGTAGGCTCATCTTAAGCTAATTTATAACTTCTGTCAAGCCTTTTCTAATTTTTATGGAAGAATAGATTTTAAAAGCCACATATACCTACTATTTGTCTTATTAAACCTGTGTCTGTTTCATTCATAAATAAATTTAATTAAAAATTATTCTGGGATTTGAATCGAATCAGGATCAATACCTAAAGCTTCAGCAACTTCTTCATTTACAACTAAAATAAGTTCATCTGCATTCTCATAAGGCGTTGTTGCTGGCTCAGCTTGTCCTTTTAATATTTCAACAGCCATCTCTCCTGCTTGATAACCTAATGAAGCATAGTCAATACTATAAGTGGCAAGTCCACCGGCTTCAACCATCTCAGGCGCACCTAAAACGGAAGGAATTTGATTGTCAATCGTAATCTCTTTTACAGTAGGCATGGTTCCTGCAATAGTGTTGTCAGTTGGGATATATAATAAATCTATATCTCTCGCAATACTCATTAAATTCTGTTGGACATCATTTGTCGAAGTGACTGTAGTCACAACAGCTTCCAAGCCAGCATCTTCAATGTATTGAATCGCTTCTTTAGCTTGAATCTCAGAATTAGGTTCACTCGAATTATAAATAACGCCAACTGATTGTGCTTCAGGATCTAGTGAAAGAAGTAATTTAATTTGTTGATCAATCGGCATATAATCACTTGTTCCTGTAATATTTCCACCGGGTGCTTCTTGGCTTTCGATCAAACCTGCACTCACTGGATCTGTAACAGCAGTAAACAGAATAGGTTTTTCTTGTTCAACATTCGCAAGAGCTTGTGTAGTGGCTGTGCCTAAAGATAGAATCATATCATTACTATTTACTATTTGTTCAGCCATAGGATTTAAGTTGTCTTGAGCCCCTTGTGCACTTACGAATTCAATTTCTAGGTTTTCTCCCTCGATATAGCCATTATCTTCTAAAGCTTGGTAAAATCCTGCCTCAGCAGCACTTAAAGATTCATGCTCAATAAAATTTAAAGTTCCAATCTTGATGACTTCATCTGTATCAGCAGTTCCTTCGTTTGAAGAGCAAGCCCCTAATAAAATAACACTTCCCATTAATAGACTCACTAACCATTTTTTCACTTTCATTTTTACATCCTCCTCTATTTTTTACCAAAATAAAAACACCCACTTAGGGAATAACCTAAATGGGTGCGTAAAATTTAATTTATCCGTTCATTGTGAAATGACCACTTAGATTATTTTCTCTATGCGGCCTCTTTCAACTTAAAAAGCTTTAGCCATTAGAGATACAATTCAGTTTGATGACTGCGTTTGTATCCATAATGCCTGACGTTATGTTTACAAACGGTACCTAAAAAAGCTAAAGAAGAAGAAATTATTTAATTGTTGTATATTTTTCTGATTCATTTTATCTCTTCCTCAATTAAGTTGTTGAAAGTATATTATCACTCTGACTTTTTTAAATCAAGCATAATTTTAATTAAATTTTAATTAAAATCTTATTATTGGTAAGCTATGTATCTGCTAATCCTTAAGAACTACTAGAATTTTTTCTTTGTGTATCTATTAACTCATCCACTGCGATTAAAACAGCTACTGATAAGTCCATGAAAGTTTCATCGTAAATGGTAATTTCATAGGCATCTCCCCAGCTGAACCACTTTTTATTTATACTAGCTAGTTCTGTTCGTTCAGTGTATAAAGCATAATTATGTGCGAAGAAATCACCTTCTACTTTCAATGTGAAGTCCTCAACCTCAATATCAAATTTATGGCGAAATAAAGTAAAGTTGGTACGAATGGTAATTGTCTCCCCAGTTGCAAAAGTTATTGTATACACTGGAAGAAAGAAAGCAAAACCACGCTCTATAGTAAATAGCACTTTTCCAGTAACATCTGTAACTGTATAAAACTTTCCGATAAATTTAAATTCCTGATCGACATAATAAACCGTTTCTTGATGCTCATTAACGATGGGATAATGATCTGTTATTTTGAAAACGGCTTGCTGAATGTAGAGTTTCTTCATAATAATCTCCTTACTATATTCTCAATGATGAATAAATAACGAATATGAACTTTACAAAAATTATACCATGTTTCAACAAAAAAATATAAGAGCCTAGTACTTTCTACTAGACTCTCAAAATTAACTATAAATGAGTAATATTATACCCTGCAGATTTTAATGCTTCTTCTGTTCTCTCTCCTGTTTCATCAGCTGTTTGTATCGTGATTTCAATTTCTCTATCTATTCGATTTACCATAATGTGAGAAACACTAATATCAGCATCTGCTAATGTTTTAGAAATATCTGCCAAAATTCCCACACGATCTTTATCAATATGAATTAGAAAACGTGAGCCTGCTTGGTTATAGCCTGATAAGTCAATTAAAGCTTTAAAGATATCTTTATACGTAACAATTCCTACGACACGTTTTTCTTCATCTAACACTGGCAGTACTGTAACATTTTGATTTTTCATAATCGTTGCAGCCTCTTCAAGTAAAGTATTTGCCGTCACGGTGACCCCCTGACGGGTCATAATTTCACCAACTGTCACTTTATCGAATAAGTAATTCATTTCATAGATACTGAGACTGGTTATACTTGAAGGTGAATTTTCAGCAATTTCTTCATCTGTTACAAGGCCTACATATTGATCATTTTTTACCACAGGTAATCGATGGAAATTATTTCTTTCCATCAAGTCGATTGCATCTGTAATCCGAGTATCAGGCGTTACAGTCACGACGTTTCTTGTCATAAAATGTCCTACATTCATAAATTAACCTCCTAAGTATGCTTTTTGAACTTCATCACTATCTAGTAACTCTTGTGCAGAGCCAGAGGCTACAATTTTCCCAGTTTCGATAACATAACCACGATCAGAAATTTCAAGTGCGATATTTGCATTTTGTTCGACGACTAAAATAGTGGTGCCCCGTTCGCTTATCTCTTCAATAATATTAAAAATTTCTCGAATAAATAAAGGAGCAAGTCCCATTGAAGGCTCATCTAACAATAATAATTCCGGATCTGATAATAAAGCTCTCCCCATGGCCAACATTTGTTGTTCTCCTCCAGAAAGAGTTGCTGCATCTTGCCCGAGTCGTTCTTTCAAAATTGGAAAACTCTCATAAACTCGTTTTAAATCTTTTTGAACTTTTGAACGATCTTTACGTAAAAAAGCCCCCATATCTAAATTTTCTTTAACCGTCATTCCACTAAACACACGACGCCCTTCTGGAACTTGAGAGATTCCAGAAGCTACAATATCTCGTGTACTAGCTTTTGTAATGGGTTGATCTTTATATAAAATTTCCCCTGAAGTAGGTTGAATCAATCCAGAAATTGTATTTAGAATTGTTGTCTTTCCAGCGCCATTTGCCCCAATCAGGGAGACTACTTCTCCTTTATTTACTTCAAATGATACACCTTTAATCGCTTCTATTACCCCATAATGCACAACGACATCATTAATTTTTAACATTTAATCCCCACCTAAATATGCACGAATAACGTATTCGTTTTGTTGAATTTCTTGAGGTGTTCCTTCGGCAATCTTTTTGCCATATTCTAAAACATAAATACGTTCAGAAATATTCATAATAACTTTCATATCATGTTCAATGAGTACAACAGCCAAATCAAATTCTTCGTGTATTTGTTGAATAAGTTGAGTTAACTCTCTACTTTCCCTTGCATTCATCCCTGCAGCCGGCTCATCTAAGAATAAAAGCTTTGGATTTGTGCCAAGCGCTCGTACAATTTCTAATTTACGTTGATCTCCATAAGGTAAATTAGAAGCTTTATAATTCGCTTTATCCTCCATATTGAATATTTTCAACAATTCCATCGCTTTTTCAGTCATGTCTACCTCAGTACGATAATATTCTTTTGTTCTAAAAAAGGATTGAAACACGTTCGCTCCTAATTCAGTATGCATACCAATTCGTACATTTTCTAAAACACTTAAATCTTTAAAGAGACGAATATTTTGAAAGGTTCTTGCGATGCCCATTTGACCAATTTGTGAAGTGTTTTTCCCCGATAATTCATACACTTCGTCATTTGGTTTAAAAGAAATGCTCCCTTCAGAAGGAACGTAAACACCAGTAAGCAAATTAAATAAAGTTGTTTTCCCGGCGCCATTGGGTCCAATTAATCCAATAAGCTCATTATTATTAATCTCTAAATCGACATGCGAAATCGCCGTTAAGCCGCCAAAGTTTTTTGTTAAATTATCAACATTTAGTAAAGTCATCTTTTAAGCTCCTTTCTCTTGTTCCATATTTTCAATAGAGCCTGGAACATCTTGTGGTCGCTTAAGAAGTTTACTTAGTGAAAATTCAACATTACCCATAAGGCCAGACGGTCTGAAAATCATAATTAAAATTAAGACAAGTGCATAAACAATCATTCGAAGAGCACCAAATTGTTGTAGGTAAACATTAATTACACCTAAAACAATTGCTGCGACAACACTACCGGTTACACTTCCGATGCCGCCAAACACAACAATTATTAAAATATCAATCGATTTATTAAAAGTAAATTGACCCGGATTGATCACTCCAAAATAACTCGCATGGATACTTCCGGCTAATGCGGCTGTTACAGCACCGATTAAAAAAGCTAAGTTTTTATAATACGTTGTTTTTATACTTAGAGATTCAGCTGCAATTTCATCTTCTCGAATGGAGATGGTTGCTCTTCCCGGACTACTACGAATATAGTTTGTAACAACTAAAATCGTCAAAGCAGCCGCAAAAAAAGCAAAACGCCAATCAACTATAAGTGGGATTCCACTTATTCCAACGGCTCCATTTGTTATTTCAGGTAAATTTAAAATAGCCACACGGATAATTTCACTCGCTCCAAGTGTTGCAATAGCGAAATAATCTCCTCGTAATCGTAAAGTAGGGATTCCAACAATTAAAGCTAAAATACCCGCTAAAAGCATCCCCAGTAAAATACTCATAATAAAACCAGCAGTACTTATCATATTTGTGAGTAGAACTCCAGTCGCATAAGCTCCTATTGCCATAAAACCGGCATGTCCTAAAGCCAATTGTCCTGAAAAACCAACGACTAAATTCAACCCAACAGCTAAGATGATATTAATAAAAATATTTACAACAGTGATTTCATAGAAAGAGTCAATAATTCCAGCCCAAGTTAATCCTTCAAGTATTAAATATGTTAAAACGATTAAAACAATCCATCCAATATTTGTACGATTAAAAATTTTCATAAAATCACCTACACTTTCTCTGGTTCATATTTGCCTAGGATCCCTGTTGGACGAACAAGCAAAATGACAATTAAAATTAAATAAACAACTGCATCTCGAATCATAGAGTTTCCAAAAGCCGAAATCATTACTTCGGTCATACCAATCAGGTATCCACCGACCATAGCTCCTGGAATACTTCCAATTCCACCAACAACTGCTGCAATGAAAGCTTTCAGACCAGGTCCTGCTCCCATGATTGGTGTAATGGTATTGTAATACATTCCAACCAGTACCCCACCTGCTCCAGCTAACATAGAACCTAAAAAGAAAGTAAAACTAATTACTTGGTTAGAATTAATTCCCATTAACTGCGCAGCTTCAGGGTCATTACTAACCGCTCGCATCGCCTTACCAAATTTAGTTTGTTGAACAATTAATTGTAGAGAAACCATTAATAATACAGTGGTCATTAACATTAAAATTTGCATAGTACTAATTTGAATAGGACCAATTGTATACATTTGATTATTTATAATTTGTGGGAAAGATCGTGTCTGTGGACCTGCAATATACATCATTCCATTTTGTAATAAATAACTCATTCCAATTGCAGTAATTAAAGAAGCAATTCGGGTTGAGTTACGTAAGGGACGATAAGCCACTTGATAAATAACCACTCCGATAATTCCTGTAATTAGCATAGTTAGAAGTAACGTTGGCATAAAACCTAGATTATAATTAGAAATAATATAATATCCTGCAAAAGCTCCAACCATATAAACATCGCCATGAGCAAAGTTTAGTAATTTAATAATTCCATAAACCATTGTATATCCTAAGGCAACGAGTGCATATACGCTGCCTAGGGATAAACCATTAATGATTTGTTGGATAAAAGTATCCATTTCATTCACTCCTTTTCAACAGTTTCAACTATTATAGATCTTCTGGGTCAACAATAATGGTATTTACAGGTTCACCATTTTGTAATTCTAAAATAGTTACTGATTTTGAAGGGTTATGCATATCGTCATAGGAGAAAGTCCCTGTAACACCTTCAAAATTTTCTGTTTCTGCTAAAGCTTCATTGATTGCTTGACGGTTTTCAGATCCCGCCCGTTCAATCGCATCACGCATGACATATGCAGCATCATAAGCCATTGCTGCAAACATATCTGGTTCAGCACCAAATCGTTCGGTGTAATTCGCAACGAATTCATCAACTAATGCATTCTCATTTAAAACGGTAAACTGAGTCGTATAATATACATCATTTAAATTCTCTGGACCTGCTAAATCAACAAGAGCTTGGTTTCCGAAACCATCAGGAGCTAAAATGGGTTGCTCAAGGCCCATTTCACGTGCTTGGCGAACAATAGGTCCACCTTCTTCATAATAACCTGTAACTAATAACACATCAAAGTCACGTTCATTTAAACTTGTTAAAGTTGCATTAAAATCAGTTTGTCCAGCTGTAAAGTTTTCTTTAGTAACTACTTCACCTGTGAACGTCTCTTCAAAAAATTCAACTAAACCAATTGAATAATCACTTGAATTATCCATTAAAATAGCTACTTTTTCTGCGCCCAACTCTTGTTGTGCAAATTGAGCTAATGCACCACCTTGGTAACTGTCTGGGAAAGCCACACGCCAACCCCATTCTTCTGCATTACCATCAGAAGCAACGGTATAGTTATCTGCGGATGCTGAAGGCGAAAGTATTGGCACATCATGTTGTGTCGCACTTTGTAAAGCTGTTTTGGAAGAGCCCGAGGTGTCCGCACCTAAAATGATATCAACGTTGTCTTGTGTAGCTAAACGAGTAGCTAATTGAGCAGCTTCAGTGTCTACTGAGGTATAATCATAGTTAACAAGTTCAATTTCTTGACCATCTAAAATCCCACCATCTGCATTGATTTCATCAACAGCCATACTGATTGCATTTTC
Source organism: Carnobacteriaceae bacterium 52-44 (assembly GCA_041223305.1). Classification (GTDB taxonomy): domain Bacteria; phylum Bacillota; class Bacilli; order Lactobacillales; family Carnobacteriaceae_A; genus Atopostipes. The sequence goes on along the minus strand of JBCLPZ010000014.1, from coordinate 6,258 downwards.
TTGAGGTGTTCCATAAGCAGAAACTGCTCCTGTCGTTGCAAATACTGTTCCCCAGGTCATCTGACCATCTTCGTTCGCTGCATTACCGCCAGAGCCTCCACCATTTTCACCGTTCCCACAAGCTACCGCAAATAATGAAGCAGCTGCTAGCATACCAACTAATCCTTTTTTGAAATTCATTTTCCTCTACTCCCTCTATTTTTTATCGTCAAATTAAGAAAAATTTGTTGAGCAAGAGAACATTTATATTCCTTTACAAACAAAAAAAGACAAGCCTTTTTTAAAGGCTTGTCTTAGTTAATTTTTTTAGAATTACTATTACGAGCCCTTTTTTTGTAATGTACAAATAGGACTCTTGTAAAACAAAGAATCCTGCTACGTAATAATAATAATGACGACTGAATTTTCAGAAGGTAATTTTTGTACGCATGAATATGCGGATGTTTTATTCATATTTTGATAGTACATTTTCATTACCTCCTTCAAATATTTTATTTATTATAGCAGATCCATTAGACTTGTCAAATACTATTTTAATGAAAAGTTAATAAAAGTTTACTTTTTAAAAATTAGGATCTACTTCATAAACGCCTGTTTCTTCATTATTTTGAATTTCAATAATATTTACTGTTTTAACGGGGTCATGCATTTCATCAAAAGAAAAAGTTCCAGTAATCCCTGGGAAATCTGTAATATTTGTTAGTGCTTCGTTTACTGCTGCTGGATCTGCACTTCCAGCATTTTCAATCGCTTCTTTGATCACATACACCGAATCATAAGCAAGACCAGTAAACATATCCGCATCTACTCCGAATTCCTCTTTGTAATTCGTAACAAATTCTTGAACAGCTGGATCTTCAGAAGTAACAACAAAATGACTTGTATAATATACATCATTCATATTTTCAGCGCCTGCTAAATCACGTAAAACTTCATTACCCATACCATCTGGACCAAGGATTGGCTGATCGATTCCCATTTCACGAGCTTGTTTAATAATTGGACCTGCTTCTTCGTAATATCCAGGTACATACAATACATCAAAGTCTAAATCTCTAATATTTGTTAATACTGCATTAAAGTCTGTTTCTCCTTCAGAGAAGTTTTCAGAAGCGACAATATCTCCATTGAATACTTCTTCAAACGTTTGAGTAAGTCCTATCGCATAATCACTCGAATTATCGCTCAAAATAACTGCTGTTGTGGCATCCAATTCATTATTAGCGAATTGTGCTAAAGCACTTCCTTGGAATGAATTCGTGAAACTAGTTCGCCAAGCATAAGGATGGACTGAACCGTCAGCAGCTGTTAACACCCCATCATCTGTTGCAGTAGGTGACATAATAGGAACTTCAGCAGCGTTAGCACTTGGGATAGCCGCTTGCATTGATCCAGTAGTTGCAGGTCCAATAATTGCTGTTACATTGTCTCTTGTTCCAAGACGAGTCGTTATACTTGTTGCTTCTGTTTCATCTGTTTTTGTATCATATTCAACAATTTCGACTTGTTGTCCATTGATGCCACCTGCCTCATTAATTTCAGCAACAGCCATACTTAGTGCATTATTCATTGATGTCCCGTAAGCTGCAGCAGCGCCGGTTAATTCAAACATGGATCCAATCTTTATTGTATCTCCATCACTAGAACTTTCTCCATTTCCACAACCTGCAATAATAACCACCATAAACATCACGACAATCGCAAATATACCTTTTATATTTTTTCTCATTTTTTCCCCCGCCTTTTATATGTTTACAACATTTTTCAGTAAAACAAAAAAACGAGCCAGAATCCTTTTGTAAGAATTTGGCTCGTCCTTTAGAAAATTTTTACTAGTTAAGGAGAAGCCCTGTTAAATACTAAAGAGGGCCCTCCATAATCAATGTTACTTTATATCCATTGATTAGGTAGATCCCTACTTAACTAATAATAATAATAAATTTTGATTTAATGAAAAGAAGCCAGAAAATACAAGCTCTTCACACATTTTATTAGAATATGATTGCATTGTTTTCTGCCTCCCCAAAGTTGTTGAAGTTATTCTAATCTATTTCACATTATTATGCAAGTACTTTAATCATATTTTAATTAAAAATAAGTTTATTCCTATAAGCAAGATGTTATTCAGAAATTAACAAATACGTTACATTTAATTTGAAAAAATAGGAGGAATGATTTTAATGCTTATACAACAAATTCGAAATGCGACAGTTGTTATAGAATATGGTGGTGTCCGTTTCATAATTGATCCCTTATTAGGAGTTAAAGGTGTTTATCCCCATTTCCATCGCTTAGAGGAGATGAAAATAACCCATTAGTTGAGTTACCACAATCTATAGAGTCTATTACAGAAGATATCGACATGGTTGTTACACATACACACCCTGTAGGAATCAATTCGCAATGGAAAGTGACAATCCCGAAAAAGGACGTCTTATCTTTAATGCAGAAGATCTTTATAAGTTGCACTAGGTTAACAAAAGCACTATTCAAAAAGAATAGTGCTTTTTTAAAATTATATATTCAAAAACACAATATCAATTATTCTGCAAACTGTGATTGGTATAAGTCAGCATAGAAACCATCTTGTTCAATCAGCTCATCATGATTTCCGGTTTCAATAATTGTTCCTTGATCCATCACAAGAATTAAATCCGCATTTCGAATAGTAGATAGACGGTGCGCAATGACGAAACTTGTTCGGCCTTCCATTACTTTATCCATAGCACTCTGAATGAGTTGTTCGAGTCGAGTATCTACTGAACTTGTTGCCTCATCTAAGATTAATATATCTGGATCACTAATGATTGCCCGCGCAATGGTTAATAGTTGTTTTTGACCTTGTGATATTCCGTCTCCATCTGGATCAATGATTTCTTCGTATCCATCAGGGAGCGTTCGCACAAAATGATCAACATTTGCAATATTCGCAGCTTTTATAACCTCTTCTTCCGTTGCCTCTTTATAGCCAAAACGAATATTTTCAGCAATGGTATCTTCAAATAACCATGCATCTTGTAAAACTAAGCCCATATGATCGCGAAGATTTTGACGAGAGATCTTAGAGATATCTACTCCATCAATGAAGATTGTTCCATCAAGAATTTCATAAAAACGTAATAACAAATTAATTAATGTAGTTTTTCCTGCACCAGTTGGACCAACTATCGCAACCGTATCTCCAGGTTTTACTTTGAAGTTTACATCCTGCATTAAAATATCTTCAGAAGAATACCCGAATTTTACATGGTCAAAGACTACTTCACCTTTAACTTTTGCTGGTAATTTTTGTGTTTCGTTTGAAACATCTTCTTCCTCTTGATCTAATAGATCGAATACACGAGCACTTGCTGCTCCTGCACTTTGCATCGGTCCACTCATTTGAGTCATTTGATTGATGGCTTGATTGATTTGGTTAACATATTGAACGAGAGCTTGCAAATTACCAAGAGTAACCGTACCCTCGATCACACGCAATCCTGAAACCAAAGCAACAACAACATAAGCTATATCAGAAATAAAGCGTGTCCCAGGCATAACTAAACCAGAACGAAAGTTAGCTTCTGCACTTGTTCTAGATAATTGTGCATTTATATTTTTAAATTGCTCCAAAGATTCTTCTTCTTGATTGTAAACCTTCATCTCAGTAAACCCACTTAAATGTTCTTGAGATAAAGCAAATAAATTTCCTAAAGCACTTGCTTGTTCTTTCCATACCGGTTGACCCCATTGGACAATAAATCGTGAGTATACGAGTGTTAAGAAGATCATTACAAATATAATAATAATAATTTGTGGTCGGATAACCAGAATCATAATCAAAGAAAATATAATTTGTAAAATTCCCATAATGGTCGGAGAAAAAGTTTGTGTTAAGAAGTTTGAAACAGACTCAACATCACTTGTCACGCGACTTAATATATCCCCTAATTTATGACCATCAAAATAAGAGACAGGTAGACGATTCATTTTTTGACTAATATCATTTCTCAAATCAAACATAGATTTTTGAACGACACCTGATATAAAGAAGGTCGAAAAGTATCGTCCCACCATATTTAATGCTCCGCGTATCCCATAGATAATCATCACTCGGAAAATATACGGGTAATTCATACTGGCTCCTGGTACACCTTGTACGATGTCAACGACATTCTCACCAATTTCTGTAATGGCAAATCCTAAAATAAAAGGTTCCAAACCTGAAGTAATAACGACTAAAAGAATCATTGCAATTCCTATAAAGAATTGTCCCTTATACTTTTTAATATAGGGCCATACACGTCGTAATTCGATTATATCTTTCATCCGTATAATTCCTCCTCACTTAATTGCGTACGGGCAATTTCTTGATAAAGCTCACTATTTTGAAGAAGCTCTTGATGGGTTCCTATATCAACAATCTCACCCTCATTGAGCACAATAATTTGATCAGCATTGGTTATCGAGCTAACGCGCTGTGCCACAATAAATGTTAAGGAATCGGTCGTTTCTTCAGAAAGTAAGTTTCTTACTTTAGCGTCTGTTTTAAAGTCTAAAGCAGAAAAACTATCATCAAAAATATAAATTTCTGGCTGATCAATAATCGCTCGTGCAATGGCTAAACGCTGACGTTGTCCCCCTGAGAAGTTTGTACCACCTTCAACAAGATCAGAACTATATTTCTTCTCCAATCGATGGATAAAATCATAAGCTTGTGAAATAGAGGTTGCATGATCAAAATCTCCTTGTTCTGCTTCTTCTTTACCAAAACGCAAATTATCTGCAATTGTTCCACTAAAAAGCAAAGATTTCTGAGGAGTATAGCCAATTTTATCTCGTAAAGCTTTCAAGTTGTAATCTCTAACATCTACCCCATCAACTAGAATACGTCCAGAAGTTACATCATAAAGCCTTGGGATTAATTGAATAATAGTAGACTTTCCACTCCCGGTTGAACCAATAAAAGCAACTGTTTGTCCTTTATGTGCTTTAAAAGAAATATTTTTTAACACTGGCTCATCTGCATCAGAATACTGGAAATAGACATTTTGAAATTCCACTTCTCCTCTGCTTTCTGTCTTTGTTATTCCCTCTTCATTCGGCTGAATAGAAGGAACGACTTCCATAATTTCTTTAAGTCGATTTGCACTTACAGAAGCTCGAGGATACATAATAAATAATTGAGCAAGTATAAGCAAAGAAAATAATGCATGAAAACTATATTCGATAAAAGCTGTTAAGACACCTACTTGCATATTTCCTTGTTCAATTTGACGTGAACCAAAAATGACAATGATAATAATCATACTAATAATAATAAATGCAAAAGATGGATCCGTGATTCCTAATGTTCTAAACAATTTTAAACTATTGTTTTTATATAAACTGTTTACCTCTTTGAATCGATTAAATCGACTCTCTTCTTGTGTAAAGGAACGAATCACTCGAGATCCATTAATATTCTCTCTAAAAATTCCATTAATACGATCTAAATTTTTCTGTTGTTTCTCCGAAATAGGTCGTAAAAATTTAGCTAAGAAATAAATAATGCCGACCATTAATAATAAGGCCGGGAATAAAATAACAACTAGATTTGAACTCACTCTTAGCATCATAACAATACTAGTTGTAATCATTAAAGGAGCCATTAAGCCCATACGCAGAATTTGATCTGCAAACTGCATCAACACAAAAGCATCTGTAGAAATTCGTGTGGTTAATGATGCAACACCAATTTCTTTGTATTCATCGTGCGAAAATTTTGTCATCTGTTCATAAACATCATTTCGTATATCTTCAGTCATTCTTGAAGAAGCGCGAGAACTTCCATATGTATTGATCACACGACCTATAAAACCAATAACTCCTAATCCTAACATCCACCATCCAATCGTGATGGCTCTCTCAAAATCACCCGAAATTAAAGCTCCATCAATCATAAGTCCTAATAAAGTAGGTAATCCTATCATAACAGCAACTTTTCCTAAAGTTCCTAGTAAGCTAATTAAGACATACCAATGTTGCTTTTTCAGGTATTGCCACATAAAACCCATATAATTCCTCCATCTTCTCTCAGCACAAAAAAAATGTACTGAAAGTAAAAATATATTGCAAAAAGTTTTTAACAGTACTATATATATTATCTTATTTTTTACTATTGTCAAAGAATGAATTGTGTGTTTAAAATGAAAATTTAATGACCTTAGTTGTAAAGTTAAGTGCAACACTTCTAACATGATAGATCGTTATCTTTAGTTCTTAGTGTTTTATTCTCTT
>JBCLPZ010000013.1:15819-60418 GCA_041223305.1 Carnobacteriaceae bacterium 52-44 | reverse complement strand
TTCTCCGTACTTCGGACGAATACACCATCCGCTTCTGCGTAAAAGAAATCCAGTTGTTTCCCGTCGGGAAGACAGGCGGATTCTTCTAAGTCTTCCACCAAAGATTGGTCGTATTCCCCCTGTATTTTCCCCACTTTCTCGAGAATCGTTTTAACGGTCTGATGCGACATTTCGACAGGGGTCCAAGTTTTGATAAAGTCTGCGGTGTCGCGATAAGTGGCATCTCCTACAAGTTCGGTCATTTGAACTTCGACTAAAGCACTATAACGTTGTCTCTTTTTTAGCCCTAACCATTCATCTAGAGGGTAATGACTTTGACCCTCTGGGTCTTTCATCAAAGTCCGTTTAAATTGGACCGGACCAAAAACATATTGAACAGTACGAGAATCATTTCGATTCACTGTCCAACCTAAATTCTGTTTTTCTTCTTTGATTGTTTGATTGATTTTCTCTAGGATTTCCCCCATAATTTCTGAAAAAGTTTCCCACATATAGGCTTGTATTTTCTCTTCTGTGTCAATTGGGTTTGAAGAATGCTTCATTATTTCGTAAATATCTGTTATAATTTTTTCCATAGGAAGGCCTCTATTCATTATATGTTTGTGATGGAACATATTATTATGATAGAGTGCCTTCTTTTCTTTTTCCAGAAATCTTTCCTAAAATTAGAAATTATCCCCCGAGTAAAATTTTACACATACTTAAAAGCATCCTTACACTTATCCAATATAACCTTGTTTATGCTCTCAAATATAGTACAATATGCGTGTAAGCGTTTTTTATTATATTAATTAGGAGCTAATACTTTGGAAATTCGTCAATTAAAATATTTTCTTGCTATTGCTGATGCTAAAAATTATTCACGAGCTGCAAAAAGTCTTTTTGTTACGCAACCTACTCTCACTCTCGCTATGCAAAAATTAGAAAAAGAGTTTGATATTAAATTATTTGATCAAACCAATAGTGGTCTTAAATTAACAGATGAAGGAAAATTTTTGTATGAAAATGGCAAAGAAATTGTTCAATCTTTTGATTCTTTAACAGCGCATATGCATAAACAAAAACATCATAAAAAAGAAACTATTCGTGTAGGATTAACTGTACTCTCTGCTATGCAGTTCATGCGTCAAATCTCTCGTTTCGTTGCTGATCATTACGATGTCGAAGTTCGGTTAATTCAAAATGGATCAAAACAGTTACAACATATGCTAGCAAATGAAGAAATTGACTTTGGAATTCTTTCATTTCCATTAGTAGAACCAAATATTGAACTGACACCTTTAAAAGAAACAACCACACAAGGATATAATGTCTCAGTAGTTATGCCTGAATCGAATTCACTTTCGAAGAGACAATCCGTTTGTTTTAAGGATTTAAAAAATGAAACATTTCTCTCATTAAGTCAAAATTATATGCTGGGTAATTTAACAGAAGAAAAAAGCTATGAATTAGGATTTAATGATCAAATCGTTTTTATTGAAGACGATTGGAAAGTCCTACTTCACAGCCTTGAAATTTTTGATGCAGTCGTTTTATTGCCAACAGAATTTAAAGAATTTGATGATACACCTAATTTAAAATGGGTACCTCTGGCAGATAAAAATAATTATTATCCAATAGGGATTGCACAAAAAAAAGATATGGTCGTCAATGAAACTTTTCGTAATTTTATAGATGCCATCAAAGAAAATTAATACACAAAAACATTTGGCTTTTCTTGACCAGTGAGTATGCGTTCTCCGCCTTGTGCCAATGCAATTAATTCAAATTCTCCAGGATAACGTTTCACTGGAGCGATGTATCCAGCATAGGAGGTAACTTGACTATAGATTAAATCACTATATGCCATTCCTCCGGTTAAACAAATATAGTCAACTTCTCCTTTTAATGTTGTCGCTAATGTTGCAATCGTTTTAGCAATTTGCAAACTAAGAGCTGAAATAACTTTTTCGGCATACTCATCCCCATCTTCGATTCTCTCAATGATTTCTACTAAGTCTTTTGTTCCGAGTAAGGATTGTAAACCTGAGTCATTTCTTAGTTTCTTCGAAAGTTCTTCTGGGGAATATTCTTCCAATAATGGGAGAAGTTCTTTTAAAGGTACTCCGCCTGATCGTTCTGCTGAAAACATAATTTCGTCATCCGATACAAAGTCAATAATTTTACCTTTTCTGTGTGCACTTGCAGTACTTCCGCCCCCTAAATGAACTACGACGATATTTGCCTCTTTATAGGGAATATCGTGTTCTTCAGCCACTCTAAAGGCTACGGCACGCATATTTAGATGATGACCTATACTTTTCCTTTGAATTTCTTTAACCCCAGTAATACGTGCAATATCTATCATTTCATCCACAGTAACAGGATCATATATATAGGCTTTTGCTTCTTCTGTCCCATATTTTTCTAAAATATTGTATGCAATTTTTGCGCCTAAATTTGATGCGTGCTCTAATACTGGATTAAATTCCAACTTTTCAAGTACACTGTCATCTATAATATAAGCACCTGATTTCACTGGACCAATTAATCCTCCACGGGAGACTATAGCATCTAAATTGTTGATTTTTTTTTCGTCTAATACATCAGCAATGTCTTGTAATCGAAATTCAAATTGATCAAAAAGCGTATTACAATCCTTTAATCTTTCATTATTATATTTAAGTTCTTGAGTCCATTCTTCTATACCATCAATATAATAACCAAACTTAGTTGATGTAGCACCTGGATTGATTACGATTATCTTTCCCAATTGATCTCCTCCTTTATTTAAAATTTATTCTGAATCCATATAGTGACGAGCTAATAAAATTGATCCATATTTTTCATTACTTGATGAAGAACGAGAAGTTAGAATAATAGGAACTGTAGCACCAATAATTAATCCTGCCATTTCAGACTCGCCGAAAATTGTTAGTGATTTTGCTAAAGAGTTACCAGAAGCAATTTCTGGTGTTACAATTACATCAGCATCACCTTGAATTTTTCCTTGATAATTTTTTTGCTCAGCTATCTCAGGAACCAATGCTAAATCTAAGGAAATAGGACCTTCAACTACAAAATTTTCATTATTCATTTCATTTGTTAGTTCACTTGCCCACATTGAAGGTTCATAGATAGGAATAACATTTTCTGAAGCGGATAATAATGCAGCTTTAGGCTTCTTAATGTTTATACTTTTCATGACTTTTACTCCATGATCTATAATTGTTTTATATTCTTCTTTGTTTGGTTGGATTACCATACCGCCATCTGTTATCGCTAGGAATCGCTTTAATTTTGCTACATAAAGAACGGCCACATGTGACAATAAGCTACTGGAGCGAATACCCATCTCCTTATTGACTACTGGCCTCAAAAAATCGCCAGTTCCTATGAAACCTTTCATTAAAGATCCAACTTCTCCGGCGCGTACAAGCTCTACTCCTTTTTCAGCTGCTTTCTTATCATCCGCTTCATCAATGATTTTTACTTCATTTAAACTTATATCTAATTTTGCCATTAAGTCTTTTAACTCTTTGGCATCATCAATGAGTACAGGTTCAATCATTCCATCTTCCAAGCCACGTTTAATCGAATGTAAAACTTCTTCATCGGCTGCTTTTACTACAGCTATTTTTATTTTTTCTGTTTGTTTATTGCTTTTAACTTTTTTAAGACTAGAAATTAATCCCATCTTCTTTACCTACTTCCTTATTCAATATTCAATTTATAATCCTCTGGTTTCACAATTGGAACTAATTTAGTGAAGACGTATCTAAATAACAAACCAAAGCCAATCGGTGCAACTACAAAACATAAAATTGCAATTAAAATATTCATGACCGACCATCCTCCATTTGCAAGATTTAAATAATTAATTGGTCCAACCAATCCACTAAATCCAAATCCTGCACTCATCGGTGTTCCTTGAATATTAAAAATCGCAGCAAGCAATCCACAAGCAGCTGCACTGCTTAAGATAGGGACCATAATTAATGGTTTTTTAATGACATTCGGCATTTGCATTTTTGGTGAGCCAATAAAATGTGCTAAACTCGTTCCTATATCATTTACTGACCAACCCATAATTGCCAAACCAAATCCAGCAGCCGTTATCCCTAAATTACCTGCACCAGATCCTATCCCTGATAAAGAAATCGCCACTGCTATACCTACACTAGTAATTGGCGACACAATTAACATTGAAAAAATAATGGCTATTAATACAGCTAAAACCATTGGCTGTAGTGTCAATAGTTGTTCAATTCCTAATCCAATTACTTCAGTAATTTTTTCAATATATGGCAGAGTAAAATAACCCACTCCCCCTCCAACCGCTAAGATAACGGATGGTATTACGATAATCGAATAAGAACGCAAACGTTCACCTAATAAATGAACTAAGAACACACCTACAGCAGCTGTTACGCCCATGTTTATAATATCTCCAGTTCCTGAAAGAGTAACTGCTCCATCTATTGCTCGCACTGCTCCAGAACCAAATAAAGTAGCCAATCCTAATGACATAGATTGAATAGGAGTAAATTTAAAGTTTTGGCCAATTAAGATACCACTTAATAAACCAACCATTGCATTTGACATTGTAAAAGCCGTTGTTAAAAAGACCAGACTGGGAACACTAGGGATTAACATTTTTACAAGTTCTCCAAGCAACGCTCCAGGTATTAGTGCAATAACTGTTCCAATAGCAATTCCGTTTAAAATATTCATTATAAATGTTTTTGCATTCATTTCTTTATCCAAATTTTTCACCTTCCTGTTTTATAAAATTGGATGAAACCAACTTATACTGAATATCAGTTGGTTTCATCCTTTTATTCTATTGATGTGTTGGCTTTCCTAATATAATCTCGCTTGCATCTAGAATTGTTTCTGATAAAGATGGATGACTATGAATTGTTAAAGCAACATCCTCAATTGTCAGTAAGTTTTCAATTGCTAAAGTAAGATAATTAATTAGATCATCAACATTTGCTCCAACAAGTTGAGCACCTACTAAACGTTTTGTTTCTGAATCAGAAATCAATCGAACAAAACCTTCTGTTTCTCCTGTAGACAGAGCCCTACCATTATTTTTAAAATGATATATTGCTTTTTTAGGTTTTAACCCTTCCTTTTTAGCTTCATCAAATGTTAGACCGACTACTGCGATTTCTGGTGAAGTGTAGCAAACAGTTGGAATCACAAGATAATCAATAGCTGCTCCTTTGTTTCCGCCTATACGTTCTACAACCATTTTCGCTTCATAACTTGCTTTATGGGCTAGCGCTGGCCCTAGAACGACATCCCCAATCGCGTAAATGTTTTTAGCGGATGTCTCTCCATAATCATCAACTTTTATATGCCCACTTTTAGTCAATTCAATCCCAGCCATTGAAAGTGATAAATCCTCAGTATTTGGTGATCGGCCAACAACTACTGCTATCTTTTCTGTTGATAGTGTTTTTAATTCACCATCTTTTTCGTAAGTTAATACCAACTCATTATTCTCTTTTTCATAATCTTTAGCCTTAGCATTCGTAATAATGGTGATGTTTTTTTCTTCTGCAGCTTTCAAAACAGGTTTAGTCAAGTCTTCTTCGAAGCCACTTAATACTCGATCTAAACTCTCGATTACCGTTACATCACTTCCTAAATCTGAAAGTGCGAAGGCAAGTTCCATTCCAATGTATCCTCCACCAATTACCGCTAATGATTTAGGAAGTTCTTCAATATTTAATAATCCAGTTGAATCTAATATATCTTCATTAAATTTAAAATCTGGAAGTTCAATAGGCGAACTACCTGTTGCAATAATTGCGTGTTTAAAATGAAAACCTAAGTACTCGTCTCCTCTAACAACTGAAATAGATGAAGAAGAACTAAAATTGGCAGTTCCTTCTACAATTTCAATTTTATATTTTTTAAGCAGTGCTTCTATTCCTGATGTTAACAAATGAACAACTTCAGTATTTTTCCATTCTTGCATTTTTTTAAAATCTAAAGTAGAACCTTCATAAGTGAGTCCAAATGCAGTCTCATTACGTGACTTATAAACGTCTTTTCCTACAGAAATGAGGGCTTTTGAAGGAATACATCCTTCGTTTAGACAAATTCCACCAATATTATCTTTTTCAATAATGACAACTTTCTGTCCCTGTTGAGCAGCATGAATCGCTGCAACATAACCACCGGGCCCAGAACCTATAACAACTGTATCAACATCTTCAACAAAATTTCCAACAACCATCTAATTCATCACCCTTCCGATAATAACAAGTTTGGATTGTGTAAATATTCTTTCAACAAGTTAATTGCTTGTTGTGCATAGACTCCATCAACCGCACGATGGTCAAATGCAAATGATATTTTTAATACAGGTTTCAGAACTGGATTTCCTTCTTCATCAGGTAAGAATGTATTCTCAATTCGTCCCATTCCAACAATTGCAATTTCTGGTTGATTAATAATTGGTGTAGACCATACGCCACCAGTCGCTGCTCCTCCAACGTTCGTAACAGTTAATGAACCATTTCTCATTTTATCTCTTGTCAGTTTTCCTTCAGTAGCTTGTTCTGACATCTCGCTAATTTCTTTTGCAATTTCAAATAAGCTGAGATGATCCGCGTCTTTTACAACAGGTACAACCAAGCCTTGTGGTGTATCTACAGCAACACCTATGTTATAAAATTGATGGTAGTAAATTTCTCCTGCATCTAAATTCATTGACGCATTTAAATCTGGGAATCGTTTTAAAACTGCTACCAATGCTTTTACAAAGTAAGCCGTATACGTTAGACGAATCTCACTTTCTCCTGCAATATGTTTCATTTGATCACGATGGTCAACCAAGGCAGAGACTTCTACTTGATCAAAAACAGTAACATGTGGAGAAATCTGCTTACTATTTATCATTGCGTTTGCTGTCGCTCTACGCATAGGTGTGATTTTTTCCACTCGATCTGCTCGTGAACTTCCTTCTGTTTCATCTGGTTGGTATGCCTTAACATTTGACTTAGGTGTTTGAATGTTTGTAACTTCTTCAGTGAATGATTCTGTACTACTCTCTTCAGTTGATTTGTCTATTTCTTCTTTTGGATTTTCTAGATATTGATCAATATCTTCGATCGTTATCTTTCCATTATTTCCTGAACCTTCTATTTTTGTTAAATCAACATTTTTATCTCGAGCATAGATTCGAACTCTAGGCACAGCAAGTGTACGCCAATCATCTGAAATTTCTCTTTCGGTTACTGATTCTTTCTCAGTTGATTCCGTTTTTGAAACTTGCGTCTCTTCTTTAATTTCATCTTCTGTTACTTCAGACATTTCTTCCGCATTACCACTCGATTCACCTTCAACTTCAATTGAAGCTACTGGTTCCCCAACTTGAGCTAGTTCACCCTCTTCATAATGCTTTTTCTTTAAAATCCCATTAACAGGACTTGGCAATTCTACAATCGCTTTATCACTTTGCATTTCTAATAAAACATCATCTTCTTTAATTTCATCACCGATATCAAAAAACCAAGTGACAATCTCACTTTCAACTGTTCCTTCACCGGCATCTGGTAAAATTACTTGATACATTTAATAACCTCCTCTAAAACTCTACTGTTTCAGTTACTTTTTCAACAATGTCTTCAACACTCGGGGTCCACTCATCTTCTATAAGTACAAATGGATACACTGAATCTGGAGCCGTTACACGTGCGACTGGAGCATCTAGTTGCATAAAGCAGCGCTCTCCAATCTCTGACATGAGATTTCCACCAACTCCTGCCATTCGTTGTGCTTCTTGAACAACTACCACTCGATGCGTTTTTTCGACGGATTTTTTGATGGTATCTATATCAATCGGAGCAATCGTTCTTAAATCAATGATTTCAGCGTTGATTCCTTGTTCTTCTAGTTGTTCAGCTGCTTTAAGAGATTCCTGAACCATATAGCCTGAAGTCACAATTGTAACGTCCGTTCCCTCACGAACAACTGCAGCTTTATCAAGTGGAACAGTATAATGTTCAGTAGGTACTTCCCCTCTAACAGAACGATAAAGTTTTAAGTGTTCTAAGAAAATCACCGGATCATTTGATTCTATAGCCGATAATAATAGTCCTTTAGCATCGTATGGATTTGACGGTACAACGACACGTAATCCAGGGATAGATGCGAATAGAGCTTCCATACTATCTGAGTGCAATTCAGGTGTCCCTACTCCAGCTCCGAATGGTGTTCGAATAGTTACTGGCATATTTCTTGTTCCACCATAACGATAACGGTATCTTGAAATTTGACCACTTACCGCACTAATCGCTTCTGTACCGAAAGCACTAAACTGGAGCTCAGGAATCGGTCTTAGTCCTTCATGCCCTAATCCGACTGTCATTCCCAATATCCCCGATTCAGCTAGAGGTGTATCGAAAACTCGTTCCACTCCAAATTCTTTTTGAAGGCCATCTGTAATTCGAAACACACCTCCATTTGGACCTACATCTTGTCCAAAAATTAATGTATCTTCATTTTTATCTAAAGCAACTCTTAAACCATCTGTAATAGCTTCAGCAAATGTAATTTGGGTCATATTTATTCCTTCTCCTTTGCCTTGTAGTATTCAATTTGTTCTTGTAAGTTTGGTGGTGTTACTTCATACATGTTTTCTAGTAATTCAACCACTGTTTGTTTTGGTTCTTGATTCATTTTTTCAATCGCTTCACGCGCTTGTTGATTTACTTCTTCCTTTATTTCTTCATTACGCTCGTCATTCCATAACTCTTTTTCTTTTAAATAGTTTCCTAAACGAATGATTGGATCTTTTTTACGCCATTCTTCTACCTCTTCGTCTGGACGATAGCGTTTTGGATCATCGGACATCGTATGTGGTCCAAAACGATAAGTCATCGTTTCAATCAAAACAGGTTTATTGTTTTCTAAAGCATATTCACGAGCAAGTCTCATTGCTGCAAATGTTGCGACCGGGTCCATACCATCTACTTGAATAGATGCAATTCCAGCAGCTACTCCCTTTTGTGCCAAAGTTTCTGCAGCTGTTTGCTCATGTACTGGAACAGAAATTCCATAGCCATTATTTTGAACCACTACAACTAAAGGAACTTCATAAACTCCTGCAAAGTTAATTCCTTCATAGAAATCTCCTTCTGATGTTGCAGAATCACCTGTAAAAGCTAAAACGATTTGTTTTTCATTTTTACGTTTTTTAGCTAAAGCTACTCCTACAGCATGTGTAATTCCACCTGCTACAACAACCTGTGGAACCATCATTTGAAGATCTTTTGCGTATTTATTTCCACCAACATGTCCTCTGTACCACATAAATGCTTGATGCATAGGTAAACCATGTTTAATTGATACTCCAATATCTCGATATGTGGGGACCAAGAAATCTCCTTCTTCTAATCCTTTTAAGGTTCCAAATTGACTCGCTTCTTGTCCACCTGCTGTTGCATAGTTTGATAATGCACCTTGTCTATTTAAAATAATTGTTCGTTCATCTAATGATCTTGCCCAAACTAGATCTTCCATTAATTCAACAAGTTCATCATCAGAAAAGCTTTCGATTGTTTTTTTATCAACAACTTTTCCTGTTTCATCTAAAACTTGATGCATTTGAAAATCTTTTTTGTAACCCTCTATAAGTTTGTCAAAATTGATTTGACTTAATTTTTTTACCATTTTTTCAATCCTTTCAAAAATTAATTGAAAACGTTTTCTTTTATTGACATTACTTTACCAGCTTTATTTAAAAATGATAAATTGTTATTGTCAATAGAGGTATTAATAAGTTTAATACCTTAAGGATAAATATAAACGAAAAAATAAGTTTGTATAAAAATTTTACCACTTGGATGTGTAATTATAAAAAACGGTAAAAGCTCATATAGAGCCTTTACCGTTTCTCAAGTATTCTCATTTTAAATTAAATAATCAACCTTACACGATTCTTTGCTATTTCTTTTCCCAATTAGAAATGACTTCTACCCCTGCATCTTTTAATAAATTGAACAATGGGCATCTTCTTTCAACTTCTTTTGCTAAATTTTCAAATGCTTCGTCGCTTTCTTCTGTCTCCATAACAACCGTCACTTCAACTGATTGATAATAAGTTTGAACACCTTCCACACCTTGATATCCGCGTGGATCAAGATCTCCATTTGTTTCGAACTCCAAATCTCCGAAAGAAAAACCTTGTTCTTTTGCAACCATTGTAGCTATTACCGATGTACATGCACCAAGCGAACCTAAGAAGTACTCTAATGGGTTTGGTCCAGCATTATTACCACCAATTTCTTTTCTTTCGTCTACAAAAAACGGCTCAAAATCTCGCACTTGAATACTATTTGTAGTTCCTGATACTACTTCTCCTTTTGCAGCTAACGTAACAAATTTATTTTCCGACACCTAAATCTCTCCTTTATTTTCTTAACTATAACAAATGGTCTGGTTTTTTCATTTGTTTTGGCAAATATTTAGAATAAAATTATCTTCTCTTTTATATTATATCGATAAATGAAGCTTTTTGAGTAGCATGAAAAACAATATTGCTCAAAAAATAAGCTTAATCTAAAAAAACAAAGAGCTCTAATTCTAAGCTCTTTGTTTTCTGTATTTTTCATTAGAAAATAAATTGATTAAATATTATTCTCATCTTTAAATTTAGATTACTTGAATTGTAAAGTTAAGCTTACTAAAGATGATTTGAAATTTGCGTATTTTTTTATTGGGATTATGTACTACAATCCGTGAGAATGTGAAAGGAAGGTTGGATTTTTGATATAATCTGAGTTGTAACTCCCTATCTAATTTTAGGGCGGCAGAGAAAGGAGTTGTACAGTCCTATTTGCTTTTAGGACGGTTGAATCTGGGTTTCAAAGGCCCTATTTTACTTTAGGACGGTTGAATCTGGGTTTCAAAGGTTCTATTTTGTTTTAGGATGGTTGAATGTAGGTTTCAACTGTCCTATTTTGTTTTAGGACGGTTGAATGTAGGTTTCAACTGTCCTATTTTGTTTTAGGACGGTTAAATGCAGGTTACAACCGCCCTATTTTGTTTTAGGACGGTTAAATGCAGGTTTCAACCGCCCTATCTCATATTTTTTAGCAAACCCCATTTATAGCTGAGGTTGTTTCCTCTTCAAGCTCTTTCATTAGAATAAAACCTCACATTATGGGAAAATCAGTTAATAATAAAAACTCCATAGAAAGGAATGGGGATAGCGATGGCAAAGGAAAAGAGAGACTACAAACAATTAGCTGAAGATATACTCGCTCGTGTTGGTGGACAAGAAAATGTTGAGAATGTGATTCACTGTATTACTCGATTGCGTTTTTACTTAAAGGATACATCGAAAGCAGATCAAGATGCGCTTGAAGATCTTCCTGGCGTTATGGGGATCGCAGAATCTAATGACCAATATCAAGTCATTGTTGGTCAAGCAGTTGAAGATATTTATGAAGAACTTACCCCACTTCTTTCGAATCAAGCCGATGAAAAAAAGCAGATTCTTCCTCAGGCCTTAAGGATCAAAAAACGTTCAAAAATAAATTACGCTATGTCTATAATCAGGTAATAGGAATCATTACAGGAGCGGTTATGCCAATCATTCATATTTTGGCAGCTTCGGGAATTATCAAAAGTATGCTTGCGATTGGTACAACTTCGGGATGGATTGCTGAAACAGGTAGCGCATATCTCATTATTAACGCGATGGCTGATGCTGTATTTTATTTTTTACCTATCTTAATTGGTTATAATGCTGCGAAACGTCTTGAAGGAAATCTCATTTTAACGGCCGCTATTGGTGGGGTCATTATGTATCCAACTATCCTTGAAGCAGCAGATAATGAATTAATGATTTTAACAATTGGTTCGTTAGAGTTTCCTTATGTATCCTATACTTATTCGATTTTCCCAATGATTTTAGCAGCGTGGTTAGTGAAACTTCTAGAGAAACGGGTTAAAAAATGGCTTCCCACTTATATTCAATCCCTTTTTACTCCGATTATCGTTATTAGTATAGTAGTAGCTGTTACTTTTCTACTCACTGGACCAATTATTACGTGGATTTCATTTGCTATGGCGGATGGTTTAGAAGTATTGCTTGGCTGGAATGCCGCAATCTTTGGCGGAATTATTGCAGGACTTTACCAAATCTTAGTTATTTTTGGGCTCCATTGGGGGCTAATCCCGCTCTATGTAAATGACTTTGCTTTATTGGGCCATAGTTATTTATCTGCTATTGTTAGTTTTTCTATTGTTGGACAAGCGGGGGCTGCGTTAGGTGTCGCTTTAAAAACAAAGAAAGCAGATATTAAAGAATTAGGTTATGCCGGAACAATTTCAGCTTTTTGTGGGATTACTGAGCCGGCGATATATGGTATAAACTTGCGTTTTAAAAAGCCCTTTATTGCGGCTAGCATCGGAAGTGCAGTCGGCGGATTCTTTACCGGACTCCTTCGAGTAAACATGTGGAGTATCATCGGTTCAATCATAGGTCTACCATCTTATATTGATCCAGAAAATGGGATTAATTCGAACTTTTGGTATGCGGTAATGATTACAATCCTAACTTTGGCTGTCTCTTGTCTCCTCACCTATTTCTGGGGATACAATGATGACATGCAGATGGAACAAAAACAAGAAAAACCACAAAATCCAGGGAAAATCATTTCTGAATAGTAGAATAACTTCTTAATTATTTCGATCAAACATAGTAAAAAACAGTGATCAACTTCATTTAGAATTGGTCACTGTTTTTATTTATTACATTTTTTATTTCCCGTAAACTTTATCCATCGCATCTTTGAAATCTTTGATCAAAGTATCTGGATCTTCTAAACCAATATATAATCGAATATGTGATTTTTTGAAGCCACGGTAATTTAATTTTTCTGTGTTATTACCTTTGAAAGAAGGCAACACTAAGGACTCAAATCCTCCCCAGCTTACACCTATTGAAAAGTAATCCAGCATATTTACAAATTCTTTGATTTTATCAAAATCTTCATCGACAAATTCCAATGACAGTAATGAACCATAACCAGTCAGATATTTCTTTGCCAAGCTTTGTTGGTAGTCATCTCCAGCATAAGGATGGTAAATTTTATGGATTCTTTCATCATCCTTAATCGCATCAATAAATTTCTTCACAGAATTGCTGTGATATTCCATTCTTACCGGTAGTGTACGTAAACCACGAATTGCCAACCAGGAATTTAAAGGACTTATGACAGATCCTAATAATTGATGACCATGTTCAAAGATATCATCTACCAATTCTTCTTTACCAATAACTACACCGCCCAATAAATCAGAATGTCCACCCACATATTTTGTTAGCGAATGAACTACCAAATCAATTGAATGATCCAGAGGTTTCTGAAAGAGTGGTGATGCCCACGTTCCGTCAATAATTGAATAAGCATCATTTTCTTTTGCGATTCTTCCAATTTCTTCCAAATCTAATAATGTAAAATGCTGACTTGAAGGACTTTCAAAATAAATCGCTCGAGTATTTCCACGAACATGTTGGGAAATATCACTTGCTTTATCCACATACACATTTGTTACTTCTACACCAAATTTATCTAAATATTTACCTAAGGATAATGCCGTTCCATAAACTGTATTTAACATCAGGACATGGTCGCCATGTTTTAAAATCGTTAAAAGAGTTGCTGAAATAGCTCCCATTCCCGATCCAAATACTTTAGCTTTCTCTCCATTTTCAAGTTTCGCTAGCATATTCTCTAATTCTTTTGTTGTTGGATTACTCCCACGAGTATAAACAAAACTATTCTTTTCATCGTCTGTAATTTCTAGAAAGTCTTCATACGTATCATAATAAAACGAAGTCGTTTGTACAATCTCAGGACTCATCGGTACAAAAGATTGCTTATCCATTTTTATAATTTCAGTTGTGATATCGTGATAAGTTGACAAGCTTTTCATCTCCTATTGTTTTAGACTTCTTCCTGTTCCTCTTTTACATAACTGTTATCTAGTGCTTTAACGAAGGGATAGAATACAATAACTGTCGCAATAACAACCACCAACTGTACTATTGCTCCTTGCCAACCTGAAATAATAAATCCAGATATTATTCCCGGCGTTGCCCATGGTGCTTGAGCTGCTGTAAACATCGGCATAAATCCTATCTTCATTGCACCAATAGTGATTAAACCACTAACTAAGGGAGCAACCGCTATAGGAATTAACATTAAAGGATTAAAAATAACCGGTAAACCAAAAATTAAAGGCTCATTGATGTTAAATAAAGCAGGAATAATCGTTAATTTTGACATACTTCTCATTCGTTCAGATTTTGCAACTAACACCATCGCAATTGCCAGTCCTAAAGTCGCTCCAGCTCCACCAATAGTAATCATTTGATCTAACATTTGAACCGTTCCATAATGACCAGTTTCTGCAGTTAATTGACCTAATTCTGCTAATTTTTGATTTGCTTCTGCATTTGCATATAAAATTGGATATAGTAAAGAGTTTACGACAGTTGGATGAACACCAAACCACCAGAATAAACCATCTAACATACCAACAAGTAAAATTGCAAATGGAGCACCTATAATTCCTTGAAGTGGTTGTTGAATAATATTAAATAATAAATGCGGGAAAGATTCAGCCCAAATTTGAGACACTCCATTTAGAATTAGACCAATAGAAACAATAATTATACCAGGTACTAATGCAGTAAAAGCATTACTTACCATTGTAGGTACACTCTCTGGTAATTTAATCACTAAATTTCTTTTCTGACTAAATCTTATAACCTCTACAGTCAATATTGACATAATAATTGCAGTTAAAACTCCTTGAGTTCCTGTCCAATCAAAAGAAATAACATTATTAACAACTTCTCCTGATTCTAAAGTCAAAGTTTTTGGAATAACGACAACGTAGCTCACTAAACCTAAAACCAATACTGATAATTTATCTGTGATTTTATAACTTTCCGCAAGTTTATATGCCATCGTACCTGCGAAAATAAAACCCATCATGTTAAATGTTGCTCGGTACGCTGGAGAGATATAACTTTCCCAACCTTCACCAAAAATACTTGCAATAAATTCAGAATAACCAGGAATTGGAAAGTCGGTTACCAACATAAATATTGATCCAATAATTGTTAACGGCATAACCGCTAAAAATCCATTTCTTAATGCTTGAAAATAACGCATATTTGTTACTTTAGAAATTGATGGAACCATTTTTTCCTCAATCCAATTTGTAAATTTATCCATTCTTTTTCCTCCTACATGTTTCATATGCTCTTAATATATCTTGTTTTTATTAAATGTAAACACTATCTATCGCTTTACTAACTTTGTTTTCAAGAAAGAACAAGATATAATAAAATTGAAACTTTGTTTCAGAGATAAGAAGGAGAAAAATATGCTAACTAAATTAATTAAACAAACAGACTTAACACCAAATGAAGAAATACTAAACGAATATATTCTAAAAAATATTGAAAATGTCATATATATGACCATTTATGAATTATCCCAAGAAACATTTACCTCCGTCTCGACGATTGTTCGTTATTGTAAAAAATATGATGTGGCTGGTTTTAAAGAATTTAAGATTGAATTAACAAAGAGTTTAACCGAGTTAGGAAAAGATACAGAAGAAAATTTCCAAGGATTATCAGATGATTTAAATATGGAAGATAACTCCTTTATGAATATTGCTCATAACGTAGCTAATATTAACTCACAAACCATTAATGAAACTTTTCGTTTCTTCGATGAAATTAAGTTAAATCAAAGCGTTGACTTAATTCTGAAGGCAAAAAATATTTATGCAATAGGTGTAAGTGATCCTTATTTGCGATTACAACAATTCCAAATTAAACTATTGAAATTAGGCATTAAAATTCAAATGATCTCCCTTCAGCCTGAACAATTTTATTTAGCACATTTCTCAGAAGAAGACGATCTAGCTATTTTAGTATCACATGGTGGACAGACTGCAGAAATTTTAAATGATGCTCGATTATTTCATAAAAATAAAACGCCTATTCTGTCTATTACCTCAAACACTACTGGCTATTTAGCTGAAGTTTCTACTATTGTTTTACCTATTCCAAAAGTTAAATCTGACTTAACACCACAAACGCTATTCGCCTCACAAATTGCTATCGAATATGTTTTAAATGTGTTATACACTCTAATTTTAAAAGAAAGCAATATTGAAGAATTAAAAAATACACCTATTTCTCAATTGAGAGATGAATAAATATTTATTGAATATTTATGCTATACTCTTTTTTTATATTAAAAACATAGAAAGAAGAGATAAAATGAAACGCATTGATACAAAAGAAGCACCAGCAGCAATTGGAGCTTACTCACAAGCAGTAAAAGCAAATGGATTCTTGTTTATATCTGGTCAAATACCAGTAGATCCAGCAACAGGAGAATTTGCTGGTTCAGATATTAAAACTCAAACCGATCAAGTCATGAAAAATATTTTAGCTATTGTTGAATCAGAAAATTTGAGTATATCACAAATAGTTAAATCGACTATTTTAATTGATGACATTGAAAACTTTAAAGCTGTTGACGAAATCTATGCTAGCTACTTCAATGAAGGTGAGTACCCAGCACGTGCAGCTTATCAAGTAGCTAAACTTCCAAAAAATGCACTAGTAGAGATTGAAACAATTTTAGCTTGCTAATAGAATAACCATACAAAAAAATCCCCTATAACTAGAGTATTCACTCTAACCATAGGGGATTTATAATATTATTTAGTTTTTATCAATCAAAGAAGTTGCAGCTTCATCGATAACTACAATAGTATTGTCATGATTGTGCAAGACACTTGCAGGATTTGACTCAGTAACTTCTCCTTCAAGAAGTTCTTTTGTAGCTTCAGCTTTATGTTCACCAGAAATCAATAAGAGAACTTGTTCAGCATCTAGAATTTCAGCTAAACCAAGAGTAATCATTTCAGTTGGTGCTTCTTCTCTTGTGATACCGTACTCTTTCATTGTACTTTCAAATGTAGACTGTGTATGTTGTGCTAAAAACATTTCAGCATCAAAAGCAGTACCTGGTTCATTTGCTCCGATGTGGCCATTTGTTCCAAGTCCAAGCAATTGGAAATCTCTTGGATATTCAGCCAAAAGCTTTTTATAACGTTCGATTTCTTCTTCGGGATTGTCTGTTGATCCATCAATGAAATAAACGGCTTTAGGTTGTGTATCGACTAAATCTAGGAAATTTTCTTTCAAATACGTATAAACAGTATACACTGCATCTTTTGGTCCAATGTACTCATCCAACACAAAGATTGTTGTTTTACTGATATCTAGACCATTATTTACAGCTTCAACTAAACGCTTGTAAAAACCTCTCATTGTTCCACCAGTATTAATTGAAACAACTGGGTTTTCTTTAGTCTCAATAACTTCTTTGAATAATTCTAACCCTTTAGCTGACATCTCATCATAATCTTTAACAAATATCTTTTCCATATTCATCTCCCTATAATTTTTAGTTTCCCTAAACAGACAACTTCACAATCCGAAATTATTCTCTTAATTTCCTAATTCTGATCTTTTTTTTTGATTTTCTTCAAATATCTTACAGCTTATCTTTCTTCATCGTTTTTCATAGATCTTTTGGAGGTACCATTTTTCTAAGTTTACAATTTGACTTTCTTTTACAAATAAAAAACACCTACTTAGAGTTTTAATCTAAATAGGTGCGTTAAGGTTATATGTATTGGCTTTTTTTTGAAACAACCACTTAGATTAATTTCTCTAGGTAGCCAGCACAGTTTAATAAGCTTTAGCCATTAGAGATACAATTCAGTTTGATGACTGAGTTTGCATCCATAATGTCTAACTTATGTCTACAAACTGTACCTAAAATAGCTAAAGAAGAAGTTGTTGTTTAATTGTTGCAAGTGTTTATTCATTTTTGTCTTCTCCTCAATTAAGTTGTAAAAACATAATACCACGCCTATTCTTTATGTCAAGGAGTATTTTAATCTAATTCTAATTTTCAATCAAGATTTTGCGCTTCTTCTACAAGATACCGCTAAGAATAAACAGCTATTTCTCTCAAATTCTCCTTTACAGAAAGATTCTTCATACTTATAATAAGAGAACATACTTCATAAGGAAGGCTGATTGCCATGAAAAACAAAATGAAACATCCCTTTCGCTTATGGACACTCCCTCTCGTTGCTACGATTACTCTATGTTTATTTTTAGGTTATCAACATATTGCTTCTAAGCAACCTTTACCTGATGCAACACAAACCTCTGTTTCTGCTAATCCTGAAGAGCAAGATATTTTATTTGGTAAAACAATGGTCGCTTTCGGAGACTCCGTCACTGAGTTTGGGAATTATCCCGGTATTGTCGCTGAAAACACAGGGATGACTGTACATAATATGGGGTTCAAAGGAACTCGATTGGCTTATCACCCTTATTCAGCTTATGATGAATTCTCTCTAACAAGGCTTGTCGACGCTATTATTTCACAAGATTTTAGTGAACAGGATAAAGCGATTCAAGAGGATCGTAATTACTCTATTGCTTTTAAAGAACATTTCGAACAGTTAAAAAATATCGATTTTAATACAGTCGATTTAGTTTCTGTATTGATTGGAACGAATGACTATATGGGCAATCAAGCGGGTGTTGTTTCTCTAGGTAATCCCACTGATAATACACGTGAAACTTTTTATGGGGCAATTAATTATTTTGTCCAAACCATGCAAGAAAATTATCCTCACATTGAACTCATTTTCATCACGCCTACTTGGCGGATGAATCATGAAAACCTTGGTGGTGAAAGTGCTGCTGTTCAACCAAATGCGCGTGAAAATTATTTGATTGAATTCGTGGATGTGATCATTGAGCGTGGTCATCATTATGGTATTCCTACCTTAGATCTTTATCGAACCAGTGGCTTGAATGAAGAAAATCATGCAACATTTTTCGAGGACCACGTCCATCCTAATGATCAAGGCTTCGAACTTATCGGTAATACGGTTACTCACTTTTTAATTGATACTTATAATAAACAATAATTTTAAACCAAATGAAAAACCTTAATGTAGTGTAATGCATAGCTTTCGAAAATTTTAAATCCTCCACCCTGAAAAGGTATGGAGGATTTTTATTTGATGATTTATATTTTTCTAAACTAATGCTTTAATGTACCAATTCTGATTTTCTAAATATGTCGTATTTTCTTTTTGCCAGGGCGTATTGAAAATATATTTATTACATTTTAATTTTATTTTTTCTTCATTGGTATGGATCATAATTTTATATTGCATGATTCCTTTTTTAACTATTATCGACTGAATATCATTTTTAGATAAATGGATCAATTCCTCGTTAAATTTTCCAGTTGCAGTAAGTCCCGCTAGTATAATCTCATCCGAATAAAAAGCGATAAGGTAACTTTTCATTTTAAAAGCACTAAAAGCTCCTAAGAAAAAGTAATCTCGTTTTCTTGGGTCTGTATAGCCCATAACAACATTTTTATCGACAGCTTTTCCAATCTCTCCAAAATACTCATGGATATTTTCCATCTTCATTGCTTCATTCATCATAATCCCTCTACTCTATATTTGGCTCACTTAAATCAAAACGGCAAACTACAACTTTGATCTCTTCATTTCCTAAATTTTCAACCGGTCATTCTTTATTCGTTACAAATTTAAATAATTTTCCTCTAGAATCTTATCATGAAAACTGATCGATCACTTCATTTAATTCTCTAGATCGATCGCCAAATTTAGCTATAATATCATCTTTTTCAAACATTTTCCGAAGTTCCTTCACCCAATCTTTGCTACGATAATGAATTTTATAATCGCAATCATACTCTTCAAATGACTGAATATTTTCTTTCTCAGCTTTTGTTTTAAAATATTCAAACGCATCGATCAAGTAAGATCCTTTAGCTCGTTCTTCTTTTGTGTGATTGGTTTCTTCCCAGATGGGGCGTGTTCGATGGTGTAACGCCAAATAGACTAATCGATCAATTTCAATCGATTCATCATCAAATTTATCAGTGATTCTTATTTCACCGGCTTTACCTTCCCCTTCAATCACTGGGTAATCTCTTAGCCAACGTTTTTGTACATCTAATGGTTCTTGATGTTTATTTTTATACACATTATCTTTTTTCAGACAACATTTTTTGTATTTTTTTCCACTACCACAAGGACAAGGATCATTTCGACCAACCTTTTCATCGGTTCGATCATTCTGTGTTATTTTGTTAAATTCGGCTTCTAATTCTTTGAGCCGTTTTTCTTCTTCGAGTTTATCTTCTTTTGTCTTTTCAAACATTGGCCATTGATATAACTCTTCTATCGCATCATCAATATAAGAAACAGAATCTCGAATATAAGAATAGTCATACATAAAATCAACAAAGCTATCATATTTACCCACGATTGATTCATCGATTCGACCATTATCATAAAGCATTTGTACATCATCCATCATTTCAAATAATTTGTTATCTATAATAACGCCTTGAATGATCGAAGCTAAATCCGATTCTGTGCCATTTTTTTGATGCTTTAATAACTTTCGTAAATATTCTATAAATTCTTCTCTACTCACTAACCCATCTTTAGATAATTTTTCATACACCTCTAAAACTGCACCACGAACATACAAATCAATTTCTGGATTTTCAATGACTGTCTCCAACTGTTCCAAATGACCATCAAATGTGCTATAAATAATCGAATTTAAATCTTCAGTAATTAAATCTCCAAACATAAAATCCACTTGCTCTGGTGGCAAAGAAACCAAGTTAAGGATGCGTTGACAAGCTTCTTTTTCTCTAAATTGAGCCAATAAATAAACAGTAAAAAAATGTAAATTATATTCGTTATTTTCAATCGTTGACTCAGGGTATTCAATCATATAATCTAATTCATTTAATAATATTTCAGTAGTTTGTTCTTTGTTTTTTATTGCTTCTTCGAGTGCCTGCCGTGGAAACTTCTCATTGTAATATCTTAATTCAGCAATTGTACTTTCCATTATTTTCCCTCAATTCTTGTAGTTTTATATTACCATATTTTTTCATCTAAAACTTTTTAAATAGTAAATTTTTATAGGTCTTTCCTGCTATTGCAGTGATTACTCCTTATGATATGTTACAATAACTTTGATGAATATTCAGCACACGTAAAGTCATTTAGGAACGGTGAAATGATTTTTGGATTAAAGCGAAGGATGTGGAAAGATGCAAATAGCATTGACAAAAAAAATAGCGGATGCATTGAAAATGAAGCCTGGACCTGCGAATGAAGAAGAGAATCCTTTGTTTACATGGACAGCAAACTGGATCACAACTTGGGATAACCGTCGAGCAGAAGATCAGCTTGTTTTGGTAAACAATGCGAATCGTTTTACAGTAGCAGTTTATCAAGTAAAACGAAAAGATTTAAAAAATATTGAGGAAATAATAAAAACAGCTATTTCGAATACTCTATTAACTATGAATATAGATCCAGAAATTGTTGAGGAATATATGGAAAAAGCGGGTGAAATAAAGTTCGTAAAAAATTCAAACAGAAAAGCGAGCTCATGGGTAACAAAATCCGGACAAGAAAGTGCTTTTTACGTTGGCAGAGAATATAACGGAATTGACAAAATGTTTAACGATACAATCGGTACTTTCATAAACAAGCGACCTGTTAATTATTCTAAATCCTTTAATGACGCTTTTTATCCTTACAAAGAAATGGTTCTTGCATTATCGGAACTATCAGGAAAGCCAGCTTATAAATATCGTGCGTTTGAGTTATTCGTTACGCTCGATTTGGATGTATATAAGGCAACTCGACGATTGATCGTCCCTGCGGATATTGACTTTTTCCGTTTACACAATATATTACAAACCGTTTTTGATTGGGATAATTATCACCTTTATGATTTTACAATTTTAGGAGACAGCATTTTGGATCCGGCCGCTAGGCTTGTTCCCTTTGAAGAAGACTTAGATTATGACCCGGATGCAATTTTAATGGATAAACAAACTCTCTTATCTGATTTTCTTCCAAAATATGAGCATCTTATTTACACTTACGATATGGGCGATAATTGGGAACACGAGATTGAATTAGTTCGCGTTATTGATGAACATGATGAAGAGTCTCCTTACTTACTTGAAGCAGAAGGTCAATCTCCGCCTGAAGATGTCGGTGGTGTAGGTGGCTTCAACTACTTTCGTGAAATTATGTTAGATCCCAACCATCCTGAGCATAAGGCAATGAAGGAATGGGCAAGACTCTGGAGTTTAGAACTTAGCGACTGGAAAAAACAACCAAAAGTAATTGACGTTTGAAATGACCAAGTGTACACCTCAAACAACTATTCTATAAATTAAAAGACCACTGGTGATGTGGTCTTTTAATATTCTATTTATTTCAAATAGATGCATTTTATATTAGAATTTTTGATCCTTTTAATTTTGTGTTTTTTCATTCTGTAGAGTCAAAAAAAATTGCTAAGACTTATAATGAAATATTAATTAGCATTTTTCTCTTTATTTCTAATGTATCTTAAAATAATTTATTAAATCCAAACACAGATTCAACCCGTTGAGCAACTTGCCTAAACACATCTAATGACAACTTTTCAATAAAAGCAACTTCTCGATTTTTAGAAGTGTAATCAATTGAACGCATTTGTATATAATCAATACAACTGTGCGTAGTGTATTCATCTCGAATCGAGATATAAACTTCGCGATTGGTAGAAGTAATAGGACAAACCACTATAAATCCTGTGCATTATAACATAAGGTACAGTTTTGACTCACTAATAAATCTAAACATCTCCAAACAACTAAAGTAAATTGTCCATGCGTGAAGATCAGAAGCACTCTAGATACTTTATCCAACAAGCTAGAAAACACTCCTGAATTTTCAACAATCCAAACTTCGTTTAATGTCATTTGTTGTACAAAAACCGGCAAACGAATAAGTTCTCCAAGCGCAACACTAAAAAAGTGGCAAAGTTCTTATATAAAAGAACTTTATCACTTCTAAGTCTTTGATTTTTACCTTTAAAATCAATCTTCTATTAATTAACCATTAATTCTTTTTCCGGTTAGAAATAACTTCCACTTCAGCATCTTTTAATAAATGCGAATTCCAAAAAAATGGTGCCAATGAATCAAAATTGATTCATCAACACCAAATATTATAGAACCCATAATATTTAATTTTATCTATCCAACATATTAACTGTCTTTAGTAACGTCGGCGATATCTGCTGATAAATAAGTTAATAGTTCGCCAGGATTTACTTCAACCGATATTCCTTTTTTACCGGCACTAAAAAGAATTGCTTCCTTCGCAAAAGCTGATTGGTCAATTATTGTCGGTAGCTCTTTCTTCATACCGATTGGCGAGCAACCGCCATGAACATAACCGGTTAGAGGACGAAGTTCTTTTTCCTTAATCATTTCTATACTCTTTTCATCCACTGCTTTCGCCGCTTTTTTCAAATCCAATTCCTCGTCAATAGGCACTAGAAAAACATAATTTTCATTCGTTTTCCCCTCAGTAACGAGTGTCTTATACGTAATCGTTGATTTATCCTCTATTACATCTTTCAAATTATGCGGTTTATATGCGATATCTGCTTGTTCCAATAAACGCATCACATTCGTCTTTTTATTTTTTGCCATTTGAATCTCTTTTCTATTCTATAATATCCTTTATTCAGTATAACGAGGATGTTTCTCTTTTGCTAAAAATTAAATATTCTCCACACTTGAAAAAACGACAGGTTTGGTAAAATTAAAAATACTTTTTTGTACATTCATAGTCTCTAATAACCTTTTAACAAAATCTTTTCAAACTAACAAAGAAAGACAAACAACTATTCACACAAAGGTAGAACAAAAAAAGAGCTCTAGAGGGCTCTTTTTCAAAATAATTGTTCAAGAATCTTTACTCTCATTCTGTCTTTTCTAAATCTCTCAGGTAATCCAAAAATCCATACATAAAAGCTTCAATTACGACAAAAAATGCCGAAGATGTTTGTACCCACCAGTCACTTCTTACAGGACTTTTCGTTGTTGTAGCATAAAGATTAAATGTTGAGTTACTAGCAATTATGTTACTTTTCAAAGTTGTAAGAGAAATAGTCGTAAAACTTTTTAGAATTAACTGTTTTTGCAATTCTATTAAGTTTTCATTTTCACCTGATTGTGAAATAAGAAAAAAGATACTATTTTCTTCAGCAATCTCAAGTATACGTTTGAACTCATTGGATGGAGAAACATTATTAATAATTTCTACTCTTTTATTAAATAACAAAAATAACCTGGATAATTCTTTTGCTTGACTCTGTTGCGTATAGCCAGTTGGTATAATATAGATTTGAGACGTTTCAATTAATCTATCATAAATCTCAGTCCAATCACTTTCACTGATATATTCTATCGTTTTTTGAATATCGTCTTTAACATAATCTAATATATGATTTCGTCCACTTATTTTATCATTTGTATTATGATCCCATTTTATATAATTTTTTAATTCCGTGTAGCCAGAAAATCCTATTTTTTGACAGAATCTTATTACAGAAGATTTAGATGTATAATTATTATTCGCTAATTCATTTACTGACATATTCGGTATTGATTCATAATTTTCTAAAATATATTTACTTAATTCCAATTCTCTTTCATTCAAATCAGAAAAATATTCATTCACTATATCAATAAAGATATTCCTCAGCTCCTAAAAAAGAGACTAGCTAAACGCTAGTCTCTTTAATGATATATCCTTATTTTAGCGTAATTCTGGCCAAAAGTCTTTATTTGCTTCAATTAAATCATCTAGAATTTCTTTAGCTACATCCGCATTAGGTACAATACTAGATAAACTTAAGGCTTGCCATAATTTTTGATAAGATTTTTCTAAATAGCCTTCAACAACTAATTTTTCTACAGCTACCTGTTGTTCAATCATACCTTTTTGATAATTTGGTATTTCTCCCATCGCTAACGGTTCTACTCCACGTTTACTTACTAAACAAGGAACTTCAACCATTGCATCTTCTCTTATATTACTTATTGCACCTTTATTTTCAACAATTAACAGCATTCTTTCATATCGATTGAATGCCAATGCCCCAGCTAATTGAACGATAAATTCTGCATGTTCTCCAGGTTTTATAGTTGTATTTTTAGCTGTACCATTATCAATAATTCTTTGACATTCCTCAAAAACATTTTTCTCACGATGTTCTTTTACTTCATTAGCTCGAGTGTGATTTGGATCTGCAGAATCTACTACTCGATTTGGATACAAATAGTATTTTAAATACGTATTTGGTAAAGTATCAGGATCTAATGCATGAACATCTTTTGCAATTGAAAATGTGTCTTGCCAACTTTGTTCAGACAATAATTCATTGTCATTATTGGAGTCTGGCGCTGGAGCGTATCCATATTTTCGAACATGCTCTTTTAATTGAGGCATTAAATCATTACCATCTTTATCTAATATTTCGGTCCACCAACCATAATGATTTAATCCATAATAACGATCTACAATGTCATTTTCACTTTCTAGTCCTACAATTTCTGCCATTGATTTTTTAATAGCCACTGGCATATCACAAATATTGATTATTTTCGAATCTGGTTTTAGTATTCTAGTTGCTTCAGCAACAATTGCTGCAGGATTTGAGTAGTTTAACATCCATGCATTAGGTGAATACTCTTCCATATAATCAACCAATTGAATAACATCAGGAATAGAACGCATACCATACGCCAGTCCACCAGGTCCACAGGTTTCTTGTCCTACCACTTGATGTCTCATAGGTATTTTTTCATCCTGTTCACGCATATCTAATCCACCTACACGTATGTGAGCCATAACAAAATCAACATCTGTGAACCCTTCTTTAGGATCCGTTGTTGCTAAAAACTCAATTTCCGGTGCTCTTTCTTTAATGATAATTTCACTTGCTTTAGCTACTAAATTTTGCCGTGCCTCATCATTATCATATAATTTAATTTTTCTAATTGGAAACTTATCTTGATTTTCAATTAAAAGCATAATAATTGAAGCTGTATAAGTACTTCCTCCACCTGCAATAACGATTGATTGTTTTTTTAAGCTCATATTTATCTCCCTTTCAATTCTTTATTCATCTGAATATCCAATATACTCACTAATTTTATCTTTATAAGTTTGGACACCCATTCCTATAACCACTTGTACATTTTTACCATCAGTAAATACTCCTTGCTGAGCGCTCGCTTTTTCAATTGTTGCAACGTCAACTTGAGATTCATCTTTAACACTAACTCTTAATCTTGAATAGCAGTTCGTTAAGGTATCGATATTTTTTTCTCCACCTAAACCATCGATAATTTGGATAATATCATAGTCTTCATTACTTCCTTTAACCTCAGATTCATTAGCTGTTTCTATTGCAGTCTCTTCTTCTCGCCCCGGAGTTTTTAAATCTAATTTTTTGATTAGGAATACAAAAACTCCAAACCAAATACCCGTCATTATAATGCCAACTATGATTGGAATATAAAAGCGTGTCACACTTGGCGGGAACACTGAATTCATTACCACCGTGTCAATAATTCCATACAATATATACGTACGCGATCCTAAAGCCCATAACAAAGTCTCGGAAATTGCAGTTAATAAACTATGAACAAGCCAAAGTAAAGGTGAAGCAAATAAGAAAGTAAAATCTAATGGTTCTGTTATTCCAGCAAGGACTGCTACGAATCCTGAAGGTAATAACTGACCTTTAACTTCTGCTTTATTGTGTTGGTGGGCGGTATAAATAAACGCTAATACAATAGCAATTGATCCGAAAATCTTTACAAAACCAAACTGAGCAAATCGTAAAGATTCATCTAGAGCTGTTATATTTCCGGCATTTGCCATCTGTGCATAAAAAATATTTACTGCACCATTATAGATATCACCATTAATTTCAGCCGTTCCGCCTAAAGCTGTAAATCCAAATGGCATCCATAATAAGTGATGTAAGCCTGTAGGGACTAAAAATCTATTTAAAAATGCATAGATAAATAAACCAATTAAGCCGGTTGTCAACATTAAATTGGATAAAGACATAATCCAAGTATTAACAATTGGCCATATATAAGCCATTAATATAGCAAAGACAAGAATAACCGGGATCAAAATAACAAAGGTCAATCTTGATTCTCCATAAATACTTAATGCATCTGGTAGTCTTTTATGCGAGTACTTATTATGGATATATCCTACTAATGCCCCAATTAACATCCCAAGAAAGACGTTCATATCTACAACTTGAAAACCTAAAACGATATTTTGCCCAGTTCCAAAATATCCTTGAACACCTGGCTCAGCTAATGTGCCTGTAAGTTCTAGCCAAGCATTATTTGCTGCTAAAAATAATAAAAAACTAATTAATGCAATTAAGCCAGCTTCTACTTTTCTTTTGTTGGCTAAAGAAGCGGCAATACCTACCGCAAAAATTATGGCAAGATTATTCAACATTGCATTCATCATTGCACTCAATAATTCACCGAGTATTTGAATAACATTCGGCATAAAATTCAATTGTAAAATTACGGCTAAAGCTAAAACTAAACCCATGACTGCCATAAATTTAACAGGAACGATTACAGCCCGCGAAAATCTTTGTAGTGATTCTTTTACTGTAGTAACCATGTTTGCCTCCTTAAAACATTTTATTTTTTAACTGTAATAACAGTATCATTTCATAACATCGCTTACAATGCTTTCAAAGCATAGTGGACTTAAGACCAGACTCTGGACCAAAATGATTATAATTTAAAATTTCACTAATTTAGAAATGTACACACATTTGTGTACATTAAGAATCATTGTGTACTTTTCATAAACCCTTGTAACTTAATAAAATTCTTTTATATAATGAAAACGCAAACAGAAATAAATGAATAGAATTATAAGGAGGAAAAATTATGACAAAAGATTTTTGGCAACGTCTTGGGAAAGCGTTAATGACCCCAATTTCTTTAATCGCAGCTGCCGGAATATTTTTAGGACTTGGATCAGTATTACAAAATCCAGATATCGTAGGAGAAACTTTTGTAAATTATACAGTTATCCAATATCTAATCGGTATTGTCCGCGCATTAGCTAACGGTATCTTTGGAAATCTCCCTTTACTATTTGCTGTATCAGTTGGTTTTGGATTAGCTAAACAAGAAAAAACAACTGCAGCCTTCTCTAGTGTGATTGGATTTTTACTTTTCCATATAACCATTCAATACTTACTAGGAGCTGCAGGTATTACTCCTGACACTGCTTCAATAGAAGCTTTAGTCGAAGGTGGTTTATCTCAACTTGAAGCAACGCAAGCTGCTTCTCAATACGAATCAGTCTTAGGTATTTTTACTCTGCGAATGAATGTATTTGGAGGAATTCTTGTAGGAACCTTAGTTGCTTATCTGCATAATAAATTCCATACAATTGAATTACCTACATTTATTAGTTTCTTTGGTGGTAAAAGATTCGTACCAATTATTACAACAGTGACTGTTCCATTTTTAGCAATATTTATGTATTTTATTTGGCCTTACTTTGGAACAGCTATTGAAGGAGTAGGAAATATAATTGCTCAATCTGGTTTATTCGGAACTTTCTTATTTGGATTTTTAGAAAGACTCTTAATCCCAACTGGTTTACACCATATTCTTAATCAACTAGTTCGCTTTACTCCTATTGGGGGAACAGCTGAAATTGGTGGAGAACAAATCGTAGGTGCTTTAAATATATTTAACACTTCATTAGCAATAGATAATCCTGATCTTACAATTATGGCTAGTGCTACTCGATTCTTAGCACAAGGTAAAATTCCTTTTATGGTGTTTGGTTTACCAGCAGCTGCATTAGCTATGGTTCATGTTGCATACAAAGAAAACCAAAAAGAAGTTAAAGGTTTAATGTCTGCTTCAGGTTTAGCAAGTTTCACAACTGGTATCACTGAACCTATTGAATTTTCATTTATATTTGTTTCACCTATTCTCTATGTGTTTCATGCAATAATGGCAGGTTTATCTTTCATGTTGATGGACGCATTTAATGTCGTAATTGGAAATGTACAAGGTGGAGTAATCGATTTGTTTGTTTTTGGGGTATTTCAAGGGCTTGATACAAATTGGTTCTGGGCAGTAATAGTAGGTTTAATTTATGCACCTATTTACTATTTTGTATTTAAAACAGTTATTGAAAAGCGTAATGTTCTAACCCCTGGTAGAGAACTTAATGAAGATGAACTGAATATTGATGAACCATCTAGTGTAAATGAAGATGAAATTGGACCAACTATTGTTGCTGCTCTAGGAGGTGGTGACAACATTAAAAGTATTGATAATTGTTTCTCTCGATTAAGATTGGAGTTGAAAGATACAAATTTAGTTGATGAAGATACATTGAAGAAAACAGGTGCCGCTGGAACAAATAAAATAGATAACACAAATTATCAAGTAGTCTATGGTCCTAAAGTAGAAGGTATTGCTAGTAAAGTAAAAGGAGCGATTAATTATAATGATTAAAAAAAGTAGAATTGTTTTAGTTGGTGGAGGTTCAACATGGACTCCAGGTATTTTGAAAGCTATGACAACTCATTTGGAACAATTTCCTATTGAAAAGATCACTTTATATGATATTGATGCTGACCGGCAAAAAGTTATCGGTGAATTTGCAAAAATCTTATTTAAAGAAGAAGCACCCGAAGTCGAAGTAGATTATACAACAGATAAAGTCGAAGCTTATAAAGATGTTGACTTTGTATTTTGTCAAATGCGTACGGGTGGATTCGATATGCGCGAAAAAGATGAAAAAATTCCATTGAAACATGGAGTTATTGGACAAGAAACTTGTGGTCCAGGGGGATTTGCCTATGGTTTGCGTTCGATCCGTGACATGGTAGAAATGGTAAAGGAAGTAAGAAAATACTCTCCTGAGGCTTGGATTTTAAACTACACAAACCCAGCTGCTATCGTTGCACTTGCTTTAAATAAAATATTTCCAGAAGAAGAAAGAATTTTAAATATTTGTGATCAACCTGTAAATTTATTGAGATCTTTTGCTAATTTGATTGACTATGATGCAAATAAATTTGAACCGGTATACTTTGGATTAAACCATTTCGGATGGTTTACACATTTATATGATGAAGAAGGAAAAGATCGCATGCCAGAAATAAAAGAAGTAATTTTAAATGGTGGCTTCCGGCCGGTTGATGCAGAGCAACGTGATCAATCTTGGTTAGATACTTATGCAATGGTAGAAGACATGCTCATTGATTTCCCAGACTATTTACCTAACACCTATCTACAATATTATCTGTATCCAGAATATAAGTTATCTACTTTAGATCCAGATAAAACGCGAACAGATGAAGTACGTGAAGGACGAGAGAAAAAAGTTTTCGAAGAATGCCAGCGTATAGTAGAAAATGGAACAGCAAGAGATTCCAAAGTTGTTCATAATGATGCTCACGGTGATATGATGATTGAAGTCGCTGCATCAATCGCTCATAATCTTCGCAAAACATATGTAGTAATGGTAAAAAATGACGGAATTGTTTCTAATTTGCCAGATGATAGTATGGTTGAAGTCGCGGCAAGTTTAGGTGCTAATGGCCCACAACCATATGCCGTAGGTGAAATTGATACTTTCTATAAAGGTTTAATCGAAGGACAACATGCTTATGAAAAATTAACTGTTGAAGCCTTTATGGAAGGTTCTTATACCAAAGCTCTGCAAGCCTTAACCTTAAATCGTACAATAGTGGATGCTAAAAAAGGACGCGAAGTACTTGATGATTTAATTGAAGCAAACAAAGAGTATTGGCCAGAGTTAAAATAAAAATAGATAAATGACGGACACATACTGGAGTGTTCGTCATTTTTTTCTCTTTATTCAATACCATGATATTTCTTCAGGTATTCATTAAATAATAAATTAGTGATGTAATGTAAGCTAAATCGGTCGGCAGCATCCATCCCATTTATATGTAATTCTGCACTATAACCATATAATTGATAATTCGTTAAATTTGCTAGAGGATTTGAAGAAAATCCCGTTATGCTAATTGTCTTCGCTCCAACAGCTTTAGCCCGACTGGCCGCTGCGTATACATTCGAGTCTTCTCTTCCGCTTAAACTAACGGCAACTGCAAGATCTTCAGGATGCATCAATTCCGCACTATATTTCATAATATGAGGATCAACAAATGTTTGATTAGGCTTTCCAATAATTTTTAACCGCTCACCAAGGTCCTCAGCTGGAGATCGAGAAAGACCAACTGCAAAGAATAAAATATTTCTAGCGTTATAGATAGATTCAATAATTTCGTTTAAAACTTCTGGATTAAGTAATTGTTTTGTTTTGACGATCACATCATCTAAAGGCGAAATTTCTCCTAATGATTGCTCAACTTTGAGAGTAAAAATAACTTCTTCTTTGAATTGTTGAAACCCTGTAAAACCTAGCTTTTTACACATTCGAACAATCGTGTTCGGAACAGTGAAAAATTTATTCGCTATTTCTCTTATCGTCAAATCGTTTATTTGTTGTTTGTTTTCTAATAAATAAGAGAGTATATTTTCTTCATTCTCATTTAAAAGTTTGCGGTTTTTTTCTAACATTTTGTAAAGCAAAAATATTCCTCCCTTATCAAAATTTATCATTAAAAGCTCCTAGATTAACTCTCCATATCCTTCTTAAACCCATTCTCTTACAACCGATCAATCAATGCACTATTCGTTTGATCTCTCAATTTTTGAATATTTTCTTTGTCTAAATTAACAACTTTATGGAATAATACATCAATCGCATATAATTGAGCAATTTTAGCTGTAAATGAACCATAAATAGATGAAAATTCTTTTGATGAACAGACCAGTACATCATCCGTTAAATTAAAAACACCAGAATTTAAATAATTTGTCATAGCTACCATTGAAGCCCCTGTTTTCTTAGCCACTTCTAAATTTAATAAAATATCTTCTGTATTTCCCGAAACACTAATAGCAATAGCTAAATCATTTCTCTTCATTACTGATGCATTGATTGCCTGAATATGTGAATCCGGATAAAAAATTGCCTTTTTACCTATACGAACAAGTCGATTTGCAAAGTCTGTCGCTATAGTTGTAGAGTTTCCAGCCGCAAATAAATAAATAGATTCTGCTTCATTTATTTTTTTGGCAATTGTTTCTACTTCTTTTTCTTGTTCTGTCAAAAATTGTAAAGTTTCTGCAAGACTATCTGTGTATTGCTGATGAACAATATTTTCATCTCCACCTACATCAGGAGAATCCGTACTCGTTTCATAAAACTGGCTCTTCACCAAAGCTAGCTTAAAATCTTGATAACCAGTATAGCCTATTTTTCTTACAAACCTTATAATAGTACTTTCTCCAACAGATGCTTTCTTTGCTAACTCTTGAATAGAGGTTGCTTCAATATCGTCTGGATTAGCTAATACATATTGGGCTACTTTTTGTTCTGATTTTGTTAATGAAGGAAAATAGCTACTAATTATCGCTAAAATATTCATAGTTTAGCTCCTTTGAAATCATAGTTAATTATTATTTTACCATAGAATTATAAGCTTTATAAAATGCAGATCTAAGTACATAAAAATAATGCAAGAGAACTCGCTTAAAAGTTCACCTTGCATCATTCGTATTATAAAATTAAATTTTTGCTTTATTGGTCATTCGAACAAATGGCATGTAAATTAAAGTACCTAATATAATTAATAATACTTGAAGAATAACAGCTCTCCAGTCCCCACTTGTTGCAAGAAAACCTGAGATCACTGGTGGAGTTGTCCAAGGTATCATAGCAGCTGTTTTCGAAATGAGACCAATATTTGTTGCTATATAAGCAATCGAAATTGTAATGGACGGCACTATTATCAATGGAATAGCTAATAAGGGATTAAAAACTACTGGTATCCCAAACATTAAAGGTTCACTAATATTAAATAAAGAAGGAACCAATCCAATTTTTGTAATTGTTCGATAATCTTCTCGCTTAGAAATAATCAAAATAGCGATAACTAAACAAATGAGATTTCCACCTCCACCCATCCATCCAAAAGCATCAATAAATGGTTTTGTGACAATGTGTGGTAATTCGTTTCCAGCATTTAATGCATCAATGTTCTCTTGTAACGCTGTCAGCATTAATGGCTCACCAATGGATCCTAATATAGAAGTCCCATGGATACCAAATGCCCATAATAGATTACTTAAAAATACATATAATAAAATTCCAGGTAACGTCTGTAAAGACCCTACTAATGGTGTTTGGAAAAATGTAGTGATTAGATCAGGGATATTCGTGTTAAAAATTATAACAACTACAAATTGAAAGACAGCTAGTATTAACGTAACAATAAAAATAGGTATTAAAACATTAAAAGATTTTGCGATAGTTGGTGGAACACTTTCAGGCATCTTAATTTTTAGTTTTTCAATTTCTGAAAGTTTACTTAATACAGTAACACCAATAAGAGAAGCAACTATTGCTAAAAACATGCCTGTTGCACTGGTTAAGGCTTGGGTTAAAACCCCACCTACTTCAAAAACGTCTCCTTCTAAACTGTTAACTATGACTGTAGAGGGTAATAATGTAACAAATGAAGCAACACCAGTATATCCACCCACAAACCCTTCTTGTCCATAACTTCTAGATAAACGACTACCTGTTGTAAAAGCAATTAATATAGCAAGTATTCCAAGGGTTGCATTATAAACATAGCCACCGATTTCTGTAAATATTCCAATGTTGGGGATGAAGTTTAATAACCCCGTATCAGGATTTAACAGCATATTGTTAATTAATACCCAAAAAGAAGCAATAATTGTAAGAGGCATTAAATCAATAAAGCCATCTCTGACTGCAGCAATATGTCTTTGATTAGAAAATTTATTTGCGCCACTCAAAAGTCCTTCAATAAATTTATTTTCTTCATTAAACATTTAAATCTTTTCCTCCTTAGATAATTATTTATCTTTTTATTATTTTCGATTTATTTGAATATATATTTCAAACATTCGATTCCACGGAAAGTCAATTTTAATATCATAATTTTGCAGTTCTGTTGTATTTCTTAAATATTTCTTAGCTTCTCGCAGCATTTTTTCTTTTACAACCTTACCTACTTCATCTTTTTTCTCTTTCAAATCAAAATAATCTAAATTCAATGTTGATAATTCATGATTTGTTACATCCATCCGAACAATACTTTGATAAATAAAGTCTTCATAAAAATGCAAAATTAAATTTTCTACGATTTTTTCCTGTTCTTTATTATTATGTGCTAATACTCCTGCAGCTATAGAACTTCCAATTGTGTTTCCATTGGTATTCCAAGCTTTGTAACTGACTAATTTATTAAATAAATTATAATAATCTAATTGTTGAATTAATTCACCGTCCCCTCCGTTTGAATAGGCTGAATCTGCAAGAACTACCGGAATGTTTCTATCTATGAAATTATTAATATCACGGACAAAGGTTGGTAAATGTCTGTAAGAAGAGTATGTGACTTCTTTATTTTTAAACTGATCCCAAGCCTCTTGCATTTGTTTTCCTGGAGTGTTGTATGCTAGTACAAAATCTGCTTCATCCGCTGAATAAACAAGTTCACACCCAGCAGCCATTATATGCGCTTTCAAAGTTTCATTAATTGGGCGATCTTCATAATTCGGAATAATATATTGCCCATAGGTTGATGAATAGAATGGAAATACTTTCAAATGCATATCATGAAATTCTTGATATGCTCTAGCTAATAGAGTAAATCCTACTTCGTCTGCTCCAGGATAAATCATCACATTTTGTAATTTTTTCGACTGAAGAACTTTAAATACTTCCTGTTGATCCATAGCAGTATATCCATACTCAGCAGCATCATCTTGAGGTATAACTAGAAAATCGATTTTTCCTTCATTCAGCAAATCAACGTTCATTTTGTTTACTTGAACGTTAAAATGACGTCGATTTTCGTAGTCTTTCAGGATATTTTCTGGAATATTATTTTTTATTTTCTTAAATTGTTGTTGTTCTTCTTTATTAAGGATGTCTCTTCTAGACTTATCTTTAAGCCATCCAAAGTTAAATATTTGTTCACCATAAGTTCCATAATAATCCGGTTCTTCATCATTACTACTATAGCGAGGAGTTCTCATAATTAAATTTGAAACGTAAATTTTTAAATCAGGATTCGCTTTACGTAGTTGATCTATCGTATTTTTATATTCTTCTATAGCTGTGTCTTGTAAATGATGTAATCGCGAAGGAACTAAACCACCATACACAAGCATCTCAGTAGATAGAACAACCGCATCCACTTTACTTGCTTTCTCAAGTAGAAAGTTTTTGATTTCTTTTATATTTCCTGGTTCTTTTTTTCGACCTAGTATATGAATACTTGGTGTTATAACTTCAATATCTTTTGCTGTTTTAACAGCTTCTAAAGGATATATAGTATTACAAGGTCTTTCGTCTAACGGCATATAAACAATTTTCATTATTTAATTCATCCATTTCTAAAGATATTTTGTTAACAGTTCTTCGATAGTCATCACATGGTAATCTGCTGCATCAATTACAATTTCTCCTGCCTCCTTACTTACCGCAAAAGAAACTCCTGCATATGGAAACATTGTTAAATCACTTTCAGCATCACCCGCTACAATAATCTCGTCTTTTTTAAACCCTAATTGATCTGCCACATACTTTAATGCTTTACCTTTGGAGGCTTCATTCGAAAATATCTCTAAAGATGTCGGACTCGTTTGAGTAACTGTAACTTTATTTCCAACTTTTTCTTCAATTTGTTCTTTAATTTCTTTAAACGCTTTGTATGTTCCAAAATTTAAATAAATCGTAGGCTCTAAATTTTCACTGGCATAGTTAAATAAATCTTCTTCTACAATGGATGTATCAACGAATTCCGCAACCTCTTCCGGCGCTCTCGGTGAAGGAAAATATCGATTATCTACATTATTAATCTCCGTTCGTACTTCTTGTTTTGAAACAATTTTGTGAATTATAGGAATGTATTTCTGATCAATTTTTTTGTGGAATACAATTTCATCTTTATTATTTTTTATCACAGCTCCATTTTGACTAATTCGAAATTTCCCTTGTACTCCAATTTTCTCCTCTATATATTTTATGTCTTGATCTAAACGCCCCGTACAAATAATAAAATCCCCACCCTTATGAATAAAGGTTCGAATATTCTCTATATCTTCGCTTCTAATATTTCCGTTATTTCTAACTAACACACCATCTAAATCACAAATAAAAAGTTTCTTATTATTTTTAATATTCATTTGTTCTCCTTAAATTATCATTCTTTATTTTTAAGAGATCCCTTTCATCGATAAAAGAATAACATGAATATTTATTTTTGTAAAATATTTTCTTTAAATTAAATAAATTGAAACAAAATACCAATTTTGTGATAATATATCTTTATAGGAAATATATGTACTATTTTTTGATAAAATTTTACAAAATTAATATAAAAAGGGAGATTTAAGATGATTCAAAAAGGACTTATTGTTTCATGTCAAGCATTAGAAGATGAACCCCTCCACTCTTCATTTATTATGGGGAGAATGGCATTGGCTGCTAAACAAGGAGGTGCAAAAGGGATTCGAGCCAACTCAGTTGAAGATATCCAAGAAATTAAGCAAAATGTTGACCTTCCAATCATTGGAATAATAAAAAGAGATTATGAAGATGCTGAAGTTTATATTACAGCTACGATGAAAGAAATTGATGAATTAGTTACTGAAGGAGTAGATGTTATTGCTTTAGACGCTACAAGTTCTTCACGTCCAAAGAATGAAAGTTTAAATGATTTTTATGATGATATTCGGAATAAATATCCAGATCAGTTACTTATGGCTGATTGTTCAACCGTTTCGGAAGCAATATATGCTGCTGAACTAGGATTTGACTACATTGGAACTACTTTAGTTGGTTATACTAAGCAAAGTAAATATTTAAAAATTGAAGAAAATGATTTTAAAATAATACGAGAAATCCTAAATAAAGTTGACAAACCTGTTATTGCAGAAGGAAATATTGATTCACCTGAAAAAGCAAAAAGAGTTTTAGAATTGGGGTGCTTCGCTGTAGTAGTTGGTGGGGCTATTACACGCCCTCAGCAAATTACTAAGAAATTCAGCTCGAAAATTTTAGAGGAGTTAGAGTAAAATTAAGAATTTGAAGACATAAAACTCAACTCATCAAAACAAAATACTAAGAATAAATATTTTACAAGTTTCTTATTTTAAATATTTATTTACTTCTGTACCTGACTAACACATGAAAAGTGGCAAGAACCAAGCTCTATATATTTGCTTGGCTTTTGCCACTTTAAAAGACAATATTTAAATAAACTGCCAGTGTAGCTATGAATAACAGTTACCTGATTCAATATATTTTGGGAAATAATATATTCAAATTCAAATCGAAATCAAACGTAA
The DNA here is from genome assembly GCA_041223305.1 of Carnobacteriaceae bacterium 52-44. Taxonomy (GTDB): domain Bacteria; phylum Bacillota; class Bacilli; order Lactobacillales; family Carnobacteriaceae_A; genus Atopostipes. The sequence continues at coordinate 22,844 of JBCLPZ010000013.1, read as the reverse complement.
ATACTGATTTAACTTATAATTAAATTTTATCTTCTAAAATTTTCTCATTAAATAAATCTGTATCAATGGTTGAATCATATACTACTTCTCCTTCAGAAAAAGTATATAAAACATTGTAATCATCATCAATTACAACAAGATCAGCAGCCTTTCCAGCTCGTATTGATCCCTTTTGGTCGCCAACACCATATACTCTACTAGGGTTCAAGCACGCCATGTTCAGTACATCTTCCATTGATAAATTCATTTTCTCAACTAAATTTTTTATACCAAACATAACAGACTTTGTAGAACCCAACAATCTGCCAGTATCTGTAAGAGCGAATCCTTCTTCAGTAATATTTACATTATGATTCATTGATTTATATTTTCCGATCGGTGCTCCTGCTAAATGAGTACTATCTGAGATCATAATGAACCGATCATACGCTTTAATTCTAAACATTATTTCTAACATTTCAAATGAAACATGTAAACCATCACAAATAATCTCACATTCAATATTCGGTGCTAATAAACTTGCTCCTAATCCACCAACGTCTCTATGATGAATACCTGTCATTACATTTGCAGTATGAGTTGAAATGCTTACACCTCTTTTAAATGCTTCCATACTTTCTTCGTAATTAGAATCACTATGTGTAAATGCAACTCTTATATTATTATTTAATAGATATTCTGTAGCTTCTTTACTACCAGGAATTTCTGGAGCCATACCAACCATTTTTAACATTCCGCTACTATCTTCTACCATTTGTTCAAGAAATTTTAAATCAATATCTGGATGTCCCTCATCAACCCCGTTTTCTCCAACACGATTTAAATAGGGGCCTTCTGAATGAATTCCCACAATTTTTGCACCTTTAACATCCTTTCGAGAGACTTCAACAATATCTTTAAAAATTTTAGGATCAGCAGTTGGTAATACAGAAGTTACTCCTTGAGAAGCTGCCCCCTTTAAAAACCCCTTAATTTCAGAAAAAGTATCTTTTGTTTTATTCATAAGACTGTATCCCATTGTGCCATGAATATGTGTATCAAAAATACCTGGGATAATACGATAATCTGAAAAATCTTGATAATCTTTAACATCTTCATCTGCTGCAAGTATACTTTTAATTTTTCCATCTTCTACCTTTAAATAACCATTTACTAAACCCGATTCGGTATATATTTTTTTAGATTTAATATACATAATTCCCACCTTTATATTTTAAAATAGCTATTATATAATTTAGATATCAATTGCTATTTTGAGTTTGACTATCAAATCATCTAAAATATTCCTATTAAACCTCCTATTAAAGCAAATATTATTATCCCGATAATTAAGGTTGTAGGACGATAACCTTTCTTAATTAAATTAACTAATACAAATACTAAAATTATTCCTAATATGCCTGGGAATATTGAGTTAAATACATCCTGAACTACTAGCTCAGTCTCTCCTGTAGTAATAGTCCAATTCAGTGGAAAATTTACAAGCTGAGCAACTGTCGCTCCAACCATAGTAAGACCTAATACAGCTGATGCTTTAGTTAATGCATTAATTAATCCAGATTCATAAATTGAGTCTATAAAAGGAGCCCCATAAATATACCCCCATTTTAATAAAAACCACTTCGCTATAGACTGAGGTATTCCGTACAATAGAATAAATAGTAACATTCCTAGAATATTTCCTTGTGAGGCTAATCCTATTGCAATTCCTGCAGCAATAATTCTTAATCCATTAAAAAATAATGAATCAAACATTCCCGCAGTAGGACCCATCAATGATGTTTTAATACTTTCGATTGTTGCAGTTTCAATATTACCTTTCTCACTACGTTCTTTTTCTAGAGCAAAAGTTAATCCTGCAATGAAGTTAAAAGGTACAGCATGAGTATTGAAAAAGTTTTGAGAACGTAAATACGCTTCTTTTTTGTCAATTTCATTATCTTTATAAATTGCTTCAAGCGCAGGAGTTATCGTCATTGTAAATGCATTCGCTTCCATTTTTACCATGTTAAATGACATGAATACTAAATGAGACCTAATAAACATTTGTTTTAATATTTTATTTTCTTCTTTTGTTAATACTTTTGCATTATCCAAAAAAATCATCCTCCTCAACTGCAGTTGCTCCTCCATTAGAGGCTGACATAGTATTCTTCAAATCAATAATACTCTTATCCGTAAAGAACATTGTAACTGCTATTGCTCCGCCTAATATTGCTATTGGTAAAGCACTTAACTCTAAATAAGCTACTAGCACATATCCAACAAAGAAAAAGAGTCCTAACTTATTGTCCCAAATCATTGAAGTTAAAATTGCTAAACCTACTGCAATCATCATACTTGACGAAGCAGTTAAGCCACTCATTACCCAATTAGGTAATTGGTTGATCAAGTTATTTAACCCTTCGACTCCATAGGCAATTGAAAAGAATAATATTATTGAATTAACAAGAGGTACAGTAATCATTGAGAATATTATATTTTGTCCCATAAACTGTTTTGGAGTACCGTCAACTGCTAGTTTTTCCCAATATGCAGCAAATGAACTCCAAATTGGTGTTAAGGCCGCACTAATTTGAGCTATAACTGTTCCAATAGGCATTGCAATTGCTAAACCCGCTTCTATATCTGTATTTGTTAAAATTGTAAATGCAACTGCAATAACACTAGCTACTGTTGCATCTGCCGGTATACTCCCACCAATAGCAGATATCCCCATAAAGATAGCTTCTAATGAAGCTCCCATAATTATTCCTGTCTGTAAATCCCCTAAAAAAAGACCTGCAATGGGCGCAACGACTATTGGTCTATTTAAAGCTTGCCATGATAATAAAATCGGATCTAAATATGAAATTACGAAATAGACAATACTCATTATAATTGCTTCTCTTACCATTTTTTATCCTCCTTTATATTTTCAATACTTTATCTAAAGGTTCAGGAGTATCTTCAGGAGTAGTTTGATAGATACTTTTTATTCCATAACCTAAAATTTTTCTGAACTGTTCGATTTCCTCTGTATGTGCGTATAGATTACTACCATATGATTTTCGATCTTCACCCACTTTTTTTTCTGCGATACGTCCATAATTCCCAACATTAATGACATCAATATCTTTTACTTCTTTAAGTATCTTTAAAGCATCTTGGGGATTTGCAACAATCAATAAAATTTTTAAGTGTTCAGCTCTTGGATCATTTATAATCTTAATACTTTTTTCTACAGTCTCAATAGCAACTTTTATATTTTGCGGTGCTGCCATCATTAATGACCTTTCAATGATTTTATTAGTCCCAGCTTCATCATTTGCTACAATAATACGATTAATATCTAAGTGTCTAGACCACTTTATTGCTACTTGTCCATGAATTAATCTTTCATCTAATCTCATTTGTTTTATCATACAATCATCTCCTCAATTAAAAAAATCAACTTCTTTATCTAAATTTTCTTCTTCATAATTCACTAATTTCATTGTATTCTTACTATCTTCAATAATTGATGAAATTTCGCTGTCAGTTAAAGGCTTATCTCGTACAGACAGTTCTAATAACAAAGCTAAATTTACTCCAGAGATTAATTTAAAGTTTGGTCTATCTAAATAAGTATACATTACCTGATTTACGCTACCTCCAAATAAATCTGATAACATTAAAACTTGATCATCTTCATTAATACCTTCAATATACTTTTCAATTACTTCCTGAACAGTTACATCATCTAAATAAGCATCGAATATGGTTATATTTTCAGAGCCACCTAAAAGTATATCCAAAGAACTCTTCATTCCACTCGCTAATTTTCCGTGTGAAGCAAGAAATATTTTTAACAAATGAATACCTCCTTTATTTTAGTAATTTATTATTAAATATCTCTATAGGTAATTAAATTAATATCATTTTCTTTAATATACTTTAATAGCTCTTTAGAAGTTGCCATCTCTAAATCTCTTACTCTAATTAATGAATAAGAAGACACATCTAGTAAGTTTGCATCAACATATCCAGCATGACATATTAATACTGATTTCTTATGCTTTAATCCCCCTTCTAAAACCTTAAGCGTATTTTCAGTAACATCCGTTTTTAATTGTTCTTCTACTTTAAAAATTGGTTTTATATTCCAGTCTAAAGGAAGCATATAGAAGTTATTTTCTGTTAGAAAATCCATAGAAAACTTCAAATTATATTTTTTAGATAGTTTTCTAAAAGCCTTAATTGTGGAAGGTGTAACAACCGAATGAGGATGTATATATTCTGGTTTTTTTCCAACTAAATCAATAAATTTTAATATTTGCGCTTCCATTTCCACCAACACATCTTCATAATGAAAAGGTTCTTCTTCGAATTCTATTGTTATTCCATTCTGTTTATTTTTTGTTTCTTTTTTAAATCGTTCAATTGAACTGATAAATCGACCATTACCGTCTACTAAACTAGGGATATCCTTTGGGTCGCTCAATGGTTTCCCTGCTACTAAATTAATATCTAAACCAAAACAACAATCTGGATACTTTGAAATAAAAGAAGCTGCGAACTTTGAAGATTCCATATTTACAAATAATCCTGTATTTCTAATAATACCTTCTTCAATTCCTTTAATGATTCCTAAAGTAACTGCCTCCGTTATTCCAAAGTCATCTGATTGGAACAATAAATCCATATTTTTCTCTCCTTGTATAATATATTTAAGCTTGATAAGGCTGAAAAATTTATCCTTATCTTATTTAAAATCCTTATATGGATAGATTAAATCTTATGTAAGCGTTTTACAACATTTATAATTGCACTTTTATTAGTGCAATTATATACTATAAAGGGAGGGACACATGAATAGAGAACAATTAATATTATATATTTTAGCAAATAGTGAAAAACCACTTTCTTCTAGTGATATTGGTGAAATAGTAGGTAGAAGTATTAGGACAATAAAATATGATATGGAAAAAGTTGACTTGTTAGCAAGAGAAATTGGTGGATTATTAAAATCTAAAAGAGGTACCGGTTACTGGGTAGAAGTTATCGATAATGAAAATTTTTCTCAAGCACTTTTCCAATTAAGTATTCGGGAAACTTTTTTTAAAAATTATTCTGGAGAAATAAACACAGATTACTTTAGAATTATGCAATATTTGATTGCACAAAAAGATTACTTTAAAATTGAAGAAGTGTGTAATAAATTCTATATCTCAAGGAATATAGCTCAAGAAGTTATTAGTTTATTCCGAGAATTTCTAACAGCATTAAATTTGAGATTAGTATCTAAACCCAACTATGGATTGAAAGCAATTGGCGATGAATTTTCAATTCGTCTCGCTATGATAACTTTATTCCAAATTCATTTTCATAAGATAGAATATACGCCAACAATTAAAAATTTTTACATATTTTTTGAGAAAGATCTTCAAGAAATAATAGATGTCAGAAACATTTTATTAAATACTTTAAGACAAAATGATTATTCAGTTACTGATATTTTAACCCAAGCTCTATCTCGCTATCTTATTCTCCAAAAAAATAGAAACAATTCTAATCTAAAAATAACTTTTGATCCTACAACCTCAGATACTATAAAACAATTCAGTAGTGCCTACGTCATTTCAAAAAAAGTATTTAAGCATCTCGAAAATTACTATAATCAATCATTTGATCAAAATGAAATACAGGCATTTACATTGCTTCTTATTGTTAGTCGTGACATTTCATCAGACGTTGATGTAAAGATGGAGTATAAACCATTATGGAAATATATTGATCAAATTGTTACTGATTTTCTATACATATACTTGAATAAGGTAGAAATTGATAGAATTAATAAAGAGGTTCTTTATAATTATTTAATAGCAAGTTTGACTCCTCCAATTACTCAACTATATTTTAATTTTAATTTTATTGAATCTTTTAGTCCTGAATATGTATATACAGGAAAGTTAGAATTACATGCATATTATATGTCTAAACTGTCTATTGAACTTATATCTAATACTTTTGAATCACATATTTCAATTAATTTATTTAAAAGATTAAATAACAACTTTTCAATTCTGTTAAAAAAGTTGGAGGTATTTCAAGAAAGAAGACCAATTAACATTCTTATTGCCAGTAGTCATGGAACTAAATCAGCTAAAAATATCGGTCAATTATTGCAAAAATTTCTTAATTCAAAAATTTTAGGGAAAATTCAATATATAGAATTGTATGAAGGAAGAAAATTTTCTGAAAATGAGTTTGATCTTTTTGTTTTAGAAGATATCGATCCTGTCTTTTACAACTATTCATGGGAACTTATTATATTTAATAATGAGAATTTTGAGACTGATTTTCAAAATTTAATTAATAAAATAATAACTTATCAAAACCGTTGAGTATCTCTTTTGAAAATTTACTAGTAATTTAAAAATTTTTAATGAAATTTTCTAAATAAATTTTGGAGTTTTTAAACACTTAAATTACTCGATAAATATTTGAACAGTGAAGAACTTATTATTATTGAATTAGATATTGATACGTCTAAAATAAAAAGAGCTTTGAAATATCTAAGGGATAAAAAATGATGTATTAAAATTAATAAGACAATTTAATCCACTTCAAATAGCAATAGAATGAATGTTGTAAAAAATCTCCGAATACAAAAAAGTGGTAAAAGCCTTCTGTTTGGCTCTTACCACTTTAAATTTATACCATAAATTTCATACGATCTTACGGTCTTATTAGTTCAACATTTACAACTAAATATAAAATTTTGTTTGCCTTTACTCCGCATAAACTCAATCATGTTGATCGACAAACGTAAATTTATCCACATATTTTTAAAAAAAGTTGAAAACGAGTCGTAAGAGTTTAAAAGTTATTTAACAGTTACTCAACAGATACTCAACAAGCCACTCAACAGCTACTCAACAGCCACTCAACAGCTCTCAACAGCCACTCAACAGCCACTCAACAGCTCTCAACAGCCACTCAACAGCTCTCAACAGCCACTCAACAGCTCTCAACAGCCACTCAACAGCTCTCAACAGCCACTC
>JBCLPZ010000013.1:0-15719 GCA_041223305.1 Carnobacteriaceae bacterium 52-44 | reverse complement strand
AACAGCTCTCAACAGCCAAATAAAAGTTTTAAAGCTTCTCACAGTACCCCATCTTTAAAAGTTTATATTTAAATCAGTAACACAGACCAGAGAATTATCTTTCCTTAAGGGTATAATATCTCTTAGGATCGTTCAGACCAGAACCATGATCAGTAATAATTCCTTTTTCAAGTAGCTCATTTAACCGTATCCGCGCAGTAGTAAGAGAACGATCAATAATTTTTGCAGTTTCTCTTGCTGTAAGTCTACCACTGTTATATAAATGTCGTACAATAGCTTCTTCTTGCTCATTTAATTCGGCGAATAATTCAGGAGTAATCATTTCACTAACCCGCCCAGTTTCTCGTTCTTTCCGTGCTAGTATATTATTTTTCAATATTAATTGTACAGCGCTACCATTTGGTTCTTCATATACTGGATCCTCAAGAAAATAGTCATGCATCTCTTGGAAAATACGACCTACCCCTTCATTCGATTCTCTAACCCACTTATATTGTGTTAATGCCGCTGCAAGTTTTGGATTCCTGGAATAGCGTTCCTCTCTAATATTTTCAAGGGTTACTGAAGCTGGTAAGGCTCCGGGACTATATATTTCTAATCGATCATCGAACATTTTTATACGAATATGGTCGCCTTGATTATCATATCTTCGATGAACAATTGCATTAATCATTCCTTCAAACCAAGCAAACTCAGGGTATTCAGGAAGTGTAATATAACGACCTTCTTTACCTAAAAAAGTGAAATCTCGTAATTGTGTACGTATAAAATTAGTCGCTTCACGAATCGCAATGGGCAATGCTTGATCAAAAGTTACATCTTTTACAACATTTAAACGAGTACCAGATTCTTCTTTCATACCTTCATAACGCATGAACCGAACACGAGCACTCGGCATGTACGCAGAAATATTATTGCTAAAAAGTAGTAACCCAGCAACTGTCAACTTCCCATCTCGAAGAAAACCACGAGCTTTTAATATTTTTTCTATAGAAACATTGGTATTTAATAATTTTCGAAATTCCTCAACCAACTCTTCGTGCACATCTTCAATAGAAGAATATTCTACTAATTCTTCTTCAAATTTTCGTGAACCTCTATCATGTTCCAATTGAGTGATTTATGGGTATGTTAGTCTCTTGCTTTTATCATTAATACGTAAATAAACAGATTCATCTTTTAATGAAATTATTGAGCCATAACTCGGTTCTACATGAAACAGTAAGACCTCATCTTTTTCGCCCTCCGAGTTTTTGACATCCAGCCTTTCTGATTTACATTTTGGTATTCTGTTCATAAAATCAAAAGAGGCTTCTAAATAAACCTCAATAGATTTTGCTTTAGGATTTTTGAAACCTGTTATTTTACTATCATCCTCAATGCCAATCACTAAAGTCCCACCTTCAGCATTAGCAAAAGCACTAAGATGGTTAGCAATTTCTTTAGGATGAATTACAGCTCGTTTTCTATCCAATACTTGAACCTCTTTTTCGTATTGATAATAAGTTAAGTCATACATACGTAATTAATATCCCCCTCCTAATGATTTTTACTTAATTAATAAAACTAAACCATAAACATCTTCTAGTATTTTCACTATTTAGTTTAAAGTTAGATATTACAAATCCATTTTTAAATATTCTTTACTAAACATTATAGCGTTGATATTTATTTTCTCTAAGTACATAAGAAAAACGAGACAATCATTATGAACAAATATTAAAAACCACCACCTATTTTAAGATGGTGGTTTTTAAGTTATACTAATCGATTCACTATTTCCTGTATTTCTTCATAATTATACCCAGCTTCTGTTAATAACTTCTTTCGCTCATCACCATTGTCCCATTTTCCTTGAACAACTTCTCTAGCAATTTCTTCGGTCGACTTTAGCTTACTGTTTGCTTTGAGTCGTTGATTCACTTCTTTTTGAATAACTTCTGCATCATGACCTGCCTTAGTTAATCGGTTAATTCGTTCACCCCCATCTCCCCAATCTCCTCGAATGACTTCACTTATGAGATCATTGATAGTTTTATTAGATGTGTTCGTTCTATTTGGGTACTTTGGTCTTGCATATCCTGCTATACGCCAGTCATTCCAATTATACGTTCTTCTAGCAACTTGTCTTGATGTGTTACCTTCAATCGTTGTTATCGTATTGCCTTTTACTGCTTCGACAAAACCTATGTGATCCGCCCAGCCATTCTTTTGCCAATCAAAAACGACAATATCTCCAGCAGCTGGTTTCTGTAATCCTCGCCAGATACCTTTATTTTTAAAAATCACAATGAAACGCTGAACGCCACATTCACGTCCAATATATTTTGAAGTGTTGGTTATATCACCAATGACTGTCACAAAAGCAGCACACCAATCATCCGTGTACTTCATTGGATAACCAACAGGGAGCGGTTTAATTGCATTATATTTATTGATTAGGTCTTTGTGTCTTCCATCTCCTTGCTGCATTCCTATGTAGGATCTGGCTAAATTAAGAACAGTTTCTTTCATCTATTTCACCTCCTGATCGTTCAATATTTTTATTGTATTTATTTGATGAAACTTGGAGGATCGATCCTAAAAAGACAGTCACTAAATTAATTGTCGTTACTATTGTTGGTGTACTCACCCATCCGTATAACTCCCCAAGTCCATTTATTAAAACTGCTAAAGCAGGTAATAAGATAAGAACAATCCATTTCCCCACATCATATATTTTATTGTTTAATTTCATTTCCGTTTCCTTTCTAGACAATATCTAATTCATATTCAATTAAATAAAGTCGCTGATCTAAAGACAATATACGTTCACTTGTGTCTTCCCATAGCTCCTTTGTAGCATTCATATCCTTTTGTAATTGATCGAGACGGTTAATCAGTGATTGGATAGTGGTGATCAACTTGATGATTTTTGTAATCAGAGTAATGACAGCCACTAAACCACTTGCGATGCCGCCAATTTCAATTATTCCCATAGATATTCAACTCCTTCTATAATAAAAAAGCCCTCACCTAAATTTAAGCGAGGGCTTATTGACTCACTTAAGAGTCTAAACTGTTATTCTTCAATTATTGTTCTTCATCTGCATCAAAAATATCTTCAACTGTTGTGCGAACATAACGTGCACCAGCTACTGCCGCATAACGATCCATTCCGTCATCATCGAAGATATCACTATCCACAATAGCTTCCATAGCTGGTAAAACTTCCGCTTCTGTCAAATCAATCAATGGACGACGAATCGTAATTTTACGATTTTTTCCTTCTTCGTTTTCGAATTGTAATTCTAAATTATAAGTCTCATTCATCTATTTTTCTCCTCCTTCTTAATTAAACAACTATGCGATGTGTCTGTGTGACTTTTGCAAAATCAATTTGACCATCCACAATGGTATCTAAAGCTGTGTAAATTTCTTCTACTTTTTCATCTTCTGCGTCTTCTACTAAATTACTTAGTGAAAAGTTATGTGTTTCATCCGTTTCTACATCATAGATTCCAAATTGTACTCTTGCATTTTCAAAAGATTTGATCATTTGTATTTCCTCCTCTGTTTTGTAATAGCTATTACACTACTAACAACACAGAAAACACTTCGAATGTCTGCCTAATTGATTAAGCATTCGTTAAAATCTTACAATTGTAGTTAGGTTTTCTTCCTACTATCTATAGAGAGTAATTAGAGAATAAATTTATAGCAATCGATTTATTCCATAAATAACAAGTGTCGACAAAAGGCTTAGTTGAGAGGTTTATGACAGCCATTCAAATAACGTCTTTCTCAGTCCCTTTTTTGGTTGAGCAATTAACGGTAATTAATTGACGAGAAATGACGGCTTAATTATAATGAATACATTAGAGATAGGAGGAATTACTATGCCAAATAAAGATGAAATTAAAGGTAAATTTAATGAAGTGGTTGGTAAAGTAACAAATGATAAATCAAAAGAATTAAAAGGAAAAGCACAGCAAAAAGCTGGCGAAGCTAAAGAAAAAGGAAAAGAAGTCGCTGATGATATAGCTGGAGATATTAACGAACGTATTGAAGACAGCGAAGACGATAAAAAGTAATAAAAATAAAACTTTAAATTTTCTTTAACATCCTAATACCAAAAGACCTCCCGATTAAGGAGGTCTTTTAGATTATAGAAGAAAAGCACTATATATACATCAATAAATACTGATACTTAATAATTTTCTTTTTAGTTTAACGTAGAGAATATTTTAGTTATTGAGAAGAATTATACTCATGCTATACTTTGTAAGAGCATTTAAATATTTTTCATTTGTAGAATCCACTAATTACTATATCTAGTTGATTACTTTTTCATATTATAATTTTTGTCTTTCCTTAAAATACCCAAAAAAATAACAATTTTTAATAACTAAGTGCTTTTTTAATTCAAAAAACTGAAATTCTAAAATAATTTTAGAATTTCAGTTTATACTTTATATATATCTAGTGCTAGAAGGGATTTTTATATCTCTAAGGCATTATTTTTTTAGTACTTCATTATCAATAACTATAAAAGCATTTTCACTCATACTGGTAATGGAGTTTCTAATTTCATCCAATGTAGCCTCATTATTTAATACAGTATCTAAGATTATTGGTAAATTTACTCCACCAACAATTAAAATATCTTTATATTCTTCTAACAAATAAGCTGCCTGATTAAATGGTGTTCCACCAGGTATATCTGTGAACAAAATAACTTCGTCAAATTTTTTCTCTACTTCTTCAAGAGTGTTTCTCAAACTTTTTTTGAATTTATCCACACCAATATTCTCTAAAAAGTTAATTGTAAACAAATTATCTTGTTCCCCTGATATTAATTCTACAGAAGATTTCATGCCTTCTGCAAATAACCCGTGACCACTTATAATTATGCCTATCATTTTGATTGCTCCTTAGCATTGACTAACTCTTGAACTTTTCTTTCATCTATATTCGTAAAAATTTCTTTCTCTTTAATAGAAGATCCTACTATAACACCGGCTGCAATTTCAAAATATGAACTTATATTATCCTTATTAACACCGCTCCCAATAATTACTGGAACTCTTGTTTCAGTATTATCTTTTAATAACTTAATCTCTTTAATATCTGGATTTTTCCCTGTGCTTTCTGCTGTGATAATAATAGCATCAGCTTCATTTTCGACAGCTTCATTAAAGGTTTCTGTTAAGTCTTTACTAATTAATCCATGGCTATGCTTTACATCAATATCTGCATAAATTTGAACGTGCGGGGCAAAGTCATTTTTATATCTTATTAGTTTAGAAGCTTGTGGCTCCATTATTCCTGAAGGGCCAACCCTTGTTTCTACAAATGACTCACTTCTCATAAATGTTCCACCGCAGAGATTTGCAATAACTATCTCTTCTTTTCCATTGGTTTGTTGTAAATTTACGCCTAATGGTATCTTGGAAATTGCTTTCAATCGACTAAAAATTGATACAAAAGCTATAACTTGTTCTACATTTAACTCTAAGGAATACGGGTTATCAAAGAAATTTTCAATTAAAGCTGCATCCGCTCCACCATTTTCTAATGCATTCAAGTCTTTCTTAGCAAATTTATAAATTTCTTCTATTCTTTCTTGATTTAATTCTTGGCTAGCTATATTTTTTAGATGGATCATACCAATGATTCTTTTTTCTTCAAAAAATTTATTCAAATTTTATCCTCCCTCTAAGCATTATTTATATCCTTCATAAATTATTTTAGCTTTTCTAGTCAATTAGATTAATTCGAGTCCTAACAATTTTGCAGAATTATTGTGAAAAACTTTGATTTTTTGTTCTTCTGTCATATTTAAACAATCTAACTTTAATATTTCTGATCCAACGTGTTTATAAGGCCAGTCAGAAGCATAAATTATACGATCTTCCCCTAGTTCCTCAAATGCTTTTTCTAAAATTTGAACTTCATTTTGTCCTGAAGTATCTACCCAAATATTTTCTAAATCTTTTACAGCCTCAACACAACCATAGCCATAATCCAGTAAACCAATATGAGCAAACACCCATTTTTGCATCGGAAATTTTTCTGCTACCCTAGCCCAAGATTGAGGCAAAGAAAGAGGTGCTGTGCCTGTATGTGTTAAGATAGGAACATCATATTTTCCGATAGCTCTAACCACATCATCTAAACTATTAGAATTTTCTGGATTGTATCCATGCTTCCATGAATGGAATTTTATTCCTTTCATTTTTAATGTTCCTAACGTCCTGTCCACTTCTTCTATTGCATTTTCATCTCTGGGATTAATATATGCGAATGGTACAATTCTTTCTGGATACTTCTTGTAATGTTCATAAACTTGATTGTTTAATTTTGTAACATCTGTACCATTTAACATGGATAATCCAGCAGATTTAATATCATATTCATCTAACATTGATATTAAATCTTCTACTGTGTACATTGTACCTGAGCTACTTTTCCCTAAATGTAAATGAAAATCGATCATCATTAATCTCTCCTATGTCTAAAAAATTCCTAAATAAGTTCCAGCAATTCCAATTATCATCGTAAAAACAATTAAGGAAACGGCCGATAGATTTGTCTTTCTTATTAAGTAATAAATAAATAAAGTTAATCCTAATGGTAGTATCCCCGGAATCAACGTATCTAATTGTTCTTGAAGACTTATAACTGTCTCCCCGGAAATGTACTCAAGAGAGGTGGATAAAGATACTACAACCGGTATGAAACCACCTATAACAACCAATGCTGCTACCCCTGCTAATTCAGTGATTCTATCAATTAAGCCCGATTCCTGTATATCCGTTACAAAGTTAATACCTCTACTATAACCTTGTGTTACCCCGTAGTATTTAATGCCTATGGATATAATTGACATTACAGCAAAAAATAATATAGGTCCTAGTATACTACCACTTAAAGCTAAGGATGCTGCTACCCCTGCTACTATTGGTCTTGCAGTCCCGCTAAGTAAACTGTCTCCTAATGCAGCTAACGGACTCATTAAAGCAGTTTTAACTGCTCCAATACTTACACCTGTAACTCCGGTTCCTTTAGATTTTTCTTCTTCCATAGCTACTGTCACACCTAATACTGCCCCAGACATCATTGGGTTTGTTAAGAATAATTGCATATGTCTTTCATAAGCTTCTATTCTATCTTCCTCGTTATTATAGAGTTTATTTATAATTGGCGACATTGCATTACTAAATCCCAAATTTTGTTGCCTTTCAAAGTTTAAACAACTTCTAATAAAAAGTGATCTAAAGAACACTTTATTTAAATCATTTTTAGTAATCGTTTTTTCAATAGTATTAGTTCCCATTTTAAATATCCTCCCGAACAGAAGTACTTCCACTTGTTAAAGCATAATGTAAAAAGGCTAAAGTTATGCCCATAATCCCAACACCTAAACTATTAATGCCTAGATAAGATGATAAGAAAAAGCCGATAACAAAGTACGGCCAGAGTTTTTTTATCTGTAGCGTAGATAATAGTAAAGCAAATCCTACTGCACCAATCATCCCGCCACCTACTGCCATTCCATCTACCAATGTCTCAGGAATAGCTTCTATTAAAGGCATAACATAATCAGCTCCATAATATACCGCTAAAAATGTAGGGAGACCATAAAATATTAGATTCATTCCAAGAGGTAATACATTAGCTAAAAACATGCCCTTATTGTTTCCATTCCTAGCAAATTTTTCACCAAAGTGCATAAATGCAACGTTAACAAACGAATATTGTACAGTTGTAATCACTTGACCTATTAATGCGATTGGTACAGCAGAAGCTATAGCAACTTCTGCCTCTCCACCAGCAAAAACTGCGAAGGCAGTTGCAATTGCTGCAGCTAATGTCGGGTCTGGTGGTACAGCGGTTCCTACAAAAACTACTGCCAAAAACATTAATTCAACCGTTGCTCCAACAATCAAACCAGTTGTTACATCGCCTAAAATTAATCCGACTATTGGACCAGTTATTATAGGTCTTGTTGTTTGAATCTGTATTGTTTGTTCATCTATTAAACCCCATGTTACCCACAATGCAATTAGTATTGATTCAATCATTTAGTTACCCTCCTCATATTTAAAATTTATAATATACTCGCAATGTCTCTTTTTCTTTCTGAAGGTACTACTTGCACTTTTATATCTACACCTGTATCAATAATTTTATGGATATAATTAATATCTTTATCATCTAGCCAAATGGACTTTGAATATTTCTTTTTTTCTGAAGATTGATTAATATTTCCAATATTTATTTCGGAAATCTGTAATCCTTTTTCAATTAACTCATAAGTTGATTCAAGATTTCCAGTGATTAACATGACATTAGCTGGTTCGTCATCTTCCATAAATTCAATTGTTTCATCAATTGACAGTATTTTTAATTCTATACTCTTAGGTATAGCCATTTTAAATAACGTTCCCGCCAAAGGATCTCTCGCTACTATATCATCAGCAACTACTATCGTATCCGCTTTTGTTTTTTGAAGCCATGCTGTTACTACTTGTCCATGTATCAGTCTTTCATCTATTCTTAGTACTTTTAATTTTTTCATCGTCTGCTCCTTATATTAATTTACTTAATAATTTGGCATAATATTTCCATTTATAACATCATTTTGGATTTCTCTAACTTCATCAAGGTTAAAAAAATTATTAAAAAACTTTTTAAATCTTAAATTATCTTCCTTTCCAACAAAAGCAGCTCTTGTTTTTTGTTTTCCATTATATTCTTCTATTTCTTCAATATTAAATTCATCACTCACATCCCCACCACTCCAAATTGCCCCATCAATTTGATTTTCTTTTAAACACTCTAATGTATTTGTATATTCAATCGGAATTAATTGAATGTTCTTTCCTACACAGTATTCAATGGTCATCATACTTTGATCTGGAGAACTAGTATCAATTCCGATTCTCATAACTTTATTTCCATCATTATCATTTTCAAAATCTTTATTAAAAATAAACATATGTTTAGATATATAAGATTCTTCTTCTAATATTTCATAAATCTCTAGTTCGGGGTTATTTTTTATAGCTTTTTCAGCTGTTTCAAGTGAAGTAATTGTAAAATCAACTTCATTCGTTAAGACTTTTTTTATTCTCAAATGCGAACCAGATTGATAGGAAAAATTCACTTGGAAACTAGGTTTATTTAAAACATAATGTAATCCAGTTGATAATCCTTCAAAATGTTTTGAGTACGGTAATGGCATTATCCCAGTAAAGTACACCGTACCAACTAATTCAACCAATCGCTTAATATCTTTAGAAACTATTCGAGTACCTTTTGATCCAAAATTTTGCAATTCTACTGCTCCACTAAAAGTAAGTGACTGAAGTGCAGCCTGAACAGTACCTGTTCCAACCTCATATTTATCCACCAATTGACTAATAGTTGGAATTTTTTCATCAATTTCCATATATATAAAAAGCTCTGCTAAGTCTTTAAAAATTATATTTTTTTTCGATTCTTTAATCATATTTTTTCCTTTCAAAATACATTATACAGTTTTCTGTATGTTTATAATAGCGTTTTCATTTTTGCTTGTCAACGTTTTTTGCATTCTTTTAGCAAATAGAGAAATTAATCAATTCTACTTTCTTCTTAAGCTCTTTTGCTAGAATAAAACCTTTTCATGTGGGAAACTATTTTTATAACTATTTGCTCCATAGAAAGGAATGGGGATCGCGATGGCAAAGGAAAAGAAAGATTATAAACAGCTAGCTGAAGATATTCTTGCCCTTGTTGGTGGACAAGAAAATGTAGATAATGTGATTCATTGTATTACTCGTTTACGTTTTTACTTAAAAGATGACTCCAAAGCCGATAGAAATAAATTGGAGGAACTTCCTGGGGTTATGGGGATTGCGAAATCCAATGACCAGTACCAAGTCATTGTAGGCCAAGCAGTCGATGAGATCTATGATGAACTCACTACTCTACTTCCGAATCAACAAGAGAAAAAAGAAGTAGAAGCTTCCGCTCGTTTAAAAGATCAAGAAACGGTCAAGGATAAAATCCACTATGTCTATAATCAAGTAATTGGTGTTATCACAGGTGCGGTGATGCCGATTATTCATATTCTAGCGGCTTCGGGGATTATTAAAAGCGTACTTGCAATCGGTACAACTTCAGGATGGATTACCGAAAGTGGTAGTGCTTATCTGATTATTAATGCCATGGCAGATACTGTTTTTTATTTTCTCCCTATTTTAATTGGTTATAATGCCGCAAGACGCTTGGGCGGGAACCCTATTTTGACCGCTGTTATAGGTGGAGTCATTATGTATCCAACCATTCTTGAAGCAGCTGAGAATGAATTACTTATTTTAACCGTGGGGTCACTTGAATTTCCTTATGTGGCTTATACTTATTCTATTTTTCCAATGATTTTAGCGGCTTGGTTAGTGAAAATTTTAGAAAAACGAGTAAAAAATTGGCTGCCTTCCTATATTCAATCGATTTTTACACCAATCATTGTAATTAGTGTTGTCGTGGCTGTAACATTTCTCCTCACTGGACCAATCATTACGTGGATTTCATTTGCTTTAGCTGATGGATTACAAGTGTTATTAAGCTGGAATGCTGCAATTTTTGGTGGAATTATTGCAGGACTCTATCAAATTCTAGTTATTTTTGGACTTCATTGGGGAATTATCCCTATTTATGTTAATGACTTTGCTTTGCTGGGTTATAGTTATTTATCGGCTATTGTTAGCTTTTCTATCGTTGGACAAGCCGGTGCCGCCTTAGGTGTGGCTCTAAAGACAAAGAAAACAGATATTAAAGAGCTCGGTTATGCAGGGACAATTTCGGCTTTTTGTGGAATTACTGAACCGGCAATTTATGGCATCAACTTGCGTTTTAGAAGACCTTTTATCGCTGCTAGTATCGGAAGTGCAGTCGGCGGCTTCTTTACAGGTCTCCTTCGGGTGAATATGTGGAGTATCATTGGTTCAATTATAGGATTGCCCTCTTATATTGATCCTGAAAATGGAATTAACGCGAACTTCTGGTATGCCGTTGCAATTACGATTCTCACCTTAGCCGTCTCTTTCCTTATCACCTATTTCTGGGGATATAACGATGAAATGAAGATGGAACAAAAACAAGAAAAACCACAAAATCCAGGAAAAGTAGTTCCGGAGCAGTAAAAAGGTTACTTGATTTTTCTAACAGAAGATTAAAAAAGTAGCTGACTTTAAATAAAGAGGTCTATAATATAAAAAGAAGCAAATCATTCCCTAGTTTGATTTGCTTCTTTTCTGTTAGTTTTTTTAGTGTTATTTCAGATTACATAACTCCAAGTAATACTGCTGCAGTAACAACACCGATTAAAACTAAAATAACTTTAGTTGGACTATACTTTTTCTCAGAAATTAACCACCATGTTATTAAAACGAATGTTAATGGTAATATACCAGGGAAAATACCATCTAAAATCTCTTGCAGTGGTTGAGTAGTATCTCCAGCAGGAATTTCAATTGTAGTAACTGCTGCTATAGTTGTGGCTGATAATCCTCCCACAATCATAATACCAAAAGTGTTAAGCATATTTGTAATTCTCTTAGCATTTTCTCCAATAACGGAATCAATAGCATTAACACCTAATTTATATCCACTATTAAAAGATATAATAGTTATTCCTCCAACGATTAGTCCATAAGCTAATATATAGAAGATGGCTCCTAAAGGACTCCCACCAGTAGATAAACCCATTCCAATAGATAATAACGTAGGTATTAATATCCCTTGAATCACGGAATCACCAATACCAGCCAACGGTCCCATCATTGAAGCTTTGACTGTTACAGGAACGGTTTCATCAACATCTGTATCTCCTAAAGCAATTTTTTCGTCCAATGAGGCTACTATTCCGTTAACTAGTTGTCCTGTTTGAGGTTCAGTGTTATAGAAAACTGAATGTCTTGTTAGGAAATTAGAAAATTTATCCGGATCATCAGAATAATATTTCTTAGCAAATGGTAGATAACTCCATGCCCACGAAGCTCCATGCATTTTTTCATAACTCATCGCAGATTCTACCATTATTTGATATCGTAAATAAATATCAAATAGTTCTTTTTTTGTTAAACCTTCTTTAGTTAAATTTTGATTTTCATTCATAATATTTTACCCCCTATCCAAACATATTACTGTCTTCATAGACACCATCATCTTCAATCATTTCATTACCAGAATTATCGGAGCCATCACCATTACTTCTTCCAGATATTTCATAGACTAAATAAGCTATTAAAGCGGCAATAAAGACTAAACCAATAATATTGATATCTAAAAAAGCTATCATAACAAATCCGAATAAAAAGTAAATTATTTCTTTCTTTTCGCCGATTAAAATATTCATAAGCATTCCGATACCTAATGCAGGTAAAATCCCACCTAGTGCTGAGATAATATTATTAACAATATCTGGCATTGCATTAAATAACGCATCAACAGCCCCTTGTCCATAATATATAGCAGCCATTACTGGAAATACTCTAATAATAAAATTCACTATTTGTGGCCATACAATTTGATGCATCACAAGTCCACGTTCATCTCCAGCTTTAGCAGCATTTTCTGCTTTACGATTAAAGAATGAAAAACCCACCATTTTAGCATTATAGAATAACAAGCCAAATGTTTGACCGATCAATAATGCTAATGTCACAGCAACGGCAGGTTCCCCTGTAGTAGCCATTGCTAGACCAATTCCACCATAAGCGGCATATGTAATTTCACTACTTGAAGTTCCTCCAGTATGCATACTGGCTATAAACACACCTTGAACTGCAACACCACATAAAATTCCTGTTGTCACATCCCCAAAAATCAAACCGATAAGCAATCCTGCAATTAATGGCCTACCTAATATATAATATCCACCAGTAACACCAAAGGCCCAAGGGGTATCTACTGCACCTAGATAACATAATAATCCAATTAAAAATGATTGTAATAATAAAGTAACGTTCATTAGATTACTCCTTAATTATTTTTTAGTTCTAAGTATTTTTTTCTGATTTCCGGCCAATACTTTTTTTCTTCGCTTGGAATTAATTGAAAATATATTTCAATACCATTCTCATGCAAATAATCAAACGCTTCAAAATCCTTATCGTCTAATGCCAAGGTTCTTCCTACAACAATTGATCCTTCTCTAGTATTCATTGGTCCTACATTTAATTGATTTCCAAAATCTACGCCATTTTTCTTTAATCTAGCAAAGATCTGTGGGGAACTAGCAATTAAGAAAAAGTTAAATTTAGAACTTTTACCCATTTTTATTTTGTCTTCTGCTTGATTCTCACCATAGACTCCTAATTTAAGGTTACCAGCTGCTGATTTTATTACCCTTCTTCTTAATTCATCATTAACTACTTCATCACCAACTACTAAAAAACCATCAATATGTCTCTCTTTTGACCATCTGGTAGTAGTCTGTCCATGAATAATCCTATCATCTACTCTGACTAATGTTAATGTCATATTTATCCCACTTCCTAAAAAATATCTTCTTCTAAACTAATATCTTCTTCTAAATTAACTTCTTCAGCTTTTTTTATAGAATCCTTACCTGCATCTATGGCAACGTTTACAATTTCGCCTAGAGAGGTTCAGTTATTTAATGATAACCCCGTCTCTAATAACATCGGTAAATTTAGACCACTAACAACTCTTAATCTGTTACTTTGTTCAAGATATAAATAATAAGAAACGTTATACGGTGTCCCACCATAAATATCGCATAGTACTAATATATCGTCATCTATAGATTTTACTAGTTCAGTTATTTTATTCTCGAACTCTCCAGTATCATTTTCTCTCAATGGAATCGCTATAATATTTTCATTTTTACCAGCTAACATTTCATAACTATCTAATATTCCTTCACATAAATCTCCATGTGATGTCACAATAATTTTCATTAAAAAACTCCTTGTTTTTATGATTATCTCTGTAGTAAGGAAGTAACTTGGTAGTTATCAGTTCTTAAATATACTTCTGAATATTCAATTGGCTCATTATTATCATCAAAAGATTTTTGATTTATTTTTAAAACAGCATCATTTGGTAGGTTTAATACTTTTTGAATGTAGTCGTCCGCATTTAAAGCTGAGAACTCTCTTATACCGTGATTAATCTTTTCACCCATTGTTTCTTCCATAGCTTCAAATAAACCAATATTTGTAAAATCATATTTTTCAATTCCTGGACAACGATCTATAGGAATCCAATTATATAATAATATTGATGGTTCGTTATTTACTAATCGCAATCGTTCTAAATATAAAACTTTTGTATTATCAGCCATTTTCAATTCATAATGAATAGAATCATCAACCGAAATTACTTCTTTAGTTAAAACTTTAGTTTCAAAATTAAGTCCTTGATTTCGCATATCCTCTTCAAATGAAACAAATTGTTGAGCTATAGGAGAGGAAATTTTATCATTTCTAACAAAAGTTCCTTTCCCATGCACTGTCTCAACGTAGCCTTCTTCATTTAAGAGTGATAAAGATTTTCTGATAGTCCCCCTACTCACTTCTAGCTCTTTTGCTAATTCTGCTTCATTAGAAAGCTTTTCACCTCTAATTAATTTTCCTTCTCGAATATCATTTTTTATAGAATCACTTACTTGAATATATAAGGGTTCATATCCATCAAATTTTTTTTCACTCACTATAACCACAAACCAATCTTTTTTATTTTAGTAACTAGTATCCCCATCTTCTTGATTACCAGTTAAAATTGAAATTCCAGAACTGGTCCCTAAAGACACTGCTCCTGCTTCCATTAAACGAATTGCATCTTCTTTATTACGGATACCACCGGAAGCTTTTACTAATGCTTTATCCCCAGCAATTTTTTTAAGTAATTTGATATCCTCAACAGTAGCTTTTCCACCTTTGCCCCAGCCACTTGAATTTTTGACATATGTAACACCAGCTTCAACAGCTAATTCTGCAGCTTTTCTTTTTTCTTCCTCAGTTAACATTCCAAACTCTAACATTATTTTGACAGGTTTACCATCAGCTGCCTCAACAACTTGTTTAATTTCATCTTGGTATTCATCATACATACCACTCTTTAAGAATCCAACATTAGCCATAAAATCTAATTGATCTGCGCCTAATTCAAATACATTTTTTGTTTCAAATACTTTTGATTCTGTTGTTGAACCACCCATTGGGAACCCTAGTGCGGTACAGACTTTAACATCAGTACCTTTTAACACTTCTTTAACAGTAGGTATCCATGCTGGAAGAATCATAGCACCATCAAAACCATATTTTATACAATCTTTTGCCATTTGAATCATTTCTTCTTTGGTCGCATCAGGATTGACATTTGTATGTTGTATTACCTTTGCTAACTCTTCATTTGTGATATTAGTATTTGTCATAACATAAATTCTCCTCATTATTTTTTAGACGTCTATTGTTGTTATTAGTTGTCCATAGATGTCTATGTTTATATAATACGTTTATCTCTATAATATGTCAAGCGTTTTCATTCATTTTCTTATATAATTAATGTTTTCTTATTTTAAGTTAGTAAATAATGCCCAATTAATAGAAGAATAATATGTTCCTAATATTGTAGTTAAATCATAATAATCGAGTAGGAGACTAGCCATTAATTGACTAGTCGACCTCTCACACCACCGTACGTACGGTTCCGTATACGGCGGT
>JBCLPZ010000012.1:0-62134 GCA_041223305.1 Carnobacteriaceae bacterium 52-44 | reverse complement strand
GGCGGTATTGTGCCTTTTCCAAAAGAACAAAACTCCAACGGAGTAATTGAATGACAGAGTAACTTAATTATAAAAAAAGAAACTACAGTTTTTGAACGATACTGTAGCTTCTAAATAAACTCATCAACACTATTTGACAAAGAACCAAAAAAGAGAAAAAGGAATTCCATCCTTCTTCTCCAAAATTTTTGAAAATACTAATTTATTAACTATTTGATACAAGTATAAGCATGAAACGAATACAAATAGCAATGATTAATATTGCTATAGGAGCTATCCATTCTCTAAAGACAATTTTTTTCTTTTTGAAATAGTTTACAATAATTTGAATACTCATTTTCCATTGGTAAAACATGTAAAAGACTAATATGGAAACGAATATTGCAAAAGTAGAAGTTCCCATTATTAATAAGCTTATTGCAATTACAATTAAATATACTACAGTTCCTTCAATTTTTTTATTATCATCTTCTAGCCTTTGTTTTAACTGTAACATATAATACCCAATAAAAGGGGTTATAAATGATGTAATAAATAGAACATTCATTTTAGGACTGACTGTAATTATTTCTTGAATACTAATACCTAAAAATTGAGTATACAGCATCAGTAGAAAAGGATTCAAAAAAAACAAAATTATAATTAAATTAAATATTAAACTGCTTACTTTTTTATTAGTCATTTCCATATATTATCCTTAACTTTTTATAGTAATTCTTCAAACTCTTCTCGAGTAAAAGTAACATCTGTACCATCTATAATTTGAACATTTGTCCCATTATGAACCAGTCCAATTGCTCCATGCTTTTTAAAGATCCCTTCTGGAGCAACTAGTTCCGGATCTTTAACTGTTACTCTTAAACGAGTAACACAATTTGTTACGTTCTCTACGTTATCTTTACCACCTAAAGCTTGTAAATAACCTTCTGGTTTTGTTAAATCACCCGTTGGTTTTCTTGATTCTTTCGGATCGTTCGAAGCATCCTCATCAAATTTTCTGGTTTGTCGAGACTCTTGATATTCTTCTTTACTATAAAGATGCATTTCTTCTTCATCATTTTCTCTGCCTGGCGTTTTTAGATCCATTCTGACAATTAATACTCGGAAGACTATATACCAGATGGCTGAAAAGACTAATCCAATTCCTAATAATAATAAATATTGTTGCCAATAACTAGCCCCTAAGGGTAAAAAGTTATAAGAAGTAAATTCAATTAATCCACCTGTAAAGTATCCTGATATGCCTGCGATATAAACTACAGTGATAAATGTCGCAGCTAAAATTGAATGGACTAAAAATAATACAGGAGCGATAAATAAGAATGTAAATTCAATTGGCTCCGTAACTCCAGCAATGATTGCTGTAAGTGTAACTGGAATCATTAATCCTGCAACTTCTGATTTTTTATCCTCGTGAGCTGTTTTATAAAATGCATAAGAAATACCAATTGGCGCAAATACTTTACTTAATCCATATAGTGCATATCCACCTTCTGGGAATAGAGTACGTAAACTCTCACCACTTCGAGCAATTTCTGGCAATTGTTCTACCCATCCAGCTAATAGACCACCATTAATCACAATATTGTCAAATTGGAATGGTGTGTTTAATATGTGGTGCATACCTGTTGGAATTAAAATTCTCTCTAAAAATGTATAGAGCCAAACTCCAAATGTTCCGGAATTAATAATAAATACTTGCAAGCTACTAATTCCATTTTGAACTTGAGGCCAAACCATCATAAATACTGCTGCGACGGGCAACATAGTAAAGAAGCCAATAGCAACAACAGTCGGTGAACCTCTAAAAGCTGTTAGCCAATCTGGAACTTTAGTATCAAAGAACTTATTGTGAAGATAGATAGTTATTAATGTAACAATAATCGCACCAATCATACCTATATCAAGAGTCTTCACTCCAGCAATCATTGCTAAACCAGATTCTCCACCTGCATCTAAACTAAAATCAACACCAAAATTATTGCCCCAGTGCCCTAGCATCGCACTTAAGAAATAATTAAATACCATATATACTACAAATGATTCCATACTTGCACGTGCTTGTTGTTTATTCGCCAAACTTATCGGTAGTCCAATAACAAATAATAAATTAATTTGATTAAATACTGTCCAACCACCTTGTTGAATAACATCCATTATCTTCCAAAAGAAACCATCTGGATTAGCTAGAGCACCAAAAATCATTTCTTGCTGGAAAAATGTAGTTACTCCAACTATAATTCCGAAAAACGCAAATAACATAACGGGTATGATCATTGCGCCTCCAAAACGTTGTATTTTTTGCATAATTGTTTTCCTCCTTATATATAAAGAATTCGTTTACACTATATTTTATATAATACAACTGATGCCTAATCAGTTGTATTATATATTGGTTTTTTCTATGTCTTTATTTCAATTCTGGCCAATAGTCGACATTTGCTTCAATTAATGCATCTAGTAAGTCTTTAGCAACTTTTGCACTAGGAACTGTTTTAGACAATGTTAATGCTTGCCACATTTTAATATAAGACTTTTCTTCATAAGCATCTACAACTAATTTCTCAACATGGACTTGTTGCTCCATTAGTCCTTTTTGGAAGTGTGGAATTTCCCCAATGTGTAGTGGTTCCGGCCCATCGCTACCTACCAGACAAGGAATTTCAACCATTGCATCGTAAGTAAAGTTAGAGATAGATCCATTATTTGGAACAATAAGTAACATTCTTTCTTTTGTGTTGTATGCAATTGCTCGTGCTAAATCTACGATGAATGTAGCGTGTGCATCCGCTTCAAATTCTATTCCTTCAGCTGTACCTGCTTCGATAATTTTTTCAGCTGTAGAAAATACTTGTTTCTCTCGTCCAGCCATCACTTCGTTTGCTCTAGTAAATTCTTTGTCAGAAGTTTCCACTACGTAATCTGGGTAATAGTAATATTTTAGATACGTATTTGGTAGTAAATCTGGCGTTAGAGCTTGTACATCTCTAACTTTTCGATAAGTTTCTTGCCAGCTCTCATCATTATGTTGGAAAGCTTCAGTATCAAGTGCTAATCCATGTTCTGATACATAATCAATTAATTCAGGCATTAAATCATTACCTGCTTTATCTGTGATACTTTCCCACCAACCAAAGTGGTTTAATCCGTAATAACGTACAATCATTTCTTTTCTTGATTCTAATCCTAGAATTTCTGCGAAAGATTCTTCAATTCCAATTGGCATGTCACAGATATTAATAATTTTAGAATCTGGCCGTAAACGACGAGTTGCTTCTGCAACAATTGCGGCTGGATTAGAATAATTTAGCATCCATGCATCTGGTGAATACTTTTCCATATAATCTAAAATTTCTAAAACACCTGTAATTGAACGCATACCATATGCCATGCCACCAGGTCCACATGTTTCTTGTCCTACTACACCATAATTTAGAGGAATTTTTTCATCTAATTCACGCATAGCATATAATCCAACTCTTATATGTGCCATAACAAAATCGATTCCAGTAAAAGCCTCTTCAGGATCTGTAGTATATGAGAATTCAACCTCTGGATAGCGTTCTTTAACTAAAATTTCACATGATTTTCCTATAGGTTCTTGTCTTTCAGCTAAATTATCATATAATTTAATTTCTGAAATTGGAAATTCTTCATAACTACTTAATAACATATCTACGATACCTGGAGTAAAAGTACTTCCTCCACCAGCAATCGTTATAGCAAATTTTTTCATTATACTACATCCTCTACTTAATTTTTTTATCTATTGGCCAAAGATAGTCTCGCTTGATACAATATAATTATAACTTCCAGATTGAATAACACAATGCTTTAAGAAGATGTTGGATAGCGTTTTCAAAACTAGGTATAAAGTATCAAACTATGGAATAAAGTGTCAGATAATTATAAAGGAGTAGGTACATTGAAAGATATTCGAGATTTGATCATTAATAATTATGAAAAACTTACCGAGAGCGATCGCTTTGTCGCAAAGACAGTTTTAAATAATCCAGATTCTGTCTATATGAGTACAATTGAGGATTTAGCAGAATTTTGTTCTGTATCAAAAAGTACAATCATTCGTTTTACTAAGAAATTAGGGTTAGACGGTTTTGCTGAGTTAAAGGTTTTGCTTAAAATGAATCAAAAAATCTCTGATGAAGTTGACGATAACTTCATTAACAGAGTTTGTGATGATGATATCCAAATAATTAATTACTATAGAAATTATGATTTTACTCCAATAATTGAAATGCTAGAACAATCGCCTACTATCTATGCTTATGGTACAGGTATGTTCCAAAGAAGCTTTAACAAAGAGCTTCAACGATTATTTATGCATACTGATAGATGGATTCGCTTAATTGAAGGATCCGGAGAGTTTGAAGTTGCTTTAAACTCAATGAAAGAAAATGATACATTAGTGATTGTCTCATCAAGTGGAGAAAATGAATATCTAGATGATAATTATGATTTACTAAAAATAAAAGGTGTAAATATTCTTTCTTTTACCAATTCAGCTAACAACTCATTAGCCTATGCAAGTAATTATAATATTGCGACTGAATTGAATAAAGAAAAATTCCACGACCAATTTTATTTTGATAATATAGTTACCATGTATACTGCTCTTAAGATTCTTTATGCAAATTACATTGACTATCAAGTAAATAGATATGAAGAAAATATTTAATAAAGCTCCTATATCCCTTCATTTATTAAATTCACAATCATATCAATTGCCAGTTTTTCTCACTTTATATACTCAGATTGTAGAAATAATATCAGAAAGGATGTTTATAGATGTCAGAATTGTATGAGGTATTAGAAAACAAGATAAATTCAACAAATACAGAAAAGTTAACAGATGTGGAAGAGGAGCTAGTTCAAGCAAAAAATAATGGAGATATTACAGAAGAAGAGTTCGATCGTTTAATGGATGTTGTTAAACATCGTTTAGGTGGATTCAATCTATAATCGTAAAGAAAAGCAGGGTCTAAGCCCTGCTTTTTAATATGACAATCTATTTTAATCATTTTAACCAATAAAAAACACTGAAAGGAGTTATGTCTGATAGGCTCCTTCAGTGTTTTACTTTTTTAATCTACTGAAACGTCTTGACCGTCTAATTTACGGTAAACATCAATTAACTCTTGTGCTAAATCTTTAAAAGTAATTGCGTTCATTAAGTGATCTTGACCGTGAACTAAAAGAAGTGATAGTTCTACTGAGTCTCCACTTGCTTCTTGTGTTAACAGGTTCGTTTGAGATTTATGTGCATTCGCTAAAGCTTCATCAGCAGCTTCTAATTTTTCTTCAGCTTCATCGAAACTCCCACTTTTTGCTGCATAAATAGCTTCCATTGCACTACTTTTAGCGTCTCCACCGTGCATGATAAGACCCATAATAGTTTCTAATAATTGCTCTTGTCCTTCTGCCATAAATTTAAATCTCCTTTTTAATTCTGTTTTATTCTTAATCAAAATACAAACCGACCTATGAGGGTCGATTTGATTTTATTTTATAAGATACTTTTGTAATTATTCGCTCATTAATTCTAAAGCGGATTCAAGGACTTTTGCGCCATTAACCATACCGTAGTCTTGCATGTTAATAACGTCTACAGGAATACCTTTTCCTTCAACTTTTTTCTCGAATTGTGATCTCATGAAGCGAACTTGAGGGCCTAATAATAATACGTCTACATCTTTGCTTTCTAAACTTCCGTCAGCTTCGTTTGCTGAGTTTGCAAAGATTTCTGCGTCTAGACCTTTTTCTTCTGCTGCTTTTTGCATTTTTGAAACCAATAGTGATGTACTCATTCCTGCCGCACACACTAACATAATTGTTTTTTCTGCCATTTTATTCCATCCTCCAAAACTTTTTCTGTATTATCAAACCATTTTCGTGTCCAATTATTTACTGACAACGATTTCAATTTGATTACTCATTCATTATATATTTAATTCTTCTAAATGTCTACCATAAAAAATTATTTCCTATTAATAGACATTCTTTTTATAAACAATAACTTTTATTTTTCAAAAGCGCTGTCTTTATATATTTAACGTTTGATGTCAAAAATAATATCTGCTTGTGTAAGTAAATGATTCAATAAGCCAGTTACAATTCTTGCTAGATCCGATAATTCTTCGTATCTTTCCAATGTTTCCGGTTCATCTTTTGTTTCAATCATTTGTGCTAAAGCTTCTGCTTCATAAAACATACTATTTTTATGTTGCTCTACTAAAGAAACTTCTTGTTCTTCTAGTGTTTGATGGTCAATTTTACGTGCTTTATCTAAATGAGAAACATGATCAATCACTAAAGTTTCTTTTACACCATAGATTTCCACCTCATAAGACGAAGTTGCAATTTTTCCAACTAATATTGTTACATCAAATTCCTTATAACGTAAAATGACTGTTCCTATCCCATCCACGCCTGTTCTAATCTTACGCGGATAATAAATGGCTTCTTCCGGCTCCCCAAATAAGGCCACTGCAGTATAGATTGGGTAAATGCCTAAATCCATTAAAGCACCACCGGCAAATTTCAGCGAGAATATATTGGGCTCTTCACCTGCTAGAACATTATCGTATCTAGAAGAATAACGGACATATGGGAAAGTTGCTCCGACTACGCCATCTAATTTGTCAATTTCAGTTGCGATTCTTTCTAAATTCGGAATATACATATGTTTTGCAGCTTCTAAAACAAAAACATCATTTTCTTCAGCAACACGTAGCATCTCATCCCATTCTTCTACTTTCGTAGATGCCGGTTTTTCCACCATTACATGTTTTTTAGCCCGTAGAGCCATTAATGCTTGTTCATAATGAAGACTGTTTGGTGATGCAATATAAATCACATCTAAAGCTTCATTATTCATAAACGAGTCTAAATCAGTTTCAACCGGAATATCGCCGTATTTACTAGAAAATTCTTTTCCTTTCTCTTCATTCCTTGAATATACACAATTTAAATCGTATCGTTCCGTTGCTAATGCCGCGTCAATAAAGCTTCCAGTTATCCAGCTCGTTCCAATTGTCCCTAAACCTAATTTTTCCATATGATCACTCTCCTATTTTTATTCAAATTCAATCATTATAATTTCAGGTCGATTATTTATTCTGAATGGAAAGGTAGAATTACCAAGACCACGCGAGATAATTAATCGACTATCCGGGTGTTTATCGCTAGTGAAAAGACCAAAATCATAATAAGGATTCTTGCCCTGTCCTGGCGCAAACAATCCGCCAATAATAGGTAGTATGACTTGTCCACCATGCGTATGTCCAGATAAAACTAAGTTCGGTCTTTTCTCCTCATCCATTAAATATTTTTCAAAAAAATGAGGATAATGCGCTAATAAGATCTTTGGTTCATTTTTACTTTCTTTAGGCATTTTTATTTTAGATAAAACGTCTTGTTTAATACTTACAGATGACATATATTCGTTTAACCCAATCAACCAAAAACCTGCTCCAGATTTGTCAAATGAAATCCAAGTCGCTTCATTATCTAATAAAGTTACGCCCACTCTTTTTAGCGTAGCTGTTAGTTCTTTTAGTCGTTCACTACCTAAATCATGATTTCCATAGACTACATAAGTAGGTGCGATCATTTTCAATTGAGAGAAAAAATCTTTTGTCTGTTCGATAACTTGATCAGCAGATATTACATGAATAATATCTCCTCCAAATAAGATTAAATCGGGTTCGATCTTTTCGATTTTATTTAGAATTTGATCAATAAAAGCATGTGAGTTTTTTTCTCGAAAGTGCGTATCCGAAATAAATAGAATTTTTTTATCTTTTACAGATGAGTGCAGATTTGGTATAAAAACCTTATAAGATGTTACTTTATGTAGATTATTTTGTATGTATAAATATAATATCACCAACAAAAAAACAGTTACAAATACGGCTAAGTACACATAGTTCACCTCTTTAAAATTTAACAATTTTATTATATCATGAAAGCGCAAAACATTTGAATGATAAGTTAGAAAACATCATTCAGATAAAATAAAAGAGCCACTACATTTTGTAATGACTCTAAAAAATATAAATAAAAAATTATGGCAATATTATTCTGGTAAGATATAAGTTTCTGGCTTAGCATTTAATGCAGAGATAGCTACACCACCAACGCCTATATGCGCTGCTAAAATAGCACCAAACTCAAAAATCATTGTTTTGGCTCCTGGTATTTCTTCTTTTAACTGAGCTTCTATCATTTTTGCATTTTCTTCTTCATCGACATGACTAATAAAATATATTTGATCAGTGAAATCAGCTGTATCTTCTTTTATTTTATTGACTAATTTTGAATAAACTCGTTTTTTTCCACGAACAACGCTTTCTGAAAATAATTCTTTGTCATTAACCGTAATAATCGGTTTAACTTTTAATGCAGATCCTACAAAACCAGCAGTTTTAGATAGTCGTCCGCCTTTTACTAACCATGTTAAATCATCGACTGTTAAATAAATTGAAGTATGTTCTGAGTTCCATTCCGCTTGTTTAACAATTTCTTCAAATGTATAATTTGCTTTAATCATTTCTAGAACTTGGACAGCTAGTAATGTTTCTGCAATGGAACCACTCTTACAATCAATTAAAGCAACATTAAATTCAGGATGTGTTTCTTTATATTCATCGATAACACTTTTGATGGATTGGTATGTTCCTGAGATTTCTCGCCATAAACTTACAATAATCACATCATCACCCTTTTTTCGATACTCTTCAAGTTTTTCTTTTACTTGTCCTGGAGATGGTTGTGAAGTAGATGGCATTTTTCCATCTTTCATTGCTGTGTGTAATTCTTCTAAAGATATTTCTTCTTTATCTAAGTACTGTTCATTTTCCAAAATAATACTTAGTGGCAGAAAGCCATAATCATAATTCTTTGCAAACCAAGTATTTTGATCCGCACCAGAATCGATTATCAATTTTATCATGTGTCTTCTCTCCCTTGTTCAACAATAATATAAAAAGCTTCTAAAAATATACCATACTTTATATTTATCTACAATTCTTCTAAGTCTCGCTTTTCACTCTTATAAAGAATGAATCCTATACTTCTACCCAATCAATATTAAAGATTTCTACTTCGGATTGAGTATCTATATGATTAATCACTTTTTGAAGAATTGTTTCTGCATGCTGACGATTATTTGTGACCATACCAAATCCTAGAGCCGATTCTTGAAGACTATCATGGTAACCTACTTCTGCTGTACTGATTTGATATTTATGTCTTGTGGTGTCTAGAATACTTTTAATAATTCGTCTTTTATCTTTTAATGAACTTAAATAATGAAAACGAATATTTACTTCAATTCCTATTAAATACATAATGATTACTCCAATCTTTATGCGTTTTGAATATTTAATTTTTCAAAAGTTTTATCATAAATTTCTTTCATTGAGTGATCAAATACTACAAAAGTAACCTCTTCAACGTTTATCATCTTAGGCAATAAATGAGCAACTGTAGAGACAGCAATTTCTGATGCTTCTTCTAGTGGATAACCATAAACACCTGTACTGATTGCAGAAAATGCAATCTTTTTTAATTGATATTCATCTGCTAGTTCTAGTGAATTTTTGTAACAATCTTCAAGCAACTCTGCCTCATTACTCTTTCCATCATTATAGACGGGCCCTACGGTATGAATGATATATTTTGCGGGCAGTTTGAATCCTTCTGTTATTTTAGCTTCTCCGGTTTCTGCTCCGCCTAATTTTTTTGTAGCTTCGAGTAGCTGGGGACCTGCTGCGCGGTGGATTGCTCCGTCAACGCCTCCGCCCCCTTGTAAGGATTTGTTTGCTGCATTTATGATAGCATCAACTTTTAGAGTTGTGATATCTCCTTGCCAAATTTTCATTTCATTATTCATGTTGATCACCTTTATTTTATAAAGTGTATTAAGACTGGTTTATTTTAATATATTCACCGATTTTTTCTACTAAAGCTTTTGATGAGTTCAAAACTTCTCCACGGATTTTGACTAGTCCAACAGTATAAAGATTAATATATGAGAATTGTGATTCTGCAATTTCGTCTAAAGCATCTATCTTCTCTTGATTTCCATGAGTCCCTTGTCGAGTATCTGTGTAAAGACCTAAGATAGGACGATCCATTGAATAGAAGTAACCTAATTCAGCAGATAAACCGCTATCTGGCGTCACGCCATCTAAAACAGCAATCAATAGATCTGCTTCTTCTAGATATTCATTATCCCCTTGTGCAATCGCTAAAGAGTTCGCAAAGCCCGATTTATCATTAATCGAAGCATTTTCTTGTGGTAAATAAATTTCAACTTTGTCGCCATATTTTTCGCGAATTTGTTCAACAACATAAGCGTTATACATCTGTTCCATTTCATTAAATAGTGGTGCTCCAAAATATATTTTAAAACTCAAATGTATCTTCCTTTTCTATATGTACTTATTTCTTTATCTATTCTATTGCTAAATGATAAACATCTCAAATAATTCTATTATTATTTCTCTCATTTTTTGAATTCAACCAGCTGTGATATACTTTTTATAGAAAGAATACATAACTACTTAGGAGTTGGTCAAAATGTTAAAAAAATATTATAAATCGATATCTATACTTGTTTTTTCCGTTTTTATGACAAGTTGTGGGTTATTCTCAAATGAAGAAACTGATGACCCTGGAACAGATTCACCAACAGAACAACCTAGTGAAACTCCGGACGAAATAGATAACGGTGAAGAAACTGACACAAATGGCCAATCTACTGAAGATGAAGTGAACCAGGACTTAAGTGCATGGTTACCAAGATTAGACAATGTTGTTTATTCTTATGAAGGAATTGGAAATGAGTTTGCGGAGTATAATTGGACGCCTCAATTTAACCAGGATGATTATTACCAAGTCGCAAACCAAAATCCTGGAACAACTTTAGTTGAAATTTTTGAGTATCGTGAAGATGAAATTGTTCGCACTTTCCAGCGAGGCGAAACTTACTTTAGAGATAACTTTACTGAAATCGGCAGTTTTCCTGATGACCGACAAGAAGAAGTTTTGTTAAAAGCTCCTATTGAGATTGGAAATTCTTGGTCAAATGAGGATAGTGATTATGAAATTACGGCTATTGATCATGAAATTGAAGTTCCTTATGGTACTTTTAATGCTATTGAAGTCACTATTACAACGGATGACGCCGTAACTAAAAGATATTATGTAGAAGATGTTGGTTTAGTTTCTGAAGTTTTTGAATCTGAGGGTATGACCGTTGAGTCGAACTTAGAGAGTGTTGAGACAGATACACCAGAAATTCTTCCATTTACCGTCTTTGTTCCAGATGATCAAGCCATGGGAATGGATCAAGTGGAAGCTGAATTACTACTAAATACAAATGACCCTGCCCGTGTTGCAATCACAGAATTATTGAGTGGACAAGCGGATGGATTTGAAAACATAAATATTTTCCCTGAAGGAACAACCATCAATTATTTATTTTTGAATAATGACAATATCGTTGAGGTGGACGTTTCATCAGAATTTGAAGAGAATATGAATGCAGGTTCCACTGGAGAATTATTTGCTGTTTATACTCTAGTGAATACACTTAGCCAGTATTACGGTGCTCAAGAAGTACTCCTCACTGTAGATGGCGAACCATACGCAGGAGCTCATATGGCTTTACAGGAAGGCGAGACTCTAGCATTTAACGAAGATATGGTTAATTAATCTTCATTGCCATCCAATTTTCTTATTAAAAGAAGATTGGCTGGTATTTTTAATAAGAACAGAAAGTTACTTATAGGAGGATTTACATGAGTTTAGTTCGTGTATTTAGTCTCTTGACTTTATTTTTTGGCGTAATTTTTCTCTATTTAAAATTAAAGCGACCTCAAACAATTTGGTTAGGAATCAGTTTTTTAAGTTTTCTTTTTAACTTTATGATGATTTTTGTCATTATTTTCATACAGCAAGATATCCAACTACCTTTGATCATTTTAGCTATCTTGTTTACGATTTTTGTTTTTTCTATGCCTTTTTTAATGGTTGGAACATTTTTAGTTAATGGTATAAAAATTATACGAAATGAAGGATTTAAATTCACAAATTCACTTACATTAATTCTTGGGATTGGTCTAGTGGGTTATTTAGTTGTGTGGCCTTCTATTGTAGACATTACCGAAAGTCATATTTTAAATACGATTTATCAATTTATTAGTTTTATTGTGGTTTATCTTTCTTTTATTTCAATTTTTTATACTACAGCAAACTTACTCAATTTGTTACATTTAAAAAGAACACGCGTGGACTATTTTATTACTTTAGGCGCAGGCTTGCGTGGCGATGAAGTGACTCCTCTATTAGCCGGCCGAATCAATAAAGCTTTAGAGCTTCAAAGAACTCAAGATTATGGAAAAATTGTCTTTTCTGGTGGTCAAGGTCCCGATGAAATTGTTGCTGAAGGAGAAGCTATGGCTCAATATGCCCTTGATCAAGGAACAAATCCTGACATCATTTTAAAAGAGACAGAGTCTAAAAATACACATCAAAACATTAAATTTTCTAAAAAAATAGTCGACAGAGATTGGAATTCTGAGAGAATTCCTAGCATTGCGATTGTTACAAACAACTATCATGTGTTGCGAGGATTAATGCAAGCTCGTAGTTTAGGGATCCCATGCATTGGGTACGGCTCTCGAAGCAAGTTCTATTTTTCATTGAATGCTTTTCTTCGTGAATTCGTTGCTTATCTACAAATGACATATAAAGTTCATGCTATCATCATTGGTTTGGCTGGACTTGTATTGTTTGGAATGTTTTTAATCGTTGAATTTCTTATTTGACAAACGTAAATTTTCTAGCCAAAAGCTCTTCTTTTTAAAGAAAGAGCTTTTTAAGTTTTATAGGTTCTTTGTCAAATGATACTGAGCACATACTTTAGAGGATACAGTTCCAAGTTGTATTCTTTTTTTATTAAATTCCTGCAATCCTTCTGTTGCTACTGCATTCTTCTATTAATTATTTTCGTCATTTCTGGTGAATGGAAGTTTAAAACGATTCGTCACTTTAATATTTTAAGATGCAATTTTTTTAATCTTATTAATAAATATGAGTATTGAACCAAGTGAATGTTTTCTCTTGGCTCACTTAGGTAGATCCAAGGGTAAACAGACTAAGTGAGGACATTTTTTGAGCTCACTTGGACTGTTTTAAGTGGTACCCTAACAAGTGATCATGTTTTTTGAATCCACTTGTTAAGTTACACCAGCTATCCTAACAAGTGAGCGTATTTTTTGACCCCATTTGTTAAGGTACATCAGCTATCCTAAGAAGTGAACACTCCTTAAATTCCAGGGGCAATCGAAACAAAATGAGTGATTACTTTATTTTCAAAGCATTTATGCAAGTAAAGACCTAATTTGTGTAAGTCAGTTAAAGAGGTTTAATGGACCTTATTCCTCTAAACATGCTTAGTATTCTAGTAAATATCTTTACGTATATATTCTTCTATTATTTGAATATTCAAATGAAAAAGGCAGAAATAAATAAATTAACAAATAAAATTAACAGTCGATTGTCTAGCGAAAAATAATTCTTACAATTAGTTTTTTGTTTCAAATGAGATCTTACGAACATGCTCTTTATTTAGCTGAATGTCCATATTATCCATAATAAAAAACCAGTACTTATACCTTAAAGTTAATTTGTACTGGTTTTAATACGTATTTATAATTTAATTATTCTTCATAGTCTAACAAATTATTTCTATACAAAATGTATGCAACACTAACAGAAACTGCCATAACACCTAATAAAATATAACTTTGATAACTTCCATAGCCATCCGCTCCTAAAATAAGCAAAAGCAGAAGAACTAATGCGACAGGTGTAATGGATAGTTTCTTATCAGATAAAAATTGCGGAATTGCAATCGCTCCAAGTAATGCAGGCGTCACATTGTCAAATCCTGGTTTAACTACTGGATGATTTAAGATTGGCACGAGCCATGTTCCGATTAAAGCCATCCCTAAGAATAAAATTACAACCGTTACTAACGAAGAAACACCGACCGCTATAATCGAAACAACATCGCCTTCTTCTGTCCCCGGCTCTACACCTACAATTTTTTGTGCTGAAACAACTACTGGTAATTTTAGATTTAGTATATTTCCAGTAATCGAACCTAAATACATTCCACCTGCACCTAGTACAGAATAAAAGGAAATATTTTCTGCTACAGCCATAGGAAAATAAATGGCGAGTAAACTTGTACTTGCAAGCAGTGCATTACCTATACTAAAATCTATATCAAAATACCAGGCAAGTCCTAAAGGAACCATAAACATTGATATCAGAGCAATTAAAGTCGTTACAATTCCTAAAGAGTTAATGTTACGATGAAAAGCCCAAGTTTGTTGTTCTTTTTGTGTTTGTTTTTCACTCATAGCTATTCCTCCTTAAAATAAATTCGCATAGATAATAACCGCACCCATACCTACTAATAATGCAATCGTAAAAGAGAAATCTTTGAGTGTCTTTTTACCAATAGCATCTGATATTTTATTCACGATTAATACGGTGATTCCCGCTGTAAAGAAAGCAACAATCCCTTCAATATTATCTGTATTGACTACGTATGGTGTTGAAATAACAGCTAACATAGAAACCAATAAAGCGGCAGAAAGAATCGTCACAAAGCCCGTACCTTTTGTTAAAGCTTTACTTCTAGCTGTAATAGTCGCTTTATCAATTTGTTTCATGAAAAGCATATTAAAGACCATTCCACCAATAATCCCAATGGTCATTACAAAACCAATAACAATAAAATGTTGTGGTGTCATGTTAGGATCTGAAATATCCGTTAAACCAACACTTTGTGCTCCAACGTTCGCTGCAATACCTTCATATGCTGCTCCCCCGACTACCGATAAACGTAACCAAGGAAAATACCTTCCAAGAGGCACAGATAAAGCTAGCATCACAACAATAACGGGTAAAGATGGAACAATTGATAACAATATACTATTGGTTACTGTTGGTTTTAAGATATCATCGCTCATCCCAAGCTCTCTACCTCGTTTTATTGCTTGGCGAATAAAAATAATAGCCTGTATCACAACGATTAAAATAACAAGCGATGTTAATATTAACATCGCCGGACTATTGGCTATATCTAAATAATCCATAATTTATCCTCCTAAAACCCATTTAAATGAGCTGATTTATTGTAAATAATCAAGCGCTACTTCGCGATAAATATCAATGAAGTTTAAATAATCATCAACTTCTACATACTCATCGACAGCATGAGCGACTGTCATTTCACCGGGACCGTAAATCGCTAAATCAAATGGTTTATCAATGCGCCCAAAGTTTGAGGCATCTGTTGCTCCCGCCATACCTACTGCTTCAATTGGGATTGACGATACTTGACTAATTGATTTAATTAAGTCCGTGTCAAAGTCACTCTCAACGGCTGGATTGTTTTGCATTAAGTTTAATTCTAATCTTCCCTCAATTTGCTCATTCATCTCTTCAATGGATGAGTTAATAACATCTAAGAAAACGTCGTTATCTACTTCTGGAATTGTTCGACCGTTTCCTCGTAGTTTTGTAATTGCAGGAATACTATTAATTTGATCTCCACCATTAATGACCGTATATGCATTTAACATACGTCCTAATTTGTCATTTTCAGCAACGCTTGCTGCTTCTTCAAATCTTGGATTTGTAAGTTGAATAAAATCGACAATTTGTTGAAGCGAATTAATCCCATTCTCTGGAATTGAACTATGCGCGGAACGTCCATAGGAAATAATTTCATATTGAACAGATCCTTTATGAGCCGTTACAACTTTTCCATCTCCTAATTTAGGTTCAGCGATGATAATTGCATCTGCATCATCAACATAGCCTTCTTCTGTTAGTTGTTTTGAACCTAACATTCCAATTTCTTCTCCAACAGTAGCTACTAATCGAACAGTTCCATTTTTTAATTTTCCACTTTCTTTTAGTTCAATCATAGCAATAACCAAAGCTGTTAAACCAGCTTTCATATCTGTTGTTCCACGACCATACATCTTACCATCTTCAATAAATCCTTCAAATGGTGGATATGTCCAGTCATTAAAATCTCCAGCGTCTACGACATCCATGTGTCCACTGAAAACTAACACTTTCCCAGGGTTTTCACCTTTAATTTCCGCAATCAAGTTTTGACGGGTTGGAGAATATTCAACTAATTTTGATTCTATCCCATGTTCTTCTAATAATTTTTGATAATATTTTGCTACTTCTATTTCATTGTCATTTTCAGACGGAATTCGAATAATTTCTTGTAAATGCTTAATTCTTTCTTCTTTATTCATAATTTCCTCCTACAATTTATTGATTTTTAAACATAGCATTACTTGTCTTGCTTATAAATCGTATGCCATTTTAGAAGTCATCACTCATCATTAAATATCATCTGAAGAAGTAATGATTTTACCAACTATTCCATAGTCTTGAGCTTCATCAACAGACAACCAAAAGTTTCGGTCAGTATCTTCTCTTGCCTTTTCTAAAGGTTGTCCTGTTTGATCAGCAATAATCTGATTTACTCTTTCTCGAACTCGAATAATTTCTCTTGCTTCGATTTCAATTTCAACAGACTGACCTTGTACACCGCCAGCTGGTTGATGAATCATATATCGTGTATTGGGTAGACTGTATCTATTCTCTTTATCTGCACCTAAGTAAATCGTAATTCCAGCAATTGCTACCCAGCCTGTACCGACCACTTTTACTTCTGGTTTAATAAAACGCATGATGTCATGAATCGTGTCACCAGACTCTGCATGTCCACCCTGACTATTAATATAGACCGTGATAGGGTCATCATTAATCGCCGCTAATAAAAGCAATTGAGAAGTGATTTCTCTGGCTAAATCTTGAGTGATTTCACCATAAACTAATACTGTACGTTCTTTTAGAAGTTTTCTTTGTATATCTCAGACACGTTTTGTTGCTTTTCTTCATATTCTTCATTTTATTTTCCATATAAATCAAAATTTGAAAATTCTATTGTCTATTCCTTCTTTACTTTTGATTCAAACGTACTATAGTTTTTCAGTTACTTAATTAACTCGTAAATAGCTTCAGCGTAAATTGACATGGCTAGCTTCAAGTCTTTTATTGCCATAAATTCGTTTGCTTGATGCATAGTATCGACACTATCTGGGAACATAGCACCAAATGCCACTCCACGTTCCAATAATCGACCATAAGTTCCTCCACCGATTACCATTTCATGGGCT
Source organism: Carnobacteriaceae bacterium 52-44 (assembly GCA_041223305.1). Taxonomy (GTDB): domain Bacteria; phylum Bacillota; class Bacilli; order Lactobacillales; family Carnobacteriaceae_A; genus Atopostipes. The sequence continues at coordinate 44,825 of JBCLPZ010000012.1, read as the reverse complement.
TCTAAACCTGTTTGTCGGTTATATACATCCAATAGTGTTTCTACTAATGGATCATTTGCAGGAACATAATGTGGCTCTTTTCCACCACTAGTAGTAGCTACTTCTACCGCTTCATCTTTTAGTGTCTTTTTGAACTGATTTAAAATAGTTTCGGCATCAGTTCCTTGAGGATAGCGCATATTCGCTAAAATTTCTCCACCTTCATCTGCTTTAAAGCTAAATATTCCAAAGTTTGATGATAAGTGTCCCATTAGCTCATCTTCATGATCAATGCCTAATTTTTTACCATCATGATTTTCATGTAAATAATTAGCTGACACATTTAAGAAAGCTTTTGCATCTTTATCAAAGTCATAATTGAATAAAAATGTCGCTAGATGTGTTGCTGCGTTCACTCCGTGTTCTGGTGTAGAACCGTGAGCAGCTTTCCCGACAAGAGTTAGCGTAACCTCATTACCTTCAGCTGCTGCATCCCCAGAAATTGGAGCATTTTCTAAAAACGCATAATATTCTTCAATTAGTTCTTCTGGATTATCTACTTCAACAATAGCGACTGCATCTTGAGGAACCATATTCGCACGTAATCCTGCTTGGAAAGAAACTAATTTTGCTTGTTCTCCATTGTTTCCTTGAAACTTCATTTGAACACTTGTATTCCCTTTTTCACCATTAATAATTGGGAAGTAAGCATCTGGTGAGAAACCAAAATCAGGAGTTTCTGCCACGTTTAAGTAATGATCCATGCAACCCCAACCCGATTCTTCATCTGTACCAATAATAATACGAACACGTTTTGAAACTGGTAATTCTAAATCTCTAATCATTTTCATTGCGTAATAAGCCGCCATTGTAGGGCCTTTATCATCACTTGATCCACGAGCGTATATTTTATTATCTTTAATCACTGGTTCAAAAGGATCTGTATCCCAACCTGTCCCTGCCGGAACAACATCAACGTGCCCTAGCACCCCAAGTAATTCTTCGCCCTCTCCAAATTCAATATGTCCTGCCCAATTATCAAAGTTCTCTGTCGCAAAACCGTCTCGTTTTCCAATTTCTAAAAATGCATCTAAAGCTTCTACTGGTCCAGGGCCTACTGGAAACTCATCTGTTGCTGCATCATCATCACGAGTACTATCTATTTTTAATAAAGTAAATAAATCTTCAGTAAAATCATCTTGATATTTTTCAACTAATTCTTTCCAATTTATATCTGCCATTTTTATCCTCCTAGTAAATAAGTACTTCTATAATAACATTTTTAGGATGATTTAAAAATTATTTTGTTATATATGAGATTATCATTTGAATAGAATAGGCTCTATTAGTGCATTGATCTATTTTTCGTTATACTATATTTACTAACAAGGGTGATAAGTATGTTAAAAATTACAGAAGAAAAAGTTTCGAACTGGCTACCTGTTCGCGATAAAAATACCTATAAAAATAAAATGGGTCATGTACTCTGTATAGGTGGAAATGCAAACATGGGAGGCGCAGTTATTATGAGTGCTTCAGCTGCACTGTATGCAGGTGCAGGTTTGGTTACTGTTGCATCCGCTCCAGAAAATGTACATGCATTACATGCAAGAATTCCTGAAGCTATGTTTACGAATATGTACGATTTTGACACACTCCCAGATATGATTAAAAAAGCAGATGTTATTGTACTAGGACCTGGTTTAGGCTTATCTGAAGAATCACTTGAAGTCTTTAAACAAGTGACACGTTCTTTAAATAAAGATCAATGGTTAGTCATTGATGGAGATGCGATTACTCATTTTGTGAATGAAAAAGACTCTTTACAAATTCCTACTAAAAACGTAATTTTTACCCCTCATCTCGGAGAATGGAATCGAATGACAAATATTGAACCGCCGGCAGATGATATCAAAATCAACCAACAACAAAAAGAGGCATTAAATGCGATTATCGTTTTGAAAAAAAGACGTACTGAAGTCTATATTGAAGATGAAATTTGGCAAAACATTGCCGGTAATCCTTCCATGGCAACGGGGGGTATGGGGGATATTTTAACGGGTATCATTGCAAGTTTTATTGGGCAATTTCAAAATAAAAAACAAGGTATATTAAGTGCTCTCTATGTTCATAGCGCAACAGCCAATGAACTTGCAGAAACTCACTACGTTACTTTACCTACTACAGTGATTAAACATCTTCCAATCTTCATAAAAGATTTAAACAAAAAAGAATGAAAAACTGTTACAATTGAATTAAGATAAACAGGTGCCTAAGTATCTATACAAAGGTGCCTGTTTTTGAGAATTCTATATAAAAAAAGTTTTATGATGAAAGAGTGAATGAATTGAAAAAAAGACCTAGTTATTTATTTAGTCTTATTTCATTAATTTTAGGCATTGTATTCATGGCCTATTTACGACGTGTATATTTTGTAGGTTTGTTGATTTTCTTTATTCTTATCATATTCCAAACGCCTACAACAAAAGTTGATCGAACGGGCGAAGCAAATGATGCATCCATCGCTATATTAAAATTTATTGGTCTTAATGCAATCTTATATCTTGTTGGAGGCTATGCCGCTCTCCTATTCTTTTAAAGTGTTCAAGTTATACTTTTTGGACGTTTTTCATTCCCTAATGAAATGTTATTTAAACTGAAAGTCTATTCCTTGATACTTCTTCAAGAAGAATTTATCCCAATAATAAAGAACAATTAAATTAGGAGAGGTTACATGACCATTAAATTAATTGTTATAGATATGGACGATACATTTTTAAGGGCCGATAAAACATATGATGAAGAGAAAGCAGAATACGTATTTCACCAATTGGTTGAGAGAGATACCGTTATAGCGATCGCAAGTGGAAATTACACCCCTTTATTAGAAAGTTATTTTGATGAGAGGATTTCACAAGATATTTATCTTGCGAGTGATGATGGAAATATTTTAAGGAATAATGAAGAGGTATTAAGAACTCTACCTTTAAATCGTGAAGACGCAGAAAATATTTACCATTATATTGACGATATTGAAGGCTACTATCCTATATTTAGTACAGGTAGAAACGCTTATGTTAAGGGACCAATAGACGATACAGTCGCTGATGAAATAAGTGTTTATTTTAAGGACTTTGAATTAATAGAAAATTTTGATCATATTCCTTCAAATAAAGAGATTGTGAAAATGGAATTTTATTGTGAGCATCCTTTAGAAGATATTAAAAAGTTAATGAAAGAAATTGAAGAAAAAAATCCTGGTGTGACAGCTGTAACTAGTGGTGAAGAATGGTTAGATATTTATCACGAAAATGGTGGTAAAGGTGAAGCCGTTAAGTTTTTACAAGACCGTTATCGTACTTCAAAAGAAGAAACGATGTGCTTTGGTGATAGCTTAAATGATCGTACTATGATGAAAGAAGCCGACTATAGTGTGGCCATGGAGAATGCAGATGATGATTTAAAAGAACATTGCCGTTTTGAAATTGGAACAAGTGAAGACCAAGCCGTTTTAGATTTACTTGAACAGCTTATAAATGAAGAGAATTTAGATTTTTTAGAAAAATATCAACGATGACCAAAAAAAGTCTCGCACAAAGCGAGACTTTTTTAATTAAGACTTTAATAATTCTAATTCTTCATCTGTCAGTCTGCGGTAATCACCTAAAGGCAAGCTTTCATCTAACTCAAGTGTATGCATTCTCATACGTTTTAGATACATTACTTTTTTACCAACCGCTTCAAACATACGTTTTACTTGATGAAATTTCCCTTCATGAATAATTACTTTTACTTCAGATGTTCCTGCTTCTTCATCAATTTCTAAAATTTCTAACTGAGCAGGTAATGTTGTAAAGTCTTCCTCTTTATCTTCTAAAAGTAATCCTTCTTCAAACCTAGCAACATCTTCATCTGTAACGAGACCATTGACCATAGCGTAGTATTCTTTATCTACTTCTTTTTTAGGTGACGTTAGTTGGTGCGTAAGTTGTCCATCATTTGTCAGGATTAACAATCCTTCTGTGTCAATATCTAATCGACCAACTGGATGGGGTTCCTGTACTAAATCAGCTGGTTCCAATAAATCTAAAACTGTTTCATGAATAAAATCTTCAGTCGCACTAATGACACCTGCTGGTTTGTTTAGCATAAAGTATACAAACTCTTCATAATAGATACGTTCTCCGCCAATACGAACATCATCTTTATCCGGATCCACTTTCGTTCCTGCATTCTTGACTGTTTTTCCATTGACTTCAATATAACCATCTTTGATAATCTTTTTTACTTCTTTTCTTGTTCCAAATCCTGTATGTGCTAGTAATTTGTCTAACCTCATGGTAAAACTCCTAGTCTTTATTTAATTCGTAATTTTAATCGTAATGATTTTGCTTGAGGACCAATAATCTTTTCTGCAAGTCTTGTTTTTAATGCTAATAAGCCAAACACAGCAACTCCAACAATCGCAATGAGCAGTAATGCAATCAGTGATTGTAATCTGCGCTCATAGTTTAAAAATAAAGCGAAACCGTTTGATGCAATAAGTGTTGCTAAGCCCATTATCAAAGAGAGTATGAAAATCAATAATGTTCTACGAGCTAAAAACTTAATCGAGAATCTTGTTAAATCATACATCGCTTTAAACATTAAAAATATCGTTATGGCTAAACCTAACATGGTTGAATATAAAATTCCAATTTCACCAATTCCATAGATAAAAAGCGGCTGTGATACAAGTTTAAACATTAAACCTATACCTAATGCATAAATTCCTTTACGACGAAGATTCACTGCTTGTAAAATATTCCCAAGAACTAAAAACACACCTAAAAATAAACTGGTAACGGCATAAACTTTTGTCGCATAAACACCAAATTCATTGTATGAATAAAACAGTGTATAAAATGGCCCTGATACGACAAACATTCCAATAACAGCTGGAATCATAATAAACATCAATAATTGAATCGCTTGTTCAAATTGATAAGAAACTTCTGAATATTTTTTCTTCGCAATTAAGTCACTCATGACTGGTACAGAAGTAATTGCAAGTGCTGCACCAAAGGAAGTAATAATTGTACTTAATTTATAAGCATTTCCTTGAATGATCCCATAACTAATCTGGATACTATCGTCTGTCAAAGCTGGATAAAAGAAATTCATTAATGGTGCAAACGTCTGCTGGTCAATAAAGTTAAAGATTGTAAGGCCTGCAGACATAATAACAAAAGGAATAGAAGTTTTTATAATATCTTTCAAAAGGCTGGGTGTAGAAATAACAACTTCATTTCTACTTTCTTCTACTTCTTTATTCAAAGCTGTTGGAATTTGTTTTAATCGAATAAAAAGGTAAACCATTGAGAATATGGCACCTACAAAAGCTGCAAATGTAGAATAAGCAACAGCAGTAACAACTTCTCCTGCTAATACTTGTCGAATAATAAAAGTTGCTCCTAAAATAAATACAACCCTCAATAATTGTTCAAGAATTTGTGAGATAGCCGGTTCTCTCATGCGATTATGCCCTTGAAATAATCCCCTTGTTACTGATTGAATAGGAATAATCAGTAATGCCGGAGCAAGTGAACGCATAACTAAAATCGCCGAGTCTTGGTTTGCTGCAGGACTGCTTCCTGCAATCACTGGAGCTAAGAAAAATAAAAGTAATGCGGATACTATTCCTGTAACAGACATTAATAAGAGCCCTTGTCGATAAATCTTTTTAGAAATTTCATATTCATGAATTGCGTTAAAATAACTGATTTGCTTTGAAATAGCAGAAGGTACACCAGCGGTCGCAAAAGCTAAGAAAAAAGTATACGGGACATAGCCCATCTGGTAAAGGGCATGTGCGGCATCCGCTTGTCCTTGATTTCCCATCCATGCCATCCACGGAATAATATAGACCGCACCTAAAATACGTGAAGCTAAACTACCTAAAGACATCCAAGAAGAACCGGCAACAATACGGTTATCTTCTTGTAAATTATTTTGTGTATCCATTATTTAAATCCTACTTTCACCAATCATTGGTTACATTATACAAAGAAAAAAGAGCTTTAAAGCTCTTTTTTTCTTTGTCCTTATTTTACTGTTTTCTACATCGTTTATCAATGGAACAAAGCTTCTATAAAAATATTTTAATAGTATGTCATCATTTATTCATATTTAGTTTCTAAATTATAGGAGTCTTTTTAGTTTGCAACGATATTTACAAGTTTACCAGGAACAACAATCACTTTACGTACAGTTAATCCTTCAATATGCTCTCGGACATTTTTATTTTCAAGTGCCTTTTCTTCTAAATCTTCTTTTGAGATAGAGCGAGAAACATTGGCTTTTCCTCGTACTTTTCCATTTACTTGGAACACAACTTCGATTTCATCCGAGACAAGTTTATCCTCATCATAAGTTGGCCAAGGCTCTTGTGTTAAGCCATTTTCACTTTTTGTGATTTTTTGCCATAGTTCTTCACCTAAATGTGGAGTAACTGGCGCAAGCATTTTAATAAAGCCTTTTACATAATCAATTGGTAGACCTTCCACTTTATAAGCTTCATTCACAAAAACCATTAACTGTGAAATAGCCGTATTAAATTGAAGGGTTTCAAAATCATCCGTTACTTTTTTCACTGTTTGGTTGTATACAATATCTAATGAGCCATCATTAAATGTTGTAATACGATCTCTAACCTTATCTTCTTCATCAATAAACAGACGCCATACACGGTCTAGGAAACGACGTGCTCCTTCGACCCCTTCTTCTGTCCAGTCTTTTGCAGCTTCTAAAGGTCCCATAAACATTTCATATAATCTTAATGTGTCTGCACCATATTGAGCAACAATTTCATCCGGATTAATGACATTTCCTCTAGATTTAGACATTTTATCTCCATCTTTAAGAATCATTCCTTGATTAAATAATTTTTGGAAAGGTTCTTTTGTAGGAACTACACCAAGATCATATAAGAATTTATGCCAGAAACGTGCATATAGTAAGTGAAGTACTGCGTGCTCTGCTCCACCAACATAAAGATCCGTCGGTAACCATTGTTTTAATTTTTCGGGATCGGCTAAAGCTTCATCATTATTTGGATCAATGAACCTCAAGTAATACCAAGAACTACCTGCCCACTGTGGCATTGTATTTGTTTCGCGGCGTCCTTTCATTCCGGTTTCAGGATCAACGACATTTACCCACTCTTCTATATTAGCTAATGGAGATTCTCCCGTTCCTGACGGATGGATATTATCGGTTTTCGGAAGCTCTACAGGTAAATCTTCTTCCGGAACAGCTGTTGTTGTCCCATCTTCCCAATGAATGATAGGAATAGGCTCTCCCCAATATCTTTGTCGTGAAAATACCCAATCACGCAAGCGATAATTCACTTCACGATGACCTTTTTCATTTTCTTCCAACCAATCATTCATCTTCTCAATAGCTGCTTCGTTATATAGACCGTTTAAGAAATCCGATTCAATATGTTTACCGTCTCCATCATACGGAAGTTCTTCGCCTTCAGGCAATTCAATAATTGCTTTTATTGGTAAATCATATTTTTTTGCAAAAGCATAATCACGTTCGTCATGGGCAGGAGTTGCCATTACAACACCTGTACCATATGAAGCTACAACATAATCAGCTACCCAAATTGGAAGTTGTTCACCTGTTACCGGATGCTTAACATACGTTCCAGTAAATAGACCATTCTTATCGTCATTTAGCGACGTACGTTCAAGTTCACTCTTTGTTTCAACTTCTTTTACATAAGCATTAATTTCATCTTTATGCGAGTCAGCAACAATATCATTTAATAACTTATGCTCCGGAGCAATCACAATATAAGTTGTACCATATAAAGTATCTGGACGAGTCGTATAAGTTTCTAATGTGATATCTGAATCAACAATTGGGAATTTAACTGTTGCTCCTTCAGATCTTCCAATCCAGTTTCTTTGCATTTCTTTGATACTTTCTGGCCAATCTACTTCATCTAAATCTTCAAGTAGACGCTCGGCATAAGCAGTGATTTTTAGCATCCACTGTTTCATAGGACGACGGTAAACTGGATGACCTCCACGCTCACTAACTCCATCAACTACTTCTTCATTTGAAAGAACAGTATTTAACGCAGGACACCAATTCACGGCAACTTCATCTTGATAGGCTAAACCTTTTTCATACAACTTTGTAAAAATCCATTGTGTCCATTTGTAAAATTTAGGATCTGTTGTATTAATTTCACGGTCCCAGTCGTAACTAAATCCTAGTGAAGTAATTTGATTTTTATAAGTCTCTATATTTTTATTTGTAAATTCTGCTGGATCATTTCCAGTATCTAACGCATACTGTTCAGCTGGAAGACCAAAGGCATCCCACCCCATTGGATGAAGAACATTATATTCTTGTGCTCTTTTCATGCGAGCTAAAATATCTGTTGCCGTATATCCAAGTGGATGACCTACATGCAATCCTTGACCAGATGGATATGGAAACATATCCAAAATATAAAAATTATCTTTCTCTGGATCTTCAGTTGTTTTAAAAGTCTGATGTTCATCCCAATATTTTTGCCATTTATTCTCAATTTCTAGATGCTTAAAACTCATTTATTTTTCCTCCCTTATTTATAAAAAAAACCCTATAAACAGTATTAAACTGCTTATAGGGCGATTAATCGCGGTACCACCTAATTCAATAACTATATTTTATAGTTATTCTCGAATCCTTAACGCGGATAACGGCCAGAAATTCATTGATCCCTTCCAGCATTCTTATAGGTGAGTTCAGTTATCTTTTTTGCACATTCACACCAAGCATGCACTCTCTGATAAAAAAGTTTAACTTACTACTCCTAATATTTTATTAGTTATATTTTTATTGAGTATATCTATTTTAGCACATAAATTTAATATTTCAACTTACCGAGTCTTATGAATAATTAGGTGTCTTTTTTAAAACTAGATACTTAAAACTTGACCAACAAAAATTAGATCAGATTTTAAATTATTTTTAGATTTTAGTGCACTAACTGAAGTATTGAATTTAACTGCTATTTCAGACAGTGTGTCGCCACTTACAATTCGATAAGTTTTATTGTTACTATGAGTAGATGTGTTCGTATTATTTGATCGACTTAAATCTTTAACTGACAATTTTTGATTCACAAAAATTAAATCAGAATTCTTCAAGTTATTCCATGAAATTAAATTTCCAACAGATACGTTATATCTACGAGCAATGTTTGATAGAGTTTCTCCAGTTTTAACAGTATGTGTAGCTGATGTTTGATTACTTGTAGTATTTGATTGACTGCTTGAAGATGATACAGGTTTAGAGCTGTTATTTACCTTCAAACTTTGTCCTACAAAGATTAAATCTGAGCTTAAATTATTTAACTGTTTCAAAGCAACTACACTCATGTTATTTCTTTGCGCGATGTGAGATAACGTATCACCACTTTTTACCGTATAAGTTGAGCTACTTGATTGTGTTGGTGTTGTTGGTTTTGGAGCTGGTGTTGAAGTGTTTCCCGTTACCTTCAATTTCTGACCAATCAAAATCAAATCTGACTTCAAGTTATTTAATTGTTTCAAAGCAGCTACACTCATGTTGTTTCTTTGAGCGATGTGGTATAACGTATCACCACTTTTTACCGTATAAGTTGAACCACTTGGTTGTGACGGTGTTGTTGGTTTTGGAGCTGATGTACTGCCTGTTACCTTCAATTTCTGACCAATCACAATTAAATCTGTGCTTAAATTATTTAACTGTTTCAAAGCTGCTACACTCATATTATTTCTTTGAGCGATATGGGATAACGTATCGCCACTTTTTACTGTATAAGTTGAACCACTTGATTGTGATGGTGTCGTCGGTTTCGGAGCAGGTGTTGAGCTGCCTGTTACCTTCAATTTCTGACCAATCACAATTAAGTCTGAGCTTAAATTATTTAATTGTTTCAATGCAGCTACACTCATATTGTTTCTTTGAGCAATATGGTATAATGTATCGCCATTTTTTACTGTATAAGTTGAACCACTTGATTGTGATGGTGTCGTCGGTTTCGGAGCAGGTGTTGAAGTGCTTCCTGTTACCTTCAATTTCTGACCAATCACAATTAAGTCTGAGCTTAAATTATTTAATTGTTTCAATGCAGCTACACTCATGTTGTTTCTTTGCGCAATATGAGATAAAGTGTCTCCTCTTTTTACCGTATAAGTTGAACCACTTGGTTGTGACGGAGTCGTGGGCTTTGGAGTTGGAGCAGGAGTTGGTGTTGACACACTCCCACTTACTTTCAATCTTTGTCCAACAACGATCAAGTCTGATTTTAAATTATTTAATTGTTTTAATTGTGAAACGCTCATTTTATGTCTTTGAGCAATTCGATATAATGTATCGCCGCTTTTTACTACATAAGTTGCGGAATCACTATCTTTATCACCGGTTGAAAGATTTACATCTTTCTCATCTTCAACTGGAGGAACAACACCTTCAACAAACTCTGAATCAAAACGAGTTAAGTTATAAGTTGCGATTAAGTTATTTAATTTAGTTGAATAATTCGGGTCTGTTGCATATCGACCTTCAAGCCATGCTGTTGCAGCTTGATAATTTTTAGCATTTTCCAACCAAGTTCCAGCATAGAAAGACGAATCCCAATTTGTTCCATTTCTTAATAAATAAGCATTATCAAGTAATGATTCAAAATAGCTTGGATATTTTTTGAAATTCGCATTAACATAAATATCATTTCCTTTAACATGTTCCCATGTTCTCATTGTTACAGATTGGCCGTTGTATGAGCCTTTAATCCCAAATAAATTATAATTAGGAGCAGATGATAATGTACTGCTACCAAAACCAGATTCTAGTGCAGCTTGAGCAACCATTACTGACGCATATAAGTTATTATCTTTTGCAATCTTACGGGCATGCTCTCCAACAATATTAATAAATTCAGTACTTGTTAATCTATTATTTAATTTATCTAAATCTTCTTGAGAGCCTCGAATGACTAAGATTTGGCCAACTCTGATTAGGTTTTTATTTGGAAGATTATTTAAAGAAACTAATGAATTTACACTGACTCCAAAATTATTTGCAACTTTGTTTAATGTATCTCCAGCTTTAACAGTATAAGTAACCAAGTCTTGCTTGTTGCTGGCTGCAGCAAATGTTGTAATTTTCGGAGTAGCTTGAGCTTGTATGCTTGCTTTTTGAACGTCCGCTGGTTTTTCCTGTTCTTGATCCTCACTTTTAACCGGTTCTTTTTCTTTAACAGGCGCTTCTTCTTTTATTGGCGCTGTTGGTTCTTCAGTTGTTTCTGTAGCTTCTTTATCTACTTCTTCACTTTCGAGATTTTCTTTAGCTTCCTCAATTTCTGATTCAGTGCCTTCTTCTAGATCTTTTATTTCTTCTGAATCTACCACTTCATCATGTGTTGAATCATCATCTGTAGATTCTTCTGGGTCAACAGTAGGTTCTTGTCCTAAATTTTGCTCTAAGTCTTCTTCTACTGTTCCAGTATAAATATCTTCATCAGTATCTGAAACTTCAACTTCTTCTCCTATTTCATCAGTAGGTAATTCTGATTCTTCTGGGAGTTCTTGTTCAGGGGTTGTTTGTTCCCCTTTTTCATCAGTAGCCTCAGCCTCATCTGTAATTTCTTCGTCCGTTCCAGCTGAAAAATCATCCAATGCGGCAGCTTCTGCCTCTTCTTTAGCGATTAAATCTGTAATTAAAGCTTCAAAAATTTGATCTAATTCATCAATGGTTAAATTTTCCGCTTGAATTTGTTGAGCATACTCAATGCTTCCAGCTTTTTCAATGGCCAACATTAATGTATCTTTAATCATTTTTAATTCTTCATTTTCAGAAACTAAGTCACTATTTTCCGTCTTTTCTTCTGTAGGCATTTCATCAATAGTTTCTATCTCATCTTCTGATTCATCTTCTGTTTCAATGGTAGTATTTAATAGCGAGTGGTATTCTTCATGTAATGATTTTAAATTTTGTAATTCATTGTCTTCTTCAACATCTTCGGCAAGTACTTTGTAGTTTGGATTCATTGCTAATAAAACACTAGCGATTACACTAGCAGATAGTGGTATGTAGCTATTTTTCTTTTTTCGAGTGGTTTTTTGAATAGAATTAATCATTTGATCAGCTTCCATATTCCCCATCCTTTAATAAAAAATTTAAAAATATAAAATAAATACTTTTATTGGTATATTATACTAGTAAATGAATAAAAAATGTTTTTTTCTATACACTTTTTAGTATTTGTCATCATTTTGTAATATACAGTATTAAACAGATGTTCTATTTTCTGGTATGCTTTGATTTAACGTAGAAAGAAGGAAATAATATATGCTAAAAAAACCGTTACGTTTTTCTCATGAAATTTTAAAAGATTCAATAGTTCAAGGAGATCATGTTATTGATGCAACAGTCGGTAATGGAAATGATACCGTATTACTTGCACAGCTTGTTGGCCCTTATGGAAAAGTATATGGTTTCGATATTCAAATGGAGGCTATTCAAGCAACAGAAGAAAAACTGATTTTAACTGGTCAAAAACCGCAAGTTGAATTAATTGAAGATGGTCATCAGAATATGGATCAATATTTAAAGGAAGATAAAAAAATAAGTGCAGTAACATTTAACCTTGGTTATTTACCAAAGGGAGATAAGTCTATTACGACTAAACCCGAAACCACCCTCAAAGCAATTAAAAAATCTTTACAATATCTCCGTAGACAAGGCATTGTTTCTGTCATGGTTTATTCAGGTCATGAAGGTGGATTAGAAGAAAAAGATGCTATTGACTCATTTGTCTCTGAGTTACCCCAAGATGAATATAATGTATTACTCTATCAGTTTATCAATCAAATAAATAATCCACCTTACTTGTACATTGTTGAGAAGAAATAAAATAATGATCCAAGCAGATAAAATTACTATTTCTCACTGCTTATCGATGATAAACTAAATCTCAAGTGGGTTCCGTAGATATTGATTGTGGAAAAAGAATAACGAAGGATGTGTGTTTTTCAACTTAAGAAGATTTTGATGATTTTTTCTTTTAATTTCTTCATGTCTTCGGCAATCATCCGTATTCATTTCATCAATAAAAAATAAAAAAAGAGATTTAAGCATTGCCCTGAAACAGGAAAGAATGCTTAAATCTCTTTTATTGTTAAGATACAAAATATAAATTTTATTTACTTTTAATATACGGACGGCCTAATGCTTTAGGAGCTTCAGATTTACCAATGAAAGCAACTAAAACAACAATTGTTAATACGTACGGCAAGATTTGTAAATAAATCGTTGGGATGTCTTGAATAATCGGAATATAGTGACCAACGCGTGAGAGACTTTGAGCAAAACCAAAGAAAATTGCTGCGAAAGTTACTCCAATTGGATTCCATTTACCGAAGATCATAGCAGCCATCGCCATAAAACCTTGACCACTTACTGTTAATACACCAAACTCATTTACTATTGCTTGTGCTTGTATAGCACCACCGATACCGCCTAAAAACCCTGAAATCAACACTCCAGCGTATTTATACATATAAACGTTAATCCCTACAGTCTCAGCAGCTACTGGATGTTCACCAACTGATCTTAACCGTAAGCCAAAAGGCGTTTTAAAAAGAATAAACCATCCAATTACACCAGTTAAAATACCTAAATAACCTAAAGGCGTTACACTCGTAAAAAATATTCTACCTATAATTGGAATATCTTTTAAAATCGGAAATGAAGTTATTCCAAATGATTCACTGAGTGGCCCTGTTTGAGCTCTTCCATAAAGGACTCTAACCAAGAACACAGATAAACCAGGAGCTAGTAAGTTCAGAGCTGTACCAGAAACTACATGATCTGCTCGTAGATTAACTGTGGCTACTGCATGAAGGAGTGAAAATAAAATACCTACAAATCCTCCAAATAACATAGCAACCCAAGGCGTTGAATTTCCAAAAGTCTCATAAAACATGATATTAAAAATAGATGAAGCAAAAGCCCCCATTACCATGATTCCTTCTAGCCCAATGTTAACAACCCCACTACGCTCCGAGAAAGATCCTGCAATAGCGGTAAAAATCAAAGGAGCCGAGTACATTAAAGAACTCGTAACCAATAATTGTAAAATTCCCATCACATTCATTATTCTGCCCCTCCTTCAGTTTCAGCACCATGCGGACCTTGTGCTCTTCTGTACCCAATTTTTTCAAAGATCCATTCAACTAAGTAATATGCTCCTACAAAGAATACAATTGACGCAGTAACAATGACTGCCATTTCATCTGGTACTCCAGCACGAGTTGCCATGAAAGGTGCTCCTGTGTTTAAGATACCAAACAAAATAGCTGAAAGAACTATCCCTATTGGATTTCCTAACCCTAGTAAAGCTACGGCAATTCCGTTAAATCCTTCATTAGGCAAAGCGCCTATAACAAAAATATTTCCAAAAGTACCTAGTCCATTAATGGCACCACCTAAACCAGCAAGTCCACCACTAATTAACATAGATAAAATAATATTCTTCTTAGAACTCATACCTGCATACTCAGAAGCATCAGGGTTTAATCCAACTGCTTTAATTTCAAAACCAGCTGTTGTATGTTTCATGAAAAACCAATAAATAACAACAACAACTATTGCAATAAAGAACCCAATGTTTAATCTTGAATAGGAAGTTATATTTGTTAACCACTCAAGAGATAAACTAGCATTTTCACTAACTCTTTCTGTACGACTTCCTGTACCAATAACAAAGTTTGTCAAGTAATTAGAAATTTGTAAAATCGTATGGTTTAACATAATTGTGACAATAACTTCACTTGTTCCAAAATAAGCTCTTAAAAAACCTGCAATTCCAGCATATAAAGCTCCCGCAATTGTTCCTGCTAATAAAGATAATGGAACCAGAACAATTCTAGGAAAATCAGGAAATTGAAGTGCAAAAGTAATAGTACTTAACCAACCAATTAGGAATTGACCAGAAAGACCAATATTGAAAAATCCTGCTTTATTTGCAATATCAAAAGCAAGCCCTGTAAAGATTAGCAATGTTGCCTGTGTTAAAGTTTCTCCGATTGAATATGGGCTTGCAAAAACACCAAAAATCATATGAGAATAGGCTTCAATTGGATTGTATCCAAAAATTAACATGATAATCGCACCAACTAAAAAACCAAACAATACCGCTAGTAGAGGTACTGATATTTTCTTCAGCCAACTATCCGTTTTTACTTCGACCATCGATTCCTACCTCCTCTAAACGATTTTCTTCTTTTTGTTTTTCGATCTGCTCTCGACTAACCCCAGCCATTAATAAGCCAAGTTCAGTTTCTGACGTATTATTTGCATCTACAATATCAATGATTTTTCCTTCATACATCACAGCAATCCGATCAGAAACATCCATGATCTCATCCAATTCAAAGCTCATTAACAACACTGCTTTTCCGTTATCACGTTGTTCAATTAAACGTTTATGGATAAATTCGATTGCCCCAACATCTAAACCTCGTGTAGGTTGAGCCGCAATGAGCAGATCAGGATCTCGGTCTACTTCTCGAGCTATAATCAATTTTTGCTGGTTCCCTCCTGAAAGTGAACGAGCGGGATCTTTTGACGATTGAGTACGCACATCATACTCTTCAATCAATCTTTCAGCATTTTCTTCGAAGGCATCATACTTTAAAATACCATTTTCACTCAATGGTGCATGGTAATAAGACTGTAGGCCTAAGTTTTCTTCTAAGGTCATATCTAAAATAAGTCCGTGTCTTTGTCGATCTTCAGGAATGTGACTAAGACCAGTTTCGGTAATATTTCGTGGTGTTTGGTTTGTAATATCTTTGCCATTTATTTTAATGGTACCTTCTTTAACATCTCTAAGACCACTAATAGCTTGAATTAATTCAGATTGCCCGTTCCCATCTACACCAGCTATTCCTAAAATTTCACCTTGTCGTACTGTAAAACTCAAATCATTTACTGCATTTAACTTACGAACATCTTCTACAACTAAATGATCAACAGATAAAATAACTTCTTTTGGATCTGCAGGTCCTTTATCTACCGAGAAGCTTACAGATCTACCGACCATCATATCTGCTAATTGTTGTTGAGACGTATTAACGACATCTACTGTACCAATTCCTTGCCCACGTCGAATAACTGTACAACGATCAGCCGCTTGCTTAATTTCATCTAACTTATGTGTAATAAGAATAATCGCTTTGCCTTCATCAGCAAGTGAACGTATAACTTTCATTAAATCATCGATTTCTTGGGGTGTTAGCACAGCAGTTGGTTCATCTAAAATTAAGATGTCTGCTCCACCATATAATGCTTTTAAAATTTCTACACGTTGTTGTTGTCCAACACTAATGTCTTCAACTTTAGCATAAGGATCTACTTTTAATCCATATCGTTCAGACAATTCTGAAATGCCTTTAGCTGTTGTATCTGCATTGATCAAGCCCATTTTATGCTCTTCATTCCCGAGCATAATATTTTCAGCAACTGAAAATTTATCAATTAACATAAAATGTTGGTGTACCATCCCAATGCCTAGATCATCAGCTTTATCAGGTGAATCAATAACAACTGGTTCACCATTAATTCTAATTTCACCTTCTGTAGGTTCTAATAATCCAGTTAAAACATTCATCAAAGTAGATTTTCCGGCACCATTTTCACCTAAAAGCGCATGAACTTCTCCCCTACGAACTTCAAGATTAATATCATCATTTGCTTTAAAATCGCCGAATTGCTTTACAATATTTCGCATTTCAACGACAACCTCAGATGTGGTCAAACGAATTCCTCCTTTTTAGTAAATACGCATGGTAAAAATATATGTATTTACATCTTAACAATATAGTAATGTAATTATCATGAACTTAGCCTTAAAATGCAAGATAATTTTATATTTATTTTTGTCTAAAAAACGCCAGTCACTACTAATGACTGGCGCTTAAATAATGATATTACATTTAAAAGTTTATTTATTCAACTTCAGTATAAGTAAATTCTTCAACTTCAAGTTCGCCATCAGTAATCAATTGACGAGCTTCTTCAATTTGTTCAACGTATTCTGCAGGCATATCTTCATGCATTACAAAGTCTATACCATCTTCAGCAAACCCATAAGAAATATTTTCTCCACCTTGGAAATTATCATCCATTGCTTCATTTGCTGACAATTTAATCGCTTGACCAACTTGTTTTATTGTTGAAGCTAGTGTTAAGTTTCCGTCTGCCCAGTCACCTTCAGCTGATTGGTCACGGTCTACACCAATTACCCATAAGTCAGTATCTGAGCCATCTTCCATACGGTTACGTGCTTCCTGGAATACGCCATTTCCTACAGCTCCAGCTGCATGGAAAATAACATCCGCACCATTTGAATACATAGCGGCTGCAATTTGTTGTCCAGCTGCTGTATCACTAAAACTGTTTGCGTATTGAATATCTACTTCAATATCTTCTCCAGTAGATTCACTAACATAAGCAACACCTTCAGTAAATCCTGTTTGGAAACGGTCAATAATTGGATCTTCAATTCCTCCAATGAAACCTACTTTTCCAGTCTCAGTAGTTAATGCTGCAGCCATCCCAGCTAAGAATGAGTTTTCATGATCATTAAAGTTTAATGATACGACGTTTTCCATATCAACTACACTATCAACAATTCCATACATACGGTCTGGATTTTGTTCAGCAATTGTTGAGATAGGATCCTCTAATAAGAACCCAATTCCATAAATGATATCGTGACCATCTGTTGTAGCTGTATTTAAATTTGGTACATAATCGTTTTCAGCTTCTGATTGGTAGTACACAATTGCATCATCAC
This sequence comes from Carnobacteriaceae bacterium 52-44, assembly GCA_041223305.1. Classification (GTDB taxonomy): domain Bacteria; phylum Bacillota; class Bacilli; order Lactobacillales; family Carnobacteriaceae_A; genus Atopostipes. The sequence goes on along the minus strand of JBCLPZ010000012.1, from coordinate 26,959 downwards.
CGAAACCATTTTCTTCTGCCCATTCTTGCATACCTTCCCAAGCAGATTGGTTAAATGATCGATCATCTACCCCGCCTGTATCTGTAACCATTGCAACTGTGAATTGCTCTTCTTCTCCACCATCTTCAGGGGCTGTACCATTGTCCGTACCTTCATCAGTACCACCATTACCACAAGCTGCTAATAGTAAAGCAGATGTTCCAAACATAGCTAATTTTTTCCAATTTGCCATATAAAAACTCCTCCATTTTTTACATAGTGTCTCTGCTATGTAAATTTTCTGTAACATTTTATTCAATTACATCATAGCATTGTTACATAAAAAAATAAAGGAAAATCGTGTTTTTTGTAACCGTTATTATGAGAAAACTTATACTGTAATCGTTCTCATAACGAATAAAAATAGTCTAACCATGATATAAATGAATTTAAAGCGAACATCCTCTGGAGTCCGTTCGCTTTAATTCTTTCTTATTTATTCCGGTTGAGTGTATTCTTGATTATATGGCTCTTCCTCTTCCTCAGGTGCAGAAATTAACACATCTCTGGGTTTAGCCCCATCTTGTTCACTTACAATACCATTGGCCTCTAAATCATCCATAATATTAGCTGCACGATTATAGCCAATTCTTAATCTTCGTTGTAATAGTGAAATACTTGCCGTTTCGAGCTCTCTAACAATTTCAAGAGCTTCGTCATATTTTTCATCACTACTTCCACCATTACCTGCTTTTGGTTCTTCAGTTGGTATCATTTCTTCGACATAATTTGGATCTTGTTGGTCTCTAACAAAATCTGTGATTGCTTGCACTTCAGAATCAGAAATAAAGGCACCTTGTACACGAATTGTTTTATTGGCGCCCATCGGTAAGAACAACATATCTCCTCGTCCTAATAATTTCTCCGCACCATTTTGATCAAGGATGGTACGTGAATCGGTACCACTTGAAGTGGCAAATGCAATACGAGAAGGAACATTCGCTTTAATTAATCCTGTAATAACATCCACACTTGGTCTTTGAGTAGCCAGAATCATATGAATTCCAGCGGCTCGTGCCATTTGCGCAAGACGAATAATTGAGTCTTCAACTTCTTTAGCTGCTACCATCATTAAGTCGGCCAGCTCGTCCACAACGACTACAATATATGGAAGCTTAGCAGGAACCTTATCATCTCCTGAATCTTTCATTAGTTGTACTTGCTCGTTATAAGATTCAATATTTCTTGTTCCACTCATTGCAAATAATTCATAACGTTTTTCCATTTCATCCACTACATTTTGTAAAGCTCGAGCGGCTTTTTTAGGCTTTGTAACAACGGGCGTTAATAAATGTGGAATACCATCATAAGTATTCAATTCCACCATTTTTGGATCGATTAACATCATTTTTACTTCATGTGGTCTTGTTCGCATGAGTAAACTAGAGATAATCACGTTAATTGCCACTGATTTACCAGAACCTGTTGCTCCTGCCACAAGCAAGTGAGGCATTTTTGAAAGATCAGCAATTGCAGTGTTTCCAGCGATATCTTTTCCTAATGGAACTTCTAATGGATGACCTTTACCTGTTTGATTTAGTTCAGACATGACTTCATTGTAATAAACAATATTTATTTCTGAATTCGGCACTTCTATTCCAATCAATGCTTTTCCAGGAATAGGTGCTTCCATTCGGATATCTTTAGCTGCTAAAGCCAACGCAATATCATCTGACAAGCCTACAATACGACTCACTTTTACACCAGTAGCTGGTTGGATTTCATATTTTGTTACAGCAGGACCTAAGTTTGCTTTTACAACTGTAGCATTTACCCCAAAACTCTCAAAGGTTTCTTCTAGTTTTTTAATATTGTCTTCTATAATAGAATACTCATTTGATTGATCTGGTGAAGCATGGTGATCTAATAATGAAAAAGGTGGTAATTTATAATCTTCATTTTCTTCATCAGAAACAAAATTAATTTCTAAGCTCTCATTATCATCTTCATCCACTTCATTCTCTATTTCTTCTTGAGCATCATTATCTGAATGCGTGACGTCTCCTATTGGTAATGAGGTTTGCTTCATTCCTTCGATTGGAACAGGAGTAGGTCTTTCTTTAATTTCTTCCTCTTTTGAAACTTCCTCTTTAGACTTAGAATCAGATTTTTTAGTTTTATCTTTTTTAACTTTTTCTTGTGTTTTCTCTTTTGAATCAAACTGGATATTTTTTTGTAGCGTATTCTTCGCTTTAATGAATAATTCTTTTATCCATTTAAAGCAAACTTTAATGCCATCTCCGATTTTTGAAAAGAGATTCCCATATGAAAAATGTCCAATGCTCATGATTCCAAAGAAAGCTAATAATGCAATAAAAATATATGTACCAATATTAGAGAACAAGAAATAACTTACAGCATACAAGATCGCTCCAATCATGCCTCCTCCAATATCTTGAGGACTGATTGTCGAACTAAATAAATTCGTTAAATTTCGCCATGTAGCTGAAACAATATTTACATCAGCTGCCATTACAGGTGCGAAAACTCTTTGATGAAGCCATACTAAGAGGGCAGTAAATAAAAATATACTACCAATTAAACGCTGAGTATCGAATTTTGGTCCTTTACTGCGAAACAAATAATGTAAGCCAAGTAACCCTATCAAAACGGCTATTAATTGATAAGTGTCTCCAACAAATATACGAATAACGTTCGCAAAAATTTGACCCACAAAACCAAATTCACCTATGGCAAGTACACTGATAAAAATTATAATAATTCCGAGTACTTCAATAGAATATCCTTTTTTCTTTTTTCGTCCTCGTTTGCGTGCTTTACTCATATCTATCTCCTCAATTTCTTTGAAAACTCCCTATATATTATAGCACGAATGTTCTCATGTTTTTAATCGAAATTTATATTCATTTAAGGAATATTTATTTTTCCTAACGAGTATTCATTGACGCCTTCTTTAATTACCAGTTAAAATAAACTTAAATAATTATAGAGAGGTGTTCCAAATGAGTTCAATATTTAAGGATTTTTTCAATTCAGGTCGAGAAAATAAAAACCCAAGTGAAATAGAATACCGAAATGATAAGCCTGAGAATACAGAAACGATTAAAATAAAAGCACAAGTATATGGCGTAGTACAAGGTGTTGGATTTCGCTACACTACAAAACATCTAGCTGACCAGTTAGGTGTAAATGGTATTGTTCGAAATGAAAACGATGGTTCTGTTTATGTAGAAGCATTAGCTAGTGATAACCAAATTGAACAATTTATCGAAGAGCTCGCCAAAGGACCTTCACCAAGTGCTGTTGTAGATAAAGTTGTTATAGAATATGATGACTCTATAACAGACTACGAGGGTTTTGGCGAACGTCATTGAAATACGAGTGGTCTTCATGTATTATATTATTATTAGAATTTTGTAGATTGGAATGAAAAATGTGAAGACTCGTAAATTAAATACTAAAATTAAAAAGTACATGCTGACAGGTACGCTTTTAAGTGCAGTGCTTTTTCTATCGGGGTGTATGAGATTTGACCAAGAAACTGGTGCACCACAAGGATTTTTATCAGAAATCGTCTATGATTTCTTAATTATCCCCCTTGATCAATTTTTAAACTTTTTAGGTGAATTTTTAGGAAACTATGGATTAGCAATTATTGTGTTTACACTGTTATTCCGTTTGATTCTTTTACCCTTAACTTTAAGACAACAGAAAGGTACCATTGAATCACAAATTAAAATGTCTGCAATTCAACCGGTCACTCAAGAAATACAGGCTGAATTAAAAGCGACAGATGATCCTCAAGAACAACAAGCATTAAATATGGAACTAATGGAAATTTACCGAGAAAATGATGTCAACATTGGTGGACAGCTTTCAGCTGGATGTTTACCACTACTCTTACAAATGCCTATATTCGTAGCCATGTTTCAGGTACTAAGACGTTCTAATGAAATTGCAAATGCATCTTTTATGGGAATGGAATTGGGAGAAAGAAGTATTATTCTAGCGGTAATTACCGGAGCAATCTATCTCCTACAATCGCGCATGATGATTAAAAACATGCCTGAAGAACAACAAGCAACCGCGGGTACTACTATGTATATTACACCTGTTATGATGTTCATGTTTGCTGTATCCGGTCCAGCAGGTATTGGTCTTTATTGGTTAGTATCTGGTGTGTTTACAATTGGACAACAATTATTTAACCAACTTTATTATAAACCTAGAATTGAAGCAAATATTCGCGAAAAATTGGGACCTGTTAAAAAAATTGAACGAAAACGAAGAGTACGTCGTGACGTCACACCAACAGATGAAGCTGATTCTATAATAGCATCAAATGAAGACCGCAATCGCAATCGTAATCGAAATGCGGGTAAACAACAACGTAATCGTCGAAACAATGAGTAATTATCTAAAAAGAACAAGTGATCCATGTGTGTTTAAAAACATACATGGATTTTTGTTTTTCAATTTTAAAACAATATAAAAAACTTCTCTAAATTGTTCTGTTCAATCAGAATAACCTAGAGAAGTTTTTAAATTGTATATTATATTTTTAAGCTGGCTTTTCTTCATCTACGATTGGTAAATGGATACGGAAAATTGTTCCATAATCCAATTGACTACTGACTTTAACTTCTCCACCGTAACTTTCCAATAATTCTTTTACGATTGGTAAACCTAATCCAGTGCCGCCTTTTTCTCGGCTTCTCGCTTTATCTACACGATAAAATCGATTAAATATTTTACTTAAATCCTCTTCTGCAATCCCCGAACCAAAATCTTGAATCGCTATATCTACTTGATCTATCGAAAGACTAATTGAAACATGTACTTCTTTTCGATCAGTCGAATATTTTACTGCATTATCTAAAATATTTACAAATACTTGTTCAAGATGATTTCGATACATATTTACAAAAACATCTCTGTCTACGTCACTATCTACAATAAATTGAAAATCAGGATATAACATTCTAAAATTCGTAATTAGTTGTTTTAAAAGCTCAATAATGTTTGTAGTTTCATTTTTGTAATATACATCAATTTCTTTTGTTCGAGATAGATCTAACATTTCTTTTACCAAAGTTTTCATTCTTTTAGTTTCAGTTAAAGAAGCAGTAATTGATTCCTCTAAAATCTGAGGATCTTCTTTCCCCCATCTATCTAACATCTTCAAGTGACCTTCGACAATGGCCACAGGAGTACGTAATTCATGGGAAACGTCCTCAACAAATTCTTTTTGGTTTTTAATATTCTCCTGCATAAGGTCAACCATCTCATTATAAGTACGCGCTAACTTAGAAAATTCATTGTTTTTTGTTCCTTCATTTAACCGGACATCAGAATTTAAATTTTGCCGAATAGACTCCATGGCGGTCGTTAAATTCGTAATAGGTTTCACAAAAGAGTTAATGAGTAACCCACCAATGACAGAACTAAAAACCAAGGCAATTAAACCAATGATTACTATGGATTGTCTAATATCATCCGTCATTTCATGATAGCCTTCAAGCGTTTGAACTACTTGTACATAGCCAAGTAACCGATCATTATAAGTAGAATGAACAGGTTCAACTAAGGATAGTGCTTTTCCATAGGGACCAGAAATTTCTGAAACTTTTTGTTCATTACTAGGAAGGAAACGAAAACTTTCGTTATCTGTTTGATAAACTAACGATTCATCCGGATCATAAACTTTTACGATAATTCCACCCTTAGTTAGTGAGACAGGTGGAGTAAACTCTTCCCGTTTTTCTATTCGAAATTGTGGTGCTGGAATGGGACCAATTTCAATTTCTGGTTCTTCCAACATTGAAGTTGTATCTTCTTCGGTTAAAGGATAGTAATGATTACTAAAACGAGTAACCAGTTCTTCGGATAAATCACGCATCTCATTTGTTTCGTTGTCCAACATTACACGTTGAAAAGTATTTAATAAAATATAAGAAAAAATCGAAAAGGTTAGAAAAATTACGCTCATTGTTAATATCGTCCAACGTACACGTACAGTTGAACCGCTATTCTTTTTTCGATTAAATTTTCTCATCATGTACGCATCACATACCCCATTCCTCGAACGGTTTGAATATAACTATCTTCACCTGGCTTATCTAATTTATTACGTAGATAACGAATATACACATCTACAATATTCGTTTCAGCTTCTTTATCATATTCCCAAACACGGTCAAGGAGAACTTCACGAGATAAGACAATATTTAAATTACCCATTAATTCGACAAGCAATTCATATTCACGTTTAGTTAATTCAATAATAGTATTATCACGACGAACTACGCGATTTTCTTTTTCAATAACTAAGTCACGATATTCGAGTGTTGATTGCTTGACTTCATTTTTTTCGTGTTCAATATTAATGCGACGTCCTAACGCACGAATACGTGCAAGCAATTCTTCAATTGCAAAAGGTTTTGTAATATAATCATCCGCACCATGGTCAAAGCCCGATACTCGATCAATAACTGAGTCTCGTGCTGTCATCATCATGATAGGAACATTACTCACTTGTCGAATGCGACGAGCCACATCTAACCCATTCAATTCAGGTAACATTAAGTCTAATAGAATCAAATCCCACTGTTTTGTTTCATCTACTGCTGCTTCTAAGCCAGATCGTCCATCCAGATAAACTTCTGTTTCAATACCTTCATGGTTTAGCTCTAGCTCAACAAAACGAGCTAAATTTTTTTCATCTTCAATAATTAAAATTTTCTGCATTTCATAGCCCCCGTAATTATTTTTCATCTCATACTCATTTTCTATTCCTATCATAGCACACTTTTACTTATACAGTGAACTAACATTCATTAGAATTTTTTCATTTAATTACTTTCTACAAATCTTATTAATTTTACACTTAATCATAAAAAAATACGAGTGTTTCTATAAGATAATTAAGAAACACTCATATTTAACTGTAACTTTATATTCATTTTATAACTGGGTTTTATTAATCATTAACTCCAGTCTTCTTCTCCATTATCGCCATACCAATCAAAGTGGAATGAACCTTCTTTGTCTACACGCTCATACGTATGTGCGCCGAAGTAGTCACGTTGAGCTTGAATAATATTTGCTGGTAATCGTGCTGAACGATAAGAATCGTAGTAAGAAATAGCAGATGAGAATGCTGGTACAGGTACACCTGCTTGGACAGATAAACCAACAATATCACGTACAGATTGTTGATACTTCTCTGCAATATCATTAAAGTACTCATCTAATAATAGGTTTGCAAGATTTTCATTACGGTCATAAGCATCCGTGATATTTTGCAAGAAACGAGCACGAATAATACAACCCGCACGCCAAATTTTTGCAATTTCACCGTATTGTAAATTCCAGTCGTACTCTTCTGAAGCCATTCTCATTTGTGAAAATCCTTGAGCATAACTCATAATTTTACTGAAATATAAAGCTTCTCGTAATTCTTCAATGACTTCTTCTTTATTAATATTCAGTTCTTTTTTCTCTGGTTTTGCAAGGACTTTACTTGCTGCAACACGTTCATCTTTTAGCGCAGAAATATAACGTGCAAATACTGCTTCAGTAATTAATGGTAAAGGAGTTCCTAAATCAAGCGCACTTTGAGAAGTCCATTTTCCAGTTCCTTTATTTCCTGCACGGTCTAAAATAATGTCTACAACATGTTTACCCGTTTCAGGATCTTTTTTCGTTAAAGCATCTGCTGTTAACTCAATTAGGAAACTATCAAGTTCGCCTTCATTCCATTCTTTGAAGATTGCTGCTATTTCGTCATTTGAAAGTTCTAATAAATCGCGCATAATGTGATATGATTCAGCAATTAATTGCATATCGCCATATTCAATTCCATTATGAACCATTTTTACATAATGTCCTGCTCCATTAGGACCAATATAAGTAACTGTTGGCTCACCGTCAGCAGGAGCTTTTGCAGCAATTTTTTCTAAAATAGGAGCCACTAAATCATATGCTTCTTTTTGTCCCCCAGGCATAATAGATGGGCCTAAAAGCGCACCTTCTTCTCCACCGGATACACCAGTACCGATAAAGTAAACGCCAGACTCTTCTAATTCCTCATTTCGACGCATTGTATCTCGATAGAAAGTGTTCCCTCCATCAATTAATACATCACCTTTATCTAAAAATGGTAAAACTTGTTGAATAACAGCATCCGTTCCCGGACCTGCTTGAACCATTAGAATAATTCTTCTAGGTTTTTCTAGTGAGTTTACAAATTCCTCTACAGTCGTTTGTAAATGTAGATTTTTATCTGAGTTCTCCTCAATAACAGCCTCTGCTTTTGAAGTTGTTCGATTATAAATAGATACCGAATACCCACGGCTTTCAATATTTAGCGCGAGGTTTTTCCCCATAACCGCCATACCCATAACACCAATTTGTTGTTTGCTCAAAATATTCTCTCCTTTACATATGTGTTCTCTTTAATAATAACAAATATTCTCATTGATTAAAAAGAAAATCATAACTTCCTTGACAACTTTTTATTCCTCGCCTACAATTTTATAGAATAGAAAAGGTGGGGAATATGTCTAAAAATAATAAGAAAAATAAATTAGCTAAAGTTATTATTGTTTTGGTCGTCATTGCAATGCTAGTGCCAATTTTATCTGTATTGTTTAGTTTTCTTTAAAAATGTTCCATATGCTACTTATTTGCTTAGAATTTACTATAATCTATCAGATAGGTAGCATATTTTTTATTGACTTTCGTTCATTAATTGAGCGTTCTTTCTTAACTCCTCAGCTGCTTGAATAGCTGCTTTTGTCGTTTCACTTCCTGACAACATTCTTGCCAGTTCTTCGATTCGGACATTTTCAGGAAGAATTGTTGCTTCTGTTGTTGTTCGATCTTTAAGTATCGTTTTCCTTACATATAAATGGTTATTTGCAATAGCAGCTACTTGTGGTAAATGTGTAATACATAGAACTTGTGAATGAACTGAAATGGAATAAATTTTCTCTGCGATCGCTTGTGCAACACGTCCGCTTACTCCAGTATCAATTTCATCAAATATAATACTCGTTATTCCTTGAGCTTGTGCAAAAATCGTTTTCATAGCCAACATCATTCTAGAAAGCTCACCCCCAGATGCAACGCGTGTTAACGGTTTTAGAGGCTCACCAGGATTTGTTGAAATATAAAACTCTATATCATCTAGACCCGTTCTACTTGCTGTTTCAACAGACAGTTCATTTACTTCCTTTTTAAATTGGACAATAAAAACAACTTTATCCATATATAAAGCTTGTAATTGTTCATGAATCGCCTGCTCAAGTTTTGTCGCAATTTTTCTTCTCTCTTTAGAAAGGCCTTCTCCTTTTGTAAGAAGTTCTATCTTAAGTTCTTTCAAACGTTCAGCTAATTCAGTTTTTGAATTTGCGCCGCCTTCAATCATTGATAATTCTTCCATTGAATGTTCATAAAATTCTAAAATTTCAGAAATAGAATTTCCATACTTTCTTTTTAGCTGCTGAATAAGATTTAAGCGACTTGCTATATCATTTAATCGATTTTCATCGTATTCTTGACGATCTAATTCGTTAAATATTTCGCTTGCTAACTCTTGTAATTGATAAAATGAATTCGAGAGCGTTTCAGAAATTTCTTCTAAAGTCTGGTCAACATCTGCTACATCTCTCATTTCATCCATTGCTTTTCCGACCATTTCAAGAGCGCTTGGTTCACCTTCTTGGAGGACTTGATAACTAATAGTTAAAGCTTCTGTAATATTTTGAAAATTCGTTAACCGTCTTTCTTCCTCTTCTAATTCTTCTTCTTCACCAGGGATTAAGTTAGCTTCTTCAATTTCATTTGTTTGGAAACGTAAAATATCTATTTTTTGAGCCAATTCTTGTTCTTTATCTTGCCAATCATTATATCTTTTCAAAACTGTACGATATTCATTGTAAGTTTTTTCATAATCGTCCAATAAACTCTTTATTTTTTCTTTTCCAAAATGATCCAATAAATGAATATGATTTTCATGCTGCATCAATTCTTGATGTTCATTCTGACCATGGATATCAATTAAATAGGAGCCAATTTCTTTTAACCTAGAAATTGTTACAATAGATCCATTTACGCGACAAACACTACGACCATTTTGATAAATTTCACGTTGAATAACTAATAACTCTGGGTCCGCTTCTATTTCTTCAGCTTCCAACAATTGATTAAGTCCCACATTATTTGGCATTGTAAAGTGTCCTTCCAATGTACACTTATTCGTGCCATGTCGTACAAAATCTGCAGAACCTCGACCACCAGCTAATAAACTAACTGCATCAATAATAATAGATTTTCCAGCCCCTGTTTCTCCAGTAAGTACTGTCATTCCATTATGAAATTCTAATGATATATCTTCAATGATTGCAAAATTATGAATATGCAATTCGAGTAGCACATGTTCCCTCCTAACACGTTTTATTCTTATCTCTTTATAAATTAAAGCATTCATTTCTCAAAATTTTTCATTGCCTTTTGAATTAATTCTTTTGAGTTTGACTTTTCTGAGCCGTTTTTTATGAAATAAGCTAAAAATTCGATATTTCCTTTGGTGCCTGTAATTGGTGAAAGAGTTAAACCTTGTAACGCAAAGGATAAATCTTCGGCATAGTCTAAAATATTCACTAATACTGATTGATAAACATCTGAATTATTTACTATTCCACCTTCTCCTACATCTTCTTTTTCAGCTTCAAATTGAGGCTTGATTAACGCAACGACCTCTCCCTGATCTTTTAAGATGTCATACAGTGGAGGTAAAATAAGTTCTAAAGAAATAAAGGAAACATCAATCGTCGCCAAGTCTGGTTGCCCTTGTTTGAAATCCGCTAAAAGACTATGACGAAAATTTTTTTGCTCCATTACAACTACTTTTTCATGGGTTCGAAGTGCCCAAGCTAATTGGTTGGTCCCTACATCTAATGCATAAACAAGCTTAGCACCATTCTTTAAAGAAACATCCGTAAACCCTCCAGTAGAGGCTCCGATGTCTAATACAACTTTATTTTTCAGTTCAAGATTAAAAGTGCCAATAGCTTTTTCTAATTTTAAACCACCACGGCTAACATATTTTTTTTCTTGTCCTTTAATATAAAGTTCAGTATTCGTTGGAAGCTTCTCACCAGCCGTTAAAATTTTAACTTCCTTTTTTGTAAATACTTTCCCCGCTAAAATGTGTGCCTGAGCATCTTTTTTAGATTCTACTAAATTTTGCTCAAGTAGTAATTCATCCACTCTTTTTTTCTTCACTTACTTATACTCCTCAAGTGTTAACTGATGAACAAAGCTCATCAACAAATCTGTTTGAAATTGTTCATCCATTTTGGCAATAGAATGTATAATTTCTTCTGATGTCTCTAATCGTTTATTCAAAGCTGAAAAGGCACCATCTAATCCTAGTAAGGAAGGATAAGTACTCTTTCCAAGAGCAGCATCTGTCGCTACTCCTTTTCCTAACTCTTCTTCACTACCGACTACATCTAAGATATCATCGCGAATTTGATAAGCAATTCCTATTTCTTCAGCTAATTCAGTTAATTTATTTAAAACTTCTTCAGGTTTTTCCGCAATTAAACCTCCAGATACTGTAGCCATTTCAATTAAAGCTCCTGTTTTTCTAAAATGAATACTTTCAATCTCTTTTAAGTTTAATTCTGATTCTTCACCATCAATATCTGCTTGTTGTCCACCAACCATCCCTTCATAACCAGAAGTTTTTGCTAGTTTTTCGACCAAAGCAATTTTAATTTCAGAAGTTAACAGGCTTTCCGTAAGCACCTCAAAAGCAAGTGTCAACAAAGCATCACCAGCTAAAATCGCCGTTGCTTCATTAAATTGAATATGATTTGTTGGCTTTCCTCGGCGTAATTCATCATTATCCATCGCAGGCAAATCATCATGAATTAATGAATAGGTGTGTACCATTTCTAAAGCAGAAGCTGCAGGATATCCTTTGTCAACAGGTACATTAAATGAGTCTAAAACTGCAAGTAATAAAAGGGGGCGTAGTCTTTTGCCATCTGCATCAAGCGAATAATTCATTGCTTTTTCTAACGATGTTCCACTTTTATTTTGTATATGACTTAATAAGTATGTATTAAAATCATTTAAATACTTTTCAGTAAATGCTTTAAATTCCATCATTTCACCACTTTTCTTTAGAATATTATTCTTCTTCAAAAATTTCTTCGTTTCCTTCTTCTGTCACGACTTTTGCAAGTGTTTCTTCTGCATCTTGCAAGGTTTTCTTTAAGTCGCGGCTTAATGTTATTCCTTCTTGGAACTTATCTAAGGCTTCTTCTAACGGAACATCCCCTTGTTCCAACTTAGCGACTATCTTTTCTAATTCTTTTAAAGATTCATCAAATGTTTTATCTTTTTTAGTCATCTAATCACTCCTTTTTTTCAGAAATACCTTCTACTAAAGCATGTATTTTTCCATCATTTAATTGAATGTCTATCTGTTCCCCTTCGCTCACATCTTCTATTGAACGAACTAATTGTTCATCACTTTCAATAACAGCGTAACCACGAGCTAAAATTTTCAGCGGTGAAAGATGCTCTAAACCTTGAATGGATCGATTTAATCTGAAGCTTTTTTCTTTTAAATAAACATTCAATGCTTGTTGTAAGTTCCGTATCGAATAATCCACAATCGTTTCTTTTTCGTGAATATAAGATTTTATAGGAAAACTCTTTAGACGTTGTTCCATCAATTGAATGGATTGATTATAGTCTTTTAAGTAAGATTCAATTTCATTGATTAATTTTGTTTCAAGTTGATCCACGTTCTGCAAATATCCATCATAAAGCCTCTCAGGTTGTCTAAAAATAACTGAATTTGTTGCTTTTGTTAGTTGACCTGTTAAATATTGAGTTTTTGCGTAAAATGCTCGCACAAGACGTTGATTATATTCTTCTAGTTTCAAAATTTCATCAGATAAAACCGGCACAGCTAATTCTGCCGCAGCTGTAGGTGTTGGTGCACGTAAATCTGCAACTAAATCAGTTAGTGTTGTATCTGTTTCATGACCTACAGAAGAGATAATAGGCGTTTTTGCATTTGCAATTGCTCGGACCACTTTCTCTTCATTAAATGAAAAAAGATCCTCAAATGATCCTCCACCTCGTCCGATGATAATTATATCGATATCTTCTTTTGCTTCGGCTCTTTCAATATTTTCAACAATTGAATCTGCTGATTTTTCACCTTGAACAACTGTTGGAAAAAGGACTATTTCAGTAATCGGAAAACGTCTTTTTACAGTCGTCAAAATATCTTGGATTACAGCTCCACTTTGACTTGTAATTACACCGATTCTTTTAGGGTATTTTGGAATAGGTTGCTTAAGAGAATCCGCAAATAAACCTTCTTTAGTTAGTTTTTCTTTCGTTTGTTCATAAGCTAAATATAAGGCTCCTATACCATCCGGTTGCATTGAATCTATGATGATTTGATAATTTCCACCTCGTTCATACACGGAAACTCGGCCAGAAATCATTACGCTCATCCCATCTTCAGGGTCAAATTTAATTTTACGAGCAGCTCCTGCAAATAGCACAGCAGAAATAATTGAATTTTCATCTTTTAAATTAAAGTATTGATGCATACCTCTTCTTCTAGGATTATAGTTCGAAATTTCACCTTTTAAATAAACTCGTTCAAGATAAGGATCATACTCAAACTTTCTCGAAATATATTTTGTTAATTGTGAAACGGTTAAGTATTGCTCCACATTATCCCTCCCTTCCTGCATTATATGTTAATATGTAAAAAAATATCCAAAAGAAAAAAGAAGCCAGTTTAGGCTTCTTTTGTATCTAAAATTCCTTGAAGCACTCCATTAACAAACTTACTCGCATTGTCATTATTAAAGGACTTAGTCATCTCTATTGCTTCATTTATCACAATACTTGGATCAATTTCTTCGTGAAAGTACAATTCATAAGCAGCAAGTCGTAGAATTAATAGATTTGTTACTTCAATGCGCTGAAGTGTCCAATTTTTTAATCGTTTTTCAAGCTGTTCATCTAAGAATTTTTGATGTTCTTTTACACCAGTCACTAAATCTGTTAAATATGCTAAGTTTTCTGAAGCCATTTTATCACTAACATTTTCAACAGGAAGTATTGTTTTCATAGCTTCTAAATTATCAATTTCTTCCTCTGTTTTATTCAGAGAATAAGTAAGTGCATATCTAATTGCTTGTTCTGTAGTAATACGAAAATTATTATTTAACTGAAACAAAGCTTGAAATGCTTTTACTCGAATTGTACGTCTTACAGTCATCACTAGATCTCTTCTCCTAATTCTAAATCGCTAGCAGTTAATACATTAATTGCTGTTGTTTCTTCTGGAATAATCCCTACAATATGAACATGAACTTCATCTAATTCAATTTCTGTCATATGGAAAACTTGCTCTTTTACATTCTCTTGAATTTTTTGAGCAGTATAAGGTACATTTACGCCATAATCAAAATAGCAGTAGATATCAACAGATATACCAAATTCGTCTGCTTGAAGCGATACTCCTTTAGTATGTTCACTACGACCGAAAATCGTTTTTAGATCACTTGTTAAATTTGCTCTCATTCCATAAACACCATCTACTTCAAGAGTTGCAAATCCAACAATTACTTCTAAAACTTCTGTAGAAATCTTAATCTCTCCAAATGGATTATTTGTGTTCGAAGTTCCAATCATTGTATATCCCCCTTCATTAACAATTATTTATACTCGCGAGCTGTATGTGCCATCTTCAGTATTTACTTCTAAAACATCACCTTTATTAACAAACAATGGCACTGTAATTACTGCACCTGTTTCTAAGGTAGCTGGTTTTGAACCACCACTTTGAGTGTCACCACGAATTCCTGGTTCAGTCGCAACGACTTCTAAATTCACTTTTGGTGGTAATTGAACACCAATTACTTCACCTTCGTAAGTAACAACATCTGCTACCATACCATCTTTTAAGAATTGTAATTCATCTTCAATTTGTGCAGTTGGAATACCAATTTGCTCATATGTTGTAGTATCCATAAACATATGCATTCCATCATTTTCATATAAATACTGCATAGCATTTGTATCAATATGTGCAGTCTCTACTTTTTCTCCTGCACGGAAAGTTACGTCTTGATTTGCACCCGTACGTAAGTTTTTTAATTTAGAACGTACGAAAGCTTGTCCTTTCCCTGGTTTTACGTGTTGAAATTCTAAAACTCGCCAAATATTATCATTATAGATAATTGTTTGTCCTCGTTTAAAATCATTTGATGAAATCATTTAATCACACTTTCGTCGGTTATTTATTCGATTTATATTTTACCATGAATAATCTCTTTTTACTAAAGTCACAAATGAAAAACAATTCTCTAAAATATATTTTCATTGTTTTTATAGAAAAAATTAGATATTTGGTTCAATAATCACTAATTCTTTAGATGAAGACATTAAATTGAAGTTTCCATCTTCAGTGATCACTAAATCATCTTCAATACGAACTCCACCAAGTCCTGGAATATAAATACCTGGTTCATTCGTAATAACATTATTTACAACTAGTTTTTCCTCATTACGAAAACTAATTGCTGGTCCTTCGTGAACCTCTAAACCAATCCCGTGTCCGGTTGTGTGTCCAAAAGCTTCGCCATATCCATGGTCAGTGATATAATCACGAGCAACTGCATCTAATTCAGCGCCAGTCATACCAGCTTTTGCAGCTTTTGTTACTTTTTTATTTGCTTGGTACACAATTTCATAAATTTCTTTCATTTTTTCTCCTGGATCACCAACAGCAAATGTTCGAGTCATATCTGAAGCATAACCCTTATAGTAACAACCAAAATCAATGGTTACCATGTCTCCCACTTCAATAACCTTATCACTTGCTACACCGTGAGGCATGGCTGAACGAACACCGCTTGCAACAATTGTATCAAAAGATACGCCCGTTGCTCCTAATTTACGCATGTAAAAATCTAATTCATTTGCAACTTCTATTTCAGTGATGCCTGGTTTTATGAAACCTAAAATATAATCATAAGCTTTTTCAGCAATATTTACTGCTTCTTGAATAATATCAATTTCTTCTTCCGTTTTCACTTCACGAAGCTTCTCAATTAAACCTGTTACAGGTTTTAATTCACAATCGATTATTTCATTAATCTTTGTGTATGTAGCGTACGTAATATTTGTTTCTTCAAAACCTAAGTTTTTAATTTGATCATTTTTAACTATTTTAGCAACTTCTTCGTAAATCAAACCTTCATTTTTTACGATTTCAAAGCCTTCTGCTTGTTCTTCTGCTTGTTCTTCTGCTTGTTCTGTGTATCTAAAGTCAGTTACAAAATAAGCATTCTCTTTTGTAATAACAACTAGACCTGTTGTACCTGTGAAGTTTGCTAAATATCTAACATTATACATATTTGTGACTAATAAAGCATCCACACCGTAATCTTCTAGCTTTGCCCTTACATTATCTACTCGTTTCATTGTATTCACCTTTCTCGCAATATCTACTTCTAAATAATTATCAAGCTACCCCTAATTATAGCAAATTAAATGTAATAAATATACCTTGGTCAATTATAAATTATAGAATGTAAAACATCTCGTTTATTCACAAAAAATGACTCCTCAGAAATAGAGAAGCCATTTTTAGTGTATATGATTTTTTTAAATATTTAAGTTTCTTTATCTTGTATTTTATCTTCTGAATCCATTACATCTTCTTCATCCGCTTTCTCCATTTGTTTGCCTTCATCTTTTTCCAAATCTTCATCTGACTTATTCGTTTTTATCGAAACATCTTTAGAAATTTCCTGATTGTTTTCTAAAGTAATGGTTAATTGAAAAAGTTTTTCTGATTCTTTATTTATTTCAACATTACCAATAGAAGTTTTTATTTGTCCTTGTTCGGGTATGTCATTGTTTTCTTCTATATATGTTTTTAATAATTCTTCACTCATATTTAAAGCCCCTTTAGCATGATAAGACGTAGAAAATTGTCTCAATTGCATAATTTGGTTACCAGATATTTTTATGATTGAATGAGAAAAAAGTCCTGAAAATATTAAAAAGAATAAAGTTGAGATTAATAAATACCCTTGTTCACCTTTAAAATGTGCTAACCATTGTCTTCTTCTGCCCAACTCTCTACCCAAATCCTTCCTGTATATATTTCACCATTTCGAAATTTAAAATTTAAGATCAACCAGTCTTCTTCCACAATAAATTCAGGTCTCTCAACACCTGTTAACATTCGAATATTTCCGTTGTTTTTATATTGAAGAATGGATCTCCTACTACCGCTATCTGGTTGTCTATAAATAACTTGAGTGTGACGATTTGTCTTTTCATCGATTTCACTTACTTCTAAATGTCCGTTATTAGCTACCGGATTGAAACTGTCTTGTAAATAGTTTTCAAGTTGATTTAAAAATAGATGCCATTCAATTTGTCGATCGCCCGCTACTGTATTTTTCGTTTCTTGATGGTGTTGAGAATCCGTTATAACTTTTTGATTAATTGTATTAGCTTGTAATAAACCGCCAACTAACAACAGTAAAATAGAAGAGGTCATCATCAAAGCAATCAGTGCTTCAAGTAAAGTAAAGCCTGATTCATTATTCAAATTCAGATTCATAAATAATAACCTCGATCTTTCGATCATTCTTTGTGATTCTAAGTAAATTTTCACTAGATTGGATATTGTAGCCATTACTTTTATTATTAAATGACTTCGTAGTCTTCCAATCCATTGAGTGTTCATAAAACACTCTGCTTAGTTCTACATTGTTTTTTGTCTCTTGACGAATAGACATCCAATTTACGATGTTAGGGTATATAAATAGAATAATTGAAGCAATCATTCCTAACGTCACTAAACTTTCTAATAATAAAAATCCTTCTTCATTATCTTTCACGAATTTCAAAACGACCACTCCCCATTAAGAAAACTAATTCATAGTTTCCTTTTGTCGTATTAATGTAAATACGATCAGACCTTGAAATGTTGCCCGATCCCTTTTTGAAAGTGAAATCTTTGATAGAAGTTCCATTTAATTCATAATATGGACTATCTACTATCCAAATATCTCTAAGTACATCCTCTTGAACATTAGCATCAACTACTCGAAAACGAATCGCGTTATTTTGTGGATAAAATTGTACATTCGTTGTTTGATCGTAAAGTATTGCATGGCTTTGTATTTGTGTAATTTTTGAAGTAAGGTCCCGAAAAAATAGATCAATCTGTGTGTTTTCAATGGTTCGTTGAACAGACAAGACTGGAAATAATAATAGAATAGAAATAATCATTAAAATAAATACCATTTCAATTAAAGAAAAGCCATCCTCTTTTGATTTCATTGTATGACCTTCTTCTATTCATTATTTTTATGTTCATTATAAGCATCGAGTTGTTTCTGAGTAATTTCAGAATTATCAAGGAGCTCTTGTAAAATATCATCTTCACTGAGATTAGAACCATCCATTTTATAAAGTATAATTTGTGTTTCTACTGTACTAACCGCAGCTTCTCCTGTAGTTTTATCTGTTGTATCATTTACTTTACTGACATTTGGAATAATTAAAAGTAGTAAAGCTGCTACAATTAGAATGACAATTGACATTTCTAAAAGTGTGAAACCATCTTCTAATCTTAGTTTTCTTAGTATTTTTTTCATTTTTAAATTCCTTCCATTAGTGAAAATATTGGTAGCATCAATGAAGCATAAATTGCGATAATCATCACTGCAATAAAGCTAAAAATAATGGGCTGTAGTTTACTCATTAATTTTTCTATACGATTATTAAACTCACTCTCACAGTAAGAAGCGTATACCAGCATTTCTGTACTTAGTTTTCCTAAACTTTCTCCATGTGTGACCACCATTAATCCTTCCTCGTGAAAGAAAGGCAACTCTTCTAAAGATTCATTAATTGTTTTTCCTAATTCCATTTGTTTTGATAAAATGGCTCCTGTTTCTTGTAATAATTTAGAAGCATCATCTCCTTGCATAATCATGATGATTTCTTGAAAGCTACAACCATTTTTGAAAAGATACCCCCATTCTTGAAAAAAGAATGATGTCCAATAATCTTTTAAATAATGAGTTAAAAAAGGCTGTTTAATAAAGAAAGTAATCCCATCAATCACTGTGCCTTTCTGAAGCTTCCATTTAAGTAGCCATAGGCCTAAAAGTACTATACAGCTTGTCCCTATAATAATTTGTGGAGAGTAATAGATAAAACGAACGACTCCGTTTGAATACATAGTTGTTGTCGTTTCAAAATTAGTAAATAACACTTCCATATGAGGAAGAATTAAAAAACGCATCATAAGTAACATGCCAAACAAAAAAACTAATAGTAAGATTGGATAAGTTAATAATGAACGTAATTTCTTTTTCTTTTCCAGCTCTTGCAATAACTGTTCACCACAACGAATAATTGTTTGACCATAATCTCCATAGTGAGAAGCAAAATAAATCTGCGCACAAGTTTTTGTTGGGAAAGCAAGATTGTCTAATTCTTCATGGAGAGCATTTCCCATGAGCATGCCTTTTTGAATCATTTTTATCCACTCTTTTGTTGCATTTTTTTCAATTTTTAATAAAAAAGCTAAAGCATCTTTGATTGAATATCCTTCTTCAAGCAATGTTCCTAATCGCTTTAAAAACACTCCCTTTTCATCTGGTTGTTCACGGGATGTAATATTGATAGTAAACTTCTTCAGAGATAAATCCATACGTTAACACCTTCTTCAATAATTGATTAAAACTTCTTGAACGATTGCTTTTTGAATGATTTACATCACTCATGTCCATCGTCTGAATTTCTTTACTTGTTAGAACATCATATAGTGCTGCTCGTTTATTATTGATAGGATAATGTGTGCAATAGAGCTGACAACTCCTTTCACATAAACCACAATAAATAGGTACTAATTTTTGAAACACGATAGCAAGAATAGTTTGTTGAAGCATTTCAAAAGAAATCCCAAGCTCATACATCCGAGCAACAACTCCCTCCGCATTTTTTGCATGTACGCTCGCAATAATCAAATGTCCAGTCAGTGCACCACGAATCGCCATACGAGCTGTTTCCTCATCTCGAATCTCGCCTACAATAATGACGTCGGGATGATGTCTTAAACTAGCTTTTAAAGACTCCTCATAAGAGTTTCCTGCTTTTTCGTTTACTTGGATCTGTAAGAAATTATCTTCTTTAATTTCTACGGGATCCTCTATCGAAATTACCTGCATTCTTGAATTTTTCATTCGATTCCGGACTAGTTGATACATTGTTGTTGTTTTGCCAGAATTCACTGGTCCTGAAAACAAAATCAAGCCACTTTTATAATCAATTAAACGTCGCATAATATTTAATTCCTGTGGCAACAATGCACTATCCTCTAAAGATCTTTCATTTTGTATTTCTAATAAACGAATAACTAGAGATTCTTGTCCTTGATAATTTGAAATGGTCGACAACCTTAGGTCTTGGAAAACATCTGTAGTAAGTTCATATAGTAATGATCCACTTTGAGGTCTTCTTCTTTCTCCAACGTCTAAATTCGCTAAATATTTAAAATAAGAGATTAATCGATTCCCCTCCTCCGCATCAATTGTATATTGCCTTTCCATTCGTCCACTTAATCTAAAATATAAACCATACATTTCTTTATTCGGTAGAATATGAATATCACTTGTTCCATATTCTCTTGCATTTTCAATTAAAAATTTTGCAAAAGATTCTATAGCCATATACTCAGCCTCATCATTTTTTATTTGCTCACTAAAAATGGTCCTATATATATAATTTGCGAAAATTTCGAAAATCAACGAAATTATTTTATGTTTTTGCAATTTAAACAAAAAAATACTGAAATCTGCTATAATTAACAGATTTCAGTATTTAAAATATATTTATTTAAAAAGATTAATCAATGTCTGCATTATGATAAACGTCATTTACGTCATCATTATCTTCTAATGCATCAATTAGCCCTAAAAATGTCTCTTTTGCTTCTTCGCTCAATGGAACAAACATACTTGGTACCATTGTTAATTCTGCTTGAGCTAATTCAAAGTCAACTTCCAACGCATCTCGTACTTGAGCAAAATCAGAGCCTGCTGTATAAATCTCGAAGACTTCATCTGAAGTTTCTAAATCTTCAGCCCCAGCTTCTAACGCACTTAATAACATAGTATCTTCATCAATGTCTAAATTTTCTCGTTCAATCGCAATATATCCTTTACGATCAAACATATAGTTAACAGACCCTTTTTCGCCTAATGAGCCCCCATTACGATCAAATGCTACACGAACAGTTGAGCCTGTACGGTTTGTGTTATCTGTCAGAGTTTCTACTAAAACAGCTACTCCATCAGGTCCATACCCTTCGTATACAATTTCATTATAATTTGCGCTTTCGCTTGGATCTGTTGCACGCTTAATTGCACGATCTACGTTATCATTTGGCATGTTATTCGCTTTTGCCTTATCCATTGCTAAACGTAATGCTGCGTTTATTTCTGGATCTGGCCCACCATCTTTAGCAGCTTGGTATATTTCTTTTACTAATTTTTGGAATATTTTTCCACGCTTTTTATCTTGAGCGCCTTTTCGTTCTTTAATATTATTCCATTTTGAATGTCCGGCCATTTCTTCACTTCCTTAAATCTAATTATCCTCACAGACATCCCTATTATAACAGATTTTATCCTCTTTTTGAATAGGGGCTGAATTTAATGCCGTTCTCATTGCTTAAACTCTTCTGGATGTTCTTCTTCATACTCTTTTAAAATATCTTTACGATATTTGTCCATATTTTTTTGAAAAACGGCTTGTGTAGTTGGTGGAGTATATGTAATCGCATTTGCTCCAGCTTCAATGGTCGCTATAATATGTTCATCTTTCTTTCCGCCCGTCGCAATAATGGGGATATCTGGGTACAAAGCACGCACATGTTTTACAATTTTAGTGGTTTCTCTTGCTCCACTTATATTTAAAATAGATACTCCTGCCTCAATATATTCATCTAGTTCTTGATAATCCGAAATGACCGTATAAATAATCGGAATATCTACTACAGCCCGAACAGCTTTGACAGTTTCCACACCTGCTGCCGCATTTAAAACAACCGCCATACACCCATAAGCATCCGCAAATTGAGCAATAATTCCAGAACGAGGGCCTTGTGTTACTCCTCCCCCAACTCCAGCAGCTAATGGAGCTGGCGCCACTAGGCTTAGAGCTTTTATAATTGAAGGATGTGGTGTATATGGATAAACGGCTAATATTGCATCTGCATCTGTGTACATGATCGTTGCTACATCCGATGAAAATAAGAAAGATTTATACCTTCTACCATTAACAATAATTCCAGACGCCCTTCTGATAGCATCTGGCGTTAAAATTAATTCTGTTCGAAATTCTGATTGAATACTCGGCCTTTGTTTGTCGTTTTTTGGTCCCATAGTATCCCTCCTGTTTTTTATTTTTCAGTATTTATATATAGTACAATTAATATAAATAAAAATATATATAAATTAAAATAAATATATGTGAAGTTATTTTGAATATTATTTAATCACTTTTCTTTCGGTTAGTAACCATGCCATTCCAACTCCAACCACAGCTCCAGCCGTATCCAAAATAACATCTGCCATTAGTCCTGTCCGTCCCGGATTGAAACTTTGACGTAATTCATCAAAAGAAGCATAACCTATACAAAGTAGTATAGATAAAATAATGATTAACCAGTCTTCTCGGACTCTCTTCTTTAACCCTAAAACCCAAAAGAATCCTAGAAAAAAATAGCTAAAGAAGTGAGCAGCTTTTCGAATAAAAAATTCAATAAACGAAAAATAATCGGAACTTTGAATTGAAACGATGCTTCCACCATATTCAAACTGAAATTGAGCGAAAAAATTTTCAAAAGGTCGCCCAGCTAGAATTGTTTCCAATGGAGATGTTAAACTTTGGGTTTCTGCAGTCATAGAAGAACTCCAGTATAAGAGTCCCATGATTAAAAAAGGCATTGCCAAATAAAAATGATCTTTTGTTGTTATTTTCCTTTGCATAAAATCCATCCTATATCATATAAAAATTAAATTCTTCTCTATTCTAACTGAGATTATTCGTCTTTTGAATCATTTTTATGTAAAATGATAATATTAAAAGAAAATGAAAGAAAGGAATGTATTTATGGTTTATCAAAATACCTGGGATATGGAGAGTGTTTTCGCTGGAGGAAGCGATTCACCGCAATTTTATGATAAAGTTTCAGAATTAGAAGATGAGCTAAAAAATTTTAATGAATTAGTAAAGCATTGGAATGTAGAAACGGATGCTCCTGATTTTAAAGAATTTGAAACGATATTATCTGAACGAGAAACACTAGAAAAAGGAATTGGTGAGACACGTACGTTTATTTCAGGTCTGTCTTCTGCTGATGTAAATGACACAACTGCTCGTACAAATCTTAATTTAGTCGCTAATCTATCAAAAAACCTCTCGAATAGCTTGGTTATTTTCCAAAAGAAAGTAAGTGATATTTCTGAAGAAAACTTTAAACAACTAGTATACCAAGAACCGTTTAAACAAAGCGCATTTCCTCTAAAGGAAATCAGAGAGCAAGCCCAAAAACTATTAACAACCGAAGAAGAAGAATTAATTAATAATCTTTCAATTGATGGATTCCAAGGTTGGGGCAACATGTACAATGAATTAGTAGCAACGATTCAAGTTCCTTTTGAAGAAGATGGAAAAGTGAATGTGTACTCAGCCGGCCAAGCTGAAAATAAAATGAACGCTGAAAGAAATCCAGAAAAACGCGCTGAAATGCTTGAAGCCTGGGAAACTACTTGGGCGGAAAAAGCAGATCTTTTTGCGAATACTTTAAATCATTTAGCTGGCTTCCGTTTAAGTAATTACGAAGCGCACGATATAACAGATTATATGGAGCCTCCTTTAGAGTATAATCGTATGGAAAATGAAACATTAAATGCTATGTGGGATACGATCTCCGCAAATAAAGGAAAAATCGTTGAATATTTTGAACGAAAAGCTAAATTATTGAATTTAAATAAGCTTAGTTGGCTTGATGTTACAGCTGCTGTAAACGTCGGAGATTTTGAAGAAAAAGAATATTCATTTACAGAAGCTGCCGATTTTATCATTGAAAACTTTGAATCTTTTAGTCCTAAAATGGCCAGTTTAGCAAAAAGAGCTTTTGAAGAACAATGGATTGAGGCAGAAGATCGCCCAGGAAAAAGACCTGGTGGTTACTGTTCAAATCTTCCAGAATCTGAACAATCCCGTATTTTCATGACTTTTTCAGGAAGTTCAGACAATGTTTCAACGCTTGCTCATGAATTAGGACATGCTTTCCATAGCTCCGTTTTACGTGACTTACCTACTTTAAACCAAAAATATGCAATGAACGTTGCAGAGACAGCTTCAACTTTTGCAGAACTCGTTGTTTCCGATGCAACAATTGCTAATGCAGATTCTGAAGCTGAAAAAATTAGTTTATTAGATGAAAAGGTTTCTCGCAGTGCAACAATGATGATGAATATCCATGCTCGTTATATCTTTGAAAAACACTTCCATGAAGAAAGACAAAAAGGGATCGTTTCTGCGAAACGTCTTTCTGAGTTAATGCTAGAAGCGCAAAAAGAAGCTTATGAGGATGCCTTAGATACTTATCACCCAATGTTCTGGGCAGCTAAATTGCATTTTTATAGTACAGGTGTACCTTTCTATAACTTCCCTTATACGTTTGGTTACTTCTTTAGTTTAGGGATTTATGCTAGAGCCCTGGAAGCAGGTGGATCTTTTGAAGATGAATATATTGCTTTACTTAGAGATACTGCAAGTATGTCAACTGAAGATCTTGCTCAAAAGCATCTACAAGTTGATTTAAGAAAAGCAGACTTCTGGCAAGAAGCTATCGATCGTACACATAAAGATATTGATGAATTCTTAGCACTGACTGAAAAGTATGTTTAACATAAAATGATAATATAAATCTGAGCCAGCAGAGAATAATCCTCTGCTGGTTTTTTAATCAACATTTTTAAAAGACTAGACACAGAACATAATATAAATAGAAATAAACAAAAAATCTTCCTATTGACTATTGAAATTCAAAAGGAAGATTTTATTATTCTAATCTTTAAATGTTAGTAACGTCCATAACCTACGATACGGCTTGCCCAATATCCTGAAGTTGTGCTTGCATAAGCAACACCTGTTGAAGTCTGCGAACCAATAAATTGGCCATTTCCAGCATAGATTCCAACATGATCAATATTGCCATTATTTCCATTACTGAAAAATACTAAATCTCCAACACTTGGACTACTTACTTTTTGAGCAGATGCATATTGAGACCAAGTTGTTCTTGAAATAGATTTTCCGGCTGCACTAAATACTTGCTGTACAAAGGCTGAACAATCAATCCCAGAGCTTGAGTTCCCCCCATATAGATATGGAGTTCCTAACCAGCCATTTGCAATAGAAATCACATTACCAGTTGGAACACTTGGTTTCGGATCTGGCTTAGGCTGTGGTTTCGGTTTTGGCTTTGGAGCTGGTGATGGATTAGGCGCAGGTGTTTGAGTATTTCCTCCCCCGCCGTTATTTCCATTATTGTTACTTGGTTGTTCTTGTCTAGGTTGCGATTGTTGAGCTGGTTCAGTATTTATTGATGAACCGTTGTTTGATTCTCCTTGATTTGATGAAGCAGGTGAAACATTCGCTACTTCAACTTGTGTAGTTTCTTCAACTACTTCTGTTTGTGCTTCTTCACGTGCTCTTTCTGCCGCTGCTTCTTCTGCAGCAACACGAGCAATTTCTTGTTCACTTTGAATGTTATTTACTCGTTGTAGTGCTTCATTTCTTTGGGCAAGTAGACTCTCTCTATCGCCTGAAGCAGCACTACGTTCTAGTTCTAGTTGAAGAACCAATGCCTCTTGAGAAGCTCTTTGACCTTCAAGTGTCGCTGAAGCTTGTTCTAATTCTCCTGCAATAGCATTTTGTTGAACGATTTTACGTTCTGTTTCTTCAGATTTTTGAGCGACTTGTTCTTTATCTTTAATTTGATCTTCCATCATACTATTACTTGATCTTACAATATTTGTTACAATATCAACTCTTGCAACAACATCCGTTATAGATTCAGCATCTAATATGTATTCAAAGTAGTTTGTTGAATTTCCACTTACTTGAATTTCTCTAGCTTGCTCTTCTAGTTTTTCTTCGCGACGAGCAATATTTTCTTCTAGTTTTTCAATTTCTTCTAGTAATTGATTCATTTCTTTATTGGCTGTTTCAAGATTTGCAACAGCTTCTGCTAGAAGTGATTCATTTCGTTGAATTTCACTATTTAGATTGTTCAAAGCTGATTGAGTATTGTCCATATCATTTGTTAATTGATTAATAATTGCGTCTAATTCATTAGCTGCAGCTTCGTTTTGAACTGCTTCTTGTTGTGCTTCTTCAATTTGAGTGTCAAATTCGTCTGCAAGGACTGGTGTTGCTCCTATTAGTGAAGTGCTTAGAACTGTGACTGATAATAATGATGTAAATAATTTCTTCTTCACAAAAGTACCTCCAAATTGTACTACGAATTTAGTATTCACCAATATTCCGGTGTATCTGAAAGTATTCTACCATTTTAATATTATCTTTATGTATCATCCACATTACAAATAAACGTATTTTTTGTAATAATTGGACAATTTCTTTTATTTTCTTCAAAAAAATACCATATAAATAATGAAAAGAAAAAATCACTTCCAAATTTTCATATATTTCTTTTTCCTTAGTTGTAAAGTTAAGTGCAACACTTCTAACATGATAGATCGTTATCTTTAGTTCTTAGTGTTTTATTCTCTTT
>JBCLPZ010000011.1:0-65553 GCA_041223305.1 Carnobacteriaceae bacterium 52-44 | reverse complement strand
TGTTGTCTTAACTATCTTAATTGATAGAAGACCCCTGCACATTTTGGTTGTATTACTTTGTTCAGTTTTCAAAGATCTATACGTCACACGAATTTACATAAACATTACGTAATCTTCACATGAGCTTTAATAGCTTATAACAAACAATTAAGTTTGTCAACCGTTAAACTTTTTTTTTGAAACATTTAATTTCTTATGTAATTAATGTTTCGTGCGAAACAGCAACGAGATATATAGTACCAAGTATATCTGAAATCGTCAAGCGTTTTTTCGAATTCTTTCTTCTTTTTAAACTCTTCTTTTCAGAGATGACGTTTACAATGTTGTCTTATCAATAGTTCCTATTTTAAAAATAAATTAAACTTTTTTATAGTTTTTAATCTATTCTCTAAGGCCCTCCTTTAATTAAAGGACATTTATATAAAAAAGAATCGGCTAAACGTATTTAGTTTAACCGATTCTCAAAATAAAATCGTTCATATTATATTTTTATTATGCGTTTCTTAATGTAGGGAACAAAATAACATCACGAATTGATTGAGTGTTTGTCAATAACATAACTAATCGATCAATTCCGATCCCTAATCCTCCAGTTGGTGGAAGTCCGTATTCTAAAGCTTCTACGAAATCTTCATCAATTCCATGAGCTTCTACGTTTCCTTGATCACGTTCTTCTTGTTGTGCTTCGAATCTTTCACGCTGATCCATCGGGTCGTTTAACTCACTAAAGGCATTTCCATATTCATGACCTGCAATGAAAAACTCAAAACGATCTGTAAAACGAGGATCTTCTTCATTTTTCTTCGCAAGTGGAGAAATTTCAATAGGATGTCCGTATACAAAAATTGGTTGTCTTAATGAATCTTCAACGAATGTTTCAAAGAATTCATTAATAACATGTCCAAATGTTGCATATTCTTCTATTTCTACATTGTGTTCTTTTGCAAGTGCACGTGCTTCGTCATCTGTCATTTGTTGCCAGAAATCGACGCCCGTTTTTTCTTTCACTAAATCAACCATGTGTCGACGTTCCCACTGTCCGCCTAATTCAATCTCTTCATCACCATAAGTAATGGTTGTTGAACCATTTACTGCTTGGGCAACATTTTGAATTAAATCTTCTACTAAATCCATAACATCCCAATAGTCATGATAAGCAGTATATAATTCTAGCATTGTAAATTCAGGGTTATGTGTTGTATCAATCCCCTCATTACGGAACACTCGTCCAATTTCGAAAACTTTTTCCATACCACCAATAACTAGTCGTTTTAAATGAAGTTCTAAAGCAATTCGAACATACAACTCCATATCTAAAGCGTTATGGTGTGTAGTAAATGGTCGAGCCGTAGCACCACCCGGAACATTATGAAGCGTTGGTGTTTCAACTTCTATATACCCTTCATCTGAAAGATATTTTCGGATTTCTTGAATAATTTGACTACGTTTTACGAATCTTTCCATACTTTCTTCGTTCGTAATTAAATCTAAATAACGTTTACGATATCTTGTTTCAACGTCACTTAGACCATAATATTGGTCAGGTAATGGACGTAAGGCTTTGGTTAGGAATTCTACTTGATCAGCGCGGACGGTTAATTCACCAGTGTTTGTTTTCATTAAAATTCCTTCAACACCAATAAAGTCTCCTAAGTCAGCATCTTGAAAGAGTTCATATTGTTCTTCGCCTACAGCATCTAAACGAACATAAATTTGAACAGACCCTTTATTATCTTTTAAGTTTGCAAACCCTGCTTTTCCACTTCCACGTTTTGCCATTAGACGACCACTAATTTTTGCAGGGATTTCTTTCTCTTGTAATTCTTCTTTTGAGAATTTATCGTACTCCTCAACTAAATCCGCTGAAAAATGTGTAGATTCATAACGGCTTCCAAATGGATCAATGCCTTTTTCTCTCAATTCATTCATTTTTTCACGACGAACGAGCATTTGATCATTCAAATCTTCAATATGTTCATTATCTTTAACCATTCTTGTCGGTTTCCTTTCTATCTTTTGTTCATTATTTATTCTAACATTTTTTTATTATATTCATTCGCTTTTGACTTGAATTGCCAAAATAGTTCTGTTTCCACAGTATGAATCACATTACATAGTATCATAATTTACTAGTCTCTGAAAGTTATTATAACAGTTTCAACAAAATATAGAAAAATATTTTCTATTATAATGTAGATAAAAGCTTCATAGGAAATAAATTTTCCAGGTTAGAATTCTTTGCTTGAACTCAAAAAGAAATATGTTATACTCTCTATATGTAGTATAAAACTTTACATTAACAACTAAATAGCACAAAATATAGTATCTCAAGCAATGGTGACATTTCGATGTTTTAAAAGGGAAGCCAGTGGAAAGCTGGCGCTGCCCCCGCAACTGTATGTGTCGACGAACTAGCAAACCACTGTATCGTATTTTTAAAAATAGCGATATGGGAAGGGCTACAGTAGGACGAAGCACAAGCCAGGAGACCTGCCAGAACTTGTAGTTTCTATTTTTCGGGGATGAAAAAGATGAAACGATAGAACTGATTTACATAGACTTTCTGTCGTTTTCTACCCGTTCATCCACAAATGAACGGTTTTTTTGTTGTTTAAAAGGAGGAAAAACGAGAAAAATACAAGATCTATACTACAAAAGCTACCCGTGTTAAAAAAAATTATCATTGGAGGAATAAAAATGACTATTACAGTTTATTCAAAAAGTGGTTGTCCTGAATGTACCTTCACTAAAAAATATTTAGAAGCAGAAAATATTTCTTATGAAGAAAAAAGAGTCGATTTAAACGAGACATATTTAGAAGAAGTTGTCCTATTAGGCTACCGTACTTTGCCTGTTGTAAAAATTAACGAAGATGAAACTTTTACCGGTTACCGTCCTGAAAGATTGGAAAACTTGGTGTTGGAATGGCAAAGATAGTCTATTTTTCTCAAACCGGACAAACCAGAAAATTTGTAGAGAAAATTAAGAAGGTTGACCATTTCGAGATCACACCTGATGATTTTGAATTTGAAATGACGGAACCTTTTATTCTAGTGATGCCTTCTTATGAAACAAACGTCCATCCAATTGTCATTGATACGGCTGCTGATTTTTTAGAAACAGCGGATAACCAATCTTACTGTAAAGGACTGTTTGGAGGCGGCAATCGAAACTTCGCAGAATTATTTTGTGTCACCGCAAAAACATTATCTAAAGAATATGAAATTCCACTGCTTCATACATTCGAATTTCAAGGATCCCTTTTAGATGTCAAAAAAATGGAAGAGGAGTTATTAAAAATTGAACACGATGACTAAGAAAGCCATTGAAAAACCAAAAGATATTACTTACTTTAAACTAAATAACATGGTAAATATTCCAACCGAAAAGAATGAAATTCAATTAAATAAAGATCAAGAAGCGGTTAGAGCTTATTTTCTAGAAAACATTAATCCGAACACTGTATTTTTCCATACGTTAGAGGAAAAAATTGATTACTTAATAGAAAATGATTATATAGAAGAAACTTTTATTCAAAAATATAATTTTTCATTTATTAAAGAGTTGTTCCAATTCATCTATGACCAAAAATTCCGTTTCAATAGTTTTATGGGTGCTTATAAATTTTATAATCAGTACGCTTTAAAAACTAATGATGGAAGTAAGTTTTTAGAAAGATATGAAGATCGTATAGGTTTTGTTGCTTTATATCTTGCGAATGGAGACGAGAAGTTAGCATGGAATATCGCAAAGGAACATATTGAGCAACGTCTGCAGCTGGCAACGCCTACCTTTTTAAATGCGGGTAAAAAAGCGCGTGGTGAATTAGTGAGTTGTTTCTTATTAGATGTCCAGGATAATATGGAATCTATTGGACGTTCGATCAACTCTGCTCTGCAATTATCTAAGCGCGGTGGCGGTGTCGGAATTAACTTAACGAACTTACGCGAAGCCGGTGCACCGATTAAAAAAATTGCGAATGCAGGATCTGGTGTTGTTCCTGTCATGAAAATTTTTGAAGATAGTTTTAGCTATGCGAACCAACTTGGTCAACGAAATGGTGCTGGTGCGGTTTATTTAAATGCTTTTCATCCAGATATTTATGAGTTTTTATCTACTAAAAAAGAAAATGCGGATGAAAAAGTGCGTGTTAAAACCTTATCTCTTGGTTTGGTTGTTCCAGATAAATATTACGAACTACTAAAAACAAATGAGCCAATGTACTTATTCAGTCCTTATGATGTTGAGAAAGTCTATGGCGAACCGTTTGCTTATATTGATATTACGGAAAAATATGATGAAATGGTTCAAAATACTGAAATTAAAAAATATAAGATTAACGCCCGCGAATTAGAACAAGAAATTTCAAAATTACAGCAAGAATCTGGTTACCCTTATATTATAAATACAGATACTGCAAACAGAGACAATCCCATTTATGGTCGAGTGGTTATGAGTAATCTATGTAGTGAGATTCTTCAAGTGCAATCTCCTTCTGAATTAAATGAAGATTTATCGTTTAAAGAAGTTGGACATGATATCAGCTGTAACTTAGGATCTACAAATATTACTGAAATGGTTCAATCTTCTAATTTTGAAGAATCAATTGAAACTGCAGTTCGTACACTAACTTCCGTTTCAGATATGACGAGCATCAAAGCAGTGCCTACCGTTGAAAAAGGAAACAAAGCTTATAACTCAATTGGATTAGGCGCGATGGGCTTACATACTGCTCTAGCAGTTAATCATATTCATTATGGTTCAGATGAAGCTTTAGAATTTACCGATGCTTACTTTCGAGCAGTTCGTTTCTATGCTTTAAAAGCAAGCAACAAAATCGCAAAAGAAAAAGGCGAAACCTTTTATGAATTTGAAAAATCGGCTTATGCAGATGGTTCTTATTTAAATAGAAAATATATTGAACAACCTGAATTTTCTTTTAAATCTGAAAAAGTGCAAGAAATCTTTAAAGATATTTCTATTCCAACCATCGAGAATTGGAAAGAGTTAAACGAAAGCATTATGGAGCATGGATTATACAATGCTTATTTATTAGCCATTGCACCGACGGGAAGTATTTCATATATTAATGAAGCTTCAAGTTCACTACATCCGATCATTAATTTAATCGAAAATAGACAAGAAGAAAATATTGGTTCTATTTATTATCCAGCACCACACCTTGACAACACAACGATCGAATATTATAAATCTGCTTATGATACAGATATGCGTGATGTGATTAATACGTATGCTGTAGCTCAAGAACATATTGATCAAGGAATGAGCTTAACGTTATTTATGCGTTCAGTGATTCCAGAAGGTTTATATGAGTGGAAAAATGGTAAGTCTCCAAATATGACAACAAGAGACTTAAATAAATTACGTAATTATGCGTGGACTAAAGGAATTAAATCTATTTATTACGTGCGTACACATACCGGCGATGACTCAAAAGATATCGGCGTAAATGAATGTGAGAGCTGTGTTATTTAAGGAAAGTAGAAAGGGAACAAACGAATGAACAAAAGATATTTTAATCAGATTATTCATGGAGAAGATACAAATCATGCGGTCGATTACTATAAATCGATTGATTGGAATCAAATTGAGGATGCTTTAGATAAAGCAACTTGGGAAAAATTAACGAGTCAATTTTGGTTGGATACCCGTATTCCAGTAAGTAACGATCGAAATGATTGGAGAATGTTATCTCCTGAAGAACGAGATGTGGTAAATAAAGCTTTTGTGGGTCTGACATTACTAGATACCCTTCAATCGGAAGAAGGTGCGAACGTCATGCGGAGTGATGTCCGGACACAACATGAAGAGGCTGTTTTAAATAATATTTTATTTATGGAATCTGTTCATGCGAAATCATATTCAACGATTTTTATTTCGTTAAATACATCAAATGAGATCGATAAAATTTTTGAATGGGGAAATAATAATAAAACCATTCAATACAAAGCTGAACGTATTAACGAAGTCTACCAAAACGGTAGTGATCTACAGAAAAAAGTAGCAAGTGTCTTTTTAGAATCTTTCTTATTCTATAGTGGATTCTATGCACCTCTTTGGTATTTAGGAAATAACAAATTAGAAAACGTCGCTGAAATTATTAAATTAATTATTCGCGATGAATCTGTCCACGGAACTTATTTAGGATATAAATTCCAGTTAGGATTTAATGAGCTTCCTGAAAATGAAGCGAATGAATTAAAAGATTGGATGTATGGTTTACTTTTTGATCTAATGAAAAATGAAGAAAAATTTACCGAAGAAGTTTATACACAAGTAGGATGGACCAGTGAGGTCATGACTTTTGTTAAATATAATGCGAACAAAGCCCTACAAAATTTAGGATTTGAGCCTTTTTATGAAGATGGTATGGCTGAGCATGTAAATCCAATTGTCATGAATGGTATTTCAACAGAATCTTCTAATCACGATTTCTTCTCCCAAGTTGGAAATAGTTATTTAATGGGCGAATCAGAAGCGATGGAAGAAGACGACTATGATTTTTAAATAATGAGTTAGGAAAGCTTGAGGGAATCCTCGAGCTTTTTTCTTTTTATGGGTTTAGTATAAAATAATTTGATTTGTTGGTGTCTATTTCGTTTAGACACCAGTATTTTTGATTTACTAGTGCCTATTCCATTTAGAAAATAGTAAATCGAATTTACTTTCGCCTATTCCATTTAAAAAATAGTAAATCGAATTTACTTTCGCCTATTCCATTTAGAAAATAGTAAATCGAATTTACTTTTGCCTATTCTATTTAGAAAATAGTAAATCGAATTTACTTTCGCCTATTCCATTTAAAAAATAGTAAATCTCACCTACCATCGACCCATTCCCACAAAATAAAAAAGCATTGACGGATCATCATCATGATCCATCAACGCCTCAGCTTTTTATTTAGCTTCCGTTTTTAAATCTTCTAACTCTTCTTCAGTAAACTGATATTTGCTTCGACAGAAATGGCAAACAGCTTCTGCTCCATGATCTTCATCAATCATATTTTGAATTTCTTCTTTACCTAGTGCAATAATAGCATTCGCAAATCGTTCTTTTGAACAGTCACATTTAAATGAAACGGGCATTTCTTCTAATATTCGATAATTGTCTTCACCAGCTAATGCATCTAATAGTTTAGGAAGTGATCTTTCTTTATCGAGTAAAGTAGAAACTTGTGGCATTTCTTTCAACGTTTGTTCGATTTTATCAATCGTTTCATCACTTACACCAGGTAGTACTTGAATCATAAAGCCGCCAGCAACACGAACAGATTCATCCGGATTGACTAAAACAGATAGACCAAAGGATGAAGGTGTCTGTTCAGAAACTGCCATATAGTAAGTAAAATCTTCTGCTATTTCACCACTGACTAAGGGAACTTGCCCGACGAATGGTGTTTTTAAGCCTTGATCCTTCGTGATGGCTAATGCACCTTCTGTACCTACAGCACCTCTAACATCTAATTTTCCTTTTTCATTTAAATCCAAAGATACATGTGGATTTCGGATATAAGCTTTCGTTTCCCCATGCATGTTTGTATCAACGACTACACCACCAATTGGCCCGTTACCTTGTAATCGCATGGTTAATTTATCTTGTTCATTTTTTAAAGTTGCACCAATTAAAGTCGTTCCAATCATCGAACGGCCCAAAGCAGCCGTTGCTACACTCCAAGAGTCATGAAGTCTTCGAGCTTCTTCTACCATATCGGTGGCATCGATGACATAAATACGTACTTCATCATTATAAGCAAGTGCCTTCATTAAAGAGTCTGACATTTTATTCACTCTTTCTTTTATTCATTATTTTTTACTTTTACCATTAAAAAAGAGGAGTACGATCATTCGCATCCTCTTTCTTACGTTACATATTAACTTGTCATGAAGTTTTCAACAATTAATTTGATTGATTGTTGTCTTCTTCATCTTCTTCAGTATCTTCTGAGTCCGTATTTGAATCTGAATGAGTATCTGATTCATCTGAATCTTCTTCTTTTGCTTCAGCCTCTAATTCTTTTGGATCAACATCTTCAGGATCCATTTCAACTTTTGTTTCGTCCTCTTCATCTACTGAATCACTATCATCAAGTCCAATGGTTCGACGACCTTCTTTTTGTTCTTGATGTTGTTCTTCGATAGCTCTTACACGCTCTTCATGAGCTTTTTTGATTTCTTCGTAAGAAGTTCCAGTTTGATCTTCGTCTGTTTCTTCTTCACGAGGATATTCATGCGTTTCAGGATCTCTTGATGGTAAGACGCCATCTTCGTATAGGCTCTTAATTTCAAGCTCATTCAGTGTTTCGTATTCAAGTAAATGCTCAGCAATTAATTTCAATTTCGTCGCATTTTCTTCAATAATATGAACTGCTTCGTCGTGGCTTTCATTCAAGATACGCAGTACTTCTTGATCGATTTCATAAGCGATTTGCTCAGAATAGCTCTTCGATTGACTGTAGTCTCTTCCTAAGAAAACTTGACTACTTCCTTCGTATTGAACCGGTCCAAGTTTGTCACTCATTCCGTACTCAGTTACCATTGAACGAGCAATTTGTGTAGATTGTTGGAAGTCGTTTGAAGCACCTGAGGATTGTGTACCGAAGAAAATTTCTTCTGCAGCACGTCCACCAAGTAAACCAACAATTTGTTCTGTTAAATCTTTCTTCGTCATTAAATAACGATCTTCTTTTGGAAGCATAATCGCGTAACCACCCGCACGACCACGAGGAACAATCGTTACTTTATGGACGATTCGTGCGTCACTTAAAACAAGACCTACTATTGTATGGCCCGCTTCGTGGTAGGCAACCATTTTACGTTCTGTTTCATTCATAATTCGATCTTTCTTCGCTGGACCAGCAATAACTCGGTCATGTGCTTCATCCATATCAATTGGCTCAATGATTGTACTTTCACGACGAGCTGCCACTAAAGCCGCTTCGTTTAGTAAGTTTTCTAAGTCTGCTCCAGAAAATCCTGGAGTTTGACGAGCAATTAATTTTAAATTAACTTCATCTGAAAGTGGTTTGTTACGTGCGTGTACTTTCAAGATGGCTTCTCGTCCTTTAACATCTGGACGGCCAACTAAAATACGACGGTCAAAACGACCAGGACGTAATAAAGCTGGGTCTAAAACGTCTGAACGGTTTGTAGCGGCCATAACAATGACCCCTTCATTTCCTTCGAAACCATCCATTTCAGTTAGTAATTGGTTAAGAGTTTGTTCACGTTCATCGTGTCCTCCACCCATTCCAGCACCACGTTGACGACCAACCGCATCAATCTCATCAATAAAGATAATAGATGGGGCGTTCTTTTTCGCATTTTCAAATAAATCACGCACACGGCTCGCACCTACACCAACGAACATTTCCACAAACTCAGAACCTGAGATTGAATAGAAAGGAACGCCAGATTCACCGGCAACCGCTCTCGCAAGTAAGGTCTTACCTGTTCCTGGAGGTCCTTCTAATAAGACACCTGCAGGAATACGTGCACCTAATTGATTAAATCTTCTTGGATCTTTTAAGAACTCTACAATTTCAACTAATTCTTGTTTCTCTTCATCCGCACCGGCAACATCCGCAAAACGAACGGTACTTGTTTTCGCATCCGCTTCTTTTGCTTGGGAACGTCCAAAGTTCATGACGTTTCTTCCGCCACCGCCACCTGAACCACCTTGTCCTGCTTGATTCATCATAAAGTATAAGAATCCAGCTAATAACAAGAAGGGTAAGAAAGTGATTAGTAAACTCGTCCAAATCCCTGTACTTGGTTCTTCAAGTGAGTTCATTGTGACGTCATTGTTTCTAGTTATTTGGTAAACATCATTTATAACAGCATCGTTTCGCAACAAGATAGTCGTAAAACCACGAGTCTCAGTATTCTCTTGTTGTCCAAAAAATGGAATGTTATTTTCTTCTTCAGTGTCAGTTTCTATTTCTTCACCTTGCCGAAAAGTACCCCGTATTTCATATACTCCTGCGGTGGGTTGAATAGAATACTGCTCCACACGGTCATCTTCTAAATATTGAACGAACTCAGTACTAGTGATCGATTCAGTACTTTCTGTTGCTCGATTACTAGAAAACACTTGGGCAATCCCAATGATTCCTAGAAATACAAGTATATAGAAGAGACTACTATTAAAAAAGTTTCTTCTCTTCATTTTATCCTCCGTAACTAATTTACATTTTAATATTAATAATTGGTTCAAAACTAAAGCGTCAAGTTGGTGAATGATAAAAAACAACTCTTGCGCCTTTTAATATAGTAGCACATTAAGCTTATGAACTCTATGAATATTATTTGACTTTTCTTGAAAACTCTAATGTCTTAATGGATTAATAATAAATTTCTTCTTTTAAAATACCAACATAAGGTAAATTACGATAATTTTCGCGGTAATCTAAACCGTATCCCACAACAAATTCATCGGGAATATTAAAGCATTTCCAATCAACATTTAGATCCGTCACACGTCCTGATGGCTTATCTAACAACGTCACAAATCTTACAGATTTTGCGTTACGTCGAATCAACATATCCTGTAAATACTTTAAAGTACGTCCAGTATCAATAATATCTTCAACAATTAAAATATGTCGACCATCCACTGAAGTATCTAAGTCTTTTACAATCTTAACCTCTCCGGAAGATGTTTTCGCTGTTCCATAACTAGAAACGTCCATCATGTCGTATTCTAAAAAGATATCCATCTCTTTAATTAAATCAGCCATAAAAGGTAGCGCACCTTTTAATATCCCAACCACTAAAGGATTCTTATCTCTATATTCATCGGATAAAATTTGAGCGACTTCTTTCGTTTTCTCATGAATTTGTTCCTGTGAAATTAAGACTTCTTTAATATTTTCATCCATACTCATCTTGTAGTTCCCCTCTTACAATTAATCTTTTTTATATTTTAAGATATAGGTTAGTTTATCAGTTTCTTGTGCAGTAAACAAACTCATTTTACGGTAAGTGACTAACCATATAATAGCACCCAGACAATCCTCAACAATCCAAGCTTGATCTCTTTGCTTTATCGGTGTTTTATCATCAATAAATATATCTTTAATTTTTTTGCTCCCATTCAATCCCACATAGCGCATGCGATCTCCGGGTTGACGGTGACGAATGGTCAATGGTAAATGCAACTTTTCTTCATCAATGAATAATACATATTCATTATCCACGATTTCCATCGTATCGTCTAGAATAAACAAACCTATTTTTTCATTTTTTGAAAGTTGTACCCACTGATTGAGGTGTTGAATAGTAAATTCTTGCTTGTCGATTGGATGATCAACATCTTTCTTTTTTGTGAAGCTAACTGTATTATACTCTTTTTTAGCGACATTGTCGTTTTGTAAGTCCAGTTGCGTATTCACTTCTCCCTGAATAATCCAATCCTGAATCAACTCAATATAATTTGCTTTGTATAAATTTTCTTCTTTATGATATAAACGGTCTAATAAATGCTTTAGTACTAAGCGCTGATAAGCCGCTGAAAGCTCAAAAAATTTTGGGATATCTAGTACCCATTCATCTTTATTTTTTCTAATTACCCGATCGAATTTCTCTGTTATAGCATCTTTAGAAACCTCTAACAAATCCGTTAAATCTCCCGCAAACTGTATCACATGCTGATTAAATTGGTTGTTTTCTTCTTTAAGCAATGGAATAATTTGATTCCTAAAACGATTACGCATATAGGTTAACTCAACATTTGATTCATCTTCAACAAACGTTAACTGCTGCTCTTTCGCAAAAGTATATAACGCCTCTTTGGAGAAACTGAGCAACGGTCGAACTAACTCTCCTTCGGAAAATGACTGAGAAAACTGAATGCCTGTCAATTGTGCAAGTGTACTCCCGCGCGTTAATTTCATTAAAATCGTTTCGACTTGGTCATCTTGATGATGGGCAGTCATTAAAATATCAATCTTTTGTTCTTTCATTATACGTTTAAAAAATGAATAACGGATATTTCGTGCCGCTTCTTCAATCCCACTTTTAGGATGATCCACTTTATTCCATAAATAAGAATAAAAAGGTAGTTGATATTTGTGGGCAAGTTGTTTAACGAATATTTCTTCGTTATCTGCTTCGGGGCGTAATTGATGATTAATGTGGGCGACACTTAGTTTTGATCGGATTTCTTTAGGAATACTGTGCATCAAATGAAGCAACACAATAGAATCCACACCTCCGGATACCGCAAGAAGCACATGTTTGTCTGCGTTTAAGAGATTATTTTTTTGAAGAATTTGGTTGAAGTCTTGAAACATATGATTTGTTCACCACCTTATTCCATCACAGTTTGAGGATTGGTTAACACTAAAAAAATGAGGCAGGATTTTCCTGCCTCTTCATTTATTTTATAATTTAAAGACGCTTAGTTACGGCGTCCACCGCGTCCACCGCGTTTGCTATCTGTATTTTTACGTAATGACGATAAGCGTGTTTCACTTTCTTTTAAGAAATCATTCATTAGTGAATCAAAATCTTGGTTATTATTATTGCTTTGTTTTTTATTAAAAGGTTTGCTTG
This sequence comes from Carnobacteriaceae bacterium 52-44, assembly GCA_041223305.1. Lineage (GTDB taxonomy): Bacteria > Bacillota > Bacilli > Lactobacillales > Carnobacteriaceae_A > Atopostipes. The sequence continues at coordinate 52,981 of JBCLPZ010000011.1, read as the reverse complement.
GACGTCGGTTACTTGTTTCTCTTTTTTGATATTCTTTCTTAGGTTGTTCTTTCTTCTCTGCTGCTTCTTTCTCGCGATTACGCATAGATAAAGCTATTTTACCACTATTATCGATAGAAAGAACTTCAACGGTAACAATTTGACCCACTTTTAATTCATCGTTGATATCTTCAACAAACTTATCAGATACTTCACTAATGTGAACGAGTCCTGTTTTGTTATCTCCTAAATCAATAAAAGCTCCAAACTTCGCTAACCCTGTAATCTTACCTTCTACCTTATTGCCAACTTCAAGTGACATTAAATCTTACTCCTCCTGATTATTTGTAACTATTATAACATGTTTGCAGCGTGTATGTTATAAAATTTTAAATATATTGCTTAAAAAACTGATATTTTTTTGAAAAATATAAAAAACATGTCACTATTTACGAATAAAGCAACATGTTTTTGTACATTATTATTCAGATAGTTCTTTTTCTGTTTTTATAATGTTTCAATCTTCATTTGTTTCTGATGCTTCTTCTTCAGTATTTTCATCCTCTTCAGGAGTTGTTTCTTCTTTTTCAGGAATATTAATCAAAATTTCATTTGGTTTTGATACATTTAATTCTTGTCGGGCTAACTTTGCGATATACTCTTCATCTTCTAATAAACCTACTTGATATTCTAATTCATTACGTTCAGTTTCTAAATCATCTAATTCATCCACAACTTGTGCATGAACTTGATTATATTCTTTCGTAGCTCGCAGATTATTAATAAGCGGTAAACTGGCAAGAGCAATTAAAATAAGGCCCACGAAAACAATCCCTGTTGTACGCATACGAACAAACTTATTGCGTTTATATTGGCGGATATTATCGAGTGTTTTATTGTCTGAATATGTATTTAGATGTGTAACATTTTTGTTTTTATGATTTTTCACCGCAATCATTCCCTAAAAAGTATATTGTATATGCATTATAGCAAGATTAAAGTCATTTTAAAACTGTTTCCCTAGAAAAAAATGATATTTTCTTAAACTTTGTGAAATAATCAGTAGATTACCCTAAAAATAGATAAGTATCCCACGTCCTTACTTGTCACAGCCTCTTGTGAAAATAAGAATGATGCCGTGCAATTGGATCCTCGTTTCATGGGAGCGGCATTCGCCAAAAATAAAATTATTTAAAATAATTTCGTGGAAAATGAATATTTTAGCAAATTATATATATAGGGAGTCAGAAATATATGAGGAGAATTTTAATGAGAATATACCAAACCGCATTTCAGAAAGAACTAGCCGACCTTCCAACAAAATTAGAAGTTGATACACTTGCTTATCGCAGAGGACTCATATCAAGTCAAAAAGATTGCGCAGCTTATCGTCGGTCAGTTGCTGGCCATGAAGGCGAACAAACTGTTCTTCATTATTTGAAAAAATACGGAAAGAATCATTGGATTGTCATTCCAAATTTATGGATGAATTACTTCGGGAATTTTGAATGTGATCTTGCTTTATTCACAAAGCATAAATGCTACCCCTTAGAAGTGAAAAATTATTTTGGTGATTTTGTTTTTAAAGATGGCATCAGTACGTTAAATGAACAGCAGTTGTCAGTTAATCCTATTTTTCAAGCAAGAAAATCCTATTCGAATATCAAAGAGATTTTAATGAAGGGAAACTTTTCTGTACCGGTAGAAGGTGCACTGATCTTCGTAGGTATTGATAACTACGTAGATATTCAAAATGAAATCGAAGATTTAAAAATTATTATACGAAGTCATCTTTTACGCTATATTAAACAAATTATAAAAGAAGAAAATGCATATAACGGCAAGTCTATAAATTGGAATCATATTATTCCTCATTTTGGAGAATATGAAAGAGCTAGTAACTTTGGACCACACGCATACTCTAAAAAATTAGTACGCAAAGCAAAGAAAGGTATTTTTTGTGCGAAATGCCAAAATGGTCATGTTCAAGTTAAAAAATTCGAAATCCATTGTCATTGTGGACACAAAGAGAATCGTGAAAAAGCAGTCGTCCGCACTATTATAGAATATTGTAAACTCACTCTAACTAGTGTTTTTTCAAGTGTAGAAATTTATGATTTTTTAGGCGGGCAAGCCTCTAAAACCTATTTGGTGAACATTCTTAACAAATATTTCCAACCTATTAACAATAATCGTTACACTAAATATAAAGTGAAGAACTCGGTCTTCTAGATTCCATCAAATCTCATTTAATTTTCTTGAAATTTGGAAATTAAGGATTTAGTTATGTCTTAAATAGATAAAAGTTTCACGGTTGCGAAGCTTTTTTTCTTTTTAGAGATTTTCAAAGTTTAAAAATCTAAAGTCATTATTATTGACCTTTAAATGCCCAGTTTTAGGGGTCCAGTTTAATACATTCTGCCGTGAACTTGTAAGCCCGTTTCGTGGTCACGGCGACCTTACCGTGAACTTGTAAGCCCATTTCATGGTCACGGCGACCTTACCGTGAACTTGTAAGCCCATTTCGTGGTCACGGCAATCGTGCCGTGAACTTGTAATCTCATTTCGTGGTTACGGCGACCTCTCCGTGAACTTGTAATCTCATTTCGCGGGCACGGCAGTGAAATAACAAAAAAAGCTCAGGTTTTATCCTAAGCTTTTTCTTCTATTTATTCATTTTCGAATCTTTCTTCAAGGACTGTATACATGCCTTCTGATTCGTGCTTTTTGGTTGTGTCACGTAAGTCTTCTACGCGAACAACGAGCGTTTTGTTTCCAAAAACAATTTCAAGTTCATCTCCAACGGCCACTTTGGTTGAAGATTTTGCAAGGTTCCCGTTAATTTTTACTCGATCTTGATCTGCAATTTCTTTTGCAATTGTACGACGTTTGATAATGCGCGCAACTTTTAAAAATTTATCTAATCGCATATTAAAATTCCCCATTTCTTTCTTGTTCTTTGATTTGTTGCCAAATAGCGTCGACTTCTTCAGGTGTTTCTGCTTTTACTCCATCAAAAACGTGCGGATGGCGTCTTCGCATTTTTTTATTGATCCCTGCTAAAACTTCTTCTAAAGAAAAAATACCTTCTTGCTCACCGACAGCTGTTTGGTAAAGCAGTTGCATAAATAAATCGCCTAGTTCTTCAACTACATTATCGATATCGTCTTTAGCATAGGCTTCTTTTAGTTCATCAAGTTCTTCTTGGAAGTAGTTTAGTAATTCTTTTCCAGTTAACTGTTTAGTCCATACATCCCCATCTTCACCAAAAACCTCATCCGTGTAAGATTGTAGGGTTGAAAAAGAATGAACGGCTTGATCTCGCTCAAGAGGTGGAACATAAATGGATCGTAAATTATGTACCCCTTCAAAATAATCGAGTTCAAATAAAGGAAGCCAGGTCACTTCTTCTTCAGGACTTCCGGCAGCATCAACCATTGCTATTTGATGATCATCTGGATAAATTTCCATTAAAGCCAGCTTGACTTCACTCGCAATCATCGTATGGAAAACTTGCATCACAATGAGTTGGTGCCCCGGGAAAATATGATCGCTATTTAAATCAAAGGAATCGACCAGTTGAAAACCATTAATTGGGTCAATTTTCACTGCTGCAAATAAGTCATCAATAAAACTTTTTCCACCGATGATCTTTGCCTGTTCATAACCATCCAATAACAGTTGGACCGTTGTTTCAGCCACTGCTGGATGACCTGGAACGCCATAATAAACATCTTCTGTTTCTGCTAACTGAATCAATTCTTCCACAATCGATGGATAAACTTGTTCAAAGTCTTCATCAAAAGCTTCATACTTATCATCAAATGACTGAATATTTAAACCTTCTGCTTCTAGCTCTTTGGCAGCTGGATGGTCCATCGTACGTAGATATAATTTATCTTGTTTTGAGATGGTATCGTAAACTTGTTTCGGCATTTCACCTAAGTGAGAAGGACCTAATCCAAAAATAAAAATCGTATGCATCAAATACCTACTTTCCTTTTCTAATCACTATCGAACGGGGCAAGAAAAACTGTTCTAACTTCTACTCACTGAGTACATTTAAGACAAAGGGGTTTTGCCAAAAATAAGCATATATCCCCTATTGTCATCTTCTTCTATTCCTTTGTTGCTTCGATTTCTTCCGCATTTTTTTCTACTTCCGCTTCATCTTCCGCTCTGTGCTCTTCCACATAAGTGTAGAGGTTTCTAACAAATTTTAAAATGTGTTGTAGCCATTCATAATTTTCCATTCCTGGCTTCAAGTAAAATTCAACGGTTAGTTGTTCGGCCGGTTTCATATCGACTTTTAATGGAATACCGTCTAACGCACGGAACACTTCTTGCATCGGAATATTTTCTGTCCCTTGAGTGGAGAAAGTCACATCCACTTCTGAACGTTTTTGCGTAATAGTTTCGATTAAAGCAACTTCACTATAATATTTGATTAAGCCAATAACGAGTAAGTCATCCACTTCTTGTGGGAAGTCGCCGAAACGATCGATAAATTCATCTTGTAACTCCACATATTCTTCTTCACCTGAAAGCGAACGAATACGTTTATATAGCTCAATTTTCTGTCGTTCATCATTTACATAATCGCTTGGAATGTAAGCATCCACATCCACATCAATCTCAACAAAGGTCTTCTCAACGGCAGGGCCACCTTGTTTACGCGCCACGGCTTCTTGAAGCATTTGAGAATATAGATCAAATCCAACCGAATCAATAAAGCCGGATTGCTGTTGCCCAAGTAAATTCCCAGCTCCACGAATGGATAAGTCACGCATCGCAATCTTGAACCCACTACCTAACTCTGTAAAGTCCTTAATCGCTTGAAGTCGCTTCTCACTTTCTTCGGTTAATAATTTATTTTGTTCATACATGAAATACGCATAAGCTACGCGATTACTACGTCCTACACGTCCTCGCAATTGATACAGCTGCGACAACCCCATACGATCGGCGTCTTCAACCAATAACGTATTCACATTCGGCATATCAATCCCTGTCTCAATAATCGTTGTCGTCACCAATACATCATAATCGCCCTGTAGAAACTCATATAAAATATTCTCCAATTGAGCCTCCGTCAAACGCCCATGAATATAAGCTACACGAGCCCCAGGGACTAACTCTTCAATATCCTGAACCCGTTTTTCAATCGTACTCACGCGGTTGTGTAAGAAAAACACCTGTCCGCCTCGAGCCATTTCACGCTCTATCGCTTCGCGAATGACTAAGCCATCCATTTCTAAGACGTATGTCTGCACCGGATAACGGTTTGCTGGAGGTGTTTCAATGACTGAGAGGTCTCGTGCACCGACTAAAGACATGTGCAATGTCCGAGGAATTGGCGTAGCAGTTAGTGTTAAGACATCGACATCTTTTTTAAGTTGTTTGATTCTTTCTTTATGCTTAACGCCAAATCGTTGCTCCTCATCCACAACAAGTAACCCTAAATCTTGGAACTTGATATCTTTTGACAACAAACGGTGTGTACCAATCACAATGTCCAACTGCCCTTTACGTAAAGAAGAAGCAATTTGGTCCACTTGTTTCTTCGTGCGGAAACGGCTGAGCATTTCGATTTTTACAGGAAAGTCAACAAAACGCTCCACAAAAGATTCGTAGTGTTGCTGAGCAAGAACTGTTGTAGGGACTAAGAAAGCTACTTGTTTGCCGTCTTGTACGGCTTTGAAAGCTGCACGCATCGCCACTTCTGTTTTTCCATACCCCACATCTCCAATCACCAAACGATCCATCGGCTTTTCATTTTCCATATCTTTGTTTACTTCTTGGATAGATCGCAACTGATCCGGTGTTTCTGTATAAGGGAAAGCTTCTTCAAATTCTCGGTAATACGCATCATTTTTTGAGAAGGCATAACCTCTTCTGCTTTCACGTTCTGCATAGAGTTCAATCAATTCATCTGCGATATCTTCGACTTGTTTTTGAACACGTGTTTTTGTTTTCGCCCAAGTCGTTCCGCCTAACTTATGGATACGTGGTTCTTTACCTTCTGCTGAAACATACTTTTGAATGAGATTTAGTTGAGTAACCGGAATTAATACACGATCATTTTTTTGGTATTCAATGGTTAAGTAATCTTGATGGACCCCACGGATTTCTACCGTTTCCATCCCAATATATTTTCCAATCCCATGACTTACATGCACAACATAATCTCCGGGGGTTAATTCATTATAGTTTTTAATTCGCTCAGCATTTGAAATATTTAACTGTCGTCTACGTTTTTTCGCCAGACGGTTAAATAATTCAGCTTCTGTCAGCACTGCAATTTTTTCTTCAATCAACTCAAAACCATGCTGCAAGGTATAAGGCAGTATTTGTAGAGTACCTTCTTCGATTTTATCGTTAGATTCTAAGATCTTAGCTTTTAATTTAAAATCGTTGAACGTTCCTTGAACTTGTTTTGCCCGTTCCTCATTTTCAGTCATCACAACTAGACTGTAATCTCTATTTAACCAACCTTCTACTTCCGCTTTGATCATCGGCATTTGACCAAAGAATTTTTGCATTTCACGATAATGGAAATTATGAATAGAAGTCACACGCGTACTGCCCATTCCTTTTTGTAAGAGTGAGAAATAGATACGCGGATGATCAATTTTTCTTTGGTTGTCTAAAAAATCATGACTAAACGCTTGGTTTTTTAGGAGACGATGGTGTTTAGTTTGACTTTCTATCCAAGCCAATTCTTCTTCCTCTAAATTTTGGTTACTTTCCAAAATTCGTGGATACTCATCATATAAAACAAGGGCTTCTTTGGGGATATAGTCTATAATTGAACTCGTATTTTCATATAAAAAGTCTGTATAAAAAGCAAAACTTTCGTCCCACTCATTATTCTCTAAAGCTTCTATCGTAGGCATCAAATGACTACCCAGTAATTCTTTTGCCTCTTCGTCTTCTAAAGCTTGATTGGTTTGCTCGTAAGCTTTTTTAATCCGATTTGTCGCACCTTCCCAAAGTTCTTTGGGTAAAATCATTTCTGTAACAGGCGGGATATATACCTCGTCCAATTGTCGAATAGATCGTTGTGTCTCTGCATCAAATGAACGAATAGAGTCTACTTCAACGTCGAATAATTCAATACGAACAGGGTATTTTTCTGTTAGGGGATAGATATCAATAATTCCACCCCGAATACTGAACTCTCCAGGGCTTGCGACAATTTGTTCGCGAACATAACCAATACTAACCAGTTTACTAATGAGTTCATCTAACTCTACATCTGTATTCATATTGATTGTTAAATGGGCTTGTTGGTAAATCTCTTTTGGCGGTAATAATCTCCGTGCTCCCGCAACAGGGATAATAATTATTCCTGGTTGTTTTGAAAGAAGAAACTCTAACGTTTCAATACGCTCTGCTTGTTCTTCAGGAGATGCGACAGATTGTTGCGCATGAACCATGTCATTCACGTTATAGACATAAATATTTTCTTCCGGATAAAACACACGTACATCCGCATAAAGCTGGTTCGCTTGATGCAAATTCGACGTAAAAATAATCGTTGGTTGATTTTTGTCTTTTGCTATTCCAGCCATCAAACTGGCACGAGCAGAACCGGCAATACCTGTAACTAATTGCGTTGAATCCGGTGTAATGTCTTTTAAAATACTTTGGAAATTACTTTTTTGAAATAATAAGTCAAGCATCTGTGACATTTAAATGTTTCTCCTTTCTACTATTCATTCTTTTTTTATTCTTTTTATTCATATTTTTAATTTACACTCATTTCATTAGTTAAATTCGTTCATTGTTTCTTGAAACGTATGGTCACTTGCCCAATGTTTTACAGCATCTTCAATTCGTTGAACGGCTGCTTTCATGTCGTCTATTTCCTCTTTAGGAAACTGGCTCAACACATGAGCAATGACTGTTTGACGTGGGAAAGGTCTGCCTACGCCAACTCGAATACGGTTAAATTCTTTTGTTCCTAATAGTTGAATAATGCTTTTCATTCCATTATGGCCACCCGAACTACCTTGCATTCGCAACCGTATTTTACCTACAGGCAAATCCATATCATCATAAATAATGACGATATCATCCCCTGTTAAATTATAATAATCCATCCAAGGTTGTACCGACTCACCTGACAAATTCATAAATGTTTGAGGTTTAATCAAAACTATTTTTTCAGTTCCAATGCGTCCTTCTGCATATAAAGATTTAAATTTTGTTTGATTAAAAGTTAAACCTAAACTTTCTGCAATATGGTCAACGGCAATAAAGCCAATATTATGTTTTGTTTTATTATATTTATTTCCTGGATTTCCTAAGCCAAAAATTAATTTCATTCTATTCAAAAGCCTCCCAAGCAATTTCTTTTTAACATGCAAAAAAGCTGGGTAAGTCGCCTTACCCAGTCCGCTGTTCAATAGTTAAATTATAGCATATTTAGTCGTTTATTCACAAAATAATCTCTTTTGTTCTTTTGAGGAAATACATTTTATTTTAAATACAGGAATTCATAGGAAGACGTGAAAAAAGAAGACAAGCTTCCGCCTGTCTTCTAATGACTTAAAAAGATTATTCAGCTTCTTCGTCTGCTGCTGGTTCTTCTTCTACTAAAACAACGTTTTCAGAACGTTCAAAGTCTTCAACAGCTACTTCGTCGCCTGCTTGACCTAAGTCTTCAGGTGAAACACCGACAACATATTCAGTATCTGCAGAAGGAGTCTCTACTGTAAATTCAACCTCAGGAGTATCTGAGACAACTTCAGCGACTACACCATCTTCAAGTAAGTATACGTTGTACCCATCTGCAGCTTCTGTAATTACATTCGCTGGGATTGTTGCTGCTTCGCCTGGAGCATAGCCGACTTCATAACCGTCTACTGTCCAAGTTCCAACAACTTCTAATCCGTAATCTGGGAAAGCATCGCCAGTTTCATTTTTAGCTTGGTCAATTAAATCCTGACTGCTTGAACCTTCTGTTTCTTCTGTATCAGTTTCTTCTGTCTGCTCTGTATCATCTGTCGTAGGTTCTTCAGCATCGTCTGAACCACATGCTGCAAGAGCTAGCGTAGAAACTGCTAATAAGCTAACTAATTTTTTATAGCTCATTTAGTATATCCCCCTATTTTGTATTAATCTATGTAACCGCTCGATTAATTTTTCATTCATATTAAAAGATTTCGCTCACGAATATATTATCACAAACACCTAATCAAATACAAATATTATATTAACAATTGGTTAATAATATTTGTATTTGATCGACTTCACTTTCTCATCATTACAAAATAAATCATACAATCCGCACATTCAATATTTCCTAGGAATTGCATCATTTTCCGAAGGAGGAGGGTTTATCGTGGATTTTTTTCTGCAGAGGTTTTTCGAATAATTTTTATAAATCGGTCGGTTAAATTTGCGGTATATCCCCAAAGTCGATGGTTTTTGATTTCATAATAGGGAATTCGGTCGGTGTATTCAATTAGTTGAAAAGGTGCTAATTTATTTTCTTGGTCTTTGAGAAATTGTTCATCAAAAATCGGATCGAAACTGACTTCAAAATAAGAAGGTTCATTTTCAAGCAAATATTTTACGGGTATGGTGTAGATTTGTTCAACTTCTAAATTTGGTTTAATATCCTCAAATGCTATATCGACAAGCTTTCCGACGAAACAATAAATGATCATCCGATTGTTCACGATATAGTCAATTTCACCAATCATTTGAATATTGTTTTCATGTAGATTCAATTCTTCCATCGTTTCTCGAATGGCTGCTTCTTTGAATGTTTCTCCATCTTCCACACTTCCGCCTGGGAAGGACGAATCTCCTGCTTGTGAAACGATTTGACTACGTACTTCATAGAGAATATGCCATTCTCCATCTCTTTTTATCAATGGCAATAATACAGCGGATTCTCTTCTATTTCCATATATTTTTGGTTCATAATTTTGAATGGTTTCTTTGATGTTTGAAAGCATTTATTTTCTCCCCACTTTTTTATCTCTAATTCATTATACTTTACTTTCTTCGGTCAATGAAATTTTTCAACTTTTTCAAGAACACATAAAAAGCAAGGAGGCTATCCTTGCTTTTCATGTGCCTATCACTAGGCGTTATTATATGAGTAGCTTATTGGGGAGTACCATATAATCTTTGGGGAAATGATACGGCTACTCTCTGTGATAACTATATCGGTTGATTGTAAATTTTAGTGTAAGAGAAGTGTAAATTTTATGATAATTTTGTATGAATCATGAAATTTTTTATGAATTTTGAAGAGAAGCGGAGTCGCCGTGAATTTGAAATCAATTTTCGTGGATGCGAGTGGGGCGCCATGAACTTCAAATCAGCTTTCGTGAATACGGGAGAGGCGCCGTTCATGGGAGTGGCAAACTTCTCTCAACCATTTAGTTTCCTAAATAACTAAAAAAGCTGACCGAAAATATCCGGTCAACTTTTTAAAGTTTATTTATATAGGATCACTAAGTAATTAAGCATTTTCTTCTAGTAATTCAGCTCTTTCTTCTAAGCCTTCTTCACCTTCTGTTTCAAGAACATAAGCATTGTTATCTACTACTCTAAAGAATGGATAGTACATACCTGCTTGAAGAACCATTAGGATCAGTGACCAAACACCTCCGCGCCATCCACTTACAATAAACATACCGATTGGTGCAGGTGTTGTCCAAGGCAAGTTGACCCCGTTTGTGAATGGTACAAGTCCAACGTTCATTACCACGTAGCTTAATACTGTACTTACTAAAGGTACTAAGATAAATGGAATTAACATAAGTGGATTCAATACAATCGGAATACCAAAAATAATTGGCTCGTTAATGTTGAAGAATCCAGGAGCAATAGCTAATCCACCAAGTGTTTTAAACTGTTTTGACTTAGCAACTGTTAGCATTAATAATGTTAGACCTAGTGTCGCACCAGATCCACCCATTGTGGGCAAATATGAAATAAATTGTGTTGTCATAATATGTGGTAATTCTTCGCCAGCTTGGAATGCATTTGCGTTATCAACAGTCAAAGCCAAACGGATTGGTGTCATAATTGCGTTAACAATATTTGCACCGTGAATACCAAATGACCAGAGTAATTGTGCGATTAAAATAGCCAGAAGGTTTGCGCCTAATGAGCCACCTAATGCTAATAAAGGTTGTTGTAAAATGTTAAAAATAAATTCATTTGCATGTCCATATTCAGTCATTGCAAATCCCATACGGATAAAGTTAAATAATAAGATATTAATTAATGCTGGTATCAATGCCGAGAAAGCAAGGGCTACGTTTGATGGTACTGTGTCAGGGAATTTAATTACCCAACCTTTTTGAATAACATAACGGTAAATTTCTGTAGAAATAATTGCTGTAGCCATACCTAAGAAAAGTCCACTTGCTCCTAAGCTACCCATAGGAATTGCAGATGCTTCGTTCACATCAAGTACTGATGGTGTAAGAATAAAGAATGAAACTAATGCTGTAATTGAAGCTCCTAAATCATCTACTTTATAAGTTTTAGCTAATGAACGAGCCATTCCAATAATTACGTATAAGTTCATTAAGTTCATTGTCATGTTGTAAGGTACGTTGAAAAACTCTGCCCAATTTGCTCCAAAAATTCCTGCCATGAATTCTGGGTAATTCGGGATAGGTAAGTTTGAAAAGAGTAAGAACGTAGAACCTACGATTAATATTGACGTAACACCAAAAAATCCATCCTTAATTGCTGTTAAGTACTTGTTTTGATCTAATTTCATTGCAATAGGCGTCATCAACGCCTCCATTTTATTTAGTGCATTTTCCATAATTTTCCCTCCAAAATTTTCGAATGAAGCCGCTATCAATTTTATCCTCCTTGTGGTAAATAAAAAAAAAGGATTGCATCCGGTTTCAATTTTTACATCCGAGAAGAGTATATTCTAATATTTAAATTTGCGCAAGCGTTTTTTTACACTTTTGTAACCACTTTCATCCCTGTGTACTCAATAATGCCGGTTTAATGCGTTTATTCCGTCAAAAATATTTCTGAATATGTTACAAAATGTACAGCTGTTCACATTCACAGGGCTCCTTTATACTTTTAATTGTTTTTCTCAAAATAAAAACCGGCTCACAGAAAAACTAAAAGTAATTAGTCTTTTTTCTGCAAACCGGATAGGGGTTCTTTTTATTCAAATTGTTTATATCTTTTAAATTTATGTGATAGAAGCTTCATAAATGGAGTCAACCGCTTCTTGTAAAGCTTTGTTAAATTCTTCATCGGATTGGTTCACATTTAGATTTTGTGTTAATGCTCGTGAGAAACTAGCAATTAAGCCATTATTTAATTTCAGCATGTCATTTGCATCCGCTGTAGAGTATCCTCCAGATAGCGCCACAACTCTTATGACTTGTGGATGATCAATTAACTCTTTATACAAGTTAGGTTCAGTCGGAATAGTTAACTTCAACATCACAAATTGATCTTCATTGAGCTCATCTAGGTGTTTTTTAATAGATTCTTTTAAGTAAGCTTCGATTTTCTCTTTTTCTTCTGAAGCTATATTCACTTCTGGCTCAATAATTGGAACAAGTCCTGCATCAATAATTTGCTTTCCAACTTCAAACTGTTGTTTTACGACGGCGTCAATACCTTCTTCGCTGTACTCTAAAATGTTTGAACGCATTTTGGTTCCAAACATTTCTTTTTCTACAGATTCTTTTAATAAGGTATCTAGCTGAGGCATTGGCTTCATCAACTGAACGCCATTTTCTTTATCTGCTAGACCTTTATCTACTTTGATGAAAGGAACAATTCCTTTATCCCTCAAATATTCACCCGTATATTTTCCATCGATTTTATTGTTCATCGTGTGTTCAAACAGAATCGTACCGATGATTTTGTCTGCTGTAAATGCAGGAGACGTGATAATTCTTGTACGCATTTCATGGACAAGATCAAACATCTCTTCTTCGTTTGAATATTCATCTTCATTAACTCCATAAAGTTCTAAAGCACGAGGTGTACTTCCTCCACTTTGGTCTAGTGCCGCAATAAATCCATCTTTGTTTTGCATAATGTCAAATTGTTCTTGATTCATTTGCATATCCCTCCGTAAATTTTACGTTGTCTGATAGTTACTGCCTATTCTTTTCTCACAATTTAAGTGTACTAAAAAGATAAATAGCTTACCAACAATACGGTTCATAGCTTCAAGATGTTTTTCTCTCGCTTTTATTTTAAAGAGAAATTTCTATTTTTTTGATTCTCGCATACTTATAGCACTGTTTCATAGGAGCGATGACTTTATGTTTGCATTATCCTATCAACTTTCTTTGTACAACTAGACTCTACAAAATTAAAAGCCGCAGTGCATCACTACGACTTTTTTCGTCATTTATGAAATTAATTGGCTGGATTTGTTTCAATGGGTAGATGATCGTTCAGTAATGGTGAGCTGTAATCCAAGTTCTCTTTTTGCTTTTTCCCTGATTCCCAAAATAACCATAAGAAACCAAGTGTAATCACGGCTCCTGCAACATAAGTGACTGGTGTTAAGCCCATGTGTAAGCCAATCGGTTCACTTAAAATATAAACAACCACCGCATAAAGGATAAAGACTCCTGGAATGAGCGTGACCCAATAATTTCTATTCTTCAAGTAGAGATAACGAGTAGAGATCAGTAATGCAATGACCGCAGTGACTTGATTCGCCCAGTTAAAGTAGCGCCATAAAAGATTAAAGTCAATCAATGTCAAGAAATAAGAAACGACAAATAACGGAATCGTCACCGCTAAAATTTTTACAACAGTATCTTGTTTAATCTTTAAATAATCTGCCACAATATTTCTTAAACTTCTAAAAGCTGAAAGTCCAGAAGAAATAGGTAATACAATCACGCCGACTATCGCAAGCGTTCCTATAATGCTACCTAGTAACATAATTAAGACTTCATTTACAACGAGTGAAGCTGTTCCTGCATTAATCATTTGACTTAAAGTTTGGCCATCAAATAAAGTCATTGATGCAGCTGCCCAAATCATCGCAATGACTGCTTCAGCAAGCATCATACCGTAAAAAGTGAAACGGCCTTCTTGTTCATTTTTACTGGTTCTTGAAACTAATGGTGCTTGGGTTGCATGAAAACCAGATAACGCACCACACGAAATGGTAAAGAATAGGGCTGGGAAAATCGCTAAACCGCCTGGATGGAAATTTTGTAAAGTATTTGATGTTAGGTTAGGAATCGACCCACCATGTTTAAATAATAAGGTTCCTCCAATTGCGAGCGTACTAATAATCAAAATGGCTCCAAAAATCGGAAAAACTTTCCCCATTGCTTTATCAATTGGCAAGATTGTCGAGATGATATAGTAAAGAAATATTAAAACAGTAATCATTCCAACAGTCATCCAACTTGGGGTTAAACTATTGATTAAGTTGGCAGGTGTTGTTACAAATACAGTTCCTACGAGCAATAGTAATAACATGGAAAAGATATTAACAATATGTTTGACCGATTTTCCAAGGTAGCGGCTCGCCAATTCTGGTAAATGCGCACCATTATTCCGCAGAGAAATCATTCCAATCATGTAGTCATGAACGGCTCCTGCAAAAATTGAACCTATAATAATCCAAAGATAAGCAATGGGACCATATAAAGCGCCCATAATTGGACCAAAGATAGGACCTGTTCCAGCAATATTTAATAATTGAATAAGTGCGTTCTTCCATTTCGGCATGGGGACAAAATCATATCCATCCTTTAGAGCTTCTGCTGGTGTTTCCCGCTCGGGATCAATTTCAAAGTTCTTTTCTACATAACGGCCATACGTAAAATATGCAATAAATAACAAAGCTATTCCACCTAATAACGTAAGCATCTTCTTCTCCTCCTGTTTTGCAATCGTTTTCTATACATTGAATTGTACTAATTTATGCCAAAAATTGGAGAAAATCTGCTAAGTTACATAATTTAAGGGCCAACATGCAATATGTTGACCCTAGAATACATTGGATATTATTTTAAGTTTTTGTGAGACCAATTTGTTTTTTAAATAATTGGACATAGGAACGGCTGACGGGTATTTTCAAGTCATTTTTAATCGTTAATTGGTAGGTTTGATTAAACCAAGGCTGGATTTCAATTATTTTATCTAAATTAACTAGATAAGAACGATGCACTCGCATAAAAGGCGGGTTTGGTAGTTTCTCCTCCCAAGCTGTTAAAGGATCCGTTGTTTTATATTCTTTTTCTTCGGTGTACACTGTTGTTTCCCCTTGATTCACTTCGATTGCAAGAATTTCTTCGACTTTCACCATATAGATCCGATCATCCATTTGTACTGGAAAGACTTCTGCCGCTTCTTTAGTCGTTTCTTTTGTCTTTTTTTCTTTACCAGAAAGAATAGCTTTTGCTCGTTGTACTGTCTGTTTTACACGTTTCTGCTCAAATGGTTTTAATAAATAATCACGAGCATCGCGCTCAAAAGCTTCAATAGCATATTCATCATAAGCTGTCGCAAATACAATAATCGGTGGGTTAGTCATCCGATTCATTTTATCCGCTAAAGTTAACCCACTTTCTTCTGTCAAGTGAATATCTAAAAATGCAATATCAATCTTTTCTTGTAATAATTTCTCTAACGCTTCTTCAATAGAATCAGCTTCCTCAATGGCACTAATTTCATCTGTTTGTTTAAGTAAATAAGATAATTCATTTCTTGCAAGTGGTTCATCATCTACGATTAATGCACGCATTCTTTATTCTCCTTCCATTTTTAACGGAAATGTACAAGTAACGGTGGTTCCATCTTCACCTGTAGAAAATTCCAACTTTGCTTTTGTACCAAATAAACTAATTAAACGGCGATTTAAATTCTCTAGAGCTGAACCCGTTCCACTATCTGATGGGACAGCTACATCCCCTAAGTATGGAATTTTTTCAGGTTCAATTCCCCATCCATTATCTTTTACTTGGATGGTTAACTGTTCATTTTCTCCAAAAACAGAAACAGAGACTATATTTCCTGTTTTTCGGTTTCCAAAAGCATGTTTAAAAGCATTTTCAACGAGTATTTGGATTAAGAACGGTGGTACTAAAGCATTCTCTAAGCCTTTTTCAATGAAAAAATCCATTTTAACTTTATCTGGAAATCGCGCTTGTTCCAGTTGTCGGTAAGCTTCGACTTGTTCTAATTCATCCACTAGAGGCATTAAATTTTCCCGAAATCCTTGTAAATTTGCTCTAAAGAAACGACTGAGTTGAATCAGTAAAGATCTTGCTTTCTCACTATCAATGCGAATAAGGGCTGAAATGGTGTTAAGTGCATTAAAGAAAAAATGCGGATTCACCTGAGCTTGTAAGGATTTTATTTCAGCATCACGTAACAGTTGGGTTTCGGTTTCTGCTTTACCTAATTCTAATTGGCTAGAAAAAATGCTCGCTAAACCATCGGCCCATTGGCGTTCAACGAAAGTCAAACGTGTTTTATCTGTAAAATAAAACTTTAATGTACCGACCGTTTCATCTTTTGTCTTTAAAGGAATCACAATTGCAGCTTCTAAAGGGCATCCCGTATGCGTACATCCAATTTCTTTTTTCGAATGTACTTCTTTCGTTTCGCCTGTATGTAAAACTTCCTTCGATAAATCCGTTATAATTTTGCTCGTTGGTTTATGATGATCGTGACCTGCACCAACATAAGCTAAAATACTCTCTTGATCGGTAATACTAACAGCATCCACCTTCGTAAATTGTTGAATTAGCTCGGCGGCTTTTGCGGCGGACGATTTGTCAAAACCTGAGCGAAAGTAAGGCAAGGTTTCGCTTGCTAGTTGTAAAACATCATGAGTCTGAACCGCTCTTGTTTGTTCTTCTTGACGACGAGCCGAATCAATAATTGAAAGAAACATGGCCGTTCCAATACTATTCGTTAACATCATCGGCACAGCTACAACACGAACAACGCCTAAAGATTCCACAAAATTACTACCAAAAGCAACGATACAAATCATTTGGATAGCTTCCATCATGGCACCAAAGAACGCAGCTTTTTTAATACTTGGTAAAGAATTATTTTCTATTGTTTTCTTTCCTAAAAGGCCAGAAACTAAACCGATAAGTAAAGAAGAGATCACATAAGTATGTGGATCTGCCCCACCTTGCCAAAATCGAACGATCCCCGAGAAAAGACCAACCCCGATTCCTACAAAAGGGCCACCAATAATTCCAGATACGCCAATCGTAAGTACTCTCGTGTTCGCTAATGAAGAATTTGGTGCTAACTGAGAAAACAATTGATCGATAATAATTTCATTTTCTGAAATTTCTACACCAGTAAAATTTGAAATAATCGCAAATAAACTGAAAATAAAAAGCAATTGTATTTTTACATTCCATTGTTGTCTATCTTGAAGTAAATGTTGGAAACGAGGAATACTAACTAACAAATAAGCTAAAATAATTATTAATCCACCACGTTCAAGCATCAACACAGATAAAGCTAAAATAGTTGTTCCCCACCTTCTAGTTTTTTTGGTTTCATCTTCTATTTTACCATAGGGTTTGAAGAAAACATGAAAATATGCAGATAAAAGGACATTTTAAAAATTATTTTCAAATTTTGCTTGTGTGTAATCCTTTACATAAAGTACAGTACTGATGAAAGTTATTTTTTATAAGCGTTTTACAAAACAAGGAGGAAGAAAACGTGGGTAAAGAATCATTGAAGATTGTTACAATTGGTGGAGGTTCTAGTTATACACCTGAGTTGATTGAAGGGTATATCTTACGTAAAGACCAATTACCAATTCGCGAAATTGTGTTAGTAGATATCGAAGAAGGTAAAGAAAAGCTTGAAATTGTTGGTGAAATGGCAAAACGTATGATTAAAGCAGCAGGTTTAGACTGGAAAGTTACTTTAACACTAGACCGTTTTGAAGCTTTAAAAGATGCTGATTACGTAACCACTCAATTCCGTGTTGGATTATTAGATGCTCGTGTTAAAGATGAGCGTATTCCACTATCTCACGGTGTTTTAGGACAAGAAACAAATGGTGCGGGTGGTATGTTCAAAGCATTCCGTACAATCCCTGTAATCTTAGACATTATTGAAGACATGAAAAAACAATGTCCAGACGCATGGTTAGTAAACTTCACAAACCCTGCAGGTATGGTTACTGAAGCAGCAATCAAACATGGTGGCTGGGAACGTACATTAGGTTTATGTAACGTACCAATTGGACATACAAAAGGTGGATCTGAAGCACTTGGTATTCCAGAAGAAGAATTATTCTTCCACTATGCAGGAATTAACCACTTCCACTGGCACAGAGTTTGGGATAAAGAAGGTAACGAGCGTACTCAAGAAATTATTGACGCACTTTACAACCCAGAAAGTGAAGCTCGTGGAGACATGGAAAATATTCACGCAGCTAAATTCCTTTACGAACAAGTAAAAGATTTAGAAATGCTACCATGTGGTTACCACCGTTACTACTATATTGAAGATGAAATGCTAGAGCATTCAATCGAAGAGTTTAACGAAGGTAAAACACGTGCACAAGTTGTTAAAGAAACAGAACGTCGTCTATTCGAATTATACAAAGATCCAGAATTAGACTACAAACCTGAAGAATTAACTCAACGTGGTGGAACACACTATTCTGATGCAGCATGTGAAATCATTGCTTCTATTCAAAATGACAAACATACTGAAATGGTTGTTTCAACGAAAAATAATGGTACAATCACAGACTTACCATACGATGCAGCAGTTGAAGTTTCAGGTGTTGTAACTGGTAAAGGTTTCGTACCTTATAACTGGGGATCATTTGAAAATGCAGCAGCTCGTGGCATGTTGCAAGTAATGAAAGGTATGGAAGAAACAACAATCCGTGCAGCAATTACTGGTGACTACGGTGCAGCTTTACAAGCATTCACAACAAACCCATTAGTACCAGGTGGAAAAACAGCGAAAACATTATTAGATCAAATGTTATACGCACACAAAGACTACTTACCACAATTTGCAGATAAAATTAAAGAAATCGAAGCAAACCAACCAGAAGATGTTAAATACATCGACGAATTAATGAAATCTAACTAATTCGCCTAATTAGTTGGGTGCTCTAATACCAATCAAAAAGCCTATGACTACTTTGTGTAGTTATAGGCTTTTTTTGGCTGTATATGTTGATTGCTTTTGCTTCCCTGTTCATCATGAGAAGCTAATAAGAGCAATAGAATAAATCAATTCCATTCAAAATTATTTCCAGTTTCTACTATTAATAAAATCAACCAGTGGATCAAATAACCCCTGCTCTGACATTAAAGTAAAGAATGAAATAGAGAATAAAAACAAAACTGCAGTGTTTAGAATCGAACCTAATCCCATTTGTACATATTCACTAATTTGTGTAATATCTGCTCCGATTAAAATTGCAGTAATTAATGGAAATAATACAAACGCCACGGGGGGTAACATTTTTTCTGCGATAAGTACATACATTAAAGCAATGATTAATATAAATCCTATAATAGCTAAATACATTTTCTTCCTCCTGTTTTTTATATCGTTTTTCATATATCTTTTGGAGGTACCTTTTATATTTTTTTAGTTATTCTCTTCGTGAAGTACAGAGCGTAACCGATTTCATGTATAATACTAATTGACAAGCGTTTTTAATTCAAGACTTGTAATGTTCTTCTTCTGTACTTTTGAAATTAATGAAAGCGATTGTATTTTTGTTGTTTTTATAGAATGTGAAATATTTATAAAGAAGAACTCAAAATAAAAGAAAAAATGTCCTACTATATAGAAGAAAATTTCTATTTTGATATTATCTGAATAGATTTACACTAAAACACAGCTTTAGAACAATATACAAGCTTTTTCTTATTACTTTTTATTGTTATTTACCATATAATGTACATGAATAAAGATTAAATCGATCAAAAAGAAAGGTTGGAAAGATTATGACAGAAGTTCGAGTGAATGAAACTGTCTTACGTGATGCTCATCAGAGTCTCATGGCAACACGGATGTCTACAGAAGATATGCTCCCTACAGTAGAAAAAATGGACAAAGCTGGATATTATGCTCTTGAGTGTTGGGGAGGAGCAACTTATGATTCAGCCATCCGTTTCCTAAATGAAGATCCGTGGGAAAGATTACGTGAGATCAGAAAACGTACCCCCAATACAAAATTAATGATGCTTCTACGAGGCCAAAACTTAATCGGTTATCGTCATTATGCAGATGACCTTGTCGATAAATTCGTTGAAAACGCTACCAAAAACGGGATTGACATTTTTAGAATTTTCGATGCTCTAAATGACCCCCGTAATTTAGAAGCCTCTTTAAATGCCGTTAAAAAGTACGGTGCTCATGCTCAGTTAACCATTGCTTATACAACGAGTGAAGTTCATACGGTTGAATATTATACAAATTTAGCTAAGCAATATAACGACTTAGGCGCAGATTCAATTTGTCTGAAAGATATGGCGGGTATTTTAACGCCTGCGGTTACTCACGAGTTGATTCCTGCGATTAAAGAAGTCATCGATGTTCCTTTAAATCTACATACACATGCAACGAGTGGTGTCTCTCAAATGACGTATCTTGAAGCTGTAAAAGCTGGCGTAGATATTATTGATACAGCTATTTCACCATTTGCTGAAGGAACAAGTCAACCCGCAACAGAATCAACGGCTTTGGCTTTTGAAGAACTGGGCATTGATACGCATTTAGATATTGACGTATTAGAAGAAATTGCAGATTACTTCAAAGGGATTCGGAATAAATATTTAGAAAATGACACCCTTGATCCAAGAATGTTATTTGCCGATCCTAAAGCTTTAATTTATCAAGTACCTGGTGGGATGTTATCTAATTTAAATTCTCAATTACGCGAAGCTGGAGCCATTGATAAATATGATGACGTATTAAATGAAGTCCCTAGTGTACGAAAAGATTTAGGTTATCCGCCATTAGTTACTCCAATGAGTCAAATGGTAGGAACACAAGCGGTCTTTAATATTTTAACGGGTGAACGCTATAAAATGGTGCCGAATGAAATTAAAGACTATCTCAAAGGAAACTATGGAAAGTCTCCAGCGCCAATTGATGAAGACTTCCGTCAATCAATTATCGGCGATGATGAAGTCATTGATTTCCGTCCAGCTGATCGCTTAGAGCCAGAGTTTGATAAATTAAAAGAAGAGCTCGGTGAATTAGCTAAAAATGATGAAGATGTGATTACTTATGCTCTATTCCCACAAGTTGGCCGCCAGTATCTAGAAAATAAATATAATCCTGCACCAGCTGAGGATGAGCCCATCAAAATTCAAGCACGCTATGCAAACTAAATTGATCGGACAAATACTTGAGGAGGAATTGAATGGAAACCATTAGTATTATGGATGGATTAGTACTAACAGTCGTCTCAATGCTTGTTGTTTTTCTATTATTAACAGCGATTTGGGGATTAGTTGAACTTGTTTCAAAATTCATTAATGAACCGGAACCTGCAACAGATTCTGTTGGAGCTCAACCTACGACAAAGCAATCGAGCAAAACCTATCCGCAAGCTTCAAAAAACTTAAATGTTAATAAAAAGCATCAACAAGTGGCTGAATTAATGGCTTTAGTGTTAGCTTCAGAAGATGAACCGAATAAAAAATTTGAAATCGTTGAGTCAAAACGGGTGAAATAATTGGAGGATTTTATAAAATGAAAAAATATGAAATTGAAATTAATAATGAAGTTTACCGTGTTTCTGTAAAAGAATTATCAGCGGATGCAGATATGTCTAGTGGGCAAAGCTCCCAAAGTGTTGACGCAGAAACCCCAACGTCGACAGAACCTTCTGCACAACCTGCAGCAACAGGAGATGGTGAAAAAATCAAAGCCCCTATGGCCGGAATGATTTTAAGTGTGAATGTTTCACCAGGGCAAAATGTTACTAAAGGAGATACTTTGATTATTTTAGAAGCGATGAAGATGGAAAATGAAATCGTTGCTCCTGCTGATGGCGTTGTTGGCGAAATTTTCGTTAACCCAAATGATCGTGTGGAATCTGATCAAGTACTTCTGACAATATAGGAGGTCGCAGATTAAATGATAGAAGCAATTACTGAACTTATTACGACGTCAGGTTTAATAAATCTGACTATTCAAGAACTTATTGTTATTGGTATTGCATTAGTATTAATTTATTTAGCGGTTGCTAAAGAATATGAACCGTACTTATTAATTCCGATTGGTTTTGGAATGTTATTAGCGAATTTGCCATTAACCGGTTTAATGGATCCAGGTACTGCGACTGAAAACGGCGGACTTCTTTATTATTTATACCAAGGTGTCGGTTTGGGTGTGTTCCCTCCTTTAATCTTCTTGTGTTTGGGCGCATCAACAGATTTTGGCCCACTGATTGCGAATCCTAAGACTCTGCTTTTAGGTGGAGCTGCTCAATTTGGAATTTTCGCAGCATTTTTCGGTGCTTTAGCATTAGGAATGACGCCTAATGAAGCAGCATCAATCGGTATAATTGGAGGAGCGGATGGTCCGACTGCGATCTATACTTCTACTCAGTTAGCTGAACATATTTTACCAACCATTGCCATTGCGGCATACTCATATATGGCCTTGGTACCTATTATTCAACCGCCGATTATGAGAGCTTTAACGACAGAGGAAGAAAGAAAAACCGTCATGACACAGGCTCGTCCTGTTTCTAAAAAGGAAAAAATTATATTCCCAATTATTGTTACATTATTTGTAAGCTTACTTATTCCTTCAGCTACAACATTGGTCGGAATGTTGATGTTAGGTAATTTAATTCGAGAAAGTGGTGTTGTTCCTTTATTAACAGCAACTCTAGAAAATTCGATGATGTACATCATTACCATCTTATTAGGGGTTTCTGTTGGAGCTACAGCGAATGCTGAAACACTCTTATCACTCGATACCATTATTATCATTGCATTAGGACTCTTTGCCTTTAGTGTAGGAACTGCAACGGGCGTCTTAATGGGTAGATTGATGTACAAGTTAACGGGTGGAAAAGTTAACCCATTAATTGGATCTGCAGGTGTTTCTGCTGTACCAATGGCTGCACGTGTTGCGCAATCAGAAGGTATTAAAGCAAACCCAAATAACTACTTATTAATGCACGCTATGGGACCAAACGTTGCAGGTGTTATTGGATCCGCAGTAGCTGCTGGCATTTTCTTGAGTTTCTTTGGCTAATAAATACTTACAAATTTATAGCAAAAAACCGAAACCATATTCGTTGGTTTCGGTTTTTAATTTATTTAATTTTAGCCTTGATTTTGAAGTTCAGTTGTTCTAAAAGCAAAAGTTCTTGCCAAGTATTTTGAGAATAAGGATAGCGCAAAACAAATAATAAAGTAGAAAAACGCTAGCACAATAAACATCGGAATAACATAAGCAGTGTTTTGACCATAAATAATTTGTGCATTATGCGTTAATTCTGGCAAAGTGATGATTGTCGCTAAAGACGTGTCTTTAATCAATGCGATCAGTTGACTAACAACAGAAGGTAAAGTATCTCTTATTGCTTGCGGTAGTAAAACATATCGCATGACATCTGCTCTTGTTAGGCCAGATGCAAGTCCTGCTTCCGTTTGTCCATTAGGAACTGCTTTTAAACCGCCTCGTAAAATTTCTGAAATCATAGATGCTTCAAAAATAGTCATCGCAGCTACTGTTGACCAAAAGACATCTAGGCTTACCCCCATTTGCGGCAAGGCAAAATAAGTAAAAAATATAATAAGCAGTAACGGGAGGTTTCGAATAATATCGACTACCCACCCTACAACTTTAGAAACCCCAGGAATTTCAAAATAACGAATAACGCCTAAGATAAAGCCTAAGATAATACTGAAAATAATGGAATAAAAGGCAACCTCAACTGTAATCAGGAGACCTTCTAGTAAAAATTGAATGTTTATCCATGAAAAAGCTTCAGAAAAATTCATTTAATCTCCTCCTTAATTATCGTTTACGCCTAATTTAGTTTCGAGTCTTCTTGTAAAGTAAGTTAATGGTAACGTGATCACTAGATAAATCAGCCCTACTAGAATATAAGTGTCAAAAGTATTGAATGTTTCCATCGCCACAAAGTCCCCATAATACATCAAGTCTAAACCAGCAACCATTGCCAGAATAGATGAGTTTTTCACTAAGTTAATAAATTGATTTCCTAAAGGTGGGAGAACAATACGAATCGCTTGCGGTAAAATAACATAGCGCATCACTTGGTTTCGTTTCATTCCTTGTGACAGACCGGCTTCCATTTGTCCATTCGGCACAGTTAAGATCCCAGCTCGAACATTATCTGCAATAAACGATGAAGTATAAATGGTTAAGCCAATTGTTCCGGCCCAAAAACCGGAAATATTTAGCCAATACATCGGTATAACCACATAGAAAAACATCACGATAATTAGTAAGGGAATATTTCTGAAAAACTCAACGTATATGTTGGCTAAGCCACGAATGAATTTATTCGGTGTCAATTGAAGCATTCCCATTATTGTTCCAATAACTAAACTACTAAATAATGCGATAAGACTCGCAATTAATGTATTAACAAAGCCTTCTAATAATAAAGGCCAATATTGTTCGAATAAACCAATCATTCTTCTTCCCCACTTTCTGTTTCTTCTTCGTCAGTGCTATTGTTTGCAGCACCTGTCGTTGAAGTACTTGCACTATTTGGAGAATCCGCTGGTAGAATTTCACCAAACCATTTCGCATAGACTTCGTCGTAAACGCCATTGTCTTGAATGGTGTCTAACGCCTCTTCTAATCTTTTGTGAAATTCATCTTGTCCTTTATTGATTGCAATTCCATAAGGTTCATCTGTAAAGTTGCTACCGGCTAAACGATAATCAGGGTTTGTAGCAATCATCCCAAGTAAAATCGCGTTATCTGTCGTAAGTGCGTCCCCTTGCCCTGATTGTAGTGCAACGAAGCCCTCACTGTAATTTTCTAAATCTAATACATCCACTTGTGGAGCAAGTTCACGCATATTTTGAGTAGAACTTGAACCTTTAATAGCTAAGACCGTGTGATCTTCGGTTAAATCTTCAAGACTCTCTATTTCAGAATCTTCATGAACCAATAACGATTGTCCACCATTAAAATAGACATCACTAAAGTCAACTTCTTTTTCTCTCTCTTCGGTAATTGTCATTGTTGCAAGAATACCATCAATTTTTCCATTTTTTAATAATGGAATACGCGTTTTTGATGTTACTTCAACAAATTCAGCTTTTCCCGTGCCGTTTGTCATTTCATCCGTTAATGCTTTGGCAATATCTACATCGAAACCTTCAATTTGGGCGGATTCAATATTATAATAACCAAAGAGATTTGTATCCGCTTTTACACCCCAAGTCAGTACTGGTGTTTTTTGCTCATCAATGCGCTCAGCAATATCAACATCCGCTGCCGCTTGCCCACAGCCTGTCACAACAAATGCGAGTAACAATAAGCCCAGGCCTACAATAATACGTTTCATAAATTTCATGTAAATCACTCCTTAATAAGCGAAAACTTGATTGATAAAGTTTTTAGCACGCTCATCTTGTGGATTTTCAAAGAACTCTTCACTTGGACGGTCTTCGATAATTTCACCTGCCGTCATAAAGATTGTACGATCCGCCACTTCTCGGGCGAAGCCCATTTCATGCGTTACAACAATCATTGTCATGCCGTCTTTTTCAGCAATATCTTTCATAACGTCCAGTACATCAACAATTGTTTCTGGGTCTAAAGCGGATGTCGGTTCATCAAATAACATCGCGTCTGGTTTCATCGCCAACCCTCGTGCAATAGCTACACGTTGTTTTTGCCCTCCAGATAAATTGTCAGGGTAAGCATCCTTTTTGTCCCACATATTTACGCGAGTCAAATATCTCTCTGCACTTTCAAGTGCTTCTTTTTCAGAGATTCCTAAAACTTTCATAGGCGCTAAGGTCACATTTTGAGTTACAGTCATATGCGGATACAACTCAAAATGCTGAAAGACCATACCAATTTTTTGACGTACAAGACGGATATCAGTCTTTGGATCTGCAATATCTTCACCAAAAACGTGAAGATGTCCATCTGTTATTTTTTCCAGTCCATTAATACAGCGAAGTAGCGTTGACTTACCTGATCCAGATGGTCCGATGAGCGTGGTGACCTCACCTTCATTAAATGTTAAATTAATATTCTTCAATGCGTGCATGTCTCCATAATATTTATCCACATTTTTAAATTCTATAATACTCATAATGTTCACTTCCTTTTACGAATTTTGATTTCTAAATGCTGATTTTCAGTCATTTTATAGCAATTTAGAAATAATTAATGATGTTTTTTTACTACATGTGCTTTTTTACACAAACAAAAAAGACCATCTATAAAAAAACAGTCCATTAGAATTATATCATACATTTCACATCAGTTTCTAACACTGGTGATATTTACGCCGTGTTGCTTCTTATAAACACCACTATTTGGGTATTTTATGACAAATAAAGATTTAAATTTAGTCTTTATTGAGGCGTATTCTCTTATTATAACATATAAATGAGAAGAAAGTTTGAAGAAAAGGAAAAAAGAATGGGTTACATGAAATTTGTTTTAGTAAATATATAGAAAGCATTCATCATTTAGTCTTGTATGTTAAAGGTTAAACATATTTTAAATTTGTTGCTATTGTTTTAATGTTCAAGTAGATGTAGTGAATTTCTGATGAAATTTTCATCTTTTAAAGGTGATTTTAATTTTTTTGTTTCTCACACACTTGTAGCGCTCGTTCATAGAAGCGGGAGGGTCGCCGTGTATTTGAAAGCAGGTTTCGTGGTCACGGGAGCCTTGCCGTGAACTTGAAATCAGTTTTCGTGGTTGTAGAAGGGTTGCCGTGTATTTGAAACCAGCTTTCGTGGTTACGGGAGGGTCGCCGTGTATTTTTCTTCATTTCATAAATAAAAGAACTCATAGAAAGAGAATATTCTCAGTCTATGAATTCTTTTGATGAATTTTATTTATTGATAGTTTTCAAACCACTCAACAATTTCGTTTAGTCTTTCTATACGTAAATTCGGTAATCCTTCACGAGATAAACCGTGGCTTGATTGAGGGAAAATAACAAAGCGTGTATCTACTCTTTGTTTTTTCATCGCAATATACATTTGCTCCCCTTGTTCTTGTGGGCAACGATAATCTTCCTCACCATGAAGAACTAATAAAGGTGTTTTTGCGTTTTCAGCATGTGCAAGGGGTGACATCTTCCATAACTCTTCCATGTCGCTTAAATCTCGACCTAATTGGAATTCCACAAATGCTGGTCCAATATCACTTGTTCCGTAAAAACTTATCCAGTTAGAAATACAACGTTGAGTAACGGCTGCTTTAAAGCGATCGGTATGTGTGACCATCCAGTTTGTCATAAAGCCACCGTAACTACCACCTGCAACATACACTCGCTCAGAGTCAATAGAAAGGTAATTTTCTAATACGTAGTCTGTTCCATTCATTAAATCCTGATAATCTTCATCTCCATAATTATCTAAGATAGAAGCGACAAACTCTTGGCCATAACCACTGCCTCCACGAGGATTTAGCATGATAACACCATAGCCTGCTCCAGCTAATGCTTGCATTTCATGAAAGAACGTCTCTCCATAAGAAACTTGAGGGCCTCCATGAATATATAATATCACGGGATGTTTTTCTCCCGCATCGACTGGCGGAACGTACCACCCTTGAATGTCCCAATCATGAACACTCTTGAACCAGAAGCTCTCAGGTTCTGAAACTTTATGTTCTTCAAAAAACTTCGCATTTGGATGATATAAATCTGTAACTTCATTTGTCTCTAAATCTAATAATGCGACTGTGCTTGGATTTGTTAATGTCGAATAAGTTATCGCAGCTTGCGTTTTATTCTCTAATAAATCTAATCCAGTAATATGCATTTTTTGGTCAAAGACTTTTTCAAATCCACCTTCGACAGATCCCCGATAAAGTGTAATTTTTCCGTGTTCGGTCGCTTTGAATAAGAATGTTTTTCCATCCTCTAACCACCAAATATCTGAACCGCCCGTGTTTTGTTGGAAGTCACCACTTAAAGAATCGCCTACGCCAAAATCCAAATCTGGCGTCAAATTCGTCAATGTTTGTGTTTTGACGTCGTAACCATATACATGATTATTGGTCACGAATTTGTAACCAAAATCATTCCCGGTAAATAGGAAATATTCCTCATTTTCCGAAGGTAGGGCGTGGCCAAAGATTCCGCCTGGAATTTGTTCGGTGACCAGTTTAGCTTCTTTGGTTGCTAGGTCATATTTGAAAATACTACCGCCATAAATCCATTCATCTTCTGGATCAAAACGGTCAAAGTATAATATGTAAGATTCGTCTTTTGCGACGTATAAAAGTGTTAGAGGTCGGTTTTCTTCGACAACTAAATCTGGTTTGGCTTCTGCCGCATCGACCGTTAGTTTTTTGATTTGGAATAGTCGATCTTCCGGTAAATAACCACTTCCATCCGCTTTATAAGTAAGTTTTGTGAATACTTTTTTCGCTGGGAAGTCACTTTCTTTTTCTTCTGGGTCTTCTTGTTCTTGTTTGGTGTTTGTTTGATAGTAAACCGTTTTTGAGTCGGCTAACCAATGATAATTACTTACGCCATTTTCTTCAAATGTTAATTGCGTTGCTGATCCTCCAGAAAGTGGGATTGTAAATAGTTGTACTTTATCGTCTTTCGTATTATTTGAGAGATATGTTAAAGACTTTTTATCGCCTGATAGTTTAATTTGAGTGTTTAGACTACCACTATCTCCAAATAAAACCCGTTCTTTTGTTTCTAAATTGACCCGATAAATTGAGGAGACATATTTGTTCTCTTCTTCAAGCATTTCTGTTTCTACATAAAAAGCATAACCTTCTGCAACGACGGGTTGAGTCACACTTTTTAAATCAAACAGACTTTGATTTGTGATTTTTTCCATTTAATCTTCTCCTTTTTCTAAAATTGCTAAAAAAATACTTGCGACTGAATTTGAGCTCAATCGCAAGACTTCATTTCTAATCATTTTATCATTAATTTAATCATCATCAAATTTATATTCTTGTTTATTCTTGAATTTCTTATAAAATAGCGGTGAAACGGAGCGTTCTTCATAAATACGCTCAATGGCTTGTCCAATTAATTCACTGACACTAATCAATTCAATCTTATCAATACGTTTTTCTTCTGGTAGGTAAATTGAATCCGTTATAACCATTGTTTTAATGACAGATTCTTCAATACGCTCAATTGCAGGAGGTGAAAAGACACCATGTGTCCCACAAGCATAGACTTCTGTTGCGCCTGCATCTATTAAGGCTTGTGCGGCATTTGTGATCGTTCCTGCCGTATCGATCATATCATCAATAATAATCGCTGTTTTCCCTTTTACATCTCCGATAATATTCATGACTTCAGAAACGTTGGGTTTCGGACGTCTTTTATCTACGATGGCAATCGGCGAGTCTAAAAATTCAGCTAATCTACGCGCTCGTGTCGCTCCACCATGATCGGGTGAAACAACGACAACATCACTACCTGAAAGTTTTCTATCTAAAAACCAACTTGCAAGTAATGGAGCACCAAGTAAGTGATCCACTGGAATATCAAAAAATCCTTGAATTTGGGCAGCATGTAAATCTAAAGCAACAATACGGTCAGCACCCGCTGTTGTTAATAAATTCGCTACAAGTTTAGCCGTGATTGGTTCGCGCGGTTGTGCTTTTCGGTCTTGTCTTGCATACCCATAATATGGAATGACCGCCGTGATTGTTTTTGCGCTTGCGCGACGGAGTGCATCAATCATAATTAATAACTCCATCAAATTATCATTCGTTGGGTAGGAAGTAGACTGAACGATAAATACATGATCCCCACGAATACTTTCTTCGATACTGATCGCTATTTCACCATCACTGAATGTATTTACGTCAAGTTCTCCCAATTCAGTACCTAAATAACTAGCGATTTTTTCAGCTAACGGAAGGTTGGAACTTAATGAATATACCTTCAAGCGCATTTCTTTTTCACTCATATATATCCTCCATTTATGAACTCATGTTTTAATATCTTATTTGTTTTCTTCTTCAAAATATTTTGTATAAAAGTCTTCTTTAACCACTTGACGAGCGCGGGCAATTCCTAAAGCTTTTGAAGGTACTTCTTCTATTATTGTAGAACCTGCAGCAACAAAGCTTTTCTCACCAAGTGTCACAGGCGCTACCAAGTTTACATTGCTTCCAATGAATGAATGATCGCCAACGGTTGTTGTTGATTTATTCTTACCATCATAGTTCGCAAAGACAACACCGCAACCAACATTCACATTTTCACCAACTTCAGCATCTCCTATATAAGTATGATGCCCTACTTTGGTGTCTTTACCAATTGTTGCTTTTTTAATTTCTACATAATTTCCAATATGAACCCCTTCGCCAATGACACTCTTTGGACGTAAGTGACTGTGTGGGCCAATATCTGCTCCTGTATGAATAGTAGATTCTTCAATAACTGATTGTGTGATTTCAACATTATCCGCAATCTCACTGTCTTCAATCATCGTATTCATACCAATGAATACATCTTCGCCAATGACTGTATTTCCTTTCAGATAAGTACCAGGTTCAATCACTGTGTCACGCCCAATTTTAACGTTCATTTCGATGTACGTATTTTCTGGGTCAACCAACGTTACACCATTTATCATATGTTGTGTATTAATACGTTCTCTCATGACTTTTGTTGCTTCTGATAAAGCCACACGATTATTAACACCTAATGATTCGTCCATATTGTCTAATCTATAGGCACTAACCGTTTCATTTTTATCTTTTAGTATTTCAACCACGTCAGGTAAATAATACTCCCCTTGTGCGTTGTTATTGTCTACTTTAGTTAAAATTTCAAATAACGCTTCGTTGTCAAAGCAGTATGTTCCAGTGTTAATTTCTCGAACTAACTTTTCATCTACTGAAGCATCTTTTTCTTCAACAATTTTATCTACTGACTCATCCTCAGATCGAATCACACGACCATAACCGAAAGGATCATCTGCCATCGCTGTTAATACTGTCGCTTTTGCTTCTTCTTTTTCATGGAAATCCATTAAAGCTGCAATAGTATCTGCAGTTAATAAAGGTGTATCTCCTGAAAGAACAATCGTTGTCCCCTCTTTACCTTCCAAAAGATGCCTTGCTTGTTCGACGGCATGAGCTGTACCTAGTTGTTCTTCTTGGTAGACATACTCGCTTTTCTCTCCAAGATAATCGCTAACAACCTCTGCACCATGGCCAGTAATTGTGATGACTCGATCGACTTTCGCATCCAAAGCGGCTTGTACAACATGACCAACCATTGGCCGTCCCATAACCGGATGCATGACTTTGTATAGCTTGGATTTCATACGCGTCCCTTGACCTGCAGCCAAGACAACAACATAGCGTTTTTTCATGATTTTTCTCCTAACTCCCAATTCAATATTTGATTTTAATTAAACTAATAAAAGTTAAATTTATAACTATATCTTAAGGGATTTAGGAGCTTTTTTCAACACACTTTCAAAGTGAAAGAAAATTACCCATTTCGACTTCAATCGTGTTTTCAGCTTCATTCACCGATTTTACTTTTAAGAGCGAGTGATAATTCTCTACAGAGACTTTGCTATTGTGTTCTAAGAAAACCACAGAGTCAACCACTTCACAGTTAAATTCATCCGCCATGCTCTCTAGACCCATTATCGTTCCTCCGCCACGTAAAAAGTCGTCAATAATTAAAATCTTAGAACCTTCTTTTAAGCTTCTTTTTGATAATTCCATTTTTTCCACTTGTTCGGAAGAAGATCGAGGTAAATAATTAATACTTACCGTTGGCCCTTCTGTTACTTTTGAGGATTTCCGTACAATAACAAACGGAACATTTAAATTATAAGCGACTGCTTGGGCAATAGGTACACCCTTTGTCGCAATTGTCATAATGGTATCAACGTCTTCTGCGATATACTTGGAAGCAATGACTTTACCAATACGCTTTAGCCATTTGGGATCACTTAGTAAATCTGAAGTATAAATATACCCTCCTGGTAATAATCTCTCTGAACCGTTAATTTCATTTTGTAAAGCTAGAATTTCTTTTTCTAATTGCTCTGCTTCGTAATGTGGTTGATATTGGACACCACCACGTGCACCTGCATATGTAACCAAACTTCCCATATTATTCTCTTCAAAAGAATTTTTTATAATCGTTAAATCTTCACTAATACTAGACTTAGCAGATTTAAATTTTTCCGAAAAATAATTTAATGGAGTGGTTGTGTTTGGGTTTTGCAGAAAATAAATTGACATTTCTACTAAACGTTCACTTCGTTTAACTTTCATTATGAACCTCCATTTCTATTCTTAGTCTTATCATACAGAATAAACAAACAATTGTACATTATTTTATCCCTAACGTTCGGCTTTAAAACCCTTACATCTCAATTTTTATTTTTCTTCTAATTTGTTTATAGAATTCGATTTAAAAAAGAGTTGGGAAGTATGCCGCACACTCGTAATGACTTCTTAAGGGCGCTGCTATAATTCTCCTCTAATTTTTTCAATCGCTTTATAGAAAAAGAAAAAAACTCCTAAAATAGGTATCAGCTACTTTAGAAGTCATTTTGAAATTTAGTTATCTTTTGATGATTTTTTCGACAAGTAATAAGATAAAGAAAAGAGCTAAGAAAATAAGTGTAATCGTCGCTCCCGGGGGTGTGCCTACATAATATGAAATGACAAGTCCACCGAACATACCAATCATTGCTACGATAATTCCGATCAGGATGACCCCGTTGAAGCTTTTACTCAAACGCATAGAAATAGCTGCTGGTAAAATCATAATTGCTGAAACAAGTAATGCCCCAACAATCGGCATAACAATCGCAATGGTCATTCCAGTGATTACGTTAAATGCAACAGACATCAACCGGATCGGAAGCCCCGCAGTAAAGGCTGTTTCTTCATCAAAAGTCAACACATACATTGGACGTTTAAAGAAAGCATATAATAATAGAACACTAACTGTAATGAAGAGTAAAAACTGTACTTGTTCGGCAGAAATCGTGACAATTGAACCAAACAAGAAATTATTTAAGCTCATTGACGTCCCATCACTCAAGCTCATTAATACTAAAGCAACCGCCATTCCACCTGACATCAAAATAGCAATCGAAATTTCAGAATATGTTTTGTAGACTGCTCCAATATATTCCAGCAACAGAGAAATTAAGATAACGACGAGTAAATTTGTCCACGTTGGATTAACGCCTAATAATAAACCTAAAGCCACTCCAACTAATGAGACGTGAGATAATGTATCGGCTAAAAGAGTCTGTCTTCTTAAAATTAAAAATAACCCTAAAATCGGTGCAATTAATGAAATTAAGAAGGACGCTTGAAACGCTTGTCTCATGAATCCATAGAGAAACATCTCCAAGGCGAATTCTCCTTTCTGACAAGTTCGATATGCTTATCCACATAAGGGCGTAATTCTAAGTGATCGTGGGTGACCATTAAAATTCCTTTATCATGAACTTTTGTATTGTGTTTTAATAATTTATAAAATGCATCGCGAGACTCACTATCCATCCCTGTGGTTGGTTCGTCTAAGACAAATAAATCCGGATCCATCGCAAACACTCTCGCTAATGAAATTCGTTGTTTTTGTCCACCACTTAACTCACCAATCTTTTTATGACGCATCTCCCACATACCTACAGAATCTAGCGAACGTTTCACATGTTCTTTGTCTTTTTCGTCGAGTTTTTTGAACCAACGATTTTGAGGATAACGTCCAGATTCAACTAATTCTAATACAGTACTTGGGAAGCCGATATTAAAAGAAGAAACTTGTTGAGGCACATAGCCTATTTTTAGATCATTTCCTTTTATATTTTTTGATGCAATGGTTACTTGCCCGGTTGATGGATTTAACAAGCCTAGAATATTTCTGAGTAGAGTCGTTTTAGCGGCTCCATTTTCACCGGTCAACATGACAAATTCGCCAGCATCTACTGTGAATGTAATATCTGAGAGAACAGGTTCATCTTCATATTTAAAGGACAAATCGTTCACTTCAATATAATGTTGCTGTTGCAATTCTTTATACCTCATTTCTTATTTTTACTCCTATACAATCTCCGAAATGGAGCTCTCCAAACTAATCCAGCAGACACGAAAAATTTCATGCCTGCGCAGATTCATTTATTATACATTTAATATTAACTGATTTCTTGTTTTATATAATACTATTGAATTGATTTTTGCAATTCTTCTAAATTATGATACATGACTTCAATATAAGCATTCTCTTCAAAATCACCATCAACGGGTTTACTTTCCAGATCATATAAAACAGCAATTTCTGTGTCTGTTTCATTTGCGATAGCTTCAGCAGTAGATGAACTTTCGCCACTTTGATAGTAAATAATTGGAACATTATTATCTTTGACAAAGTTTACAATATTGGTCAAAGCTTGAGGGTTCGGTTCGACTTCAGTGATCATACCGCCCACTGAAACTTGGTCTAAGTTATAGCGATCTGCCAAATGTCCAAAAGCTTGATGTTGTACAACAAACGAACGATTTGTTGCGTTATCAAAAGCTTCATGATATGCAGCATCTAGCTCATCTAATTCTTCCGCAAAGGTATCCGCATTTTCTTGATAAATTTCTGCCCCTTCTGGATCAGCTTCTGATAAGCCTTCAACAATGGCAAGTAGTGTTTCTTTAACTGTTACAGGATCTAACCAAAAGTGTGGATCTTCTGTCCCATGTTCGTGATCATGGTCATGATCTGAATCCCCTTCATGGTCATCAATAACAAGAGTCACTGGTTCTGATTCAGCAATAAGATTATGATCATCATCATAAAGAGAAGCTTTTATTTCTTGCCCATCAACAGCCGCTGCTCCGCTAAGTGTATTGCTAAATTGATCCTCTACGACTTCCCATTCCTCTGAGTCAGAATCGCGGGTAAACCAGTGCCAGTGATCATAATCAGAATCATGAGTCGCTGTAAGTTCAATCATATCTCCAGTATGGTAATGACCTGCAACACCATCAACGACGACTGTTTGTTCAACATCCGTATTATCCCCATGACTGAGGTCATGATCTCCATGATCATACGTTTCTGCATCTTCTTGCGCATGGTCGTCTTTGTTATTTTCTGTCGCTGACTCGTCCACTGATAAGTCGAGAGTTTCTGACATCTCAATAATATGTAGATTGTCATTTTCGACGACATCTAAAAGACTATCCGCCCAAAATTCCATTATTTCACTACTATAAATAAATACATCCGCTTCGTTTACTGAAGCAACAGCTTGGGCACTCGGTTCATAATGATGCGCATCTTCATTTTCGCCAACCATTAATGAAACATCCGCACGATCACCAGCCACTTCTTTTACAATTTCATAAACTGGATAGATCGAAGTAGCAACTTGAGGTCGATCAGAATTCGCTGGGGTAGCTTCTTCTGAACAAGCTGTCAGAAATAAAAGGATAGCACTAAGAGATAAAAACATTTTCCATATTTTCTTCATTGGGGGTACTCCTCATGTTAAAAGTTTTGAGCTAATCAAACCTGTTTTAAAAGTAAATTTTACAAATCGTAATGATTACGATTTACATTCTACCCATAAATAAAAATAGTGTCAATTGTTTTATATATGAAACTTTATTCATGATTTTACTTCTCTTGCTGCGGTTGGTTTTAGCTGGTGAAATTTTTTGTCTCTTAAGAGAAAGGTTTAACTGATTGATCGTAAAAATGGCTATATATGAGTATAAGATTAACGCCGTGAACTTGAAATCTCTTTTCGTGGTTGCAGGAACCTCACCGTGAACTTGAAATCTCTTTTCGTGGTTGCAGGAGCGTCGCCGTGAACTTGAAATCTCTTTTCGTGGTTGCAGGAGCCTCGCCGTGAACTTGAAATCTCTTTTCGTGGTTGCGGGAGCCTCGCCGTGAACTTGAAATCACTTTTTGCGGTTGCGAGAGCACTTTTTAGTTTTTTCTTTATACAAGGCACCTTCTCATTTCTTCATAAGACAAGAAAAAAGGCAAGAACAGGAATTTCATCCATGTCCTTGCCTTCAAATTTAAGGTTAATTTAATTAAGCTTTTGTAACGTTTGCTGCTTGAAGTCCGCGATTGCCTTCTTCAATGTCAAAGTTAACTGCTTGGCCTTCTTCTAAAGATTTGAATCCGTCTTCTTGGATTGCTGAGAAGTGTACGAATACATCGTCTCCGCCTTCACGTTCGATAAATCCAAAACCTTTTTCTGCGTTAAACCATTTTACTGTACCTGTTTCCATATTAAAATTCCTCCTCGTGCTCATTGCACATTTATTTACATTTATTGCTTAAAGCGCCGATTCGGAAATACATTACATAAATCTTTCTTGGTCTCTAACAACATGCCAAGAGAGTATACCACATCATTTCCAAATAACCTAATGTTTTTTGAAAATAGTTAAAGTTTTATTTAAATAAATTGAAAAGGTCACCGAGTAATCCATCGTCTTTTTCATTTGTTTGGTTATTATTACCAAAGCTATTTAATAAATTACCTAATAACCCACCACTGCTCTGATCCGTTTGATTATAATTTCTAACTTGTTGAGCAACTTCTTGTGTCGCATTTTGTGTTTCATCTTTAATCTCTGTTGGTCCTAAATTATTTTTTTGTTTTTGATCTGCTAAATATTTTAAAACAAGTGGAGCCAGCACTGCTAATGTCCGCTGTACTGTTTGAGGGCTGACGCCTAACCGATTGGATAAGCTTGCATTCACATTTTCTTGGTTTCCACTGAGCACATGATTAACAATTTTACCGCCATCATCTACATCTACATTTTGAGCAAATTGATTTAAAGAGTCATAATTGTTACGCGTTTGATGTTGATTGAGTGCTTGGTTAAATGACTCTAGTCCTGTTTGGCTCTGATTATTACGATTTATTCCTTGTAGCAATAAAGGGAGTCCGATTGAAGCAATCTTTGCAAAATCATTTGTGTCTACCCCTGCTCGATTTGCTAACTGTTTACTCTCTTCATTTTGATCAGGCTGCATTAACATGCCAATTAAACTACTCATATTATTCAATAGTGCCATTTTTTCCACTCCTCATTTCTCATTCTTTATTTTGAATCTTATAGGAGAAAAACTTTACCTTCAAATTTAAAGCTTTTCTATAAACGAATATTTTATATATAAAAACAAGAGCACGCCCCTCTTCATAAAAATGATCTAAGTGGATGCTCTTGTTATATTTATTAATTATTCTGCTATCGTTTCATCTTCTGCAGATGCAACATGCGGTTGATCCGGAAAATCGATTTCGATCGCTTTTGTTAATACGTCCGCATAACTATAAGAAACACGTTCATAGGAATCTTCGCAGTTATTCAACTCTACCACAAAAACAGCTGGATAAGTTTCGGTCAACTTTCCTTTATGTGTCGTGGTCTTACGCCTACCTGCTTCAACTGTGATCACAATGTCTTCGCCAACTAAATCAGTAAATTTGTCTTTAATGTTTTCTATGGTTGCTGTCATCGCCGACACTCCTTATAATATTAACATTATAACACAGAAAACATTAAAATTAAATTAAAACGACTCGTAAATGGCTTAATAAAGCGTGTTTCACAGTTTTTCACAGAGTTTATCTGCCCAAAATAACTTCCCACTATTCAAAATCCGTAAGGCCATTTAGGACTAAGGCATCCGCTAAACGACCAAATTCTTCAATCGTCAAACTTTCGCCTCGACGTGATGGATTAATTTCAGCCTTTTCGAAAGCATCTCTTAATATTTCTTCTTTACTTTTATCATTCAGAGCTTTTCTTAAATTATTCCAAATTGTTTTTCGACGTTGTACAAACGAAGCACGTACGATTTTAAAGAATAAATTCTCGTCTTTTACCATGACTGGTGGATTTTCTAAAGTTCTCAAACGAATAATTGCTGAATCTACATTCGGCTGTGGCATGAAGACAGTTCGTGGTACCGTGAAAGCCACTTCGACTTCCATATAATATTGAATGGCAATCGACAAAGAGCCATATGCTTTCGTGCTTGGCTTAGCTTCTAAACGACTCGCAACTTCTTTTTGCATCATTAAAACCATTTCTTCAACTGGGAGCGAGCTTTCGATCAAATGCATGATAATCGGTGTCGTAATATAGTAAGGTAAATTCGCGATCACCACTAAACGTGACGTATCGGATAAATAGTCCGTTTTAAATTGTTCAAAGTCTACTTCTAATATATCTTGATGAAAGACGGTTACATTATCATACGGAGATAATGTGTCATCTAGAACGGAAAGAAGACGGTCATCAATCTCAAAAGCGAAAACTTCTTTGGCTTCTTTCGCAATTTGTTCCGTTAAAGCACCGATTCCCGGGCCTACTTCAATCACAGTAGTATTTTTATCAACTGATGCTGTTTGAACAATATTTCTTAAAATATTGGTATCAATAATAAAATTCTGTCCTAAACTTTTTTTCGCACTTAAGCCATACTTTTCTAAAATCTCGCGCGTTCGACTAGGCGTTGCGATATCTTGGTGATTCGTCATCGATGGCCTCCTCTTTTATTTTATTCATTGTTGATTCGACTTCTTCTTCGGTAATCCCAAACATTGTGAGGCGTTTTTGAAGTTGTTTACTATTGGTGTAACCAATTCGTAAAGCTTCACCTAACTGAATCCGCAAAGCTTTAGCGTTTTGTCCACCCATTAAACCCATTTCACGCAGGAATGTTTTAGATACTGTTGGCTCCTCTTCTTTTGAAACTTCATAAAGTCCACTTAAAGCTAAACGAATCGTTTCTACCGAAGCATGTTCAATACCAAGCGTGCCTTTATGCAGAGGAACTCCTTCTGTTGTTGTAATAAATGCGTGTTTAACCCCTGGAATTTTTTGTGCAATTTTTTTGCGGATCGTTTCTCCAGGATAGTCGGGATCTGTAAATACAATTACGCCCCGTGTTTTTTGGGCATGCTCAATTAAGTCTAACGTTTCTTCTTCTAACGCTAGACCTTGTGTTTCAATCGTATTCGCATCGACCGCTAGCTGAACACGCTCCGTATCTTTTTTTCCTTCGACAACAATGACTTCTTTTATTTTTGGTTTCATTTTTACTCTTCCATTAAATTAAATAATTTATTTG
This sequence comes from Carnobacteriaceae bacterium 52-44, assembly GCA_041223305.1. Classification (GTDB taxonomy): domain Bacteria; phylum Bacillota; class Bacilli; order Lactobacillales; family Carnobacteriaceae_A; genus Atopostipes. The sequence continues at coordinate 13,707 of JBCLPZ010000011.1, read as the reverse complement.
CGTTATGTGTTGTGATTTTTGCGATTTCTTCTAAAGGCATTTCACGCAACTCGGCAAACTCTTCTGCCACAAATCGGACATAACTTGGTTCATTTCGTTTACCGCGATATGGCATAGGGCTTAAGTAAGGGGAGTCCGTCTCAATTAATACTTTATCTAGAGGAACTCTTTTCGCACTCTCTTTCACTTCCGGTGCATTCTTAAAGGTCAACACCCCACTATATGAAATGTGCATTCCTAAATTTAAAAAGCGTTCTTGCCATTCTGGTGTTAAATTAAAACTATGCATAATGCCACCAATATCTTCCACATGTTCTTCTTTCAGCACACGATAAACATCTTCTGTACTGTCTCGATTGTGAATGGTAATTGGGAGTTTTAATTCTTTTGCCACTCGGATTTGTCTTCTAAAAGATTCAATCTGAACTTCTTTTGGATCTTCCATCCAATGGTAATCCAAGCCCATTTCACCCATCGCAACAATATTTTCAGTTTGAATGAGCTTAATCAATTTCTCTTCTACTTCGTCTGAATAACTTCCCGCTTCCGTTGGATGCCAACCTACCATTGGATAAATTCCTTTATACGTTTTGCTTAACTCAAGCGCTTTGGCAATCGTTTCGTGATCAAAGCCAACAACTGCAATCCGCGAAACACCATGATCTTTCGCTCTTTGAATCACTTCGGCTTCGTCCTCAGCAAACTGCTTTACGTTTAAATGTGCGTGTGTATCAAATAACATACTTTCATTCCTTTATTTTCTTTCAAAAATGACGGTCAACCTGCTAAGAAAAACTAGCTGATTGCGAGTTCTGCAGAGCAGAACGAAGCAGAAGCGTCAGTTTTTCTATATGCGTTAAGGGCTGTTTTAAATCCCTTATTAGCTTAAATAGAAAAGGACAAGACCAGCTTGTCCTTTTGTTTGTTTACTTCGTTAATGAAATACTATCCAACAATCGAACCATTTGGCATATTAAATGGCGCGTCTAGTAAAACTAGATTTCCAGCTTCATCTTCAGCAGATAAAATCATGCCTTGACTAATTTCACCGCGCATTTTTCTTGGTTTTAAGTTCGCAACAATAATCACTTTTTTACCAATTAGCTCTTCTGGATTTGGATAGAATTCTGCGACACCTGAAACGATCTGGCGATCTCCACCTTCGTCCCCTGCGTCTAAACGGAATTTCAGTAATTTATCCGCATTTTCAACGCGAGCACAATCCATCACTTCGGCCACTTTTAATTCTACGGCATCAAAATGTTCAAAATCCACTTCTTCTTTTTTGACAGAACTTAATTCGGTCATTTCAGGATTCCAAGGCATATCTTCGTCCGCTTCCTCAGCTGGAGGCGTCATCGCTTCTTGGATCGCTGCGGTTTCTTCTTCAACATCAAGTCGTGGGAAGATAGGCTCTCCTTTTTCAACCACTTTACGACCATCAGGGAAGTTTCCATAAGCAACTTTTTCCCAAGACATGTCGGTTTCTAAATCTAAGTCTAATTGTTCCGCAATTTTACCGGGTGTTTCCACTAAGAATGGACGCAACAAGGTGCCGGCGACACGTAAGCTTTCTACAAGATGCGCTAACACATTTGAAAGCTCTGCTGTTTTCTCTTCGCGCGCAAGAATCCAAGGCGTTGTTTCATCAATATATTTATTGGTTCGTGAAATGAGCTTCCAAATATTTTGTAAAGCCACATTAAACTGAAGATGATCCAAAGCTGTCGTGTAACCTGTAATGGCTTCTTCAGCAGTTGCTTCAAGCTCTGCATCGAAGTCATTTTTCTCTGCACCTAAAGCTGGAATATCTCCACCTAAATATTGATTCACCATCGCAACAGTTCGGTTTAATAAGTTTCCTAAATCATTCACAAGGTCTGAATTTGTACGTGTTACATAATCTTCTGGGGTAAAAATCCCATCTGAACCAAACGGAATTTCACGCATTAAGTAGTAACGTAAACTATCTAAACCATAACGGTCTACTAAGAATTCTGGATAAATAACATTTCCTTTTGATTTCGACATTTTACCGTCTTTCATCAATAGCCAACCATGACCAAATATTTGTTTTGGTAATGGTAAGTCTAAAGCCATCAATAAAATTGGCCAATAAATCGTGTGGAAACGTACAATCTCTTTCCCAACCATATGTACATCTGCTGGCCAGAATTTTTGGAACAACTCTGGCTGGTCTTCAAATCCACCTAATGTCGGATCATATCCTAAGGCTGTAATATAGTTTGTCAGTGCGTCAATCCATACGTAAACCACGTGTTTAGGATCCGATGGCACTTTCACGCCCCAATCAAACGTCGTACGTGAGACTGCTAAATCCTCTAAACCTGGTCGAATAAAGTTGTTAATCATCTCATTTTTACGAGACTCTGGTTGAATAAAGTGATCATGTGTTTCGTAATGTTCTAATAGACGATCCGCATATTTACTCATACGGAAGAAATATGACTCTTCACTGACCCACTCTACATCGTGGCCACTCGGCGCTTTTCCACCAATCACAGCACCCTCACCATCACGATAAACTTCTTCTAATTGAGATTCGGTAAAGAATTCCTCATCCGATACTGAATACCAACCTGAATATTTATCTAAATAGATGTCCCCTTGCTCAAGCAATTTCTCAAAAATTTTCCCAACTACTTCTTTATGGTCTACATCTGTTGTACGGATAAATTTATCATTTGTAATTTTTAATTTTTTCCATAGCTCTTGAATATCCGCCGCTTGACGGTCTACAAATTCCTGAGGTGTCAATCCTTCTTCCTCAGCTTTTTCTTGAATTTTTAAGCCGTGTTCATCCGTTCCCGTTAAATAAAACACGTCTTCCCCTTGCAACCTCTTATAACGCGCAAGAATATCACAAGCAATCGTCGTATACGCACTACCAATATGCAACTTTCCACTCGGATAATAAATCGGCGTTGTTATATAATAGCCCTTATTTTCTGACACGGTACCAATCCTTTTCTAAATGTTCAATCTATTCTCATAATCTGTAAAATTATAGCACAAAAACACCCAACTTAGTAGCCCAGAATGTCATTGTGCTATTGGTTCTCTCTTCTATTCTCTCACGTTTTATTTCTTATTTCAAAATGATGTCATGAGTGGTCACTGGTTGTTTCTAGTTTGTAACACCTTTCGTCTGCTAAATGAGCTCAAGTTTCTTCAAGCCATTTGCGATGCCATGGTTAAACACAGAATCCGTAACAAAATCCGCAGTGGCTTTTAGTTCTTCAAAACCATTCTCCATCGCAACGCCTGTGCCTACAAAATTTATGATTTCCATATCGTTTAACCCATCACCAAAAGCAAAGGTATTTTGATGATGAATCCCTAATGCGGACATCATTTTCTCAGCACCGGTTGCTTTCGTAGTGCCTTTACTGACGATATCCATTGACATCTCATTCGCACGCGTGAAATTTAGATATTTCGCAAAGATTTCTTCATATTCTAACTCTTCTTCTTGATTCGCATTAATATTCATCATATAAATTTCTTTATTTTCATAGTCCGCTTTTTCAGGTGCTTTTTTCATCAGACGATTCCACAATTTTACTTTTACTCGTTCTGGAATAACACCTACGAGTCCTTTTAAAAAGGTGTAAAGCGACCCTCGATTGACAAGCGAGATTAATGAGTTTGCGATAATCTCATCTGAAGTCGATAATAAAATGCCATCTCGTCGTTCGATCGCGACTTCTACTACATTATCAACTAACTCCATATCGATTGGATTTGAATAAATCACTTCTCCTTCGTGAACAATATACTGTCCATTCATTGAGATGTAACTATTTATATTTAATTCTTCAGCAATTTCTCGAATCAATACGGGTGCTCTTCCCGTCGCGATTACAGGAATATTTCCGTTTAATTTTAATTGTTCGACCGCTTCAATCGTTGATTTTGGTATATGATTATTTCGAGTGACTAACGTTCCATCTATATCAAAAAATACTAATTTCTTCATAAACTAACCCTCGCCTCTATACAATGTACATTTTAATAATACCATAACCTGCGTGCATTCCCTGTATCATTTGCGTTAATTTTAGAGGAAAATAAGCCGTTTACACTTTTTATTCTAAAGGATTGCTTTGGAGTAGAAAGGCTAATCTACTAGATGGTCTATTGATTTTTAAGAAGGGGTTTAAAATTCAATGGACGTTCCATTGTGTTTGAAAGAGGGGTTTGAAATTTTATGGACGCTCCATCGGGTTTGAAGAAGAGGTTTGAAATTTTATGGACGCTCCTTCGAGTTTGAAGAAGACGTTTGAAATTCTATGGAGGTATCTTTTCACTATTTTTCGAAAAGTTCTTTTATAAATTGACATTTCATTAAGGCTTAACTATAATAATGTCAACTGAAAAGCTTTGCGAAGAAGAGGCACAGTAGTAACGATCGTCCCTGTTTTAGAGAGCTAACGTTGGTGGAAGTTAGCACATACCTCGTTTACGAATTACACCTTGGAGCAAACTACAGACTTGTAGCGTTTTATCCTTACGTTAAAAGGAAGAGTGGAATAATGCATCTCGTTATTCAATTAGGGTGGTAACACGGAAAATTCGTCCCGGCAAAAACAATCGTTTTTGTCGGGCTTTTTATTTATCCAAGTACAGCTTAAAAATTTCCTCATAAGTTTTACCCTTTTTGTCATTTTAGCGGTCTTACGGAAAGACGTTTCGTTTTTCTTTAAGCGAGAACGTATTATCTCAATATTTTAAATAAAATTTTAAACAAATTCATTTTGGAGGTAAAGATAGTGAACATTATTGACGAATTAGAGTGGCGCGGCGCCATCAACCAACAAACAGATGAAGAAGGTCTTCGAAAATTACTCGACGAAGAAAGCATTGCCCTTTACTGTGGGATTGACCCAACAGGTGATAGTATGCATATCGGGCATTTGATTCCTTTTATGATTTTAAAAAGATTCCAAATGGCAGGACATCAGCCAGTTGTTTTAATCGGTGGCGGGACAGGTTCTATTGGAGATCCAAGTGGACGTACTTCTGAACGTCAACTACAAACAATGGAACAAATTAACAAAAATGCAGAAAAATTAAGTAACCAAATGCGCCAATTATTCGATGCGGGGTCTGAGGAATCAGGGATCCGTCTGATGAATAACGCAGATTGGCTAGGTGAGATGGGCTTTTTAGAATTTCTACGTGAATACGGAAAAGAATTTAATATCAATACGATGCTTGCGAAAGATGTCGTTTCAAGTCGTTTAGACTCTGGTATTTCATTTACGGAATTTAGTTACCAAATTATCCAGTCTATTGATTACTTACATTTATACCGTGAAGCAGATGTTCAACTACAAGTTGGAGGTTCTGACCAATGGGGAAATATCACAGCAGGGCTTGACTTGATTCGTAAAAAAGAAGGACCTGAAGCAGAAGCTTATGGTTTAACGATTCCATTATTATTAAAAGCAGATGGTACAAAATTTGGGAAGACAGCGGATGGTGCTGTTTGGTTAGATCCAGAAAAAACAACACCTTATGAGTTCTACCAGTTTTGGTTCAATCAAGACGATCGTGATGTCGATAAATACCTCAAATACTTTACGTTCTTATCACGCTACGACATTGCACAATTAGCTGAAAAGACAGAAAAAGAACCGCATAAACGTGAAGCACAACGTGTTCTTGCGGAAGAAATGACTCGTTTCGTACACGGTCAAGAAGCTTTAGATGAAGCGATTATGATTTCAGAAGCTTTATTTTCTGGAAATGTACAAGATCTATCTGCAGATCAAATCGAAATGTCTTTTAAAGATGTGCCATCGATTACAGCACCTCGTGCAGAAGCTGATTTAGTAACATTCTTAGTGGATGTCACAAAAATCTCACCTTCACGTCGTCAAGCACGTGAAGATATTCAAAATGGCGCTATTTACCTGAAAGGTGAACGAATCACTGATCTAAATTATGTAGTAGATGAAGAAGATAGCTATGATGAACGCTTTATTTTAGTACGTCGTGGTAAAAAACGCTACTTCATGGTTCATTTAGCAGAAGTATAAAAACATTCGGCCGGATATCAGACCATGGTATTCGAACGGTTACTCTCTTAAAACTTAAAAAATTACTGAACAATACAAAAAGGCTGGGATTCCAGCCTTTTTTTCATTTTATTTAATCTTCGATTTCTTTTAAAACACGTGCAGGATTTCCGCCAACAATCACATTCGGTGAAACGTCTTTTGTCACAACACTTCCAGCTGCAACCACAGAACCTTCTCCAATTGTGATACCTTTTAGAATAATCGAACCAGAACCAATCCAAACATCATCTTCAAGGACAATCGGGGCTGGGTGCATATCTGTTCTTTTATCTGGTGCTAAATCATGATCCAATGTCGCCAAAACAACTTGATGTCCAATAAACGCATTGTCTCCAATATGAATGCCTCCGTGATCTTGGAAATGACATGCCCCATTCACGAAAACATTCTCACCAAAATGAACATTCTTTCCAAAATCCATATAAAATGGCTGACGAATACGTACAGTTTCTGGAACACGGTGTCCCAATATCTTCTCTACACCATTTTTCATTTCTAAATCTGTTTTATACGAATAATTAAGCTGACCTAATTGCTCCTGTGTTTCAATCGCAACTTCTTGCATCGTTGATTCTAACTCCGAACCGCCCTCTAAAGTCTTTCCAGCATTTAAATGATTAAGTAATTCCTCTAACACTCATTTGCCTCCTCTTTATTTCATAACATCTTAAACGAAATAAGCATTGATGTAAAATAGCTATTTTTATAGTCGTTTATAGACAAAAAATAAATATACAGCAAAATTTTTATCGTATCTTGACTTTAAATAAGCCACCGGATAATGGTTCATCGTCTTTTTGACCTGTTGTAATATAAAGATAGTTCTTATCGGGGCCTCCTATACAGCAAGAGGTAATATTGGTGACAGGCATTGGGATTTCTACGAGCTGTTCTCCAGTCTCGGGATCCCATTTACAGATTCGCTTCCCACCAAATTCAGCAACCCAAATATTTTCATCTACATCCACACACATGCCATCAGGTGAACCATCACCTGTTATCTCAATAGCTGTTCGTACATGGGAAACTTTAGCTGTTTCTAAATCATAATCATATTGCTTCACTTCTTTAGTAGGTGTATCAATATGGTAGAAAGTTTGGCCATCTTCCGACCAGCCCATACCATTAGATAGTGTTAGGCCAGACAAAATTTCTTTATAATCTCCATTTTCAATGGCATATAAACTAGCGGCGCCTTCAAGTGTTTCTTCGTAACCCATAGTGCCGATGAGAAACCGTCCATTCGGATCCATTTTCCCATCATTATATCGTAATCGTTCATCTTCACTTGGTTGCATTAAAAATGTTCGTTCTTTCGTTTCAGGATCAATTGAGTAAATACCACTTTTTTCTGCGGAAATTATTTTCCCTTTCTCATCTAAAACAGCCGCTCCAACCGGGCCATCCGTTTTGTAGGATTCAATTTCTGTTGTTTCCTCATCAAAACGATAAATTATATCATCATCAATAGATACAAAATACAATAAATTATTCGCATCATCCCAAAGAGGACCTTCAAGTAGAGCACTCCCAGCATAAAAAATGAGTTCTGGTTTTAAATCGTTTTGCATTCTATTCATTCCTTTCCTTTAGTTTCTCTTGTTTATACTATATATTTTTTCTGAGACGACGCCAACTTAAAGCCTTTATGAAATGACGGTAGATTTATCCGACATAAACAGATCATCAGACACTTTACACACCCAAGTCAGAAGCGTAAAATGGAAGTACAAAAGATACGAAACTCATTGAATGACTCGACAATTTTCTCGATGAACATATTTATCAAATTTCATACAAAAAGGATATTAGACAGACTAAATAACGGGTACAATACATTGATGACAAAAATGCTCCTACTAGATAAAGAAGAAAGGAACATTTAGATGAGAAAAATAGTCACTTTTCTTTGGTTTAACGACCAAGTAAAGGAAGCTGTCGATTTATATGTATCCCTGTTTGAAGATGCAAAAATCATAAACACATCGTATCTCACAGAGTCAGTAGCCGAAGCAGCCGAAAAGAAAACTGGCGATATATCAAGCATAGACTTTGAATTAAATGACCAAAACTTTACTGCATTAAATGGTGGTCAAATGTATACTTTCAGTGAAGCAATCTCAGTAGCGGTTAATTGTAAAACTCAAGAAGAAATTGATAGGCTTTGGGATGCATTAACTAAAGAAGGCGAAATCATTTCTTGCGGATGGCTTAAAGATAAATATGGCTTAACCTGGCAAATTATGCCGGAAATCCTAGACATCATGATGCGTGATCCAGATCCTATTAAAGCTGATCGAGTGGCCACGGCTATGCTTAGTATGGATAAACTGGATATCAGCGAACTCGAAAAATCTTATAAAGGTGAATAGTAACTTAACTCAGTCAATAATCAATAGACATTCTATTCGATTCTATCCATCAAAAAAACTCCCCGACATTTCGAGGAGTTTTTACTATATTCAATTAGTTAAATAAATTTGCGATGGAATTAACAATATCTCTAAAGAAGTTTGCGATTCGATCTAACCAACCGCTCTCTTCTGCCTGTTGCCAAGCATCGCCTAAACGATCACCTAAGTTATTTGCAAACTCACTTAATTGTTCTTTTACTTGTTCAGAATCAATCGCGCTTGTTTGTTGGTATTTTTCAAAATAGTTGATTAAAATATTGATATTGTCGATAGAAATCACATTTTGAAGATCATATTTTTCTAAAGCGTCATTAATAATTTGTTCAATTTCTTCGCGTGTTGCTAATTGATCGGTACGATCTTTAATGTCTGCTAGTTGTTGTTTAATTTCAACAATTACACCGTCAAAACGATTGGACTCTTCTTCATCGAGGTCTTCACCTTCAGCAATTTCACTTGTTGTTTCTAACTCTTCTTGCGCAACTTCCATACGTTCTTGGTCCAACTCTTCTCCGTTCACTTCAAGTGCTTTATATACTCCGGTTAAAGCACTCTCGCCGGTTACCGGACTGATACTTGCTACTTCAATATTTACATCTTCCACACCTGCAGTGATTGCTGCATTAATGTATTGCTGTTCTGTGATTAATTGGATATTTTCTGGTGTAACAATATCTACGTTTACCCCACTATTATTGTCTCTTTGAACAAGAACAGATGAAATCATACTTGAGGAATCACCTGATCCGTATCCTAAATATTTCTGTAAATCTTCACCAGTAGCTGGTGTACTTGCTACATTTTCCATATTATCAATATCTAATAAATCGGCTGTTTGCTGGATTTGTGTATCGTTTAAGCCACCGCCATAAACAAAGGTTGGTTTTCCCCAAGCTTCATCTACAACCGATGTATCAATCGCTTGAACGGTACTTGTGCCAGCAGTTGCTAATACTAAACCAGCACTCATCCCAGTAATGACTTTACTTAACTTTTTAATAAAATTTTTCATCATAAAAGTCTCCTTGAACTTCATTATTGTAAATTCATCTAAATTATACCACAGTTGATTTTGAAGTAAAAAGGGACTTAAGACTGAATTAAATGAAAATAGATATTTTAAAATACCCTGAGATAATTTACTACCTCAGGGTATCTCATTATAAAAACATTGTTATTAACGCTCTGTTTCAAGCTCTTGGTTCTCTGTCCCTAACTCATCGACTGGATCTTTTCCTTCTTCTTCTAACAATAAGTTGTTGTCGTACATTCTAAAGAATGGATAGTAAATCGCAAAAGACAAAATGATTAGGATGACGTTCAACAATGCTGCTCGCCAATCCCCACCGGTCGCAAAGTAAGCCCCTATTGGTCCTGGTAAGGTCCACGGCGCGAGAGTCACTACTGGGCTAATCAACCCAAAAGAAGTCGCAAACCATGAGATTGTTCCTAAGATTAACGGTGTAATAATAAATGGAATCATCATTACTGGATTTAAAACAATCGGTGTACCAAACACAATCGGCTCGTTGATATTAAAGACTGCCGGAATAAAGGACGTTTTTCCTAATGCTTTTAGGTACGCTGACTTTGAGAAAAAAGCAAATAAAATTGCTAGTCCAATTGTTCCGCCAGAACCACCAATATTGATAAACCACTGGTAAAGAGGCTCTGCTCCAATATTCGGAATTTCTTCTCCTGCAGCATACGCAGCGGTATTCTCATCCAATAATACTAACCATAATGGACGAGCAATTGTACCTACAATATTCCAACCGTGAATACCAAATGTCCAAAAGAGCATTCCGAGGAAGGTAATTCCAAGGACGGATGGTAAGGTGTCGGTCGCTGTGACAAGTGGTGCCACTATTTGACCAACTAAACCGTGAACATCAATCTCTAACCACATTGTAATTGTCGCAAAAAGTAACAATACAATAGCTGTAGGAATTAAGGCTTCAAATGAACGAGCCACTGAAGGAGGAACTTGTTCTGGCATTGTAATTCGAATCCCTTTTACCATACTCCAGCGATAAATTTCTACAGCAATAATCGCTGAAACCATTCCAACAAACATTCCTCCTGCACCAAGGTTCCCCATTGGTAACAAGAAACCTTCTGGTAAAGTTTCTAAAAATTCAGCTAGTTGAGGTTGATTTTCTGCAAGTTGCAAAACCTCTTCACTTGCTGCTGGACCCATAATCGGAACAATTGTTAATAAATAAGCCAGTTCTGCAATAATAGCACCTGATAACCCGTCCAATTTATAAGATCTCGTTAAAGAATAACCAATCCCAAATACGGCATATGGTGTCATAATAAACATTGACATACGATAAGGAAGTAGTATTTTCGTTGCATTTTCTGATAGCCATTGAGTTAATGCCCAGTTTTCAGGCAATTGGTTTGGAAGAAAAGCAATAACTAAAAACATCGAGCTCACAATAATAATAGGTAATGTAGCAATAATACCGTCACGAATCGCTCTTAAATGCCTTTGGTTAGATAGTTTCGTCATTGGTTCTTGTAAATAATTTTCGATGAAAGCCGTAAGCTTATCAAACATAATTCCACCTCTATATTCTATTTTTATATTTTTAACACACTCTTAAGTTTATTTTATGCCTCCTTTCATCCATTTTACAAAGTGTATTAAAATTATATTTCATGTTTCGTTTATGTTTTTCAAAACAAAGTTACCACTAAATGAAAGGGTTGTCAATATAATTTGAACAGAATATGAATGTTTTGTGAAAACCTTAGTTGTAAAGTTAAGTGCAACACTCCTAATTCAATTAAACTTCTTCCACTAAATATTAAATTAATGTAATGTTTATTATCCTGCCTACTATACTCTGCATCTAAACTGGTATTTGAAAGAATTCTAGTATCTAATATATTTTGTGGCTGAATCATATCATTTCTTCTTTGATTTTCTATAGATTCTTCTTCAGAAGGGATAAGCTGCTCTTCACCGTTCGAGTAGATATCATCTCTTTCTACCTTTTTATTATTTTTTTCTTCAGTTTCTACCTTTCCATCATTCTCTGCTTTTTTATTTGTTTGATTATCGTGAGAATCTGCATCCATTTCTTCTATTAACTCATTAACACTGGTCTCTTCACTTTGTCGCATTTGCTCTGCATCATTTGTATTCGCAATCTGATTAAAATCTCCTGATGCTTCTTCTACTGATTGACTTTCTGCATGAGGAATAAAAGGCAATAAAAAAAGAACGTACCAAGAATCATGATTAATCGAAATAAATTAAATCTTTTTCCCATCCGCGTTCCTCTTTTCTAATTAATATATGTATAACATTAGCAAATACATTATTTTCCAGCGATGACAACGCTTCATTATATGAAACACTTGAATTTAATTTTAATCAATTTAAAAAACACCCAATTCTGTTTAAGAATCAGGTGTTTATGATAGGTATATCGTGAATTATTTATGTATTTTATTCGTTGATCGCTGCTCTCAATTTCCTGCTACAACGATAAAGTGCACTCCGCACTTTTTGTAATGTACTGTTTAATTCTTCTACAATTTCTTTTTGTTCCTTTCCATTTAAAAACAAACAAAAAACTTCTATTTCAAATGGAGATAGATCAATTAAGTAATTACTGTATGTTTCTTTTGCAACTGTTGCATCTTCTGGATATGTAGTGTTTGGTGAAGTTCCTTGAATATGAAGGCCAGCATCTTCTACGAGCCCATCTAAGGAAGTTGTTTTCATGTTCACCTTTCTTTTTTGAGCATGCTCTTTTCTTAACAACATATTAAAGTGATTCGAAAGAGACATATGATAATACTGAAGAAATCGCATGCCTTCCTCCCTTTCATATGTTTCGACAGCCTCTATTAATACACTTCTTGTTTCTTGTAACACATCTTCTCTTTCATAATCAGGTAAAAAATAGCGATTCATAACACTACAGGTTATGGGTTCGCATAATTTAATTAGCTTCTCAAATGGGGTTTCTTTCATATTTTGGATCAACATGACTAGTAATTCTGGTAGGTCTAAATTACCATCACCTGACATTTAAGCAATCCTCTCATTAATAAACAATTCACAATATTTAAAACCCATCTTATACTAATGATCTCACAAAAACACATTTAATGAAAGCGGTTTTTATAAATTTATGTATATTTATTCACAAAATGACAAAGTCTTTTAAAGAGTGTTTAAAATTAAATTATGATAGTATGAAAATACTAAATATATATTGGAACTTGGTGATAAACTGAATCAAGATCCCCGTCAAAATGACACATTGGGTAAACTCGTGATGAGTAATACGATTTTTAATGCGGGCGATCAAGTGAATTCTATTCCGGCAAAGCAGTGGCTGAGTTAAATATTCGTATCATTCCTGAATTCGATAATGATGAAGTGATTGCTTTATTTAAAGAAACAGCTGAAAAATATAATAATGATGGTGCCGATATTGAAGTAGATGTGACCATGTCGTTACCAAGTGTCTACACGGATGGAAAATCTCGATTAGTTGAGTTATCTAAAGAACTCGGTGAAAAATATCTAGGGCTAGAAATCAAAGTAGAAAGTTCTCCAGGGGTAACGGATGCTTCAAATTTATTGCGTGATAAAGATGAAGACTTCCCTTTCATGATGTTTGGACCAGGTGAAAGAAAAATGGCTCATAAAGTGGATGAGTATGTTTATAAAGATTATTATTTCGCTTTCTTCCTGAATAATTCATACCTCTAATTTAAGAGGCTATTTTACAAAATTAATCTATGCTTTGAGTAATTTTTCAACTGTATAGTTTAATTCATACATTTATCACGATCTAATTATCACCAATAAGACTTTTTTACTTTATGAACCCTAATTTTGGGCACACTAATCCCTTGACATATATAACTTTTCAAAAAAACAAAAGTTGTTAAATATATTGTCGAATCCGCTGGATTCGCCTAAAGACATGATAGAACTCGGCTTAGTAAACATGGGAACTAGACAGCTTTAAATACATTTGTCTGGCAGTTCGTACTAATTTACCAGCGACTTTAAATAATCGAAGTCGGATGGTATTCACTTGGAGTCCTCGCCACTTTTTATCAAAACAACAAGTCTTTAGGAAATTGAAAAGATTATAAGCAAGAACACTAACCATCATACGTGCATGATTTTCAGTAAATTCAGGGCTGTC
>JBCLPZ010000010.1:0-93261 GCA_041223305.1 Carnobacteriaceae bacterium 52-44 | reverse complement strand
AGTTCAGTGCGCCCAAAATTCACTTTTCCAATTGAAAGTTTGTTGTTTTTTCGCTTGACTATATACCACTAGACTAACCTTCATGGGAGTTTTAATAGTCTTAAATTTCTTTTTTAAGAACAACAAAATATTCCCTATAATCACAAGAAAAGGTACGATATTTTCGTACCTTTCTCAATGTTTTATTCAATTCCTTTGGATACTTTTGACTCTGAAATCAAATCATTTTTTGAAGTTATTTCGCCAGCAAAAATAGATTCCATTTTAGCTTTTTCTTCATCAGAAAGATCTCTAATCTCATTTTCAATGGGCGAAACATTAGCGACGACTTCAATATGATGGTTTAAATTTTCAAAACGTACTGGAGCATCTCCACCATACTCTCCATCTAAATTAATCATTAATTTAGAGTCGTCTAGTACATTCACATCAACAAAACTTGTTTGTTTGTGAATGATGTTTGGACTATCTAAATGTGTCCCGTCCGTTAATAACTTTCTAGCTAAAGTCATTAATTCGAACATATTCGCTGTTTTGACGATGATTAACGAAAAGTTTCCGTCTCCTAATACTTTGTCTGGAACAATATTATTGAAACCACCTACCGTACTTGAAAGAGCTGTAAATATTAGAGAAGCTTCTCCATCATAAGTGCCACCTTCATAATCAATCTGTACGGGAACCGCACGTACTTGTGGAACTAATTCTGCTCCTTTTACAACATAGGCTAAGTAACCAAAAATTGTTTTTAGTTGAGGAGATACCTCGAAGGTTAATTCTGCTAGGTTTCCCATCGCAGCAATATTCATGAAGTAGCTTGTATGTTCAGCCGTGATTACTTTTCCTACATCCATAAATATAGATTCTTCATTTTGAATTAATCTTGCTGCATCGACTAAATTCCCTCGTGGAATTTGTAGTACTCGGGCATAGTCATTGGTTGTCCCTGCAGGGATAATGGCTACTGTCGGACGGTATTCCTTTTCAGCAATGCCATTCATTACTTCATGAACCGTTCCATCTCCTCCAGCAGCTACAACTAGATCAAAGCCTTCATCACAACATCTTGATGCTTCTTTTTGTGCTGATAAAGGCTCTGCCGTTGTCTGAAAAGCGCTTGTTTCATAACCCGCTTGTTCATAGACGGATAAAATGTCTGGTAGTACGCGCTTAATCGCTTCACGGCCAGAGCTCGGATTATAAATAATACGCGCTCGTTTCATCATAAATCTTTCTCCCCCACATCATTCGATTCCTCTTTTAGAATGATTAACGTTTATTTAATTCTTGGTTTAATAATTTATTAACTACACCAGGATTTGCTTGACCACGAGTTTCTTTCATGACTTGTCCAACTAAGAAACCTTTTGCACGGTCTTTTCCATTTTTGAAATCTTGAACAGATTGTTCATTATTATCTAAAACTTCAGTAATGATTGGCAATAATTGTTCTGGGTTACTTAATTGAGCCCATCCTTTTTCTTCAACTAATGCTTTTACATCATCCACTTGTTCTTTTGTCAATTCTGTAAATACACGCTTCGCAATTTTTGAAGAAATTGTTTCATCTTCAATTAATGCAATCATCTCTGCAAGAGCTTTTGATGTTAACGTTGTATCTTCAATATTGACTTGCTCACTATTTAAGTAACCTGAAACTTCCCCCATTAACCAGTTTGAAGCTAATTTTGGATTCGCACCCGCTTCAACAGTTTGGTCAAAAAAGTCAGACATTTCTACTGTATCTGTTAGAACTTCTGCATCATAAGCGGGAATTTCTAATTCTTCCACATAGCGTTTACGACGCTCAATTGGCATTTCAGGTAGTTCTTCTTTTAGTTGACTAATTTTTTCATCTGAAATTGTGAAAGGTAAAATATCTGGTTCTGGGAAATAACGATAATCGTCTTGCCCTTCTTTTACACGCATTAGTGTTGTTTGATGGGTTGTATCATCATAACGTCTTGTTTCTTGAAGAGTTTCTTCACCCGCTAATAATAAACGTTCTTGACGTCCTTGTTCATAAATAAGCCCTCGACGTACATTATTAAATGAGTTTAAGTTTTTAATTTCTGTTTTCACACCAAATTCTTCTTGTCCAAATGGGCGAAGTGAAATATTGGCATCCGCACGCATAGAACCTTCTTCCATTTTTACATCCGAAACCCGTGTAAATTGGATCATTTGTTTCAAGGTTTCTAAGTAAGCGTACGCCTCTTCTGGTGAACGAATATCTGCTTCAGATACAATCTCAAGCAAAGGTGTTCCTTGTCGGTTTAAATCGACATATGAGTAGCCACCGTCACCGTGTGTATTTTTCCCAGCGTCTTCTTCTAAATGAACACGCTCGATACGGATCTTTTTCTTTTCACCATTAACCTCTATTTCAATATATCCATTTTTCCCAATAGGTTGTTTATCTTGAGTAATTTGGAAAGCTTTTGGGTTATCTGGATAAACATAGTTTTTTCGGTCAAATTTTGTTTCTTGATTAATTTCACAATTTAAAGCAAGAGCTGCTTTAATCGCAAGTTCTATTCCTTTTTCGTTAGGTGTGGGTAATACACCAGGATATCCCCAATCAATCGCATTTGTATTTGAGTTTGGTTCTGCACCAAATCCTGATGGGGAAGGTGAGAACATTTTTGAATTTGTTTTTAGCTCAACGTGTACTTCTAAACCAATGACTGTTTCAAAATTCATTCAGTTGTTCCTCCTTCAAGTATTGGAAATTGTTTATGGTAATCCGTTGCTTGTTCAAAAGCATAACCGATTTGGTATAAAGTTGCTTCGTCAAAATAATTTCCGATTATTTGCATACCAATAGGCATCTTTTCTGAAAAGCCGACTGGAATATTTAATGAAGGAACACCTACTAAGTTGACAGCCACTGTTAGAATATCGTCTGTATAAGCATCTACGGGGTCTTCTTCATCTTTAGTTCCTAAAGCAGGTGCTGTAGTTGTCGTTGAAGGACCAACTAAGACATCTACTTCTTTCAGTGCTTCTTCAAATTCATTACGAATAATTGTACGAACTTTCGTTGCTTGTCCATAAAGTTCATCGTAATGTTCAACACCTAAAGCAAGTCCACCTAATACAATACGTCTTTTAACTTCTGAGCCAAATCCTTCAGAACGAGTTTTTACATAGAGTTCTTCTAACGTTCCTGCATTCTCTGCTGAGTAGCCATAACGAATACCATCAAACCTTTGTAAGTTACTTGAAGCTTCTGCTGATGCAATGGCATAATATGTAGGAACACCATATTTTAAATGTGGCAGACTTACTTCAACAATTTCTGCGCCTAATTCTTTTAGCTGTTCCACTGCTTGATTTACATTTTCTAATACATCCGCACCTACAACATTCTCATCAAAGAATTCTTTAGGCAGACCAATTTTTAAGCCTTTAATATCCTGTCCTACTTTTTCCGTGAAATCAATGGTTATCTCTGCAGATGTATTGTCTTTTTCATCTTTCCCGCTTAATACATTCAACATCATTGCGTTGTCTTTAACAGTTCGAGTTAAAGGACCTATTTGATCTAAACTTGAAGCAAAAGCAATGGCCCCATAACGAGAGACAGCACCATAAGTCGGTTTTATTCCTACTAGGTTTGTATAAGCTGCTGGTTGGCGAATAGAACCTCCTGTATCTGTTCCAAGTGCTACAGGAACCATTCCTGCTGCGACAGCTGCTGCTGAACCACCTGAAGATCCTCCAGGAACTTTGTTGATATCCCATGGATTAGTAGTTTGTTGTAATTTTGAAGTTTCAGTCGTTCCACCCATAGCAAATTCATCGAGGTTTGTTTTACCAACAACAATCATGCCTGCTTCTTTAATCTTTTCAACGACTGTTGCATCATAAACAGAGTGAAAGTCTTCAAGCATTTTTGAAGCCGCTGTTGTTTTTCCTTCTTTTGTAACGATATTATCTTTCACAGCTACAGGAATACCATCTAATACATTATCTACATCCACACCGCGTTCATCTATTAATTGAGCGGCAGCTAATGCAGCTTCTTTATCCGTATTGATGAATGCACCAATAGTTGGTTCTACTGCGTCAATGTATTCAAAAGTGGATTCTATAAGTTCCACAACTGTTAACTCTTTATTAACAAGTAATTCGTGTAATTCTTCAATTGATTTTTCATGTAAACTCATTAAGCTCCACCCTCTCCATCATCTAAAATAGCTGGTACCTTAATTTGATTCTCTTCGCTCTCAATTGCATTATCAAGTAATGCTTTGACTTCGTCTTTATCTTGTATAGGTTCATCTTTTCTAAAGCGGTTCTCATAGTTTACTGCACCATAAAAAGTACCATCAACATCTTTTGTATCAACCTCTTGTAGAGTTGCTAACATATTTAATGTTTCATTGATTTCTTGAACAAGTTCCATTGTTTCTTCATTAGAAAATTTTAGTTTCATAATTGAACTAATTTCTGAAATCATTTTTTCATCAACTTTCATATTCCAACTATTCCTCCTTGTTTACTTACGATTATCTCATAAATCTATGTTTACTTAATCAAAAACATATGAAAAATATTCTGAATCAGTACGATCTTTCTTTAAAAATGCCTCTACGTTACCCGGTGATTCCACAATAATCTCAATGTCTAAATCTCCTGGCAAATAAGTTGTTGCACTTTGTTTCAAGTATTGAGTGTAGGCAACCATTTCTCCTTCACCATAAAACTGAGTCATAATATTAATAGAAAGTGTTGTTAAACTATTATCAATATAATGGGCCCGTCCAGTAATTCCACTAATATTTGGAAAGAAAGATTCTACCTCAGATTGGAAGTTTGCAAAGGCATTTCCTTCAGCAGAGTCACTACCTTCCAATGGAAAAATCATACGTTCTTCATTTAGCATGTTCCAATTATCAATGGTTGTAGAACCATTCGCACTGCTACCTTGGGCAATATAGACGCCGCCAGCTAGATCATCTTGTGCAGACTGTTCATATAAGCCAATCATAATTGGGATATTTTCCAAACCTTCGATTTGTCGGATCTGCGCAAGAAGTTCATTTGCCATTGACTGCCCTTGGTTTAATACTTCTTCAGACGGTATTTCTTGTGCCAAGGTCGGACCAAATTGTTCAGCTTGGTAGTAATCGACTGTATTCAGCGCTAAACCTATGCTCATTCCCGCTAACTGTAAACCATTGTCAGATTCCGTAAAAAAATCAAACTCTAAAATTGAATTTAAATAACGAGGTACTCGATCATTGCCTTCACCAGAGTCAGGAGGGTTTAACCCTTCTGGATTATCTTCCGACTCTCTGGCTATCCAACTTTTAACTGAATTTTCTGGTAAATTTTGTCCTTCTTGAATAAAATGACTATCTGTTGGGAAATCTTCTTGTGATAAACGCATTAAGTCTTTTTCAAATAAACTGATATTTATTCCAGAATTTAAGCTTAATGTAATCCCTCGATTATTACTTATTTGATATCGCCCATTTTCATCAAGAGCCGGCCGATAAAATTCTGCGCCTAATTGGTTACGAGTGACGACATTTGGATTATTTTGAATATTTTCATTGGTTTCATCTTGATTCTCTGGATTTGTAGATTCTTCATTTGATAGATTACATGCGCTTAAGAAAAACAAAAGTACAGGCAAAATAAGCCATCGTTTTTTATTGTTCATTTTATCGTCCTCGCTTTCTTAGTTATTATTTAAATGTTCCATTAGTTGTTCTTCGTCCCATATTTCAATTCCAAGTTCTTGGGCTTTCGTCAACTTACTTCCTGCACTTTCACCAGCGATTAAAAGGTCTGTGTTACTTGAGACACTGCCTGTTACATGAGCGCCGAGCAATTCAAGTTGCGTTTTTAAGTCATTTCGACTAAAGGATTCTAATTTTCCTGTTAATACAACCGTCTTCTCTGAAAAGAAGGCAGAAGCTTCCTGGTTCACTGTCTCTTCGGCCTGAAGATATGTCATATTTAATTGACGTTCTTTAAGTTCTGTAATGAGAGTTTGTGCTTCTTCATTATCAAAAAAGGATACCACACTTTCAGCAATAATTGTACCTATCCCTTCAATACTCAAAATTTCTTCATATTTAGCATGGGTTAAATCATCAATCGTTGGAAAATTCTGGACGAGTAAGCGAGCAGTATTTGAACCTACATGGCGAATACCCAAACCAAAAATTAAACGTTCCAGTGAATTTTCTTTTGATGCTTCAATTGCTTGAATTAAATTGTTTGAAGATTTTTCGCCCATACGTTCTAATTCCATTAATTCTTCTGCTTGTAGATCGTATAAATCAACAACATTAGAAATCAAATCCGCATGAAATAGTTGACGAACTCTTTGTTCACCTAAACCATCAATGTTCATTGCATTTCGAGAAGCAAAATGAATGACTCGTTCCTGTGCCTGAACAGGACAAGCTGGATTGATACAACGTAGAGCGACTTCATCTTCTAAATGAGTCAGCTCACTTCCACAAGCGGGACATTCATTAGGAATCTCATAAGGTTCGCTATCTTCAGGTCGTTCTTCTAATACCACCCGTAATACTTCTGGAATAATATCTCCAGCCTTATGAATAATGACTGTATCCCCAATCCGTACATCTCGTTCTTTAATTAAATCGACATTATGCAGACTTGCTCGTTGCACTGTAGAGCCTGCGACAGTTACTGGGTCCATAATCGCTGTTGGAGTAACAACACCAGTCCGTCCCACTGTCCATTCAATTTCATGGAGTTTGGTTCGAGCTTCTTCTGCTTTAAATTTGTATGCAATTGCCCATCTAGGTGCTTTAACCGTCATCCCTACTTGATTTTGAACAGAAAATTCATTGACTTTAATAACTGCTCCATCGATTTCATAAGATAGATCTTGACGTTTGTTTTCTACTTTTTCAATATATGACCAAATTTCATCTATTGTATCGACGCGTTCATACTCTTGGTTCACACGAAGTCCCCATGCATTCATCAATTGAATGGCTTCTTCTTGTGTTGTTGCACCATAATCTTCTGGGTTCACTAGTGTATAGAAAAAAGCATTTAAGTTTCTGGAAGCTGTTATTTTTGGATTGAGATTACGTAAAGTTCCTGCTGCGGCGTTTCTAGGGTTTGCAAAAGTTGCTTTTCCTTCGTCTTCGCGCTCTTCATTCAGCTTTACAAAGCTTTTTTTAGGCATGTAGACTTCTCCGCGCACTTCACAGGTGATATTTTCTCGTAAGCGAATTGGAATTGCAGAGATTGCGCGTATATTTTGCGTAACATCTTCTCCAATTTGTCCATCTCCACGAGTAGCTGCTTGGACTAATAAGCCCTCTTCATACCGTATAGCAATCGCTAAACCATCAATTTTCATTTCTGAAAAATAAGTAAACTCTTTTTCTGCTTGTTGAGTAACTCTCCGGTTAAATGCTTCCAGTTCTTCCAAATTAAAAGCATTTTCTAAAGATAGCATTTGGCTTGAATGTTCTACTTTTTTAAAGCCTTCAATTAAAGCATCGCCTACTCTTTGTGTAGGGGAATCTTGTTTTGTTAATTCTGGATATGTTTCTTCTAACTCTACAAGTTCTCGGTAGAGTTGATCATATTCTGCGTCAGAAATCGTTGGAGCATCCAATACATAATACTCGTGGCTGTATTGGTTAAGTTCTAATACTAATTCCTCCACTCGTTTTTGAGCTTGTTTAAAATTCATTGCTTTACTCATTTTCTTCCCTCAAATCTTAACATTTATTCATCCGTAGTTACTTTTTCAATTGGAGCAAAAGATGCGAGCAAGTGTTTAATACCTTCATTTGGAAAAGCGATATCTAGCTGTAAATCATTTTTTTCGCCTTTAATTTGAACAACTGTACCAATTCCCCATTTTTTATGCGAGGCTTTGTCACCTACTGCCCAATTGATAGACTCCGCTCCAACACCTGCATTTTGATTTCTTTTGCTTGTCATGGATGATTTTGTTGCAAGATGTTTTTTCTTTTGAGTAGGTGTAATTGTTGTACGGTTATTGGATGGGCTACTGTAATCACCGGTTAAGTAAGTTGGTAGTCCATCTTTTCGTTCAAACTCCACCACATCTTCGTCTAACTCTTCGATAAATGGTGAGGTTGGGTTATATTGTCTGCGACCATATAGTAAACGAGAAGAAGCATTTAATAAATATAACTTTTTCTCTGCTCGAGTGATTCCTACATAAGCCAAGCGTCGCTCTTCTTCTAAATCATCTTCTGTACTATCCTGGCGAATTAATGGGAATATATTCTTCTCCACCCCAATAATAAAGACCACTGGGAACTCTAAGCCCTTGGCTGAGTGAAGCGTCATTAATGTAATCTCTGTACTTTCTTCTTCAATTTCATCCGTTGGTGCGATTAAAGATAAATCGGTTAGAAAAGCAAGTAACGTTTTGTCTTCTGTATCAGATTTATCAAAAGTTTGTGTAATTGAATAGAATTCTTCCAAGTTCTCAATACGTGCTTCAGCTTCAAGTGTATTTTCTCTTTTTAGGAGATCAATATAACCTGTTTTATCTAATATACTTTCGACTAGATCAGTAATCGTTACAAATTCAGTCATTTTACGGAAGTCACGGATCATGAGTGCGAATTCTTCCAAGTTGTTTGCAGCACGAGCGGAAAGATTCGTATTTTGAGCATTTAATGCGGTTTCGTATAAAGACATCCCATTTGCATCCGCAATGTCTGCTAATTTATCGATTGTTGCATTCCCGATTCCTCGTTTTGGTTCATTCACAATACGGCGGAAACTAAGGTTATCTGCAGGATTGACGATTAATGTAAGATAAGCCATCAAATCTAAGATTTCTTTTCTTTCATAATATCCTGTTCCACCAACGATTTGGAAAGGTAAGTTTCGCTTGATTAATGTTTCTTCCATCACACGAGACATGGCATTTGTACGATATAAAATCGCGAAATCATCATAAGACATAGATGGATTTTCGCGTTTAAATTCTTCAATTTTGTCCGCAACATAATTAGTTTCTGCATATTCATCGCTTGCAAAATAAACGGAAATTTTATCTCCTGGGTGATTATCTGTCCATAAATTCTTTTCTTTACGATTTGTATTATTTTGAATAACTGTGTTTGCTGCTTGTAGAATATTTTTCGTTGAACGATAATTTTGTTCAAGCATGATCGTTTTTGCATTCGGATAATCTTTTTCAAAATCCAATATATTTTGCATGTCTGCCCCACGCCAACCGTAAATACTTTGATCTGCGTCACCTACCACACAAACATTTTTAAAGCGATCACCGAGTAAGTTCACTAGTCGATATTGTGCATGGTTTGTATCTTGGTATTCATCAACATGAATATATTGAAATTTATTTTGGTAAAAAGACAATAGATGTGGGTTGTCTTCGAATAGACGAACCGTTAGCATAATTAAATCATCAAAGTCTAAAGTTTCAGAAAAGCGTAACTCTTTTTGATACTCTTTATAACAATCTGCTACAGTTCTTTGCCAATAGTTTGCAGCACTTTGCTCATATTCTTTTTCATTAATTAACTCATTTTTAGCGTTACTGATTTCAGATAAAATAGCCCGTGGTGGATATTTCTTTGTATCTAAATTCAGTTTCTTTAATACGCGTTTCATTAATGTATTTTGTTCACTTGAACCGGCAATTGTGAAATTGCTGCTGTAACCAATTTGATCAATTTCTCGCCGTAAAATGCGAACACACATCGAGTGGAAGGTTGAAACCCATACATCTTCTCCACCATCTGTTACAAGTGTACTGACACGTTCTTTCATTTCACTTGCTGCTTTATTTGTAAAAGTAATTGCTAAAATATTCCATGGATTTACTTGTTTTTCATGGATTAAATAAGCAATGCGGTGGGTTAACACTCTAGTTTTACCAGAGCCTGCACCAGCCATAATTAAAAGAGGGCCCTCGGTCGTTACAACCGCTTCTTTTTGTCTTTTATTTAATCCATCCGTAATTCTTTTAGGATGAGCCAATCTCATCAATTCCTTTCCACTTCACGTTTCAATGCTTATCTAGTATACCTAAAAAATAATCGGTATTCTACTACTTCCACTACCCGTTTCTAAATGATAACAAAGAAAAAAGTTATGCTTTAAACGCAAACCATTCAATGTACATTTACAGTGAAAGTTTCAGCATAACTCCATATTTTTTAATTATACTTGTGACCATTTTCGATAACATTTAACTTCAGTTGATTCAATAAAATTCGGATTTCTCGACGAGCTTTTACATAATTATTCTCTTCTAAGTGATGCATTAGCTCTGTTAAATGTTTATTTTTTAGTGACCGACTATTTTTCATAATTTCATAGATAATGCCATCATCAAACAATACATCTTGCATGGCTTTCAATATGGAATGTTTTGTATAACTATTGTCACTATGTTCCACTAAGTCACACCAATAATCTAGCTCATTATTTTCAAATTCATAACCATTCTCTTTGGTTGTTTCTTCCATGTTTTCTATATGTTTTTGTAATTGAGTGATTTCAAACACCCATTCATTTTTTTCTAAATCAAACAAATAATGATTAATTAATCGTTCAATAAAATTCATGCGATCTTGAAAACCTCTAGAATCAAGGGCTTGGGCTTTTACTCTGACACCTACATTTTTAATCATCTCTAAATAATTATCAGAGACTAAACGCTCAAAGGCTTTTCTTACAGGTGTTCGACTAATTTCTAGTTCATCGGCTACAACTTGTTCAGTAATATGCTCTCGTTGTAGTAGTTGCCCACTTTCAATTTGTTTGACGATATATTCATATGCAACTTGATCTAATTTTTTTCTCACCATTCTATGATTACTCCCTTATCACTAATGGTATTATATGGATTAAATCTAACCTCGCAAACGCTGGTAAATAAACGTTTGTATTCTTTTTTATTTATTTAATTTAATGTGATTTAAAACTTATCCGTACAAGATCTCGTACAAGATTTTATAACTCATTGTTTTTTAATAGCGACAGTGTTTTTTGTACATCCGTTGTTTCGATAATAATATGCCCTACCGCTTCTTTAGTATCGAGTTCTTCTTTTTTTACGATTGGATAAAAAACAAACTTCCAATTTGGATAAATTGTAATAAGTTTATTAATTGTCTCTGCTTGATCCATGTAAAATGGAGCAAAAACATAAGTTCCTTCATCTTTGATCTCTTCCGGTAAAGGAAGGGATGCAATCGCACGTAAATGAGATTCAACCACAGATAGCGTTTTATTTTTTTCAGAATATCGAGAAAGAATATTAGGAAACGGATAAATATTTCCTACATACAACGCTTGCGCAGGTGACACAACGAAATCAATCGACACCGCTCCTATGAATTGAATATTATCTGCAATTAATCTTGCTACTCGCTCAATCTCATCAATAATATCTTGATCAATTCTGACAGGGACTTGAACATTTGATAGACGATCGTTTCGGTAAGATTTTTTAACGACCGGAAACGTCTTAATCGCTCCAGAAGCTGTTTTAACAACAGAAATTGATAACTCATCATCTGTTACAATCCAAGATTCTAATACACAAGTTCCGTATTTCAATAGTTTACTTGCTTTTTGGATGTCTTCTTCTTCATAAATAAAAAAAGATTGATTATTATGGTCAGGATTTAAATAGTTTCTTCTTAAGACAGCAGGATAACCAATGCTTCGTAGACCCTCTTTAATATCTTCTTGCGTTACGACTGTTTCATAAGGCGCAATATTTACACTTAATGACTCTTTAAAAGCCTTTTGTAACACAAGGTCTCGAGCAAAAGATAATAAGTCATCCCCTTGCGGAATAACAACGGATTTTCGAGCTTCTTCAATTTGAGTGGCGTTCAATGAATAATCAAAATACACGAGTAAATCACACTGCATCAAAAATTCGTCACGGATTGTATCGTCATCAAATGATCCGATAAATGCTTTATCCGCTCCATACCATGCATTCATCTCACTTTCTGTTCGGCAAAGATGGTATGTTTTGAACCCTAGTCGGTTTGCTTCTAAAATAAAGCTTTGAGCATCTGGACTGGATCCTACGATTCCTATTGTTTTTTGATGATTAAAATTTTTAACCATTTATCTACACCTTTTCTGAAAATATTAGAAAATTAATTGTCAATTTCATATAAATGATACTGTTCAATGATATTAATCAATTTATCTGCATAATTAGGGTCAGTAGCATAACCAGCTTCCTGCACAGCATATGCTGCATCTTTATAATTCGTCGCTTCTATGGCTTCAATATAGAAATCAGCATCCCAGGAGGTTCCATTCTTTATAAGATTCGCATAATCAACAATTGAATCCTCAACCGTATCATAGTGTTTAAATGATGCTTGGATACTCTCCCATTCATTATCATAATATTCTCTGGTTGCATATTGTGTGCCATTTATTCCTTTTATACCAAAGTAGTTCTTCGACTTTATCGAGAGCGTACTATTTCCCCAATTTGATTCGAGTGCTGCTTGTGCAATCAATAAACTCGGACGTGTACCATGTGTCTTTTCGACTTTTTTTGCAATGGGTGTAAAGAGCTGAATAAATTCTTCTTCAGTCATATAACTTTCATCCTTTGATTGCTCAGCATGGTTGATAAAATAGTCACTCACAATTTCCGAAGGTTTGGCAATAAGAAACAACACGACAAAAAATATTACAGTTAAAGCTATACCAATTCTTAATACTAATGCAATACGATCTAATAACTTTTGAAACTTTCGGTTCATATTATTTTTGAATTTTCGAAATTTTCGCTGCATTAGTATCCTCTCTATTCTACATGCATTTAAATTAATCTCTTTGAATATTTACTCTAATTTTTTATTCATTCATTTCATCACGAAGAGCTAATAAATCTAAATATTCTTCTAGAACTAACTCATGCTCTACCATAAACTGAGCATTTTCTAAACCTACATAACGGAAGTGCCATGGCTCATATAATATACCTGTAATCTCTTCCTTACCTTCTGGATAACGCAGAATAAACCCGTAATCCGTCATGGTGTCTACTAGCCACTGCTGAGAAGCTTGAGTTTCGTATTCAGGAATTAAGCCCTTCCCTGCTACAATCCACTCTTCATCTACAATATCTAAAGCTAATCCAGTATGGTGTTCGCTGTATCCAGGTTCTGTTAAGTATTCTTTTGCTGATTCTATAGCTTCTTCTTCTGACATTCCTGCATTCAGATTCTCTTGTACTGTCTGATTAAAGTTTGTTTCTTGCAATTCAATCGAACGATAACCCGATGCAAAAAATAATCGATGCCCTGCTTCTAATGCTGCTTGATACCAATTATTCCAAGCTTCTTCTATGCGTGCATCAATTCTTTGTTGATTATCCACTTCAACTAATTCTGGATTGAACTCTTCAGGTAATTCATTCCATGGACCGACTAAAATTAAATTCCAGTCATCTAAACTTGCTGTTTCTGGAAGCTCTTCAACCATTTGTTCTTCAAAAGATAGTTCCTCTGATTGTTCTTCCTCTTCAGGTTCTGTTTCGACTTGTTCATCTATATTTTCAGGTTCTTGCTCTGAAGACTGATTGTCAATTCCTGAACAAGCAGATAAAAGTAGTACCGAAGAAAGAAGTAAGCTTTTAAATTTCATTTTTTATCCTCCATAATTAGTTCCGCATATCCTCAATTTTACCACATTTTAAACCAATTATAAAACCTTTCAAGAAACATTTGTTTGAAACATAGGAGTTTTGCCATTTCTTTTTAATTTATTGAATAGTTTGGTAAACTACGTATAAATAATTAGTGAGTATTAGAAAGTGGGAAAAAAATGAGTCAAAAAGTGAGATGGGGAATCATTGGATTAGGTGGAATTGCAAATGATTTTGCGCAAGCTTTTGAATCCAATCAGGCGGAATTAGTTGCTGTTGGATCGAGAACATTAGATAAAGCACAAGACTTTGCAGATAAATATGATATCCCTAAAGCTTATGGTAACTATGAAGAGTTATATGCAGATGAAGAGATTGATATTATCTATTTAGCTACTCCAAATAGTTATCATGCTGAAAATATGAAGGATATTTTAAATGCAGGGAAACACGTCTTATGTGAAAAAGCTATTACAATGAATAAAAAAGAGTTAGACGAAGTTCTAGCATTGGCTTTAGAGAAGGACTTAATTGTTGCTGAAGCAATGACCATTTTTCATATGCCATTGTACCAAGAAATAAAACGCCGTATTGATCAAAATGAGTTTGGAAAGCTAAAATTAGCCACTTCATACTTCGGCAGTTTAAAAGAAGATGACCCGTCGAATCGATTCTTCAATCCTGATTTAGGAGGCGGAGCATTACTTGATATTGGTGTTTATGCCTTATCTTTTGTCCAATATTTTTTAGATGCTGATCCAGAAGAATTTAGTACAATTGTTAAGTTTTTTGAGACTGGCGTAGATGAAATGAGCACTATTTCCTATTCTACAACAAAAGGTACTCTAGGAAACGTTACTTTAGCATTTAGAGGAAAGTTACCAAAACAAGGTGTCGTTGTCTGTGAAGATGCTTATATTACATTTATGAATTATCCAAGAGCGGACGAAGCTATTATTACCTACCCTGATGGGAAAACAGAAGTCGTTAAATCCGGAGATACTACTCAAGCTTTAAAATATGAGATGGAAAATATAACTGAAATGATTTTATCAGGTAAAGACTTATCTGAAATAGAAAACACAAAAAGAGTCAATGCATTAATGGATCAAGCAGCATCCGAGTGGGAAATGGATTGGGTCTTTGAATAATGAGCACTAAAATGAAGTATGCTTATGTAGCTACTTTGGTCTTTTCAATTTTCCTTTATGCAATCCCCTTTGAAATAGGCGGAAACATAATGCGTGTTTCAATGGCATTCATTTCAATAGCGTTTTTTGTATACGTTATTAGAAAAGTTGGGTTGCTTGTTGAACAAAAAGATCGTAATAAAGTTCTTTTACTCTTAGTAAATGCTTTAGCTATTTTGCATTTTGCTTTAATCTTTATCATTGTAGTCATAGATCCAAGCTATCTTACAATCTTTCTTATTGGAAGTGTCATAGCT
Source organism: Carnobacteriaceae bacterium 52-44 (assembly GCA_041223305.1). GTDB lineage: Bacteria > Bacillota > Bacilli > Lactobacillales > Carnobacteriaceae_A > Atopostipes. The sequence goes on along the minus strand of JBCLPZ010000010.1, from coordinate 78,157 downwards.
TCTTTTGTTTTCTTTGTAGTGAATAATCGTATGAATAGAAAATAAATATTTCAAACATAAAAGGACTTCGACTAATTTTTTATTAGTTCGAAGTCCTTTTTATATTTATTCATTTTCTAAAGTGTTCTCATTATTTAATTCTTCATCATTTACTTGATTTTCTGACTCTTCCGGTTCATCTACCAATTCCTCTTGATTTTCCTCAAGTTCTGGAGCGTTAGTCTCATACATATCAACCGTCGATTTTCCACCATGTTGATTAATTAAACTTGTATTCGAATTTGGAAGATTTCTTAAATGTTCCATCTGATCTTGATATTGATAATCATTTGGCATCCACGATTCTAAAGTAACCGGTTGGTAGAATCTCAATAAATCCAAACTCAATAGATTATCGGAATTCATCAATCGTTCGCGTCCATGGTTTGCTAGATCAGTTAATTCAGCAAGTTCTTCTTCAGTCAATGTCTCGTCTACTATTTCTCCAGTTTCCGCATCATAAATATTAGATCCAATAAAGTGATACTCTGGCGTTAAAACATTTCCATTACGTAGTGGAACGAGCTGTTCATTTTCTTCTGATAACAAGTCTTGTCCCATAAAGAGATAAGAATCTGTTTCAACACCTAGTAAATGGAGTAACGTTGGTAACAAGTCCACTTGCCCTCCATATGTTTCATAGGTTTCTCCTCCTGTATAACCAGGAATATGGAACATTAATGGTACACGTTGCATTTGCGTATTTTCAAAGTTCCCCCATTCCTCTGATTCATGTCCTAATAAAGGAGCTAGATGAGGATTACGCATGTTAGAATTTCCGTAGTGGTCACCGTAAATGACAATGATTGAATTCTCATATAAACCAGAATCTTTTAACCAATTAAAGAACTCTTCAAAAGCTTCATCTGTATAACGAACGGTTTGGAAATAAGAGTTTACCGTGTCATCTTGTGTCGTTGCTTTTGGAATACTTGCGTTTTCTTCTTCTAATGGATATGGGAAATGATTGGTTAACGTAATAAACTTAGAATAGAATGGCTGTGGTAATTGTTCAATATATTCTACTGAATCGTTAAAGAACAACTTATCTTTAAGCCCATAATCTAATGTACGTCCTTCACCCATGTCATAGTAATTAGAATCAAAGAAGTAATCATAGCCAAAGTTTCTATAGGTTCCTGTTCGATTCCAAAATGTCCCAGTATTTCCATGGAATGCAGCGGATGTATAGCCTTTTTCTTCCCCTAAAATTTTAGGTGCTGCATGGAATATATTATCTGAACCTAATGTTTGAAATGCACTTCCCTCTGGTAAACCAAAGAGAGAGTTTTCTGCTAAAACTTCTGCATCGGATGACTTTCCTTGTCCAGTTTGATGGAAAAAGTTGTCAAAACGAATGGTTGCATCATCATGATAAATATCATTTAAAAACGGAGTAACTTCATGCATATTTCCTTCTTCGTCTTCTAATTGATAATCAACGACGAATTGCTGAGCACTTTCGAAAACTAGCGTTATAACATTACGCCCTTCAGCTAAACCAAAGAATTCTTCATTTGGCATAGTATGGTTTTCTTTTGCAAATTCAAAGACCTCTTTTAGATCCCCTTCATCCGCTTGCGCTCGAATTCGATTGTTACGAACTGTTTGATAGGCATCATATCCTGTATAGAAGTTAACCCCTAAATATTTCACAATATAGTTTCTGTCAAAAGTACGTGTTAACAATTGAGGTCGATCCGTTTCAGCTAAAACTAAATTTCCAAATAACAACGCCATTCCAGATAATGAAGCTGCTACTGCATAACGTTTATAAAATGGTTTTTTAGTTTGAATCTCATTTGTCTCAATGGCTTTCATTTTTTTATGAATCAACCAAGTTAAGAAAGCAAAGTCTACCCAGTAAACAAAATCCCAAACCCTTAACATAACAAAGAAAGAAGTAATTAATCCAAAACTAACGTTAGATCCACCTTCAAGTCCAAGATTTCCCATAATGGTTGAAAGTGTCATGAAATCAGCAAATTCTCGATAATAAAGAACATTTGCATAGAGTAAAATACTGATTATAAAATACATCAACAACATAAAGTTGCCTGACTTCTTAGTATCTTTGATATATAAAGACAAGGACAGCAATACCATACTTGTAGCAAATGGATTAATCCAAAGAATGAACGTCTGAATTGCCCCACTCACTCCAAGGTCAAATTCCGTATAATAAGCTAACATTGTTTTAGCCCAGAATAATAATATTGCTAGGATAAATATCCCGATTCTATTTTTATTTATTAATTTTTCTTTTAAAAAATTCACTTTTAAAAATACCTCCTGCATGTAAAGTCTAACTTCTCATCTGTTAGTACTCACATTAGCTCAAGGGTAATTTTACAATAAATCAACAATTTACGCAATGTTTACAATAAAAATCAGTCCTTAGCCTTAGAATATAAATTACAGAAATTCAACGACAGAAAAGGATAAAAATATTTTACTTTTAATACCTAATAATCATATATTTCTAATCAGTAATATTTTTCATTTTTCTTCTAGGTAAAGTAACTGTTATTTTCGTCCCTTTTCCTAATTCACTTTCTACTTCTATATTTCCTTCATGCAATTCTACTAATTGTTTCACAATTGGTAATCCTAGCCCTGACTCTCCATGTCTAGTATTTTTACGTGATGGGTCTGCTTTATAATATCGATCCCAAATGTTTTCCATCTGCTCTGTCGTCATACCAATTCCTGTATCTGTCACAGTAATCTGCGTGAACTCTTTTGTTTCAGAAGCATCGATTAAAATTTGTCCATCTGTTGTAAACTGAAGCGCATTTTTTATAAGATTCACTATAATTTGTTTAAAGCGATCAAAATCAGCATATACTGTAATATCATCTACATTATCTTTAATAATGATTTCGTTATGAGAATCTTTAGCAATAGGAGTAAGTTGTTCACTAATTTCAGTCATTGCATCATTTAGTGGAAAAGGATGTTTCTTTAAGACGATACGGTTCGATTGAATGTTTTCATAATCTAAGTTCTCATTAACTAAACGAATCAAGCGTGTAGTTTCTTTTCGCATAATTTTAATACTACGCATTTCTTGCTCTTCGTCAAAAACATTGTATTCCATACCTTCCAATAAGCCATTAATAGTCGTTAACGGTGTTCGCATTTCATGGGCAACATCTTGCATAAAGGTTTTGCGTCGATCTTCTAAATGTAATACCTCACGACGCCATTCACTTAAAGCTTTAATCATTTTATTAAAGTCTGCTGAAAGTCGATCAATTTCGTCGCGATTACTATGTCCAATATAAATATCATAATCTCCCGAAGCTACTTTCTGCGTTGCTTTACTTAAGCGATTTACCCGTTTTACTAGGTAAAAAGAAAACAATAAACTCATGACAATGGCAACGATAGTGGACAACAAGAAAGCTCTTAAAACATTTTCTTTTAATTCATCCATATTATTTTCAATATAACTAACTGGACGGCCCATACCAATAAAACCTTGGTATTCATTATCACTTGAAAAAATCGGAACATAAATTGACACCGTGTTTTGATCTGTTCTTCTTAAATCATTTGAACGTGTTCTAAGCAAAAGAGATTCTCCTGCTCTTAAAGCATTTATATCTTCAGTGGTTAAATTCATCTGAATATTTTGGCTTGTTCTTGGATATTGTAAAATTCCTTCTTGATTAAAAATTCCATACTCAATCTCTTGATTTCCAAAGATTCGGTTATAAGATTCTAGCTGATTTTCATCAAATTCAGCCTCTTCAATTAAAGTAGCATAATGTAAAAAGGTCTCTTCCATTTCATTTATTAACTGATTGCGGCTAAAATGAATAATCGAAACAGAAGTAATAGACATTAAAGTAACGATAACTAATAAGAACCCCAACATTAATTGATAGATGTATGGAAATCTCATTCTCATTCAAAATCACCTGTATCATCGAATTTGTACCCTACACCCCAAACGGTTTGGATTACTTGCGGACCATTTTTGAGTAATTTTTGTCGTAACTTTTTAATGTGAGCATCCACCGTACGTTCATCACCAAAGTACTCGTATTTCCACACTTGTTGGAGTAACTGCTCCCTTGAGAAAACTCTTCTTGGGCTTTCAGCAAGTGTATACAATAAGTCAAATTCTTTGGGTGTTAAGTCTTCTAGTGGTTCACCGTATAAAATAATTTCTCGAGTATTTTTATTTACTTTTAAATTCTCTGTCTCAATATCGTATGCCGTTTCTGTTTCAACGACTTCTCCAGGTACTTTCGCACGTCTTACGGTTGATTTAATTCGCGCGACTAAAGTTAATGGACTGAATGGTTTTGTGACGTAATCGTCTGCTCCAATTTCTAAGCCAATCACTTCATCACTTTCTGTATCTTTAGCTGTTAACATAATAATAGGTATTTGTTTATCAAATTTTCTTACTTCCCGACAAATTATCATGCCATCAATCGAAGGAAGCATAATATCTAAAATCAACAAATCGTATTTTTCTTGATTTTCTGTATATTCATCTAAACCTTCTTGCCCATCGTGAATAAATGTGACTTTCCAACCTTCTTTTTCAAAAAACATTTGTAACATTTCACAAACTGATTCATTATCTTCAATCATTAAAATATGCATTGCAATCCCTCAATCCTGTAGTTTATCTCATTATATAGTATAAGACTTAAATATGAAGATTTTATTATGATTTTAAGATATTTAACCTATTGACGCGAAAATTTTTGTTTGTTTTCTAAATATAAGAAAGGATAACATAAAATAACATCAGAAATTATTGCTCCCATTAGCTAGTTTTGTTTGGTTGTAATTTTTTCATATTTTATTAAAGGAACTGACACCTCTCAATTCTTGTTAATGAACAAAAATACTACCCCTTCGTTTATTGAAGGTGGTAGTATTTTATGGGTTAAATATTCGAGGTGGTTCTTATAAAACCTATAATTTTAGTAACTAAGACTGCATAGGTTGTTTATTCGTAGTTTGACTAATTTTTTCGGTAATAGTTTGTCCATTATTATTTTGATGCTGTGCAGACTCTGATCCATAGTTTTGTTGTCTATTTGTCGGTTGTTGTTTTGTGTTATTTCTATTATTTGAATTTCTTGGCTGTAAAAAATGTACACTATCTACTAGCATTTCAACAACATAAACTGTTTGACCCTCTTCGTTTTGATAATTTCGAGACTGAATCCTTCCATCAAGTCCAACTAGATTACCTTTATCACAATACTCTTCAATCAATTCTGCTCGTTTGCCCCAAGCCACGAAATTAATGAAGTCTGTTTCTTGTCCATTATCTGTTTTATACGTTCTTGGAATAGCTAATGAATTATTCATCACTATTCTGCCATCTCCAACTTCTCTTAACTCCACATCACGAACGATTCTTCCAATAACTGTTAATCGATTCAATCGATCCCTCCTAAAATATTTTGGGGCCTTATGATATTTGAGTGAGCAAATATATTTCATAAAAACCCTCTACTATATATATTTGCGAAAAAATCGATTATCAACGAAAAAAGTTTAAAAAACTTTAATTTTTTTCTAAAAAATCCTAAAATGTTGATCAATATCCTAATTTTGAATATTAATATGCAATAAATTTCACCCTAATACATTTTTATAAATAAAAAGAGCACTCAAAATTTTGAAATTCTGACTGCTCCTTATTTTTTTCATTTATATTTTATCTAAAAAACGAAGCTTAAAATATGTTCCCAAAGCTCTGGATTAAAGACATCCATTGGGTTTGCACCATCACCAACAACACTATATCCCAGCATGGCTCCAACCGCAAAAGCTACTACAATTAGTAGGACGACTAATAAAAATCGTAAAAGATAAAACAAAGTACTTTTCAAAACATTCGTCCAGTTCATTTTCTAGCCTGCTTTCTTATAAGTTTGTTTTAATTTTTTCGAAGTTTGTGAATATTTTCTAGCAATATTCCTGTTCCTAAAGCTACTGAGTCAAGAGGACTTTCTGCTTTAAACACTGGAACTTTCAACTTTTGTACGAGTAATTGATCAATGCCATGTAACATGGCTCCACCACCTGTAGTGATTACACCGTGATCAATAATATCGGCTGATAGTTCTGGGGGTGTTTTTTCTAAAACATCTTTTGCTGCTAAAATAATTTCTAGCATAGATTCTTTTGTGGCTTCTAATGTTTCTTTTGAAGTCATTGTCACAGTTTTTGGTAAACCAGAAACCATATCACGACCGCGGATATCTATTGCATCTTCGCGATCTTTATCAAATACTTCACCAATTTCAATTTTAATACTTTCTGCCGTACGATCTCCAATGAGTAAACCATGTTTTCTTTTTACGTATTCTTTAATGTCATAATCTAGAGAATCTCCAGCTTTTTTAATTGATTTGCTTGTTACAATTCCACCCATAGATAAAACTGCAACATCTGTTGTTCCTCCACCAATATCAATGACCATGTTTCCACTTGGCTGGAAGATATCCATTCCTGCACCAATCGCAGCTACTTTAGGTTCTTCTTCTAAGTAGACATTTTTTCCGCCAGCTTTTTCAGCAACTTCGATAATTGCTTTTTGTTCAATTGCTGTAACATTTGTTGGTGTACAAATAATAATATTTGGTTTTGATAAAAAGCTCTTTACATTAATTTTATCAATGAAATAAGATAACATTGCTTCAGTAATATCAAAATCTGCAATAACTCCACCTTTTAAAGGACGAATGGCTTTAATATTTCCTGGTGTACGCCCAACCATCAAATAAGCTTCTTCACCAACTGCTAGAACTTCGCGAGTATTTGTATCTACTGCTACAACTGCTGGTTCATTGATAACGATGCCTTTACCTTTTATGTGAACAAGTACGTTTGCTGTACCTAAGTCAATCCCTATATCTTTTGCCATGAATCTATTTCCTCCTGAATCTGTGCTTGGATTCATATATACTTGTAATATTTAATGTCATAAATTTCTATTTTTTTCATCTCGTCTATTTTACTGGATAAACGAACAAAATACAATATTCATTAAAACGAATCTGTACAAGTCCGTATTATATTACTAAAAACTTCACAATTCCAGTAAAAATAGTATAAGATTTAATTCTTATTTGAATTTCAGCTTTTAAATGAAAAATGGTATAAAAAAAGACCTTCAATATCTACTAGAGAAATAGAAAGTCTTTGATCGAACAAATAAAAGATAAAATTTAATTTATAGCAATTGTTTATTAAACTTTTTGCTTTTCTGTTATTTTTTCTTCAGTTTCAGATACACGTTCAATATCTGCACCTAAACTTGCTAATTTTTCATGGAATTTATAGTATCCACGATCTAAATGGTTAATTTCTGTCACTCGAGTATGCCCTTCAGCGATTAACCCAGATAAAATTAATGCAGCGGATGCACGTAAATCTGTAGAAGCTACTTCAGCACCTTCAAGTTTATGACCACCATGAATAATAGCAGATGATCCATCAATACTGAAGTTTGCATTCATTTTACGCATTTGTTCTAAATGCATAAAGCGATTTTCAAATACTGTTTCACGAACAACGCTCGTTCCTTCAGCTTTTAACTGTGCAATTGTCATTTGAGCTTGCATATCTGTTGGGTAACCAGGATATGGTTGAGTTTTAATGTCTGTTGGTTTTAGTGCTTTTGGTCCAACAACTCGTATACCATTCTCTTCCTCTGTAATTAGAACACCCATCTCACGTAATTTAGAAATAAGTGGACGGTTATGTTCAGAAACACAATCTTTGATTAGAACGTCACCTTCCGTAATAGCAGCAGCCACCATAAATGTACCACTTTCAATACGGTCAGGAATAATAGAGTGATTGGTTCCTGTTAATTCTGATACTCCTTCAATACGGATTATCTCTGTACCGGCACCAACAACTTTAGCGCCCATTAAGTTTAAGTAGTTTGCTAAGTCGACAATTTCAGGCTCACGAGCAGCATTATCAATGACTGTAATCCCATCTGCTAATGTTGCAGCCATCATAATATTTTGAGTTGCTCCGACACTTGGGAAGTCTAAATAAATGTCTGCACCTTTTAGTTGATCGACAGTTGCTTCTAAGTATCCATTTCCTTGGTCAATTTTAGCACCCATCGCTTCAAAGCCTTTTAAGTGTAAATCAATTGGACGAGAACCAATTGAACATCCACCAGGCATTGCCACATGAGCACGTCCATTACGAGCTAACAATGGTCCCATAACGACAATTGATGCACGCATTTTATTCATAAATTTAAATGGTGTGTCAGATTCTAATGGCATGGTTGCATCCACGACCATTGTTTTTTCATCTTCATCAAAATTAATTTCAACGTTTAAGTATTTAAGTACTTCTTTCATAATATAAACATCAGACAATAAAGGAATATTTGTAAATTTACTCGGGTTATTTCCGCCTAAAATACTAGCTGCTAATATAGGTAAAGCTGCGTTTTTCGCGCCCTCTACTTCTACTGTACCTGTTAGGCGATTTCCACCTCTTACAATAATCGAATCCATTTTTTTGTAATACCTCCAGCATATTTTTAATCATCAAAATCAGTTACAGTTCAACTATCGTTTAATATTCTTGATTTTACGTTTGATAGAGTCAACCCTCACCTATTGACATAACTATATATAGTTATACGGAAATATTTTTAAAATATAGGGATAACTTATCATTTATTATTATTTTTTTCAGTATAACAAAATTTATTCCTTCAATTAAAGCTATTGGCTTGTATTCAAAAGAAAACTTGTTATTACTGTAAGAAAGTTAAGAGATTTTGTGAATAAGTCATAAAATCTAAGAAAAAGTTACTTACTGTATAGCCTATTGCAACAGCAAATAACACATAAAAAATTCTTAATCGCTGGGGAGCATTCTTTTTGAACAAATGGTCTGTTCGTATACTTTGCACAGCCCAGTAACTAAGCGCTATAAAAAATAAATGTGAAAATAAAGTGATCAGTGACTGTACGCGAATAAATTCCATAGAAAATCCCTTCTTGTGAAACTTTTTCTTCTAATAAATCATACTAAATTATTTAAAATTAAAGTGTACCGTAAAGTCTATCTCCAGCATCTCCTAAGCCTGGGATAATATACGCATCTTCGTTTAATTTTTCATCTAATGCAGCTGTATAAATTTGTACTTCAGGGTGAGCTTCTTGCAAAGCTTTAACTCCTTCAGGTGCTGCAACGACACAAATAAATTTAATGTTTTCAACTTTTGCTCCACGTTCTAGTACAGAGTCAATGGCTGCAATTGCAGAACCACCAGTAGCTAACATTGGATCGACAACATACATGTGGCGATCTTCCAAGTTATTTGGCATTTTTACAAAGTACTCAACAGGTTGCATTGTTTCTTCATCACGATATAGACCAACATGTCCTACACGTGCTGCAGGGATTAAGTCTAAAATTCCGTCAACCATTCCAAGACCTGCTCGTAAAATAGGTACAACGACCACTTTTTTTCCTGCTAAAGTTTTTTGAGTTGATTTCACAATAGGTGTTTCAATTTCGATGTCTTCAAGGGGTAAGTCTCTAGATACTTCATAAGCAAGTAAACGAGCCACTTCATTAACTAATTCTCTAAAATCTTTTGTACCTGTGTCCTTGTCTCGAAGGATAGTTAGTTTGTGCTCAATTAAAGGGTGTTTTAAAACATGAAAGTTTTCCATTTTATTAGCTCCTTTTTTTATACTGCTCTTTTCATCCTTACAATACTACTAAAGATTTCAAGGAAAATCTACTCTTTTTAGAATATTTTTATATGAATTTTTTATTCGCTGCACTTTGTAACCGATTCATATAAGCCGTGCTTAATTCACCTTCGTCAAATGGCTCTACTAATATGACCGTAGCCTCAGAATGTTCTAAAGTGCGTAACCCATTAAATAATCGTTTGTTGGCAGCATGAACATCATTTGCTTTTCCGAGTGAAAAGGTGGTTTTAACACGATTCCCATATTCTGCGAGTACTTCTTCGCTTGCCAGTAAACCTACTACTTCTTGTTTCTTTGTCATTTCATGAATCGCTGAATCAAAATTAGAGCGAACGATGTATACTGGAATAGCCGGTTCGTAATGTTTTGCGTTCCCATTGTCTTTGTTTGAAGGATCCTTTGAAGTCGTTTCTTCTAGTGAAAATACTTTTTTCTTGATAACTTCTTCGATAGCTTCTTTTGAGATGTTTCCGGGTCTTAAAATCGTTGGTTGATCTGAATTTGAAAAATCAAGAACGGTTGATTCAATACCAAATGACGTTTCTCCTCCATCAATAACTGCTGAAATTTTTCCATCTAAGTCACCATGAACATGCTCAGCAAGCGTCGGACTTGGACGTCCAGTTGAATTAGCACTTGGAGTAGCAAGTGGAACTCCACATGCTTCGATAAATTGAAGAGCAATTTGATTATCTGGCATTCGCAAACCAACTGTTTCTCTGCCAACGGTTACCGAAGGAGCAAAAAGATGTGCATTTTTTAAAATAATAGTTAGAGGCCCTGGCCAAAATTTTTCAGCTAACTTCTTAGCTTCTAGTGGAACCTCTGCAGCAAACTGTTCCAAAGCGCTAGGAGCACTGACTAATACACTTAATGGGCGATCAGCTGGTCTTCCTTTTGCTTTGAAAATTTTCCTTACAGCTGCTTCATTCGTTGCATCCGCACCCAATCCATAAACGGTATCTGTAGGAAAAGCTACTATTTCACCTGTTTGAATGAGTTCTGCTGCTTTTGTAAGGTCGTTTTTGGTGAATCTTAATGTATTCATTCTCTTGACTCCTTCTGTTCATATTGCTCTTTAATCTTGTAGACTTTTTGCCCTTCCACACTTATGATCTCAACATTTCAGTGCTTCTGCAACTTATCCACACTCGACTATACTATGCACAAAAAATAGCAACCAAACGGTCTAGATCGTTAAAATCTTTCCAAATTTCAATTTTTGCTTCAGGGAGTGCTTGTTGAAATATCGCAGAAACTTTCTCACCTTGTCTATAGCCAATCTCTAAAAAGATATAGCCTTTGGCATCTATATATTTTGAGATAGACTGTGCGATTTCACGATATATCGCCAAGCCATCATCTTCTGCAAATAAGGCAATTTTTGGTTCATAATTAATAACGGATGAATCCATCACATTTAATTCTTCATAACTTATATAAGGTGGATTACTTAAAATAACATCAAAAGTTTCTCCCGCCACCGGTTCAAATAAATTTCCTTGCTTAAAGGTAATTTTAGCTCCTAAATTTTCCGCATTTTCTTTAGCTACAACTAGAGCTTTTTCACTAATATCTGTTGCGGTGACAGAATCATTTGGGCGTTCTAATTTGGTCGTAATTCCTAATATCCCAGTACCTGTACCTATGTCCAATACATTTAATGGTTTATCTGGTAAAGTCTTTATGACAGTATCTAACCATTCTTCAGTTTCTGGGCGTGGAATGAGTGTATCAGGCGTTACTTTAAACTTACGATCAAAAAACCAATCATGTCCTATAATTTGCTGCATCGGCATACCCTTCACAAATTTTTCAACATCTTTTTCAAATTGATTTCTTTGCTCTTCTGGCATAACTTCTCGATGATGTTTTACTAAATCTGTTTTTGACCAATCAAGACGCTCACGCATCAGCCACTCTGCCGCAAAAGCAGATTGTCCATTTTTTTCTAAAAAAGAAGAAGCCCATTGCAGGACTTCAAAATAAGTAGCCAATTGATTACTTTTCGGAAACATTTTAAAGTTGCTCCAATTTTTCTGCTTGATCGTGCATACGTAAGGCTTCAATGATCTCATCGATTTCGCCATCTAGTACTTGTTCTAATTTATGAACGGTTAAATTAATTCGATGATCTGTTACACGACCTTGTGGGAAATTGTAAGTTCGGATTCTTTCTGAACGATCTCCTGTACCGATTGTTGATTTACGTTCAGCATCTACTTCCGCTTGCGCTTGTTGCTCATAAAATTCAAATACACGAGAGCGTAAGATTTTCATCGCTTTTTCTCGGTTTTTAAGCTGAGAACGTTCATCTTGCATCGCTACTACAATTCCTGTCGGCTCATGAGTTAAGCGAACCGCTGAGTCCGTCATATTCACGTGCTGTCCACCTGCTCCACTTGCTCGGTAAATGTCCACACGAATATCATTTTGGTCGATATCTACTTCTATATCTTCTACTTCAGGCATCACCAGTACGGTAGAGGTTGAAGTGTGAACTCGCCCTTGAGATTCTGTTTCTGGAACACGTTGCACACGGTGTGCACCACTTTCGTATTTCAGTTTTGAATACACATCTTTTCCAGTGATTGAAAGAATAATTTCTTTATAACCACCGATACCTGTTGAACTTGATTCAAGAACTTCCGTTTTCCAACCTTGTTTATCTGCATATTTTTGATACATGTGGAAAAGATCTCCAGCAAAAAGCTGTGCTTCGTCTCCACCTGCTGCCCCACGGATCTCCATGATAATATTTTTCCCATCATTTTCATCTTTTGGAATCAATAATATGCGCAGTTCTTCTTCAATTTCTTCTTTTCTTTCAAGTAATTCATCTTTTTCAAGTTCAGCTAGTTCTGTTAATTCAGCATCAGATGATTCCGCTAAAACTTCTTCTGTACCTTCTAAATCCGCTTTTACCTGTTTATAATCTTGGTACACATTAACTGTTTCTCGAAGATCGCCTTCTTCTTTACTCAGTTCTGTTAATTTTTTAGAATCTTTTGTGATTTCTGGATCGCTTAACATTGCATTGATCTCGTCATAACGAATTTGTAAATTTTCTAATTGATCAAAGATATTCATTTTTTACTCGCTTCCTTCTTCAATTTCTGGGTGGAAATAATGATAACGACAAACTGGGAAATAACTTTCGTTTCCACCAATTTGAATTTGTTCGCCTTCGTAAACAGGTTTCCCGTCACTAATACGTAAATTCATAATCGCTTTTTTGGCACAATACCAGCAAATTGTTTTTATTTCTTCGATTTTTTCAGCATATAATAATAAGTATTTAGAACCTTCAAAAAGATTATTCATGAAATCATTTTTTAACCCAAAGGCCATTACAGGAATATTTAGCTCATCTACAATTCGAGTAAGCTGTAACACATGTTCTTTCGTTAAAAACTGAGCTTCATCAATTAACACGCACCAAATTTTTTCTTCTTCCGCTTGAAGTATTTCAAAAACATTTGTTTCTTCTAAAATAGGTGTCGCTTCACTCCGCATCCCTGTTCGACTTGCAATGACTCCAACACCATCACGATTATCTACTCCACTCGTGAAAATTCTTACTGCTTTATTTTGTTCTTGGTAATTATGAGCAACTTTTAAAACCTCAATCGATTTTCCACTATTCATTGCTCCATATCTAAAATACAATTGTGCCATTACTTTCAACCTTTCAGTTCATTCATGAATAATATTTTTCTTTACTATATCCTTAAAAATTATAACGAATGAAAGTGAAAAGCACAAGGTTATCGTTACTTCATGTCATAATTTTATGCTTTTATTTCGTTTCATTAAATGACTTTCAGATTTAGATTGAATTTTCATCAATTCTTGTACATCTTTGTAAATTTTCTATGATAAACTAAGAATAACAATAATAGGTTATAACAATGAATGGAGTGTTAGCATGGAACCGTTATTTTTAAAAGGTGTTTTACAAGAGAAAATATGGGGAGGGACTAAACTTAGAGATGAATATGGGTACGATATCCCTAGCGAAAAAACTGGAGAACTCTGGGCAATTAGTGCTCATCCAAATGGTGTAACCACTGTCTTAAATGGTGAATATGAAGGGCAACCTCTTGACAAATTATGGGAAAACCATCGTGAATTATTTGGAAATCAAGAAGGAGATGTTTTTCCGCTTTTAACGAAAATTATTGATGCGCAAAACGATTTATCTGTTCAAGTCCATCCTGATGACGAATATGGATTAGCTCATGAAGGGGAATTAGGTAAAACAGAATGCTGGTATATTTTATCGGCTGATCCTGGTTCAAAGATTATTTATGGACATAATGCGCAGTCAAAAGAAGAACTTCGTGAACTAATCGAAACGGATAATTGGAAGGAATTATTACAGGAAGTAGAAGTAAAAGCTGGAGACTTCTTCTATGTCCCAAGTGGTACCATTCACGCACTAGGTAGTGGAGTTATGGTGCTTGAAACGCAGCAATCGAGTGATACAACTTACCGTTTATATGATTATGATCGTGTAGACGATGAAGGAAACTTAAGAGACTTACATATCGAACAGTCGATTGATGTGACAACTGTTCCGGCAAAAGATAATCCTGTTAATCCAACGACAAAAGAAGTAGAAAATGGACGTTTAACCACACTGGTCTCCAATGATTTCTTTTCAGTATATGACTGGGAAATAAATGGTCCAGTATCTTTTACACAAGAGTCATTTTATACTCTCGTCAGTGTCATCGATGGTGAAGGAACATTAGAAGCTGATGGTCGCACTTATCCTGTTTCTAAAGGTGATCACTTCATTCTTCCAAATCAAATCAAACATTGGGAAATAGATGGCAAACTTCATATAATTGCTTCGCATCCTTAAAATAAGTTTAAAAGACTCTTTTTGAAATCAAAAATAGAAAGAGTCTTTTTTGTTTCTTAATTTGTTTGAAGGTAGCGTTTTTGATAAATCCATAATGCATACATTGAAACTCCTAAAGTCAGAAGCTCAACCACCAACATTGTTAACCAAACTCCGGTAACACCTAACCAATTTGTCATTCCAAAAAGGAAGAGAAATACAAAATTAAACCTGGAACAGCTAATTGAACGAGTCGTTGGTTCGCCTCATTATTAAAAACAGAAATAATTGGTTCCGCAAACAAGATAGCAATCATAAAGAAAGCAATGCCCAACACTCCTGTTGTAATCAACGCATACTTTAGAACTTTTTTCATTTCTTCTCTTTGATTTGCTCCATGGAATCCGCTCACTAAAGGTTGAAATCCTTGGCCGACTCCTGTGAATAATGCGATAGCGATAATATTCATACTCGCAATGATTGCGTAAGCTGAAACACCGATATTACCTATAAGCCTTAGCAACACTATATTAAATAAAAACATAACGACAGCTGAAGAAAATTCATTTAAAAATGATGGAAAACCAATGGAAAAAATTCGAGTGATATTTTCCCATCGAAGTGAGACCGGAGCAAATTTTAGTTTTCTCTCTTTGTTTTTTAAATGTAAACTACAAATTAATAACGAAACAGCAGGTGAAACAGCTGTAGCTAAAGCGGCACCTCTCATTCCCATATTCAATGGAAATATAAAAATATAATCTAAAATGATATTCATTAGCCCACCGATTAATAATGCAGCCATTGCGAGCTTCGGGTTGTGATCATTTCTTAAAAAAGTGATATAAACATTATTTAAAATAAACAAGGGCGTAAACAACATAATCACACTATAATAACTTTTAGATAAACCAAAAATATGCCCGCTTGCCCCTGAAAAATTTAAGATCGTGTCTGAAAATAGCAAAGTGCCAAGTGTAAACAAACCTGCAATAACCAATGAAAGAAGAAGAGTGAAAGTAAACTGTTTATTTCCTTTTTCAATATTTCTTCGTCCTTTTTCAATTGAATATAAAGTTGCTCCGCCCACTCCAAGCATCCAACCAAGCCCATTGAAGATATTCACCATAGGCAATACAATATTTAATGCAGCTATGCCATCCGCTCCGACGCCATTCGCAATAAAAACCGTGTCTGCTAAAATAAATAAAGAAGTTCCCATCATACTTAACATGCCTAGTGAGACATTCGTGAAAAAGTTCTTCTTTATCGTTTGATTGAAATTTTGTCGTTTTTCCACTATAAATTCCTCCCATAAAAAAAGCACCTTTCCCTTTTGCTTCAAAGACTTACACAAAAGAAAAAAATGCTCCGCTGCTTGTCCGGTGACAAAAGCAGCTTCGAAATATTTAGTTCATTCTACTCTATCACATTTTATAGGAAAGGCAAGGGCTAAATGGCATTCGTACATTTCCGAAAGAATATTTTCTAAATGATAACTTTTTTTAAATAGAGAGCCTTTAGATCTATTCTAATCGTTTGAATGGAAGTCTAGCATAAATCAAAAAAATCCTCCCAAAAGTGTTTTAAGATAAACATCCTCGAGAGGATTAAATATTTTTTATTATACAAAAGCCATATCTTCTGGTGATGCAAACTGAGCATTGTAAATGTCAGCGTAAAAGCCACCTGTTTCAAGTAACTCGTCATGTTTACCAATTTCTACAACATCTCCATGATTCATCACGACAATTTTATCTGCATCTTGAATCGTTGATAAACGGTGAGCGACAACAAAGCTTGTACGTCCTTCAAGGACATTCTCCATCGCTGTCTGAATAAGTGTTTCTGTACGAGTATCAACAGATGAAGTAGCTTCATCTAAGATTAAAATCTCTGGATCTGCTAAAAAGGCGCGAGCAATAGTGATCAATTGCTTTTGACCTTGAGAAATATTTGAAGCTTCCTCATTTAAAATAGTGTCATAACCTCGAGGTAATCGGCGGACAAAGTCATCTACATAAGCCGCTTTGGCTGCTCGTTCAATTTCTTCCGCTGTAGCTTTGTCATTTCCGTAAGCTATATTATCCCAAATTGTTCCGTTAAAGAGCCACGTATCTTGTAATACCATAGAAAAATCTTTACGTAATTCAGAACGTTCAATATCTCGAATATCTTTTCCTTTATAACGAATACTTCCACCATTCACATCGTAAAAGCGTTCAAGCAGATTAATTAACGTTGATTTCCCAGCTCCTGTTGGTCCTACAACAGCAATCATTTCACCGGGTTCTACTTGTAAATTAAAATCTGTCATTAATAACTCTTTCATATCGCTATATTTAAATTGTACACGATCAAATTCGATAATATATGGTGTATCTTCTTTTACTCGTCGATTGGCTTCAGTTTTTTCCATTTCTTCTTCATCTAGAATTTCAAAAACGCGTTCAACGGATGCTACAGTAATTTGAATACTATTTGCTAATTGAGCAATTTGACGAACGGGTTGTGAAAAACGATTTACATACTGGATAAAAGCTTGTACGTTACCTAATGGTACAGTCCCTCGAAGAACACCAAAACCACCATATAAAGTGATTGCAAGGATTCCTAAGTCACGTGCAAAGTTTACCGCTGGCATCATAATCCCTGAATAGAACTGTGCTCGCCAAGATGTCTCATATAAATCATCACTATGATCAGTAAGACGTTTAATTTCATAATCTTCACGGTTATAGGTCTTAACAATTGTGTGACCCGAGTAAACTTCTTCTACGCGGTCATTTAACTCTCCAACCACACGTTGTTGTTTTGCAAACTGTCTTTGGGATCTTGGGGCAATAAACGCTATAAACAAAGCACTTAAACCAACACTTCCAAAAACAATCAGTGACATCGTCACATCAACAGAAAGCATTACAAACAGTACAGAAAAGAATGTCACAACAGATAATATAAATTGTGATAATGATCTTTGCAACGTGTTTGAAATTTGCTCCATATCGTTTACCGCACGAGACATAATATCTCCAACCGAATGTGTGTCAAAATATTCAATCGGTAATGTTGCTAGTTTTTCTTTTAAGTCTTTTCTTAAATCATAGACCGTTCTTTGCGAAATTATTGCGGTAATATATCTTTGTAAATATCTAAAGAGTGCTTCAAGTATATATAAAGCCACTAAAATAAATACAATACGTCGAATCGCATCAAAATCAATCGGAAGGACATCAACGGTTTGCCCCGCTTCTCGCATCGCCATTCCCTCTGTGAATCCTTCAAAAATAGTAGTTGTTGCTCGACCTAAAACACTTGGTGTGAAAGCTGCGAAAAGGGCTGCTCCTGAAGCAAAAAAGATGATCGCTAATAATGCCCAAGCACGTGTCGACATATATCGAATTAATCGTAAGATTGTACCCCAAAAATTACGAGGCTTACGTCCACGTACAGGTGCTGTGTCTTCATTTTTAGCCATTAAATATCTTCCCCTTTCATTTGAGATTCAATAATTTCTTGATAAACTTTGTTTGTTTCTTTCAATTCGTCATGAGTACCTTTTCCAGCAAGTTCTCCATTGTCTAAAACCAGTATTTCATCTGCATCAACTACTGTACTTATCCTTTGCGCAATAATAATCACTGCTTTATCCGTTGTTTCCGGTTCTAAAGCTTTACGTAATTGTGCATCTGTTTTGAAGTCTAATGCAGAGAAAGAATCATCAAAGACTAAAATTCTAGCATCTGTAACTAATGCTCGAGCAATACTTAATCGTTGGCGTTGTCCCCCAGAAAAGTTTGCTCCTCCTTGCTCAACTCTTGAGCCTAGACCATCTGGAAGTTCTGAAACAAAATCTGCACCTTGTGCAACATCTAATGCATGCCACAATTCTTCATCTGTCGCATCTTCATTTCCATATTTTAGATTCTCACGAATCGTTCCTGAGAATAATGAGGCATTTTGTGTTGCAAAACCTACTGCGTCACGCAAATTCTGTTGAGACATATTCGTAATATCAATCCCGTTAATTTTGATTGACCCAGATTCAATATCATACAATCTCACAATTAAGTTTGCTAAAGTTGATTTTCCAGCCCCAGTTCCTCCGATAATAGCCACTTTTTGACCATCTTTTACCGAGAAGTCAATCCCTTCAAGCGCTAATTTTTCAGCTCCAGGATAACGGAAATCAACATCTTCGAACTCTAGTACCATTTCTTCAGCTTCTAAATCAAGCGAAGTTGGGTTTTCTTTGTCTACAATTTCTTTTGGTGCATCAAGTACTTGATAAATACGTTCAAGCGCTACTTGTACACGTGGAAGCATTGTAATAATCATTGATAACATCATAATTCCCATTAAAATATTAAAAGAATATGAAGTGAAAGCCACTAGATTACCAACTTCCATCTCCCCTACACTGATATACTGTGCACCAAACCAAATAATAAAAACAGTCGTTGCACTTGTTAACAGAATCATAAGAGGGTTCGTTAAAGCCATATACGTATGGGCACGTGTCCCTGTTTTAGCATAATCTTCGTTTTCTTTGTCAAATCTTTCTTCTTCATAATCTTCACGGTTAAACGCACGAATAACGCGGATACCCGTTAAGCCTTCACGAAAGACCCGGTTCAAACTATCTGTTTTAATTTGTAGTGACCGGAAAAGCGGGTTTACTTTTCTCAATAATAAAACAACAGCTATAACTAAAATAGGAACAACAATCACAAATATAAAAGCCAGTTTAGGCTCTCTCGTGAAAGCTAAGACTGCAGCTACAACAATACGTAGAGGATCAAGAATCATAAATCTTAAAACCATGACTAATACTTGTTGAACCTGTAAAACGTCACTCGTTGTACGTGTCATTAGCGTAGAAATTCCAAATTTATCAATCTCTTCAGTTGAGTAATTCAAAATTTTATCAAATAATAATTCACGTAATTTTGAACCAGCTTTTTGAGATTCAGTGGAAGATAGATAGACATTCAGCATCGAACTAATAAAGCCTATAATTGCTATCGCGATCATAATTCCACCATATTTGAGGATATAATCAATATCCCCTGTTGCGACACCATTATCTATAATTTCTGCAGAAAGTGTCGGGATCATCAACATACTGACTACTTGAATAACTAGAAATACAAATAACCAGGCAATTCGACCTGGATTTAGCATCTGAGCTATTCTTTTCATACTATCATCTACTCTCTTTCTTCATTTTCATTTTGGATACCATAATAAAGCCATTCAACTGCTCGAAAACTCCTATTTTTAATATCTTCCAATGAAAGATCGTTAACAAAACCGTCAATAATCATATGATGAATAGTATTTACAATAAAATATATATATTCTAAAACTTCTTTATTGGACTCTGCTTTTAAATGTTCTGTATTTAGAAATTCTACAAACTGTTGCTGTTGTTCTTTTCGTCCAGTGGATGGATTGGATATACTGAGAATCCCCTCTTGTCCTACCAAATGATGATTTACATATAAAAATGTATTTTTATAAAATGCAAAATACTTTGAATTAACAATTTCATCAATATATTGATTATAAAATTCCATCATAGATGTGTATAAATTTCCGGAATTTTTCTTCAATATATTTACTAAGTCTTCTCGGTGTTTATTGTATAAATAAACAACTAAATATTGGTATACTTTTTCTTTATTTCCAAAATATTGATAAAAGCTCCCACGAGAAATATTTGCATTTTTTACAATATTAGTAATTGAAGCTTCACTAAATGATCTTTCTGAAAATTCAGTTAAAGCTGCATGAATAATTCGTTCTTTCTTTTCGTTACTTAAATTCTGAAATGTATCCGAGCACATAATTTTCCCTCCTGTCAGACCTTATCAGGCAAACAATACATTTAATCATTGTATATCAAGTTTACAATAAATTCAAACAAAACAAAAACAACCAGCTTTAAAACTGATTGTTTTTGTTAAAAACTTTATTGATTTATATTTACGCTACTCGATTCTTCTTCATAGTAATCATAGTTTTCTTTGAGCCAGTCAAAGAAAAGATTCCAAATAACACGTAAAACTCCAAAACCAGGTACCGCTAATATCAAGCCCATAAATCCAAACAAACTACCAGCTACCAATAAAATAAATAAAATAATAAGCGGATGGATTTCCAGTCTGTTTCCTAATATTTGCGGACTCACTACTCGCCCTTCCAGCGTTTGTTCTATGGCAATCACAACAATAACTTTAAATAGTTGTAAAGGTGAAACAAATGCACCAATGATTAAAGCAGGTACTGAGGCCATAATAGATCCCAAATAAGGAACTAAATTTAAAACACCTGCAAGTAGTGATAAAATTAAAGCGTACTCTAAATCAATAATAACATATCCAACATAAAACATAATGGATACAGAAATAGCAACCAATAATTCTCCTCGAACATAAGAACCTACTTGTTCACTTGCTTGTTCCATAAATTTTATCATCGTTGGACGAGCCCGAGTGGGTATAACATTTAATAAAGATTGTTTAAAGTGAGCACCGTCTGCCAATAAATAGTATAAAACAAAAGGTATTGTAGCGATAGTAATCACGATACGCGTAATAATTCCTGCTACATTACTAATACTATCTAAAGTAGCTGTAAAAACATTACTAATTTGTTCAGTCAATCTACTCATAATATCTGTCGCTTGAAATTCCCGATAAATTTCCGAGAACCATTCATCTTGTAATAAAACTTCAATCTGTGCAATGACTGAATTCCAAATTCTTGGAAAATCATCAACTAACTGATTAAACTGATCTTGAACGCCCGGTATAATAAACGTGATGGCCAAAACAAGGAGCAGAATAATCCCTATAAACATAATGAGTATCGAAATTTTTCGTGATAAACCTTTCTTCTCTAAATAATCAACAAAAGGTTTCATTAAATAGTAAAAAAGAATACCAAAAATAAATGGTGGTCCTATGATTGAAAGAACCGAACGAACGGGTGCAAAAAGATGTGATATTTTTGTAAAGGCAAAAATTGTCAAAAATAAAATTAAAATTATTAACATTATAGAAACAAATTTATTATCTATAATATATTTCCAAAACCATGTTCTTTCAATTAATCGTGTCTGTTCTTTCTTTTCTTTTTGGTCAATCATCGTTATTATCCCCCTACTATTTACCATATGTTTTAATTCTACCATATTCATTTAATTTCTCTTCTTTTTTTCATAATTTTTTATTTATTTTTTCATATTAATGGTTTTGATTATGAAGACTTGATTTAATTTTGCTATACTACATGTGTAAGTTAATTTTATGGAGGAGGATATTTAATAATGTCAACACAATTATTATTAGGTACATATACTCGAAGAGTGAGTGAAGGAATTTATAGTGCGGTCATTAACCCAGTGACTAACCAACTAGATGAAGTATCATTACTTGCAGAAGTTGGAAGCCCAACTTATCTAGATACAAACGAAGATAAAAGTATTATTTATTCAGTGATTAATGAAAATGATAAAGGCGGGATCGTTTCACTTGTTAAACAAGATGATGGATCTTATCAGCGTCACACGGAAGCGATAACAGATGGTGCAGCACCATGTTACGTCGCTTATGATGCAAACCGTCAATATGTTTACACATCAAATTACCATAAAGGTGAAGTTGCTGTTTACAAAACAGATGTGGCAGGTAACTTAGAATTATTGGATACTGTTGCACATACAGGTAGTTCAACACATGAAAATCAAGACAGTCCACATGTTCATTATAGTGACCTATCACCAGATGAAAACTTTGTTATTGTATGTGACTTAGGAACAGATGAATTATACACATATGAAGTAACGGAAGAAGGAAAACTTGAAGAGGTTGCCCGCCTTAAAGTTGCTCCTGGAACAGGTCCTCGTCATATTGTATTTAGCCCAACATTAGATGTGGCCTATTTATTTGGTGAATTGAGTAGTGATGTGCTTGTTCTTGACTACAACCCAACAACAGGTGAATTTACTGAAAAACAAACAATTTCTACCATTCCAGAAGAGCATACAGGATTCAATGGTGGTGCAGCAATCCGTATTTCAAGCGACGGTAAATTCGTTTATGCTTCAAACCGTGGACATGATTCAATTGTTATTTATGAAACAGATGATGAAGGTAAGTTAACACTTCTAGGATACACTCCAACAGAAGGTGAAACCCCACGTGATTTTAACTTAGATGAAACAGAAGAATATCTAGTGGTTGGACACCAAGATACAGATAACTTAACTTTATTTGAAAGAAACCAAGAAGATGGTACATTAACTCTTCTACAAAAAGATATTGAAGCTCCAGAAGTGGTTTGTGTAGCTTTCTAAGTAGTTAATTTTTTGAATTAAAATACTAGAGCCTGAAAATTCAGGCTCTTTTTTAATGGATAAAATTTCTAGTATATTCCAGACTTTTTTGTGAAAATGAGGGGGTTATTTGCCTGATATCCTTTTTGTACTCATTTGCCAAATATTGTTTCGTGGCAAGTAAACAAGGTTTTTATATAAATTCCCCAACCGTTTTGGATAAATTGTAAAATAGTTATTTTACGCAAAAAACCAACAAAGAAATATTCTTTGCTGGTTTTTTTTAGCTTATTCATAAACGTATTAATTTGCAGAAACGACACCAACAACTTCTCCATGTGTTTGTGTCCCACTACGGTCAATCGTAAAGCTATCTACGTCATCCATATTTGTAAATACAATAATTACTGTGTCAGGTTTATCGGCCGCTTTTAATGCTTCTAAGTCTACATTAGCTATCAGCGTCTCTCCTGTCACTTTGTCTCCTTCAGAAACGAATACCTCAAAAGGCGCTCCTTCAAGTTCTACTGTGTCCACACCGATGTGAACAAGTACTTCAATCCCATTTTCAGTTTTTAGACCTAGGGCATGTTTGGTTGGAAAAACCGATACAACTTCTCCATCGATTGGAGAATAAATTTCACCATTTGTAGGTTCTACTCCGTAACCGTCTCCCATCATTTTTTGTGAAAAGACAGGGTCTGACACTTCCTCGATTGGAATAACTTCGCCATCGACAGGGTTATAAAGTTCTACACTCTTGTTTTCGCCACTCTTGAAAAAATCAAAAAGTCCCACTTCTTATTCCCTCTTTCTATTATTTATTTACATAAATTATGACTAATTAACAGTAAATTGTCCAAGTACTACTAATAGTGTGATCCCCAAAAGCACACCCATAATAATATAGATTGTCTTTTGTTGGAAATGCCATTTTTCTAACTCTTCAGGTTCTACCAATTCTGGATCCACTTTATAAGGCAATTGATACCAAACAATAACTGTTAAAATAAGTCCAAAAATATTTTGTGCTAAAAATTGTTGAGCAACTGCTGCCTTTAAGAATTTATCCGCTAAACCTGTTTTAGATCGCTCTAAAGGATGTGTTACTGTCATTATTCCAGCAAGTCCATAATTAATCAACTGTAACACCAAATTAAATGCTACATCAGGGGCTAAGCCTTGTCCTTCTGATTGTTGAAGTGCACCTGGTATAATTACTAAAAAATAAAAAGTTGGAACTAATAGCCAATACCATTTTAGAATGGACCATAATATTGATTTTGGTTTTTCTTTTTCTACTTCTTTTCGTTCAAACGCCACGAGATTTTCCCTCCTATTCATACTTTATCATTATAAACTACAAAGCGCTCTCATTTCCACCTAAAGTCGGATTAAATTTATGAAATCTTTAAGAAGGACTTTTGATTTTTTCATTTTCTTTTAGTAAAAACCATTAATTTTCATAAAACTTTGAAAATCGCTTTGGTTTTTCATGGAATATGGAGTATCATATTCAAGTAAATGAATTTCTAGGAGTGTATAAATTGTTAGTTGAAATTTTAAAGTCAATCATATTGGGAATCGTTCAAGGAATTACTGAGTGGTTACCAATCAGCAGTACCGGTCATATGATTTTAGTAGATGAATTTTTAATTTTAAACCAAAGCAGTCAATTTAAAGAAATGTATTTTGTTGTTATTCAACTGGCTTCAGTATTAGCTGTTATTTTATTATATTTTAAACGGTTAAATCCTTTTATGCAGCCCAATAAAGAAGCTAAAAAAAGGACTTGGAATATTTGGATTAAAGTTATTGTAGGAGTTATACCGGTCGGAATTATTGGTTTGTTATTTGAAGATATCGTAGATTATTACTTCTTTAATTGGCAAACTGTGGCTATTGCTTTAATCGTGTATGGTATAGCATTTATTGTAATTGAACGTTTGAATAAAACACGCACAATGCCTATAACCAGCTGGGAAAATTTCTCAACGAAAAATGCTTTTCAAGTAGGACTTTTCCAAATCCTTTCTTTAATTCCAGGAACCTCTCGTTCAGGTTCAACGATTATGGGAGGAATTTTACTTGGTACAGATCGTCCGATTGCCGCTGAGTTTTCTTTCTTTATGTCAATCCCTGTTATGCTGGGAGCTAGTCTTGTAAAACTACTTGGTTTTGGTTTCAGTTTTACAACTGAGGAACTAATCGTGCTTGCTGCAGGTTGTATTACATCTTTTATCGTTTCAATCTTTGCGATTAAATTCTTAATGAACTATATTCAACGTAATGACTTCAGTTCATTTGGTTGGTACCGAATTATTGTTGGAGTACTTGTTATTGCTTACTTCAGCTTTGCATAAAATAAATTCATCAAAAAAACGAGTAGCTAAATATAAGCTACTCGTTTTTATTATTTTATATTTTACGATTCTAAAATGGACTCTCGATCAACTAATTGAACCCCTTTTCCAGGCTCTGCATAAGAATGGACTTGCCAAATATCATCTGCGTATTGCTTAATGGTAAAGTCAGATGAGAATGGTCCGCTTTCTGCAATATTATATAGAACCATTTGATTCCATGCTTTTGGATTTGCATATAATGCATCAATTCTTTTCTGGGCTTCTACATAAGACTTATAATCTTCTAAAACAAAATATTCATCCCCATAGTGAACTAATGAATTGAAAACAGAAAGTCCTTCCTCCTCCGCTCCTGGAAGTGTACCATCTATTAAAGCGTTTAGGACTTTTTGAATATCTTTATCATTTTGATAAATTTCATTTGGTTTGTAGTGTGGTCGCAACTCGTTCACTTCATCCGCATCTAATCCAAACAAGAACATATTCTCATCGCCAACTAACTGATTAATCTCTACATTGGCCCCATCAAGCGTCGCTAAAGTAAGCGCTCCGTTTGACATTAATTTCATATTACTGGTTCCAGAAGCTTCTTTACCCGCTAATGAAATTTGCTCACTAACATCCGCTGCTGGAATGATTTTTTCAGCATAAGAAACACCGTAATTTTCAACAAAGACGATTTTAAGCTTGTCTCCCACATCTGGATCATGATTAACGACATCTGCTAAAGTGTTAATCACTTTAATAATTTCTTTCGCATAAGTATAACTAGGTGCTGCCTTTGCCCCAAAAATAAAGACACGGGGCTGCACTTTTGCATCTGGATTTTCTTTAATGTATAAATATCGACTTAAAATATGCAACGCATTTAGATGTTGGCGTTTGTAAGCATGCAATCGTTTAATTTGGACATCAAAAATAGCATCTGGTGAAATGTCTAAATCATATAAATCCTTCACCATCTCCGCAAAATCTTTTTTGTTTTCATGTTTAATCGCTGCTAACTCTTCAAGCGTCTCCTCATCATCAATAAATCCTTTAAGGACTTTTAATTCAGAAGGAGAAACTCGCCATTGCTCACCAATTTTCTCGTCCAATAAATTGGATAATCGCTCATTCGCTAAATGAATCCAACGTCGATGTGTTACACCATTTGTTTTGTTATTGAAGCGTTCTGGATATAACTTATAAAAAGGAAGCAAAGTATCACTTGTTAAAATTTCCGAATGTAAACGAGCAACCCCATTTACACTGTGACTACCAATAATTGCTAAATGGCCCATATGAACCATACCATCTCGAATAATTGAAGTGATCCAAGCTTGCTCTTCCCCGTAAATAGTTTTCGTCTCTTCGATATGACGATGATTAACTTCTTCAATAATCATATAAATGCGTGGGAGTAATTTCCTAACCATATCGATTGGCCACTTTTCCAAAGCTTCAGATAGAACTGTATGATTGGTATAGCTACATACTTTTTTCGTAATTTCCCAAGCACTTTCCCAGCTTAACATTTCTTCATCTAATAAAATTCGCATCAATTCTGGAACAGCAAGAGCAGGATGTGTATCATTTATATGAATGGAGATATACTCTGGTAAATTCTTCCGAGGTTCATTATATTTTTTAAAATGTTTCATAATAGATTGGACACCTGCAGACACCATAAAATATTCTTGCTTCAAGCGCAAAAGACGTCCTTCATAATCTGAATCATCTGGATATAACACTTGTACGATTTCGTCAATTTTTCGACGTGACTCGATCGTTGTATATATCCCTTCGTCTTCTTCAGGTATTTCTGCTGACCAAAGCCGAAGATTATTAACAATATTATTTCGATAACCGACGGCTGGAGAATCATAAGGAACGGCTAAAATATTTAAAGTATCTTCATAATGAGGTTTTAAATGACCCTGTTTATCTTCTTCCATCCAGACATTTCCGCCCATACGTACTATAAAAGAAGATTGTTCATTTCTTGTTTCCCAAACATTTTCTCGCCTTAACCAATGATCAGGGACTTCTACTTGGTGGCCATCCACAAATCTTTGTTCAAATAAGCCATATTGATAACGAATACCATTGCCATGTCCTGGAATTCCTAAAGAAGCAAACGAATCCATAAAACAAGAAGCCAAACGTCCCAATCCACCATTTCCAAGAGCAGGATCCACTTCTGCAGCCTCTAATTTTTCATACTCCAAATCTAGCGCTCCCAAACCTTCACGAACAACATTTAATAAACCTAACTTATATAAATTATTCGTCAACTGTTGTCCGGGTAAAAATTCCATTGAAAAATAAAAAACTTGTTTTACTTTTTCTTTTTTATATAGCGCTCGTGAATCTACCCAGTCTTTATATAAATATTTTCGCACTAATCGTCCTAAGGCATGATACTGTTGTTCTGTTGTTCCATCTGTATAATCAGAGACATAGATCGTTTCAAATAACTCTTTATAGTCTTTTGTAAAATCATCTACAGTTATCATCATGTTGTCCTCCGCAAAGTGTAATGTATTTTAAATGTTTAGGTTATATTTAAAAAGCTAAATATTTATATTGTTCAATATAAGCTTGAGCTGCATGTTCCCAACTGTTATTTTCTTCCATAGCCTGAACGATTAGCCCTTCCCACTGTTCTGGAAAGTCGTAATAAATTGTAAGGGCATGATCAATTGTATTCAGCATGGTTTGAGCGTCAAAATCATAAAATGAAAAACCAGTTCCTTCACCTGTCTCATGGTTATATGGGATTACAGTATCCGCTAATCCTCCAACTTCATGGACAATCGGTAAAGTTCCATATCGCATCGAATTCATTTGACTCAAACCACACGGCTCAAAAGCAGACGGCATTAAGAACAGATCGCAACCTGCGTATATTAATTGAGCAAGGTTTACATCAAAATCAATTATTCCCTTAAATTTGTCAGGGTATTTATTCGTAAAATGACGGAATGCCTCTTCAAAATAAGGTTTTCCAGTACCTAATAAAACTAATTGTACGTTTCTAAAGCCTAATAATTCATCTAAACTATCAATAATTAATTGGATGCCTTTTTGTTCATCTAACCTGGTCACTACACCAATTAACGGGATATCCGGTTCAACCGGTAGATCTACACGTTCTTGAAGAGCTTCTTTATCCTTGGCTTTTCCGCTCAAATCATCCACAGAAAATGTGGCGGGAATTGTGTCATCGGTCTCCGGATTGTAAGAATCGTAATCAATTCCATTAAGTAACCCCACTAATTTATTATCCACTTTTTGTAAATCTTCATGCAAGCCCATGCCAAATTCAGGGGTTTGAATTTCATTTGCATAAGTTGGACTCACCGTTGTCACTAAATCTGAATAATAAATTCCACCCTTTAAGAAATTTACATTATCATAATACTTTAGACCATGTTCGTGAAAAGCATCATAACCAATCCCAAATAAATCAAATAAAACAAATTGGTCATACACCCCTTGGAACATTAAATTATGGATAGTTAGTACAGTTCGGATATCTCTTAATTTAATTTTCCATTGATATTTGTCTTTTAAAAGTACAGGAATCACAGCTGTTTGCCAGTCATTCACATGGAAAATTTCTGGAATATAATCGATAACTTCTAACATCTCAATCGCAGCTAATTGAAAGAATGCAAAACGTTCCGCATCGTCATCATAGCCATATAGAGCTGGTCGATCAAAGTAGTATAAGTTATCAATGAAATAGTAAGTTACACCATTTTGCTTCAATGTTTTAATCCCACAGTATTGATTACGCCAACCGACCTCTACCGTAAAATTAGCAACGTCTTTCATTTGTTCTTTATATTCTTCCGGTATTAATTGAACAAAATAAGGAAGAACTACTTTTACTTTATGTTCTTGTTTAGCGAGTTCCTTAGGCAATGCTCCTAAAACATCGCCTAAGCCCCCACTTTTAAAAAAAGGTGCACATTCTGTTGCAGCAAATAATAATTTCATTTACATCATCCTTCCACGATTTCACCAGAAGATAACACACGTGCTTCTTTTGGTACGACAAGTGGATTTTCACGAGTTCCTTCTAACTTGGCCCCTTTTTCTACATGGACGCGTTTATCGAGGATCACATAATTTAAATCTGCATCTTCATCAATAAAACAACCTTGCAATATAATTGAATTTCTTATGTTTGAATTTTGGGCTAATAAATTTCTCCTCGAAATTAACGAATGCTCTACTGTTCCATATACTTCAGAATCATTGGCAAATAAGGAATCTTTAACTTTTGACTCGGCGCCATAATAAGTTGGTGCGGAGTTTTTTGATTTTGTAAGCACTGGGGATTCACGATAGAATAAAGCATTAAATTTATCTTCGACTAACATATCCATATTAGCTTCAAAATAACTAGGAATATCTTCAATCGCTTTTAAGTAACCAGTATATTCATAACCTTTTATGCTTGTATGATCATTTTGCACTGCATCTTTTACTATATTTCCTACTGAAACCAATTTTTTTTCATTTTTTAGACGCTCTAAGTACTCTAAAAACACTTCTGTCCTTGTAACTAACACGTCTAAACCAAAAGCAATAGGTGCCAGATCATAAGGTAGCTCAGTTAAAGGTGTAACATTTATGATTTCTTTTCCTGCGCCCTCTTCAAAATCATAAGTAGAAAAAATAGTCTCCTTTTTCACTTCATTTCTTGCCATTTTTTTATAAGCTACGGTAATATCCGCTTTTTCATCCAAATGAAAATTAAGCATCGAATCAATTTGTACATTGGCTAAAATATTTGAACCTAATAATAAAACATATTTAGAATTGGCCGCTTTAATAAATGTTTTATGGTCATCGTAATAATCTTCATAACCATTTTCTTCAATTTGTTTAGCTTTTAGACGAATTTGGGAATGAGTAAAAACCCCTCCACCAGAAATATTATCTAAGCCCCAAGTCGTTCCTGCACGAATGTGATCATATAATGAACGACCAGATCCAGAAATGAATAGTGCGGCTGAGCGTACTTTTGCATTAAACAAGCCTGAGAAAGGAAAATCAATTAAACGATAACGACAAGCAATCGGTAAACTAGCAACCGGTCTTCTCTTTGTTAGAGGTAATAGTTTATTTTCTTCTTCCACTAAGTTTAAAATCGCTGCGTATTTAGTCTTCATCCTTATAGCCCCCCACTCTTTCTTCATTACCAACAACCGCAATATTTTTATCCTCGCCAACTAATCTGGCGCCATCATATAAATAAGCATCTTCACCAATAATCGCTTTTTCAATGTAACAATTTTCTCCAATTACTGTGTTGGGCATGATGACACTATCTTTTACTACAGAGCCTCTTCCAATTTTTACATTATTACTTAAAATAGAATGATCGATTGTTCCAGCCACATAACAACCATCTGTAATCATGGCGTTATGTACTTGCGCATCAGCGGTAATTTGTTGGGGTGTTGTATTTTTTGATTTCGAAAAAATTCTCCAAGATGAATCCCGAAGATTTAATTCGTGATTTGGGTTTAAAAATTCCATATTCGCTTCCCAAAGACTTTCAATCGTTCCCACGTCTTTCCAATACCCATCAAATTGATAAGCATAAATCGATTCGCTATTTCTTAAATAAGCTGGGATTACATTGTGACCAAAATCGTCCATTGGTGTGCCTTTAGCTACAGCATCTTGTAAGTATTTCTTTAGACGTGACCACGTAAAGATATAAATTCCCATTGAGGCTAGATTTGATTTTGGCTTTTCAGGCTTCTCTTCAAATTCAACGATGCGCCCCGTGTCATCTGTATTCATGATGCCGAAGCGAGAGGCCTCTTCCCAAGGAACCTCCATTACTGCAATAGTTAACAAAGCATCTTTTTCTTTATGGAATTCTAGCATCTTTTCGTAATCCATTTTGTAAATATGGTCCCCTGATAACACCACAACAAACTCAGGATTATATAAATCAATATACTCAATATTTTGATAGATCGCATGAGCTGTTCCTTTAAAGAATTTTTCCCCATCTATACTTGAATAAGGCTGTAAAATGGTGGCTCCCCCGCTATGACGATCTAATCCCCAATGCTCCCCGTTTCCAACATGTTCATTTAACACAAGAGGTTGATACTGTGTAACGACACCTACCGTATTTATATTAGAATTTGCACAGTTCGATAATGCAAAGTCAATAATTCGATAATTCCCTCCAAAAGACACGGCAGGCTTAGCCGTTTGTTTCGTTAGCTTCCCTAATCGTGATCCTTGTCCACCCGCTAATATCATTGCTACTGCTTCTGTTTTCATGTTATACGGAAGAAAACCTTCCTTCACTCCTTTACTATAGTGTATGATCTACTCTTACAATCATCTTTCTAACATTGTAAAAATGGTTAAATAGTTCTAAGAGCTGTGTTTCATTTATAAAAGATTATACTTTTGGTACACCATAAACGCGTTTTGGCGCTAAGACAACTACACTCATAGCCGGTAAAATCAGTTCAATTGAATGTTCTTGATTATGAATAGGGTTCACTTCTGAATTTATAATGCCTTGTCCTTTAACCCAAGTACCACCTAATTCTTTAAGTTCTGTATTCCAAACTTCTTCATAGTTTCCTTTGTATGGAACACCTACACGAACATTTTGTCTTTCAACTGGTGTAAAATTACAACAAATGATCAAGAAATCGCGTGGTTTCTTTCCTTTACGTATAAAGAGTAACACAGACTCTTCGTTATTATCCGCATCCAAGATTTCAATCCCTGAATAATGATGATCCACTTCCCAGAGTGCTCGGTTCTCTTTATAAAATTCATTTAGTTTCTTGGTAAATTCAAGATGCATAGCATTCATTTCATCCTCTAAGCTTTGCCATTCTAGTTCTTCATGAAATTTCCATTCTAAAAATTGTCCAAATTCATTTCCCATAAAGTTCAACTTCTTACCTGGATGAAACATTTGATAAGATTGCAAAGTTCTTAAAGCGGCAAATTGGTTATACCGATCACCAAATTGTTTATGCATCAATGACTTTTTACCATGAACGACTTCATCATGTGAGAAAGGCAAAATAAAGTTCTCATTGAAAGTGTACATAAAAGAGAAAGTAATCAGATTAAAGTTATCTTTCCTAAATAATGGGTCCATTTCAAAGAATTTTAGTGTGTCATTCATCCAACCCATATTCCATTTGTAATTAAAACCTAAACCACCTTCACTTACTGGATGAGTGACTTTCTCCCAAGCAGTACTTTCTTCTGCAGCCATAATAATAGAAGGATGTCTCTCATAAATTCGTGTGTTTAATTTTTTAATAAACTCCACACCCTGTTTATTATCATTACTTCCATCTTCATTCAGTGTCCACGGACCTTCATCATAATCTAAATACAACATATTACTTACGGCATCTACACGTAGACCATCTAAGTGAAAAGTTTCAATCCAGAAAAGAGCATTTGAGATTAAGAAACTATGCACTTGTTTTTTTCCTAAATCAAAATTTAATGTACCCCAACGATTGTTATTTGCCTGATTTGGATCCGAATATTCAAACTGTGGCGTCCCATCATAATAAGCCATACCATAATCGTTACGATTAAAATGACCAGGAACCCAATCCATCAATACACCGATCCCTTCTTTATGGGCAGCTTCTACAAAATTTTGAAATTCTTCAATCGTCCCATACTTTGAGGATATAGCAAAAAAGCCGGTTGGTTGATACCCCCAGCTAGCATCGAGAGGATGTTCCATTAATGGCATAAATTCAATGTGTGTATAGCCTAAATTCTTAACATAAGGAATTAATTCTTCTTGGAGCTCGGGAATTGTATACCAAGCACCATCTTCATGATGTTTCCAAGAGCTTAAATGAACTTCATAAATATTCAATGGTCGATTATAAACTTCCCAACGATTACGAGCAGCTAACCAACCGCTATCTTTCCATTTTTTGTTTGGTAGTTCTTTGACAATGGATGCATCTTTTGGACGCACTTCGTACTCTAAAGCATAAGGATCAATTTTATAAGCAATGGTTCCATTCGCTTGAACAATTTTGTATTTATAACAATGCCCTTCTTCTGCATTTGAGACAACACCAGTCCAAGCTCCCGTATCCCCTATTTTTTCTAATAGATGGTCTTCACGCCAGTCGTTAAAGTCGCCAATGATTGCAATTTCTTGTGCATTGGGCGCCCATAAAGTAAACCTCACTCCTCCTTCTTCTCTTTTATTTCCAAATGTATGATAACTATCAAAATATTCGCCGTGGTTAAATAAATAGAGTGCTTGATTTAATTGTTCTAATTTGCCAATCTGTTGATCATTTACCATATAAATCTTCCTCTAATTAAAATGTAATGCAATGATAGTATTACATTCTCATTTATTTTTAATTTCAAAAAAATTTATTAGTTTTTATTAGTTTTTATTAACTTAATTGTACAATATTAATATTAGAAACTCAAAATTTATGAAAATATTCTTTTTAGCTTTCATATCCTTTTAGTGTTTTTATATTAGTAAAGTAACCGTTTTCATTCTTGGGTTGAAACCTATATACAAACTTAGACTTTTGTCTATTTATAATTATATGTCTATATCATTTCTTTCATTTTCAAAAATTAGAATTTAATTAAAATACATGCATTTTTGGATAATAATGCTGCCGTATTTTCTGTGATTTATTGTTAAATATAAGTAAGAATTTGCCATATTTATTTCTATAATCCTTTTGTAATGGTATACTTTTAATAGAAGTCTACATTAAAAGGAGGTTAAATATGTGGAAACTTTACTTTTAACTATTGGCTTTATTGGTATTATTTTCTTAATACTTACGCCATGGACTAAAACAGGAACTGTCGTTGCAATTGGAAGCTTAGTTGCTTACTTTTATTTTACAGAAGTAGATAGCTGGATTCCTATTGTTTTGTTTATCATCGGCCTTATCCTCGTTATTTTAGAAGTCTTTATTCCTGACTTCGGATTATTAGGTTTGCTGGGGCTTGGTTCGGTTGCCTTAGGTATTTACTATACAGTAGGCGACTTTGGATTAATGATACGAGATTTGAGTCTTGCACTCATTTTATCAATGATTTTAATTTTCGTTTTGATAAAAAATGGTTATTCTCTTTCAAATTTAAGTAAACTTGTTTTAAGAACCAGCAGTACTCAAACAAATGAAGTTGAAGAAGCTGAAGAAGAATCTCAAATTAAAGTTGGTATGGTTGGGAAAGCTGTTACCCCACTTCGTCCTTCAGGAAAAGTAGCTTTTAATGATCATGCGCAATCTTATGATGTTTTAAGTTCAGAAGGACATGTACCTCAAGGAACAGAAGTTATTATTCAAGAAATTCATGGTACAAAAATTGTTGTTCGAAGAAAAAAATAAAAAAGAACAGAGGTAGATAATATGGATACATTCTTTTTAAATGAAAACATTATTGGTTTTATCATTATCGCAATACTCTTACTGGCACTTATTAGTTTAATTTTCCGTTTTATTCCAGTTGGATTATGGGTCACTGCTTATTTTTCTGGTGTACGAGTTGGGTTATTTACACTTGTTGGAATGCGATTACGTCGAGTAACACCTCATGAAATTATTCGTCCACAGATTAAAGCAACAAAAGCAGGATTAGATTTATCCATTGATGAACTGGAAGCACACTATTTAGCAGGCGGGAATATTAACGATGTTATTGATGCCTTAATTGCTTCAGAACGTGCCAACATTAATTTAACTTTTGAAAAAGCTGCTGCAATTGATTTGGCAGGACGTAGTGTTTTTGAAGCTGTTCAGGTTTCTGTAAATCCTAAAGTGATTGAAACACCAAAAGTTGCTGCTGTTGCAAAAGATGGAATCGAACTGATTGCAAAAGCTAAAGTAACTGTTCGTGCAAATATTGAGCGTTTAGTTGGTGGTGCTGGAGAAGATACAATTATTGCTCGTGTAGGCGAAGGAATTGTTACTACAGTTGGTTCTGCCAAGACACATGCAGCAATTTTAGAAAATCCAGATTTAATGTCACAAAACGTTTTAAATAAAGGTCTAGACGCAGGAACTGCTTTTGAAATTCTTTCTATTGACATTGCGGACGTAGACGTTGGTCGAAATATTGGTGCAACGTTACAAACAGATCAAGCAGAAGCAGATAAAAATATTGCACAAGCAAAAGCAGAAGAACAAAGAGCGATGGCCATTGCCCGTGAACAAGAAATGCGTGCGAAAGTTACTGAAGCAGAAGCAGAAGTGCCTCTGGCGATTGCAGAAGCCTTTAGAAGTGGTAATTTAGGAATTATGGATTACTACAACATGCAAAACGTCCAAGCAGATTCAGATATGAGAAACTCAATTTCACAAGAAATGAATGATGGAGATAATGATCACGGTAATCAAGACAGAAATCGAAAGAACTAAAGAAAGTAAGTTTAATGATTAAGAAATGGAAGTGTTTAGATGAACTCAAATAATCCAAACTTAAATCGTAAACAAGAAGAATTAGTGAAGCGTCTTGAAGAAATTCGACGAAAAAGAAATGTTCAGGATACAGATACTCAAGCAAAGGATTCATTGGAAGGTCGCAGTCTTGAACAACAGAGCGAACCAAGAAATCGAAATCGAAATAAGCAAAAACGTACAACGACAAAATTAAAAAGGCGCTCTTCTACAAAATCTAGAAGAAATGAGCCTCAAAAGAGAAATAAACAAACCGAATATACCGAACAAATCCCTCGTCAAACAGAAGGTGTCAGTTTAGAATCAACCAGTGTAGGAAATAGATATTCTTCTCAACCAAGCAGAAATCAGCTATCAAATAAACGAGCAAATGCTCCAAATAAATCCAAAAAACAAAATGGAAGCAACCTCATTGAACAGCTATCTGATGGGAACAAGTTGGCAGACGCAATAATTTTGTCGGAGATTCTGAGCAAGCCAGTTGCATTAAAGAAAAGATATCGGTAAACTAATCTTGTATTAACGAATGGAGGAGATATTTATGATAGGATTTTTACTTTCACTAGTTGTTGGAGGAATAATTGGGGCTATTGCAGAAAGCATTATGAACCGTGAAGTTCCAGGTGGTATTCTAGGAAATATCATTCTAGGATTCGTTGGAGCTTGGGTAGGCTCATTAATCTTTGGAGATTGGGGCTGGGTTATTCAAGACTTTGCGGTTATACCAGCGATTCTTGGTGCTCTAATTGTTGTTTTCTTATTTGGTTTAATAGCTGGTAAAACTCGCTAACCAAACAAAAAAATGAAAACTAAGTACATGAGAAATAAAAGAACCGATAGGGTTTATGTGATAAACATACCCTGTCGGTTTTTTGTTTCTCAATCTCTTGTAACAGCTTTTTTATACGAAATCAGGATCATGTACCTATGTTAGCTGCCATATGGACGTGAGATCAACTTCACGCACTTATATTAATCCTCATATGGACATGAGATCAGATTCACGCACCTATGTTAGCTGCCATATGGACGTGAGATCAACTTCACGCACTTATATTAATCCTCATATGGACGTGAGACCAGATTCATGCACTCATAGCTACTTCATATAGTTACGAGGTTTTTTTATTATAGAAAGCATCTTATAAGCACTAATTTCTAAAGCCCAATAAACAAAAAAGACACCTAGAGAAACTCTAGAAATGCCTTGTATAATTTATATTTTATGAAGCTATAAGGTCCCAGATCGGATAATCGAAATCAACAACCATAACCCCATTAAGCCTGCGCCAAAGAAGATAAGGATGCTTAGATTTGATAAACCAGGTCGGCTAGCACTTACAATAATAATTGCAGAAGCTAACACAAGAGCTGCAATGATAATCGCAAATACTAAACGGTTGACCATTTTATTGACTTCAATGCTTTTCTTTTCCCAATTTAAGATTTCTAAGTTAATTCTAGTTCGTCCATTAGCAATTGTTTCTAGGCCCTTTTTAAGAGATGTAGGTAGTTCTAATGTATCAGAAGCCACTCGGATCGCTTTCAAACCAACATTTTCATCGGTTATGCGTCTAAGTGGTGAGAAACCGTCACTTTCTTTTAAATAAGTCTTTGCAACATCCATTACATTGACTTCTGTTTTAAAATCACTAACAACCCCTTCAATGACTCCCATAGATTTCGCCAACATAATAAAATCATTGGGCATAATTAACCCATGTTTATGTGTCACACTTAAAATATCATTAAACAGTATACCAATATCAATTTGACTGACATCTTTTGCTACATAGACATAAAAGAAATGCTCTAAATCTTCATAAAGGACAAAACGATCAACGTCAGATTTTACAATGGCCATCTGCAAGAGTAAGTTCATTAAACCATCCACATCTTCAAAAACAATCGCATCTAAAATTTTCATTAATCGCTCTCTGTTTTGTTCGGAGAGTTCTCCATATAAACCAAAGTCAATATACACAATTTTTTTATCACTAATAATGATATTTCCAGGGTGTGGATCTCCATGGAAAAACCCATCTTCAAAAACTTGCGTTAAAAATGTATAGACGAACTTTTCTACAAAATCCTCTTTGTCATAACCTGCTTGTACAATCTTATCAATGTTCAAACCATTAATTCCCGGAATATAATCTTCTACCAAGACTCTTTTTGATACATACTCAAGTAGCGGTTCTGGGGCCGTCACCACTGGCCGATCTTTATTATTTCTACGAAAACGTACTAAAGCATTGACTTCATTTCGAAAATCTAGCTCGATTTTCGTTGCTTTCTCTACTTCCGCTAAGGCTACTTCTGCATCAATGACAAAGCTCTTAATAGTTTCTGGAGCCATCGAAATAATACGTGAAAACAGTTGGATATCACGCAATAAATCTTCTTCCATATCCGGTCTTTGTACTTTAATAATAACTTCTCGTCCTTCTAAAGTACGTGCCCGGTGAACTTGAGCGATGGAAGCACTGGCTAGTGGTTCTTTATCGATCCATTGAAAGTCTGTTTCTATTTTTCTGTCAAACTCTTCTTCGAATGTTCTTTCTATTTCCTCAAAAGGAAAAGGTGGCGCTTGATCTTGTAATTTTGCTAACTCTTCAATATAGTCCGAAGGTAGCAAATCCGGTCGAGTGGATAGAATTTGACCAATTTTAATAAATGTAGTCCCCAATTCTTCAAATGCATGTCGTAAACTCTCTGCATCTTGAGAATCATCTTTTCTACCCATTTTTGTCCGATAAATATGACCAAAACCATAAGAAGCTAAAACGGTTGCGATTTCAGTCAACCGGCCACGGCCAGTCTTTTTTACACTATCGCTCATGTCCACCCTCCTTTGAGAAAATATTTTTAACATTCAAAATTTCTTAGCTATTATATTAGTCTTCTTTTTGTGCGTTTAATTCTGTTTCTAATTCTTGAATTCTACTTTCAAGTTGTTCGATATCTTTTCTTTGTGCAATATTCATTTCCAATAAAATGGCTTCAATTTCAGCTCGGTCTTTTTCACTAACTTCTTCTTTTTTACTTTGGATGAGTTCTTCGGTTAGTTTCTTTCCTTCTTCAACTGTCAGTTTTCCTTGATTGACTAACTCATTGACATATTCTGATACCTTATCAACAGCTAGCGCCGTTCCACCAATACCAATCATTGCTAGTTTTCTGAGATGTTCAAACATGTTCATTTCCTCCTCATATTGTTAGTGCTTATATAACAATTATAAACTAAACTATATGAAATGACAGCAAAAAGCCAATGATAAAACTATGAATTTATAAATATTTTTCTCTATCCTGTGTAGAGAAATTAAATATGCATCCTTTTTTGGAGTTCCTTAATCAATCTTCTTCTATATCTTATTAAAACAGACACAAACATAATAAAACTAAAAACAACCGAAATAATGCTAGGTAATGGATGCTCTACCCAATCCATAATTAAAAATAATAATGGAGCAATTCCTACAATGGCTGCTAATTGAAGATACAAAACATAATCCCCAACCCTTAAATCCACAACTCGAATGGAAATAAACATTGCAATCAACGCAGAAATACTTAAGATAGGAACAACAAATGTAATGGACCAACCCTCCCAGCCTCTAAGATAATCAATATAGATGCTGGCTAAAGAAATGAAAAACAACATATAGTTAATCGCTTTTGCGATATTTCTCCTTTTTCTTACTAAAAATACAATATTGGTCCAAGTGATCATAAGACCAAGTACGACATACTCCAATCCAAAGAATTGGAAAGTCCAAAAGTACTGAGCAATAAAATATAACAAGACAATCACTAAAGATAATCTAAAAAATGCTCGTATAGCTTTTTCACGATTAAATTGTAATGGAACATTTGGAAATGAAGAGGTTTGTTCTTTTTGGGTTTCATCAATAATCAGAGTATTATGACACAACGGACAAGATGACCATTCTCCTTTTATAGAGACTTTACAATATGGACAATACCTCATCAATCTTCCAACTCCTCTCTCGTCACTTGGTTTACATCTATATTAATTTCCAGACCTTGATTTGAAAGATAACGGACAAACCACTGAACAATTTCTGTTTCGGTAAAAGGACTGATAAAACTTAAATTTAAATGATCATGGTAACTTATCATGCAAAATTGTGGACGAACCACAGATGTATCAAAATAGAAATTTTCGATATAATCTGTCATTAACTCCGGCAAATTAACAATCCCTAAATTAGACATGGCAACAGTAATTTTTCGATTATTTAATTTATTGATTCCCCTTAATAAAAGGTCTTTAATCGGCCTCAAAAGAATTCGAGCAGCTGGATTGAATTCAAAATCAATTAACTTTCTTAAACGATTTTCAAGCGCATCTTTTTTTATTTTTTCTTTAAATTGTTTATCCAATTCTCGACAGATCTCACTTAATTCAGGTGTTTCTCCTTTTTTAAAAGTATAAGTTACTTTTGTTGTACTGAAAAAATTCCGTACAGTAATCGAAGGAAAAAATTGTCTTAAATTAATAGGAACAGATACGCTAATTGTAGTATCTTTATTCTTTTCTTTGCTAGTCATATAAACTGAAAGAACATATAAAGCTGTTAAATAAATGGTTAAGGAAACATTTTCTTTTCGAGCAATTTCTAGTGTTTCTTTCAGTGGTAAATTCGCATGAACAATTCTTGGTCGATGATCTGGTGTATAAGAACCTTTCACATGATAAACCGTTTCATCAATTTGACTTTCAAGAGGTCTAGGAAAGAAAGAACTTTCTGTTTTTGATTCATTTTTACTGTAAAATGATCTTAACGGGCGAATTAACCGCGTTAACGCCAACTTTTCCTCTTTTTCTCTAAAGTATCGTTGGAAGCTATCTTCTAAGTTTTCTTTTTCTCTTTTTGTATTAAAAGCAGGATGTTCTTCTTCATTTAAGTAACGTAGTCGAACATATTCTGTCAGCAAATCTTCAAAAAACCAAAGTGCTCCTGTCCCATCTGTTAACGCATGGAATACTTCAAGATGAATTCTATTTTCTTTATATAATATTCGAAATAAAAAATTCGTTCTTCCTGATTGATAAATTGGAGACATCGGCGGTTCTGTTTCTTCCATCACTCTGGGGTTGACTTCGCTTCTTTCAAGGTAGTACCAAAAATAGCCTCTTCTTAATGTACTATGAAATAGAGGGTATTCTTCATAAGTATGGTTTAGAGCTGCTTGCAGGATTGCTGATTCTACAGGCTCAGTCATCTCTGCCGATAATCTAAATACCTTTGTATCAATATCATTGCGAGCAGCTAAAAAAATACTTGATGCATTGTCTAGACGAATCCATTCTCTGTCTTCCACGATACCCCTCCTTATTCTTTCAGAAATTCATTCACCAGTTGATATGTTTTTTCTAAAGGTTCTACATAAGGCGGATATGTAATAAATCCATGCACACTATCTAATAATCGATGGATTTCTACCTGATTTTCTGCCGCTTTGAGTACTTCGCCAAAAGCTTCTCCTTCATCCCGTAAAGGATCAAATTCAGAAGTAATAATTAATGTATCAGGTTGTCCACTTAAATCTTCCGCCATTAACGGAGCTATAAAAGGACATTTCCTTTCCTTCTCATCTGGTGCATACATTTCCATATATTCTTGAATTTTTTTGATGGTTAATCCGTAATCATATCCATAAGTAGTGATTGATTCAAAAGGTGAATCTTCAGAATGATTCCAATATGTAATTGGATAGAGTAATATTTGTTTTTCCGGGAGTTTCTCTTTCTCTTGCTTTAACTTTAAAGATACAGCTGCGGCTAAATTGGCTCCCGCTGAATCTCCCATTAAGACCCATTTTCGTTTTTTATTTTGTTTTGTTGAATTTAATAAGACCTTGACCACTCGCAAACAATCGTTAAAACCTGCTGGAAAAGGATATTCTGGTGCTAGCCGATAGTTTATCGAATAAATCGGACGCCCTAACTGTTCAGCCAAATTCATACATGCACGGGTATAAGTATCGATGTTTCCTAAAACCCATCCTCCCCCATGGATATAAATAATGTTTTCTTCATGGCGTATTTTATTAGGGAAAAAAACACGTACGGGAATCTCATGTCCCTCTTCAAGAGAGTAGATTTTTTCGTCTAAAACGCGGTATTCATCCTTAACGTTCTTAGATAAAAAGTTTTGCATCTTTCTAATCCAAACATAATCTTCTTGCATATCGATTCTCGGTGAAGATGCTAATTTTAATATAAATCTAAATATTGGGTTCATAGAATCACCTCAAACATTTCTTCATTTTTAATAGTTTATCATATTTTATACCCTTAAACAGACTACGTTCTTTTAATTTATCTCATTTATTACATACTAGTTACAAGTATGAATGTTTGATGAAAATAAGCATATATGTACAAGTGGGGTTGATATGTCTTATTTTACACTGTATAATAAGAACTGGAAATAATCGTTCGCATTTTAAGAAGTTCGACATACATATAATATCATATCGTATTCTAGAACTTCTTCTACTCAGTAAAATGATCGGGCGAGATCTTTTCAACAAAGGAGTAGATTTTGATGATAAAACTTTATGTATCACCTAGTTGCACTTCATGTAGGAAAGCGAAAAGCTGGCTGGAAGAACACAACTTAGGGTATGAAGAAAAAAACATCTATCACGAACCATTATCTAAAGACGAGATTAAAGAAATCTTGATGTTAACGGATGAAGGTACCGAAGAAATTATTTCCTATCGATCTCAAGCTTACCAAAACTTGGAAGCTGATATTGATACACTCTCAATGAATGAATTGCTAGATTTATTTGTTGAAGAACCTAGTTTAATTCGTCGTCCTATTATTATGGATGATCGCAGATTACAAATTGGTTATAATGAAGAAGAAATTCGCATGTTCTTACCGAGAGAAATTCGTGATATTGAACTAGCAGAAATTCATGAACGCCTCGAAGAAGTAGAATCTGCATAATTTTCCGAACATTAGAGGGTAACCTCAAATCCAAAAAGACTGAAAGTCTAAAGACTTTCAGTCTTTTTTTAATTTTTATAGAAACTTTTTCTGTATAAAAAGTTAACTCTTCATTTCAACGACTAACTCCTGCATCAGGGGTTTCATCCATTCTTTTAAATTCATTAATTCAAAACCTTCTCCAGCAATCTTATCCGAAATAAGATATTGATCATGTGAAACGCTAAATGGTGAAGCAGATTTATTTTTTTCTGAATATTCTACATCAATTTCTTCACCAACTGCTTCTTCTAACCAACCCATTAACGTACTTACAGTTACAGCATCCTTTGAACTAACATTGTAAATACCCGCTTTACTGTTCTCAATAGCCCAGACGATCGATTCAGCAGCCGTCGTTCCTTTAACATAATTTACTTTGACCTCTGACTTTTCGAAACGAATCGTCTCATTATTTACTGTTTTTTCTACATAATAATGCAATCGCTCAGTATAATCATCATTGTCTAAGACAATTGGGAAGCGAAAAGATGTGACTGGAAAAGGAGCTTCTGTAAATAAAACTTGTTCGG
Organism: Carnobacteriaceae bacterium 52-44; assembly: GCA_041223305.1. Taxonomy (GTDB): domain Bacteria; phylum Bacillota; class Bacilli; order Lactobacillales; family Carnobacteriaceae_A; genus Atopostipes. The sequence goes on along the minus strand of JBCLPZ010000010.1, from coordinate 34,786 downwards.
CTTGACGCTTTCCTTCTCCGTAATTTACTTCTATTGTTGGATCTATTTCATAAGTGCACGGATCAAAATCGGCTTCTTCATAACCATCTTTTGCACCGGAATAAACAGACATTGATGAAGTAAAATATAAATGCGCCGCCACATCGGTAAATTTTTCTATCAATACTTTAGCGTCTTCTTTTGTATAACAAACATTATCAAAAACAGCATCCCATTGTTGATCTACAATCTCTTTCCAGCCAGGATGGTTACGATCTTGAGCGTCCAACAGTACGTGATTTACCTGATCTCGAAAGCCGTGCTCTGTATTCCCACGAGTCGCAATAGTAACCTCATGGCCTTTCTTAATAAGTATCTCTACTGTTTTCTTGCCAAAAAAACGAGTACCACCTAATACTAGAATCTTCATCATTTTATGCGCTCCTTCTTTTTCTTTTATTTTAACAAAACTCATCTTCTATTCGAAATAATCTCCCTTTCTAAGCATCCTATTCGCTTATTTAGCGTTTCCATGTTTTAATTTAGTTAATAATCAAAAAAACTGGAGGAATTTTTATGCCATGGGATATGAATGATTACCCTGCTTCAATGAAGAATATGGAGCCACTTGTTCGGAAAAAAGCAATCGACATTGCGAATGCCTTAGAAGAAGAAGGTTATGATGAGGATCGCTTGATTCCTATTGCGCAATCTCAAGCAGGTGACTGGTACGATAATGCTTCGGAAGAAGAAAAGAAAGAATTTGAGGATGCGCCTGATCCTTCTAAAAAGGATGAGCATGATGCAAGTGGGAATCCAGATTTAATTGATAATGACGTTGAAGTGGTTCATGAAGATGATAGATGGAAAGTGCAGACTGTTGGGGCGGAACGACCTGATAAAACTTTTGAGTATAAAGAAGATGCTGTTGCTCGTGCAGAAGATGTGGCGCGAAACAAGGAAAGTTCTGTTCATATTTACAAACAAGATGGTTCTTTGCAAGAAAAGAAGAAACCGAATCCTAGAGAAGATTAGAATAAATTAAATCTCCCATTTAGTTTTTATGACTAAGTGGGAGATTTTTTTGTTTTGTTTAGTATTTTGAAAAAACGTTTGTTTATCAATCACAGTTTGAATCTTTGATTGATAAACAAAGGTTTACTGTTCAAAGATCCCAATTTTGATTGATAAATAATGTTTTACTATTCAAAGATCTAAACTTTGAATAGTATCAGCAAGTATATCATTCAACATTTTAAAATTTGAATGATAAATAAAATAATCATCTAATTTTAAAATACTTTGAGGTATTTAATTCAATTTCATCAAATATTGCTTCCAGAGGCTTCTGTTTATTAACAAAAATTGTACTTTTATAGTTGCCTACTCTTTTAAAATATTTATTTAAATATCGAATAGCTGTGCTTCTAGATATATCTTCTCCAAAAAATTCAGTCACTTCGGTAGTGGTCAAATTTTTATTATGGTGGATAATGCCATATTCACAGATGGTACGCACAATCGCTTCTTCTCTGGATTCATGCATGCCACATGGACAACTAATGTAGGATTTTCTAGTGTCTAGCTCAAAATTTCCACAATGACTACAGCAGATGCCGGTGTGGAGGTTGGCTTTTGCTTCTTCAGGGATCTCTTTTTCTTTAGTAGGGCTTCCGATATCATAAACATTTAAAATCGACAGCACCGATTCTACATCAAGTGGATATCCTAGGTATTCCCTTTCCTCTTGCTTTATTTTTCGAATTTCATTCATTAATTCATTTCGAGTGATGATTTTAATGCCTGATAATTGGTCGTGAATATGTACACTATTATTTTCACCAATGAATGTTAGTATCCCTTGTATTTTTGATGGATTGAGTTTATTTTTGAATATTCCTTTGAGGTTCACTAATGATTTTTGTGCTTGGCTAAATGGATTATGCCCAATAGAACCATTTGCCATATAACATTGACCATTTTTTAATTCTAACTTTCCTGTATAATTCTTTACTTCAAAAATATATAGGCCTGCTCCCGTAATCAACAATAGATCAATCTCAAATTCTCCGAAATAATCCAACCATACATTGCGCAAAATCTTCCAATAATCTGCCCCGAATTCTTCTAAATATTTTACAAGTTCTTGTTCTCCTTTGAATCCTTTTTCTAACCTTTTATATTCCTCTTTTAACTTTTTGTTTTGTTTTATCCCTTCTCGTTTATTGATCTCTCTCAACACTTCTAGTTTTGTTGGAATATGATTTAACGCCTTTTGTTTTTCCGTTTGAATGACTTCCATAAAAAACCTCCTCACTATCTATATTGTCGAAAAAATTGGAAATCCACGAAAAAACATTAAAGTTTTTAATTCTCTTAACTATTTTCCAAACTTAAACGTAAAAAAGCGAAGCACTTATTCAATGCTTCGCCGTATTTGTTTCGGTTATTGTTATTTAGTTATTCAAATTACATGTCATAGTCAGAAGGTTTCTTTTGATCTGAACCTGGTGACTCATTTTTATTCTTTTCTTCGTCAACTTTGTCATCTAATTTTTCTAGTTGTTTTCTAGCAAAGTCGCGTCCACCTAAACCAAAAGCTAATGCAAAGGCTACTGCCGTCCCACCAATGATAAACATGAAAGCAGTATTTACAATAGTACTTGCAAAGTTTAGTTGATCTAGTACCATGAATAGTGAAAATGCGATTAATAGGTAATGAACTAATCGACCAGCCCAACGACTACCTGACGAACGAGTAAATAGGTTCCCTAACCACTGGCCTCCAATGATACCCAGACCTAAAATAATTAAGGCAAAGATAACATTTGGTAGGTAGCCAATAATTGCTGCACCAATTGCGTTTAGTACTTGTAAGTTTAATGCGTTTAGTGCTTCAACAAAGAAGAATAAACCAATTAAACCTGCAACAACTTGACCAATAATTTTAGCAAGATCAAAGTTTTCTGCGCCTGAAACATTTACATTATTTGTAAGATTATTAATGCCAGTTCCTTGTAATAAGTTTGTTACGATATCTCCTACAAATTTAGCAATCGCAATACCTACTGCTAATAGAATAACCGCAACTAAAATATTAGGAATTGCAGCCATAATTGAGTTTAAAACATTAATGATTGGCTCTGAAATTGAACGAATACCTAGTACTTCTAAAGCTACAGTTAAAATAGGAATTAAAATTAAGACGTAAACAATATTAGCTAAAACTTTAGCAATCGAATCTTTTTTATCTTCGTATGTAGATGCTGCGTTTGTTGCTTCACTTTGCGCAGTTCTACCTGAAGCTGAGTTATCTGTTTGTCCGGTTAATTTAGAAATCCAGCGATCAACATTTAATGTTAAAGCCAAGTTATATACTAAATTTCGAACAAATTTACCAACAACGAATGCTACAACGACTAATGCCACTGCTGCTAATAGATTTGGTAGAAATGCTAATGCTGTGTGTAGCATATTTTGAATAGGTTGCGCTACAGAAGTCAGTCCAAATGTTTCAAAGATTCCCGGTAAGAATAATACCCATACTAAGTAATAAAATACTTGTCCTAGCATATCTATCATTCCAGCGCCTTGTTCTTCAGAACGAGCTGCTCCCCATCCGACTAATCGATTATCCATATCTGCCGCTCTTAAACCTTTGGTAATTGCATTTTTAACTAACGTAGCAACTATCCAGGCAACGAGTATCAGTACGATTCCACCGATTATGTTCGGTAATACACCTGCAAAAGAATTCCATGTGTTTTGCAATTGATCCATAAATATCCTCTCCTATAAATTAATTTATCTAAATCATGAATATAGTATATGAATAATTTTTTTATTTATAAAGCAATTGGCCTTGAAACATGAAATTTTTGTGAAATTAATGCCTTTACAATAGGATTTTTAAACAGTATAAGCGAAAACGCTACATTTTTAGTTAGAAATATTAAGAAAAGAGATTATAAAACAAAAAAAACGTAGACAGGTCTCGTCTACGCTAGCTGGCAATCTATTAAATTTTCTCAATTTATAGATAAGAGATGTGTTCACAGCACGTTCTCTTCATCACTATTCAAATCTCATGCAGTGATGTGCAAATGACCTATCTGAAATAAATCAAATGTTCGGTCGGCTCATCGCATAAGCATCTATTATAATAGCATGTTGGTATAAGGAAAGCAAGTAAGTTTTTACTTTTAATTATAGTTGCACTTTATTTACAATGTATAAAAATAAAGTTTTAATTCTAAATTGACACTTTACTAAATGACTGATAAAATAACTATTGCAGTTTTAAATAAGCGCACATGGCGGAATGGTAGACGCGCCAGCTTGAGGGGCTGGTGGGGAGATTTCCCTGTGGAAGTTCGAGTCTTCTTGTGCGCATTGATATAAGAGCATCTGTAGTGGTTACAAATAACCTTTACAGATGTTTTTTTTATTTTATATAGAAGGAATGGTTGCTGTACTTTTGATTATAGCTAAAGGGACTTCATAACCTATTTTCAACCAATAATATCTAACTTTATATCAGGGTCTTTACTTGCTAATTTAGACGAAAAAAGGGAAAATGTAGTTAACAAAATAAAAGGAGGAACTTTTCATATGAAAAGCCTACATACTTGTGTTCGAGTGAAAGACTTAGACAAGTCAACTGAGTTTTATCGGGATGTCTTTGGTTATGAAGAAACGAAACGTTTGGATTATCCAGAAGCTGAATTTACTTTAGTCTATATGGCACTTCCTGGTGAAGATTATGAATTAGAACTTACCTATAACTATGACCAAGAAGAACCATACGACTTAGGAAACGGTTATGGCCACATTGCGATTGGTGTGGACGATTTAAAAGACATGCATGATACATTATCTGAAAAAGGATATGATATCACAGATTTAACCGAACTATCTGACGGTGCAGCGAATTACTTCTTTGTTAAAGATCCAGATGGCTACAAAATCGAAATCATTCAATTATAACCAAACAAACTGCTTGCGTTTAAATACGTAAGCAGTTTTTAAATTTACGTAAATTCTACAAAAAACGTAGTGAATACTTTACAGTTGGTTGTTATTCTAAAGTCGAAATAAAACTTTTTAAAATTTCATAACTGATCAATCACGAACTCCCCTTTTCAACCGTTATAACCACTTAATTATAAGTGATTAAACAAAATATTAAAAGGAGTGTTGCTTTATGATGCGAATCATTCAAAACGTATACGGTGAAAGTTTAATTATACAGGAGGTAAAGCAATTGATTCTCCGTAAAATTCCACCAAGTTTGAGCACGCACTCGATACGAGTAGAAAGGGTATGGTGATCCAGTTTATCTCGGAATTATCCGTTAAATAATAAAATCCTGACTAAGACTTCATGTCTCACTCAGGTAACGAATACTTAAAATTTAATTGTAAAAAACAGAAAAGCCCCTTTTCCGTAGGGGCTTTTCTCTGTAGAAAGGAGATGATTAAAAATATGAAAAGTAAATTAGTTATATTCACTAACTCTTACTTCACTTAGAATGATATCGTATTCTGTAAGCGTTGTCAATCATATTTTCAAAATTAGTTTAGTCAACAAACTCTTTTTAGCTCAAAACACGCTCGTATCACCCTTTCTAACTATAAAAATAAATACAATATTCTTATAAATTATTCATTAAACATTTTTCATAATATTTTTAAAGCTTTTTAATATCAAAATTCACTTTCATGATATTAATTTTTGAGTTCTTTCTTCCCTTGTAATTCGAAAGGATGATGGCAATCTGCACATACATATTTTTTCACATTAAATCGGCGTTTTCGATATATCTCAGCTTGACACCCTCTACATTGATAAACCCATCTAAGGATACTACTTTGCTTCATTTCAATGGAAGGTGTGTAACGTAAGCCCCCCACTTGTTTTAATAAAATTTTAAAATCAGCATCACGATGTTGGTAGCCTTTATTTTCAATATGTAGATGATAATGGCACAATTCATGCTTAACAATTCCTTCAAAGACTTCCATCCCAAAATGTTCTAAAACTTTCGGATTAAAGTCTAAGTGATGTGTGTTTAAATGATAACGTCCACCCGTTGTGCGTAAACGGTGGTTAAATGTCGCTTCGTGCTTAAAAGGTTTATTAAAATATTCTTTTGAAATAGCTTGCACTAATTCTTGTAACTCGTATCGTTTCATTTTGTCTCTCCCGTTTACTTCTTCATTTTAATTTCATTCTATCCGAGAAGTTTAAAAATACTCCTTTCTCATAGGATTAAAGCATCAAAAGATACCTAAAGAAAGGAGTTCTCTATATTAGATTACAAGAAAATATCGAAAGATACAATCACCATATTTTCTCGTTTCATTGTTTATAAAAATATTCAATCTTAGTGAATGAATTTGAAAAAAATATGAATCTTCGTTAGTCGTTTGTTTTCTTTTTTGAATCCAACCATAAATCATAACTCCAATGATTAAAATACCTGCGTAACCGACTATTGGATAAAAATATGAAATCAAAGTTGTAAAACCAACGACAAGTTCTGCCCTCACCTTCCCAATAGCATTTTAAAGATAGTATGAACAAATTTGGTATTCGAGAAGATGTTGCCGCACTCAAAACCTGGAACAGCATTTTTTACTTACCCATCATGTGGAATAACCGCATATTCACCTTCTTTAATAACTGCTCTCGTTTCTAACCGTCCTTCACGATAACCTGTTTGATTACTTTTATAATCCAATTTACTTCACAACCCTTTTATTAGTTATTTTTCCACCGTTGTACCTACTCTTTATTCAATCTGTCAAAAAGTAAACCCTATAAAAACAAGTATCTGATTGTGTATACTACATAAAGAATAAGATTGTTTCTCTAAATCTAAGAAAGGCTATCTTTATATTATTGTTTAAAAGTTCTCAAAAAATGTCTTTGATGAAAACAAGATCCCGTTCATTTACACGAAATATAATTTGGTGAAAGTAAGACCCTCTTTATTTACACGAAATATAATTTGGTGAAAGTAAGACCCTCTTTATTTACTCGAAATATAATTTGGTGAAAGTAAGACCCTCTTTATTTACTCGAAATAAAGTTTGGTGAAAACAAGGCTTCTTTATTTACTCGAAATATAATTTGGTGAAAGTAAGACCCTCTTTATTTACTCGAAATATAATTTGGTGAAAACAAGGCTTGATTATTGTTTAAAATAAGAGTCAATGCTTTCAAACAACGAAAATTTTATGTTTTCTTATGCTATAAAAAAATGACCCTCACTTCAGCTTTCGCTTAAAATGAGAGTCATTCATAAAAAAGTCTTTACTTAATTTGGCTTCTTAACAATAAATTCAATCTCTACATCAGTCTCTAGTGGTAATTCATTCACAGCGACACAAGTACGTGCAGGATAAGGTGTATTGAAGAAACTTTTATAAACTTCATTCATTTCATCAAAATATGCCATTTTTGTTAAATAGACATTCACTTTAACGACATCATCACTTGTCACACCAGCAGCTTCCATTACCGAAGTTAAGTATGAAAAGGCAGTTTTCGTTTGTTCAGTAATGTCCCCTTTTTCTTTCTTAGGATCTACACCATTCATCGCCGTTTGTCCTGAAAAGAAAATGTAATCTCCAGCATCAATGGCATGTGAATACGGTCCTGATGCACTTACATTGTCCGCAGTATAATTTTTTCTTGCCATTTTTATTTACCCTTTTTCATTGATTTTATTTAATTTCCACCAACCATAGACAAACCAATTCGTCCTCGGTTTAAATCGACTGAGTCTACCCATACCGTTACGATGTCACCAACAGCGACAACATCTTTTGGATGTTTAACAAAGTCGTGACTCAATTTTGAAATGTGAACAAGGCCATCTTGCCCTACACCTACATCCACAAAAGCGCCAAAGTCTACGACGTTTCGTACGCTTCCTTCTAACTCCATGCCTTCCGTTAAGTCTTCAATCGTTAAGACATCTGTACGTAATAATGGCGCCGGCATGTCATCACGCATATCACGACCTGGAGTAGTTAAAGCTTTCAAAATATCTTGATAGGTTTCTTTACCAAGCTCTACCTCTTCACGCACCTCTTTGTCATTGACAGCGCCCAAAGTTTCTTTAACTTCATCCGTTCCTAAATCTTCTTTATTAATTCCTGCGATTTCAAGAATTTGTTCCGCTTCTTTATAGGTCTCTGGGTGAATACCCGTATTATCAAATAACTCTTCTCCATTTGGAATACGGAGGAAACCGGCAGATTGTTCGAAAGCTTTTGGTCCTAATCGCTTCACTTCTTTTAACTGCTTACGATTATTAAATAAGCCATTTTCACTACGGTATTCCACAATATTTTGAGCTGTTGTTTTTGTTAAGCCAGAAATATGCTGAAGCAAAGCTGCACTTGCTGTATTTAAATTCACACCCACTTGGTTTACAGCAGTTTCTACAACAAAATCTAAACGTTCGGTTAATTTCTTTTGTGAAACATCATGCTGGTATTGGCCCACTCCAATAGATTGCGGATCAATTTTCACTAATTCTGCTAACGGGTCTTGCAGTCGACGCGCGATACTTACAGCACTTCGTTCTTCAACTTCTAAATCCGGGAACTCACGACGCGCTTCCGCACTCGCTGAATAAACCGATGCTCCAGCTTCATTTACGATGACATAAGCGATTTTACGATCCATCTCTTTTAGTAGATCCGCTACAAATTGTTCTGATTCACGACTTGCCGTACCATTACCAATCGCAATTGTATCAATCTCATGTTCTTCAATAAACTCGATAAGTTCCCCTTTAGCCGCTTCACGTTTATTTTTAGGCGCCGGTTTGTGTGGATAAATAACTTTAACCCCTAATAATTTTCCAGTTTCATCCACAGCTGCTAACTTACATCCTGTACGATAAGCCGGGTCAAAGCCTAATATCATTTGCCCTTTCAATGGTGCCTGCAATAATAGGTTACGTAAATTCTCACCAAAGACATTAATTGCTTGATCTTCAGCATCTTCTGTTAATGATGCACGAATTTCACGCTCAATTGCTGGCTGAATAAAACGTTTATAGGCATCTTCATTGGCTTCTTGAACAAAAGAAATCGCACCAGAAATTGCTAAAGACGGGATAGTTTGGTCAAATAAATAATCATGGATTTCTTGTTCATCCACAATAATTTTTACCGTCAAAATATTTTCTTTCTCTCCACGGTTAATCGCAAGCACTTGGTGAGACGCTAGCTTATTGACAGGACGATCATATTCATAATACATTTGATAAACGCCTTTTTCGTCTGCTTCTTCGTCTTTCACAATGACTTCGATTTTACCGCTATTCATTGTTTTTCCGCGAATCCATTTTCTGAATTCCGCATTGTCTGAAGTATACTCCGCTAGAATTTCATGAACACCGGCATAAACATCTTCCACAGTTTCTAATTCTTGTTCTGGATTGATGTATTTTTCTGCTTCTTTAGCAATATCTTCTTCAGGGAAAGTCATTAACCACTCTGCAAATGGTTCAAGTCCTTTTTCTTTCGCAATCGTCGCAAGGGTACGACGTTTTTGTCGGTAAGGTAAATATAAATCTTCCACACGTTGCAATTGAGTCGCTTGTTTAATTTCGCTTTCAAGCTCAGGTGTTAGCTTATCTTGTTCTTCAATTGAATGAAGAACTTCTGCTTTTCGCTTCTCTAGATTTGATAAATACTGATACCGATCTTCAATATCGCGAATTTCCACCTCGTCCAGTGATCCCGTCGCTTCTTTTCGATAACGCGCGATAAAAGGAACTGTGTTCCCATCTGCTAATAAATCAAGGACGACTTCAATTTGCTTGTTTGAGTAGTTTGTTAACTCCTCATTTAAAAGAGTCAATACTCGATTTCTTGTTTGATCCATTTGTTGCTTTTCTTCTTTTACTTCTGCCATTCTCTCATACTCCTACTATACTCACTTGTCTTTTTTTCTCATTACTGCTTTTGCGAACTAAAACCGGTAGCCCTCATTTTCAACAAAGTAATGGTCTTCAATTTTATCCTTTGTAAGAACCAAAGCATGCATTTTTCCACCATATACCGCTCCACCATCCAGTCCAATCAAACCGTCGCCACTTTCCCAAACATCAAAATTATTAACGCCTTTATTGAGGGTGGCGGTGACTGTATGTCCAAAGATGATTGTTTTATCCGTATGGTTCGGCTGGTCGTAAAAACCTTCTCGAATCCAAACGAAATCATGATTGGATGAATCTCTCCAATTGTCTTTGCGCAAATTGACGCCTGCATGTACAAATAAATAATCTTCCCACTCATAATGCAGAGGTAAAGATTTTAGAAATGGAAGCAACCATGGATATTGTTCTTTAATTTCTTGAGCATTTTTTTCAAATTCTTGTTGGTTTGCTTCTCGGCCCAGTAAAGAATTGACCGTACTTCCGCCACCATTCATATAATACAACATGACGTGTTCGGAGGGATTTTCCAAAAACATTTCTAGCATTTCATCATGATTTCCTTTGATGACAATCGCATTTTGTTTTTCAACTAAGTCACGTGCAAGCTCAAGAGTTGCTTTTGAATTTTCACCACGATCCGCTAAATCACCTACAAATAGCAATTGTTCTTCCTCAGGTTTCCAGTGTTTGAGCAGTTTCTCTACCATCGTGATTTGTCCATGGACATCACCCACGACAAATATTTTTTCTTTATTCATTGAGAGATCTCCTCCTCTCGAATTTCTCCTTCATCTATTTTAGCATATTTTTTGAAATATTTAAGGGATGATGTTCACGTCCTAAATATGAAGATTTTATCAATTCTCTTAAAAGAGAGGTGTATTATGAAGTTTTCGCGAATTTCATCCGTTATACTAGATAAGTAGAATGAATAACATAGAAAGGAGTCTTATTTTGAAAAAGAGAACGATAGGAATCATAGCAGGGCTGATTGCTGTAGTTGCCATCCTCTTCTTTGTTTGGCCACGAGAATCAACATCGGAAACCCTTGAAGTGGAAACAACTTCCGTTAGCCAACAAGATTTTAAAGATGTGATTAGTACAGTCGGAATGATTACTCCTACACAAACAGAAAATTTAGTCGGACAGGGGTTAGTTGCTGAAGTGAATGTTGAAGAAAACAATGCCGTTGAAGAAGATGAGGTGCTGGTCACCTATGTAGATGGGACACAACTCACTGCACCTTTTGCCGGAACCGTCGTTGAATTAAATGTTACGGCAGAAGAAATGGACACGAATGCACAACAAAATCAACCCTCACTAGTTTTAGCTAACTTAGACAACTTAGAAGTGGTTGTTGAACTTTCTAAAAATGAAGCGAACCGCGTAGCTGTTGATCAAGACGTTGAACTCACTTACTTGGAAGAAACTTACCAAGGGGTCATTTCTACTATAGATGCTATAGCGTCAAATGATGCAACGAGTGGTTCTCCACTCCAAGGCGCACAAAGCTCACCCACTTTAAATGCGACGATCTCCTTTGAATCGGACGATACAAGCGCGTTGATTCCAGGATTTGATATCGATGCTGACATTATTACCCAAACGACGACAGACGCCTTAGCTATACCTATTGAGTCAATATTATACGACCAGGATGGAAATCCTTACGTCTTCATTATCGAAGATGGGATAGCGCATGAACGTGAGATTGAAACAGGTATCCAAGAAGGCGTTATGATTGAAGTCGCGAGCGGTTTGGAAGGTTCTGAAGAAGTGATCCAATTACCGGATGAGAACTTGTCGGACGGCGATGAGGTCACTGTCATAAATGACAATGATCGTAATGAATAGAAGGCTGATTGCATGATAGAATTAAAGAATATTTATAAAATTTATGAGATGGCTGGAGAGACATTAACGGCGTTAGAAGATGTTTCTTTGTCAATTAATCAAGGGGACTTTACATCGATTATGGGGCCAAGTGGTTCTGGAAAATCGACCTTGATGAATGTGGTCGGTTTATTAGATAGTTTTGATCGTGGCGAATATATATTGAATGGACAAAATATCAGTGAATATTCGGAAAAAGAATTGGCAGGTATTCGAAATAAAGAGATCGGTTTTGTTTTTCAATCTTTTAACCTCATGCCACGTATGTCTGTCCTTGAAAATGTGATGCTTCCTCTCGTTTATGCTGGGGTTTCTTTCAGTGACCGTAAAGAGCGCGCAATGGAAGCTTTGGAGAAAGTTGGTTTAGGAAATCGTGTGAACCATCGTCCCAATGAAATATCTGGCGGACAGAAACAACGAGTAGCGATCGCTCGTTCGATTGTGAATAAACCAGCTGTGGTCTTAGCAGATGAGCCGACTGGAAATTTGGATTCAACCACAGCGGAAGAAATCATTCGCATTTTTCAAGAATTAAATCGCGATGGCGCAACCATTATTATGGTTACTCATGAACGTGAAGTGGCCAAATATACGAAAAAAATCGTGCATTTGCGTGATGGAAAATTAATGGATGAAGAAGTCATTACACCTAAGCGTTTAATTGGGGGTGTCCATTAATCATGTTATTTATTGAAAATGTTAAAATGGCGATTGATTCCATTTTTGCGAATATACTCCGATCATTTTTAACTATGCTTGGAATTATTATCGGTGTAGCTGCAGTCATTACCATTTTAGCGGTTGGAAATGGCGCCACGGATGTCATCACTGAAACCTTTACAGATGTTGGTGCAACAACAGTAACTTTATCTGTTAGTGATCCAGATGGCGAAATTTCTGGAGAGCCCATCACGCTAGAAGATTTTGGTGTATTGAGTGAATCCATTGACGAATTAGAATATATTTCACCACTCGTTCGAATAAGTGGACAAGTGCGTACAGTGGATGACACTTCAAAAACAACCATTATTGAAGCGGCTAATTTAGACACACAACATACCACTCAAACGATGTCTTCTCAATTGATTGCTGGACGCTATTTTAACCAACAAGAGTTGGACAATGCCGCGGATGTTGTGGTGATTGATGCAGATTTAGCGGAGGCTGTATTTAACAGAACAGACGTGGTTGGAGAGATGCTGAGAATAACTAGCGAAGGAACACCGATGGATTTATTAATTGTAGGTGTAACTGAAGGCATGTATGCTGAATTACAAGGTCAATTTGATGTTGAAGAGCTGCCTTCTTTTGTGTCCATTCCATACACAACAACGGCTAACTATTTACCAGAACAAACTTCCATTACGGAAGCGCATCTTATTGTTGAAGATACAGAAGATATCTCAACCGTTTCGCAACAAGTCGTTCGTCTATTGGAATTAAGGCATGATGCAGTAGGCAGCAATATTTACACCGCTCAAAACTTTTTAAATGCTTTAAATCAAGTCAATAATGTCTTAGACTTATTTATTCAGTTCATCGCAGCCGTAGCCGCAATTGCTTTATTGGTTGGTGGAATAGGCGTGATGAATATCATGTTAGTTTCTGTAACCGAGCGAACACGTGAGATAGGAACAAGAAAAGCTTTAGGTGCAACAACAAATATGATCTTACTTCAATTCTTAATTGAAGCAGTTTTACTCAGTGTGATCGGTGGGTTAATCGGTCTGTTTATCGGAGCTGTACTCTCTTCCATTTTAGGAAATGTGTTAGGACTTGTTCCTCAAATTACATTTGGAACAGTCACCGGTGTTTTAGGTTTCTCGATTGCGATTGGAGTATTCTTTGGCATCTACCCAGCCAGACGAGCCGCTAACTTAAACCCAATTGATGCATTGAGGTATGAGTAATAAATATAAATAATCGATTCGAAAAATATTAAGAGTCAGATTTTTCATCTGTCTCTTAATATCCATATAAAATAGCTCCTTTCAATGTAAGGCTTTACCTCTACTTTGGAAGGAGCTTATTATTTTTATTTTATTAAAGATGACTACAAGCTTGCACTTATGACTACGAAATCGAATGATGTGACTGTAGTACAAACACCACATGTCAGAATCATTTGAAATTACTTGCTGTTAATTTTAAATGTATAAATAGCTAGTTAAAAAACCTTTCCTTTACAAAATATTTCTATCCATTATTTAGTTTTCTCTCTACTAAATCTAATATTAACCGAATAGCTATAGAGATGGCTAAAATAAATACAAGCCATCCTAAGAGAAAAGTTGACTCCGAATAATATCTAGGAACAATAATTGGGTATAAGACATGAAAGAGGACTAAGTAGATAGGCATAACAATATCAAACATTTTATCTCTTATTTTTTCAGCATTGTATCGTTATCTCCACATGCGAAAATTTATTTTTCCGTATTTGTCTTAATCCAAATAATTTCTAGCATTCTTCGCGTAAAGGATACCAAGACTCCGCCCAAGATATAATATAGATAGAAAGTGCCTTCTCCATATTTAAATATGAGTTCGTTTATAAACGGAAGGACTAAAAGAAAATACACCATTAATACTATCCTATTTGGATGATTTTTAATGTGGTTCTTTACTTTGATTAGAAACTCATTTAATCGCTTCATTAAAATAATCATCTCCTTCTCAAATCAAAATAGCTTCCATTAATATGGTCTTACACTTCAAAAATAAGATGTTCCTGTTGGGCCATATCTAGTGGATTGTACATTAGTGTATGGGTCTTCTTGTTTCTTTAACAACTCCTACAACTGTTTTATGCATTGCTTGACTTTTGATGTAATAAATATTTGAAGTAATTGTACCTGAAATGGTTGCAATAATCCCCTTCCGTACAGCGGTATTCAATGTTTCTGTAACAAAAGCTCTCGTCAACGTTACTTTTCCCCAAATAAAAAAGCATCAATTAATGTTAAGAGAGCTGTCGCCAGTCCCACTTTCATATTAACTTTCTTGTAAGTCCCAATGATTTTTTTAGATATTATATTTGAAGAAACAACAAATTATAACTAATAAGAACATTTTTTCTGTAACGCACTATACTTTGCATAAAAAGATTTACTCTCCTAAGTTTATACTTAAGTGAAATAGGCTCAAATTTATAAGCAATACGATTACTGAACGGAAAAATATAGTCAAAGCTAAATGATTTTGATTATGCAATAGGATTGAAATTATCCAAAATCGGAAAGTAAACCTGAATCAATAGTAATAAAATCATTATTATAGCGCTAATTGCTTGGTTAGATAAATCAAAGCCAGTAAATAACTTTTGAACACTTAATAGACAGTTTAATCCCCAAATGCCACAATTTATCGCAAGAAAAACAAATAATTTATTGGATCAACTTAAAGAAATACTTTCCCCTAAATAATTGCTTACTACGTCAGCATCAAAGAATAGTATCCTAAGCAGATTCATTCTATATTCTTCCATGTCTTTGAATGAATTTCGCAAAGCAACAGGTCTTGTCCTCACAACAAATTATATAAATGGACAATAAATAATTCAAAAAATATCCTAAACAAGGTAATACCAATATTTAGGATATTTTTTTAACTACTGGAGTTAAGACATATTCTGATGCTTAATTAAAAAACACAAATAATGGTTGATAGACAAAAATAAAAAGTTCTCATTGTCTAGCTCAGTAAAATGACCACTAATAATTCTTAATAATTCCTTTTTTATTGTGCCGCAATAAACATAAAGTAACCTAATAAAGCTAAAACAATAACTATTAAATGAATAATTAAAGAAATCATACTTAAAACAAATACCCACTGACCATAATTTCTCAATTTCGTATTACTTAATATGTAAATTGAGAATCCGATTCCGATAATAGGTACTACATAGGATAGTAACAGTAATACTAATACTTTCATGCCTTCTTTGGCGGCGTTAGTTTGTTCCTTATTACTTATTTTTATCACCCTCTATTATATTTCTTGATTTGTAGTAAGTCAGTTCTACTAAACTCTAACAATTTTTTCTACGTCGTCTATTTTATCTTGGATTAGTAATCCAAGAATTTTGTGCAACTTTACCTGATCCATTACCAGCAAGAGTATTTGAAACAGTCCCAATTTGTATACTTAATCCTTTAAGTGGACCGATTCTATAATCAAAAACAACTTTTCCGATAGCCTTATTCCCAGAAACATATTTAGATGATGATACACGAGATGTTTTGACCATAGGATTCAGTACATACTCTACCACTGCATTTTGTGAAATAACATTAAGAACTTTTCCAGATCGGCGTGTATATACTATCTCATGAGCCCATGTAGTTGTTTTAATCCCAGCAAGAGTATAACTGTATCGTCCAGAAATAGTTGTAGTATATGTTGTGCCAGCTGCTTGAAGTGATATATCTGATATATCCGTTATTTCTGACACGGCTGTTTCTTCTTCAATTTCTAGCTCTAGATTTTCTTTAATGAGTTCTGGATCTTGTATAATTACAGCGAACTCTTCTTGTTCTTTAGCAGTCAAATTATTATATTCTTCTCTTGCTTGTTCATTATTTCCTAAAAACTCTTCTACAGTTACTTCCGAAAGATCTATCTCAGTATCACTAGCCTCGACTAGAGCATTCGGTACAATAAACATTATCATAGCTGCTAATAATCCTATAAAAATCTTTATAAATTTTTTCAAAAAAACCTCCTTATTTTGCAAATAACCATGTTACTTCTTAATAATTCATTACGACTCTTCAATTACTCCTACATATAGACAATCTCTATATATACTAATGCTCACCTCTCTTTCAACTTATCCAACATCTAAGTAGTATGTCAACACTTTGCTTATTAACATTTCCTAACTCCACTTCAAATGTACCCCACAATTTCTATAAAGTCATGCTTCATTTATGTTACAATATACATAGAATAATGCTACAATCGCGTTACATTAGGAGGAATAAATATGGTTAAAGATAAAATTAAATTATTGCGAAAAGAAAATGATATTACTCAAATCGAATTAGCAGAAAAGATATATGTTTCTCGTCAAACGATTAGTCGTTGGGAAAATGGCTCTTCTATTCCTTCAACAGATAATATTGCTCAAATTGCTCAATTCTTTGAAAAAGATATGTCTTACTTTTTACCGAATTATGAGTATGAAAAAGAAAATACAAGTATGCCTCCCTCTGATGAAACTCCGAAGATAAAAGCACATATCACAAAATACTGGAAAGATATTTGCATCTTTGCTTTAGCTTTAAGTCCTTTGCTTTATATTTGGTTTACCCCCATTTCTACTTATAGTTATATGTATGCCCGAAAGAATAAGAAGACATATCGTACGATTATTGGTTTGATCGTTTTAACCTTTTCTATATACTTTTTGATCCAGTTTATACTTGATATGATTGCTTTATTTGGACTTGGAGGAACCACAATAGAAGTTATCATGGAATAGCATGAACAACAATTTTTCCGTTACTTACAGTAGCAGTGACACTATATTTTCTCGTTCCAAATAATAATTTTTGATTAAAAGTTTGTTGTGCTTTGGTTGATGAAATTCTAACTAACTTACTATCGCTCAATGTTCCTTTATACAAAGTTACACTACTACTATGTGCTCTTTGTATTTTATTAGAGAGAATATCAATTTTAAAAGAGGAACTTACACTAGCATCTTTTGTATATCTAATCGTATATGTTTTATTTGCCAAACGCGTAAGACTAATGTTACTTGAAGGTGTATCTGAAGCTGGGTTCGTTTCTATTTGAACTGTATGTATTATGTTATCCTCGTCAATATATTCCTTAGTTATACTCTCCGCCTTATTAATATCTTCTATCCAGAATTCTAAATTACCTGCCTCTTCATCTTGTGTTTGTATATCCACATTCGTCTGTTCTACACCAATATTTAATTCGTCTGACTCTTCATGACTCAACTCCCACGGAAGAACAGTAGCTTGAAATACTAGAAATAAATTAATCAATGGTAAAATGTTTTTCATTAATTATCCTCCTTTTTATTTTTTCTTTCCATCTTTGCCCATACTCGGAAGATTATTTGATACGCTAGCAAAACGCCAAATCCACCAATAAAGATAAACAAGTAAAATCTTCCTTCTCCAAATCTTACTACGAATTCATTTCTAAAGATTAACATTATAAAGATATAAATTAATAAGATGCCATCTTTTATCCAACTGTTGGATTTTTGAGTTGTTTCATCGAATTTTCGCATATGTATATAATCAGCCCTTCTAACAGATGGTTCTAATTTATGTATAGTCCTCTCTTGCTCCTTTCATTCTCAATATGTTAGTCATACTTTTAAAATACATCAGATTTTCTATCAAGTCATGCATCATACGTGTTACATACTATACAAAGCTTTGTAACAACTATGTTACTAACTATTTTTCAACAAAGTTGAACTGTTATTTTATATTGTCATTTTTAAGTATTTTGATTACCAAAGCAATTAAAGCAATTGAATAACTTCTAATTACGACCATCATTTGAATAATCCAGTACTCAATCCATCCTCAAAATGCTTTGAGATCAAGAACTAACTATGTTATAATAACAATGAAAAAAAGAGAGATGCTAAAAACACCTCTCTCAACAGAGCCGTTAAAGACGGTGACTAATTAATTTAATGGAAATAACCATCTATTACTCGCCAAAGTAAAGTAGATGGTTATTTTTTGTTCTCGTCGTTGTCGTTAATGATGCGCAGGACCAATGTCGCAAATGCGAACATCAGCATCAACGCTTCATATACTGACATGCTTACTCCTTTTCTGGATCAGCCAATTCAAACATAGGCATCACCTCTTTTGGTTGAGATTTAGCCACCATCTTTTACTTCTCTGCTCTATTAGTATACCATATATCTTATTTAACAGAAACGTTTGTTCGCATTACTTTATTTAATCTCTTAGGCAACATTTCTATCTTAATATACTTTCCTAAATATATACTCGCATCTATGTCTATTAGTCTGATTAAGGAAATAAAAAGACTTTTGAGAATTTTTACCCTCTCAAAAGTCTTTTTGATTTATTTTTTCTACACAGCTTCAATCGATCTTGCCATTTGCATTTGATAGTATAAGCCTTCTTTTTCAATTAATTCATGATGATTCCCCTGCTCAACAACCTGTCCATCTTGCATGACTAAGATTAGATCAGAGTCTTGAATGGTGGATAAACGATGCGCGATGATGAAACTTGTACGGCCTTCCATTAATTTATGAAAAGCTTTTTGTATTTCGATTTCTGTACGGGTATCAATTGACGACGTAGCTTCATCTAAAATCAAGACATTTGGTACAGAAACAAAAATTCGCGCAATAGAAAGTAATTGTTGTTCCCCTTTAGATAAATTCAGCCCACCATCACTTAAAACCGTATCGTATCCATCGGGTAATGCAGTAATGAATTTATGTGCATGAGCGGCTTTTGCGGCTTCAATGATCGTTTCGCGATCAGCATCCGGGTAGCCATAAGCGATATTATCATGGATTGTTCCCGATTTTAGCCAGACATCTTGTAAGACCATTCCTAGTTGTTCACGTAAGGAAGCACGGGTATAGTCTGTAATGGGCTCGCCTTCTAAAGTTATTTGACCGGCATCTGTCTCATAAAAACGCATAATTAAGTTAATCATCGTTGATTTCCCAGCGCCTGTTGGCCCTACTATAGCCACTTTCATCCCTGGTGAAACTTCGACGTTTAAATCTTGTATTAAGTTAACATTTTTATTATATGAAAAGTCTACATCTTCGAAAGCAACTGCACCTTGGACTTGACCAGGTGCATATTCTTTTGTGCCTGTTTCTTCTTCTGTAGGACCATCCAAAATCGTAAATAAGCGATTAGCAGAAGCTAAAGCACTTTGTAGTTCCGCTAATACGTTTGAAATATCATTAAATGGCTTCGTATATTCTTTTGCATAATTTAAGAATACCGTCAAACCACCAACTGTTAAACCACGGTTCAAAATTAAAATAACACCCATAAACGTAACGCCTGCATAAATTAATGCATTAATAAAGCGTGTGGTTGGATTGACAGTTGATGAATAAAAAGTCGCTTTTTCAGAATATTGACTGTACAAATCATTAATCTCATTAAATTGTTCTTCTTTTTCATCATAAATATTGAACAATGTAATAATTTCGTTTTGTGTCAAACTCTCTTCAACGATCTCAGATAGTTCACCACGTGATTCTACACTTTTAATAAAGTAATTGTAACTTTTTGTTGCGATAAAGCGTGACACGAATAAAGAAATAGGCGTTAAAAGAGCAACGACAGCCATCATCACTGGATTAATTCGAAACATCATCACTAATGTAAATAGGATCGTTAATAAACCAATTAAAAATTGTTCAAACACCATTAATAAACCATCATTTAACTGCTCGGTATCTGTTGTTAAGCGACTAACGAGATCTCCGGTACTTCGACTATCAACAAAACTCAGTGGCATAGAATGCATTTTTTCTAAGGCAGACTGTCTTAAATCGCTTGTCATTTCAAAAGAGATTTTTTGATACATGGTTGGTAAAATCCACTGTACAATCGTATTAATAATTACCACAACAACCATCTGCAGAAGAATTGTTTCAAGATTTTCAAAACTTACTTGTCCTTCTCCGATAATATTATCCACAGCTTGTCCAATTAAAATGGGTAGATAAACCGTCAAGCCAACTTGCGCAATAGATAAAATAAAGATTGCAGAGAGGAACAGTTTGTAATCAGCTAGTAAACGAACTAAGCGCAACATGGTTTCTTTTCTATTTGATTTCATTTATTCCACCTCCGCTACTAATTGTGAACGATAAATTTCTTGATAGATTTGGTTCGTTTTTAACAATTCTTTGTGTGTACCTAAACCAATTTGATTCCCTGCATCCATGACTAAAATTTGGTCGGCATTTTCTAAACTGCGCGTCCGTTGAGAAACCATAATAATCGTTCGATCACTATATCTTTCAGTTAATGTATTTAATAAATTGGCTTCTGTTAAATAATCTAGAGCTGAAGTCGCATCATCAAAAATTAAAATTTGGCTTGGTTTCAATAGCGCTCTGGCAATCGTCAATCGTTGTTTTTGCCCTCCTGAGAAGTTTCGTCCAAAAGCAGAGACTGGAGCATCTAA
This sequence comes from Carnobacteriaceae bacterium 52-44, assembly GCA_041223305.1. Classification (GTDB taxonomy): domain Bacteria; phylum Bacillota; class Bacilli; order Lactobacillales; family Carnobacteriaceae_A; genus Atopostipes. The sequence continues at coordinate 13,746 of JBCLPZ010000010.1, read as the reverse complement.
GCCATCACTCAAACTTTGTACAAAAGTTTTAGCTTGTGCGTCTTCTAATGCTTGCCACATTTCATCTTCTGTGGCATCCGCTTTAGCAACCAACAAGTTTGAACGAATAGTTCCTTTAAATAAAGCAACGGTCCCAGAAACGATACTAATTTGGTTTCTCAATTCATTCCTCGACTCCCCGTCATAAATAGACGGATGATAATAAATTGCACCATCTGTCGGTAAATAAATGTTTGAAATAAGATGTAAAATCGTTGATTTACCCGCGCCGGTTCCGCCGATAATGCCAAAGAAGCTTCCTTTATTCACTTCAAAATCAATGTCATGTAAGACATCTTTTTCAGCTGTCGGGTATTGGAAATTGACATGATCAAAGGAAAACGCAATATCTTTTTCTGTCTCAGTGTCTACACTCGTTAGGTCATTTGAGGAACGAATGGTGGTTTCTAAGCTCTTGAATTCGTCCGATTCTGTCTCATAGCTCATAACTCTAGCGACACGACGCGCACTGACCCATCCTCGGTTTAAACGAACGGTCTGCATGACAATTTTTGTAAGCTCCACTAAGATAGCCAATAGGTAGTTGACCAGAGCTACAATTTGTCCTTGTGTCAATGTTCCTTCGTAAACAAAGCCGGCACCATCCCAAATGAGTATGATTAATGTCGTATTTATTGTGACATATGTAAGTGGATTTGTAAGGATTGAGATATAACCGGTTTGTTGTTGTTTTTTGGTTAGATCTTTATTTAAGACTTTGAATTCTTCTTTTTCTCGTTTTTCTTGTCTGAACGCTCGAATGACGCGGAAACCTTGCATTTGTTCACGCGTTGAGGTGACTAATGCGTCAAATTTTTCACGGATTTGTTGTTGAAATGGCGTGGTTATATAAATAATTCCAATAAGTACTGCGAATAAAACTAAAATCATAACGACAAAATAAACCGTTGTTCTTAAATCAATTTGCATTGCCATGACTAAGGAACCAAATACGATAAATGGTGAGCGTAAAAATAAGCGGAAGAAAACATTCAAGCCTGTTTGGATTTGGAAAGTGTCTGCGGTAATTCTTGTCACTAAACTACTTGGAGTGAATTTATCAAAAGCCGCTTGACTTAGTGCGATTGTTTTTTTAAATAAATCTTCCGTTAAGTTTCTTGTATATCCGATTGCTGCACGTGCTGAAAAGAATTGTCCAGTAATGGAAAATCCTAAACTGACCAGCGCAACTAAAAACATTAAGCCAACATATAAGAGAAGAAGTTGGCGATCATTGGCGGGAATCACAGTGTCCACAATTTGTACAATAATCAAAGGGACTGTTAATTCAAGTAATGCTTCGATTAATTTAAATAGTGGTGCTAATACACTCATTAATTTATAGCCTTCAAAATACTTTAATAAACTCTTCATAAACTTTCGGTCTCCTACCCCTAATATTTGTTTCTCCATCTTAACATACCCATATTTTTAATGAAATAAATGAGCGAATGAACATGCTGAATTTCCTAATTGTTTTTTCGACTATTGACAATTATCCGGGCTATAAGTCCCGCAAATGCCCCCACGAGGACACCAAACCCTATATTTCCGATGAAGCAAAAAGCTGGAATGAGAAGTTGATTGATAGCATTTAGTAAATCATCTAAACTCCAGTTGGAATCTCCAATTCCCAATGATTCTCGATTAAGGAACCAATGGATAAATTGAATCACTGCTGTGAGAACTCCATAAATTCCGCCTATAACTAATAAAGGGGTGAATGGTTTGTTGGTCTCTTTTGCTATAACAAATGCCCAAAGAATCGGAACAAGTGACAAAACTATAAAATTTGGCCAACTTCCCATTTCAAGGACATCGAACACAACAAGTAGGCTATGAACAGCACCGAGTAAAGGGAGTGTGAGTATTAAAACGGTTGGAACACTTCTTAGCTCTCTATCTTCTTTTTTCATTCTACCCCTCCATTAAAGTAAATAGTATTAAATAAATTATATAGGAGTAAAACAAAGCTTTTCAATTTTTCTGTCTTTTTTGGATGATCTTTGAAGACGGTATGAGATGAAGAACTGGTTGAAGTTAAAATCGAGTTTTTTTGAGCCAGTGAACGTGAGAAAGATTCTCGCATCCACTGGAAGACTCCAGCGACAACGAAAATCATTTTCGTTTCCAGTAGCGTTAAAAATTGAGTTCCTCTGGCAGCGAAATACGATCTCAGATCCAGTAGCGGAACCACTCACCTTTCAATATGATGTTATTGATTTTCAGAAAGCCAAAAAAACGGAAGGATTCTTATTAAGAATACCTTCCGCTTTGATTTTTTATTTTATTTTAAAATTTAGCGCATAGTTACAAATTCTTCAGCGGCTGTTGGATGGATAGCGACTGTTGCATCAAAGTCTGCTTTGGTTGCCCCCATTTTTATAGCGACTCCAAATCCTTGTAGCATTTCATCCATACCTTGACCGATACCATGTAAGCCGACAATTTTCTCGTCATCGCCTGCACAAATTAATTTCATATACGTTTTTTGACGGTTATCTGTAATTGAACTGTGCATAGATGTAAAGATGGCTTTATACACCTTAATGTTTCCTTCACCATGTTCTGCAACAGCTTCCTCTTCTGTTAAACCGACTGCTCCGATTGGTGGTTCAGTAAAGACTACTGATGGAATATTTGTATAATCTAAATGCGCACCTTCTTTATTATTGAAGAGACGTTCAGATAACTGACGTCCTGCGGCAATCGCTACAGGTGTTAAGTTTAGAATTCCTAAAACATCTCCAACAGAATAAATATTTTCAGCTGTTGTGTTTTGATATTGGTCTACTTTGATATAGCCCAATTCATTCGTTTCTACCCCAACGTTTTCAAGACCAATATTTTCTACATTTGGCGCACGCCCTGTTGCCCATAGAACTAAGTCCGTTTCATGCGTTGAGCCATCTTCAAAATGAAGAACGTATTTTTCACCTTTTTGCTCGACCTCTGTGACAGATGAACTTGGATGGATCGTATTTACAAAACCTTCACGCTCTGCAATATCCATATAACCGTCCGTAATAATAGAATCAAATGTTGCTAAAACAGAAGGTAAGAATTCAAAGACATGTGTATCTACACCAAAGGTACGAAGTAAGCCACTGATTTCGACTCCTATATAACCTCCACCAATAATAGCAGCACTCTCTGGCAACTCTTCTAAGTCAAAGAAGCCATCTGAGTCAATTCCATATTCTGCTCCTGGAATATTTAGTCGTTTTGGACGACCGCCTGTCGCAATTAAAATATGATCTGCTGTATACTCTGTTCCATCTACATCGACCGTATTTTTGTCGACAATTTTTCCATACCCTTTAATGTATTCAACGTTATTATTATCTAATCCTCTTTGGTAAGCACCGTGTAAAAATTCAATATATTCGTCACGGTTTTCTTTCATTTTTTTGAAGTTTAATTTTGGATCTTCAGTGAATTCAATTCCATAGCCTTCCCCATATAAATCAAGATCGCCCATTAATTTAGCGACGTACCACATTACTTTTTTAGGGACACAACCTAGGTTTACACAAGTACCCCCTATGTTATTTGCTTCAATTAAACCAACTTTTGCTCCATGTTCTCCGGCGCGGTTTGCGGAAGCAATTCCCCCACTACCTCCACCAATGACTAGATAATCAAAATGCGTTGCCATCTATAACTTCACTCTCTCTTTCTGTGTAAGTATCTGTTAACATTTTTTCGTATTCAAAATAGTATTTCCCTAAATCAAATTTATATTTTTCACGTTCTATCCACGGTTTATGTTTACCCGCATAATGAATAAATACGACTTCCTCTTCCAGCCATCCTTGATTATACGTTTCAGGACTTACTAATTGAAAGATTTGATATAATCTCGGATCTACATTATAAATTTCCCAAGAAGCTTCTTTGACTTCTCCGTGATATAAATGATTAAAAACGTCTTGATCGGGAAGAATCAAAATTGCTTTATTTTCTACAACGGCTTGTGAAATCTCCGTTGGATTTCTTTCCGCTCGTAATTTTTCAATATTCATCAAAACAACACCGGTATTAAAATAATTTTCGGCTGCCTTTGTCCCTAACCGTAAATTATTAATCGGTTGAATGATTTGATTTTTTATTTTGTAGTCCATGGCTACAAATAAATGGTCTTCGAAGTCTTGGTTATAGAAGGAATTAAAAGAATTAATATTAATGATGTCTGGATCTAGATATAGCGCTCGATCCACTTCTTTTGGAAGTATGTATGGCGCAAATAACCATAAATACATTTCAATCGTGTAATAGCGATTGATTCTAAAATCTTCCGATTGTTCTAAATATCTTCTACAATTAATCGGAAAAAAGCTGTATTGATAATAGTCCATATTTTTTTGTAAATCTTCTAATACATCTGCGGGCATATCATCATGCAATAGGTAAATATTCATATGCATTCCCGAGTTGCTCATAAAAATTGAGTGTAACAATACCTTGAAAGTTTTTGCGTAGCCTTCATCGAATGAAAACACTAAATTCATTTTATGCACCCCCAAAACGTAGATGTTTCCTCCATCTCATTATAGCGATTGCTATATAGGAAGTACATTTTTTTGATTAAAATTAAATGTTTCAATTGAATACTCACTAAAATCGATCAATCATTAAATATTCCATCAGCTATATTTGCTCTATTAACCAATGTCTTCTTGATAGTCATACCAATCTTGAACGCCTTCTTGTAAACGATAAGCGTAAATTCCTTGCTCTTTTAATAGTTCAACAGCTCTAGATGCCATTAAACAATAGGTTCCTCTACAATAAGCAACAATTTCTTGATCCGTTGGCAGTGTGGAATACTGCTCTTCTAATTCTTCAACGGGTATCGAAATGGCCCCTGGAATATGACTACTTTCATATTCGGATCGAGGACGGACGTCTAGGAGTAAAATTTCACCGTTATCCATTCGCTCGTTCAATTCTTCAAGAGAAATTCGGTCTACATCATGATCAGCATTTAGAAATTCTTGTTTAATTTGTTGAACTTCCATGTACTGTTTTTCAGAGAGCATGTGTAGGGTCTCTAAAAAATCTGCAATCCCTTCATCCATTAATTCATAAATGACAAAGTTCCCTTCTTTATGAGAAGTGACCATTTTAGAATTATATAAGGTACGTAAGTGTTGTGAGACATTCGCTACAGACATTGTTGTTGCTTTTGACAATTCTTCGACCGACTTTGGTCCTTGAGATAAGAGATCTAAAATTTCTAACCTTTTTGGACTAGAAAGACTTTTTCCAATTCGAGCGAACTCTTCATACAATAAATCTGTTAATTTTCTTTCATCTGACATTCCATTCACCTCTATTCAAGTACTGTATTGAATACATAAAATGTAATCCAATGATCGAACATTGTCAAGCTTCTCAGTCTATCTCTTCCTATAATTATGTAGATAAGATTAGAGTGGCAGCCACTCTAATCTTGCTCATTCATTATTTAACTAATGCACTTGCTCTCATCGGATCAAATCCTAATACCCATTCACCATTAATTTTTGTTTGTGGAACACCCATTTGACCTGTTTCGTTGACTAAGCGTTCTGCAGCAATTGGATCTTTCTGGACGTTAACCTCTTTAAATGGTAAGTCATTTTCAGTTAAATAGTTTTTCATCATGTCGCAATAGGGGCAAGTACTTGTTACGTAAATTGTAATATCATTCATACTATTTTCTCCTTATTTTTTAATATCTTGCAGCTTTTACTTTCGTTTTAACTTCATCTACATAAGTGGAAGCTGCTTCAGCTGCGATACTACCATCTGATGTAGCTGTCACAATCTGTCTGAGTTGTTTTTCACGAATATCTCCTGCCGCAAAAATACCAGGTACATTGGTCTCCATTAATTCGTTAGTTTGGATATAACCTTCTTCATTGGTTATTTCTAATTTTTCGAAAGGATCTGATTTCGGCAAATTCCCAATATAAACAAACACACCATCCGTTTCGAAATCCTGTTCGGTTCCATCAACGGTTGAAGTTAACGTTACACTGCTTACTTTATTATCTTCTCCATTGATTTTTGATACTACATGATTCCAAACAAAAGCCATTTTCTCATTATCAAAAGCTCTTTCTTGCAAGATTTTTTGCGCACGTAATTCCTCTCGACGATGGATTACCGTTACTTTTTTTGCAAATTTTGTTAAATACATTCCTTCTTCAACGGCTGAATCTCCCCCACCGACAACAACAAGTTCTTTGTCTTTAAAGAAGGCACCATCACAAACTGCACAGTATGAAACACCCCGACCGGCTAATGTTTCTTCGCCAGGTGTATTTAATTTCTTTGGCTCAGAGCCTGTCGCAATAATAACTGAATAAGCTTCATAATTTTTCAAACTTGTGACAATTGTTTTTGTGTCTCCGTTATCAATTACTTCTTTGATATCTCCATATGTGTACTCAGCACCAAATTTTTTCGCATGTTCAAACATTTTAGAAGATAAGTCTGGGCCTAAAATGTAGTCATAACTTGGGTAGTTTTCGATATCTTCTGTATTTGCCATTTGGCCACCAGGCATTCCACGCTCAATCATTAAGGTGGATAAATTTGCTCGGGAAGCATAAACAGCAGCTGTCATTCCAGCTGGTCCTGCTCCAATAATAATTACATCATATATTTTTTCTGTAGAATGTTCTGCCAACAGTAAAATCTCCTCTCGCTTTTTACTTTTATTAATAAACTTTATAGCTTTATATCTATTCAATTGATTTATTGAATAGATGAATTATAGTAGAGAATTTAACATTTGTCAATTAACTGAACTGCACTGAAGGCTTTCCCACTTTTTATGATGAAATTGGGATCAGGATCTATTTTATGAGTAGTATTTAATTTCTTGGCACTTGAAATTAGTTTTCATGGGAAGGAGATTAATTTGGGGGTCATTTTTTTAAAGCATCATTTTCTGATGTCTTTAGATAGACAGTTTATTTAATTTTAAATACGCTTAATTTCATTCAACCAAAAGATTGAATCGTTAGTCATCTACTCTAAATGAAAGTATAAAATTGAGGTGAATCTATTTTATGGCAGCTAAATATCCAATATCTCCCGCTGGAAAAAAGAAGTTAGAAGAAGAATTGCTTCTTTTGAAAGAATCTCGACAAGGTGAAATCAGTCAAGAAGTTAAAAATCTACGGAGCTTTTGTAATTTTGCTGATAATGTTTCTTTTATGGAAACATTGGAACAAAGAGCCTTCATTAAAGAACGAATCAATAAAATAGAGAATGTTTTAAGCAACAGTGAAGTCATTGAAGCAGCAGATCATGAAACAACAGTGATCGGTTTTGGAAGTACTGTAACCTTTATAGAACTTCCAGAAGGTGAACGAAAAACCTATACAATTCTAGGTTCTGTAGAGACGGATCCTTCAAAAAATATTATCTCTATTGAGTCGCCCAGTGGGAAAAGTTTGTTTGGGGGTAAAGTTGGAGACACTTTATCTATCGACACACCCTCTAGGAAAATTGATATTCATATTATAGAAATCCGCTAGATAAAGAATACGACTACGAAATCAAAAAAATGACACTGCTTATGAAAACTAAACAGTGTCATTTAACGAAGTGGGGGTTATTGATTAATGTAAGCTAAGACTTGGACAGCCTGTTCGATTGTTTCGACGGTTACGTTGGCTTTGTTGGACAACTCTTTTAATGAGTGAATGAGATCTTCTGGGCGAATAATAATGAGTGGCTTTCCTTTATTAATCGCTGTTGTTGCGTCCATTGCGGTGTTCCATTGACGGTATTGATCACCAAACAACGCAATCACAATATCGGCTTTCTCCATCAAAACGGTTGTTCTGAAGTTATTGACGGCAGAAGCGGCTTCGTCTCGATAATAATTTCCGGGTTGTTTGCCTAAAATTTTCTCTCCAATGTCGTCTGATAAGTCGTGTTCAGTTTGTGGATAAACAAAGTCGAAATTTAAGCCTTTGTCTTCTGTTTGTTTAATCAATTCTTCTCGCCAATTGTCGTGGATTTGGCCAGCTAAATAGACAGTAAAGTTCATTTTTTCAGCTCCTTGTTAATCTTTCAAATATTCTCTTCTTATTCATTGTAATATACCATGCAAACAATTCAACAAATTCCACTCAGAGAAAGACTTTCATTATTTCCAAAGTCTAAAAAAGATGAAGAAAGTCGTTTCCTACTCTTCTTCATCCATTTATTTTATATTTCTTATCCAGATAATCCGACTGTCTTATCACTTAAAGCAATCTGATTATAAATCGTCGCAAAACCATTTTCATCTAGCGTGCTTTTAATCAATTTCTTAACAAGTTTTGCTGATTTTACTTTTAAATTTAATTGTTCAGAAATTTCAATGGTATAATGATCATTTTTAATCATTTGTTTTAAATCTGTTACATTCTCTGCTTCTTGATCACTTACATTGATGACTGAACCGTATTGTAGATATTGATGAGTATCACTTCCCGCAATAATCGGTAACCCAAGATGATTTGCGAAGTCTTTTAATCGTTTAATATATGAATGCTCTTCGTAGGCGTATAAATCTCTTCCATTTAAATCAAGAGCGTCTAAACGTTTCAATTGTTCAGGATCATGTTGGGTTAAAGGGGTCCCTTCTCTTAATGGATGACCACCAATTCTAAGCGTATCATAATGATCGGCTAAATCCATTAATTCTTTAAACGGGATAAAATTTGGCTTTACGGTATAAGGATCTAGTGCTTCTCTCATCTCAACAATATCATCGCGATGCGCAATGATTAAAATATGGCCAACTTCTTTCACATCAACTTCCATGCCCGTAAAAACTTTTAAACCATGAATATCGTAATAGTGATTTTTATACGAGTAATGTTTATCTAAATATTCATAAATATCAAAAAATCGTAATGTATTAAAATGCTCGGTCATACAAAGAGCCGTTAATCCTATCTTTTTAGCTTCTAAAACCATATCCTCAAAATATTGTGGCATAAACTGTGAGGCTTTAGCTATTTTAACATGTGTGTGAAAATCTATTTTCAATCTAAAAAACTCCTTCTAATGAACTACAAAGTGCAACATACCTAACGTTAGAATATAAAGAATATTAAACAGTCCAAATAAGATATCTCTAAATGTAAAGGTTAAATGCTGTAGTTTTACTTTTTTTACTTCCGCATTATTAAATGAATGTAAGCTCCCTCTTGATTCCAATGATTCCACTGTTGTCCGTGCACGTTTCGCTGAACTGAGCATCAATGGATAAAAAGACTTAACCACAATTTTCATAAAATAAATGATGGTATTTAAATATAAAAAGCCATGTTTCTCAGGGGCTTTGCCTCTTAAGCGAAAAGATATAAAGACATGATGATATTCTTCAATGAGTGTAGGTAACATACGGTAACCATAAGAGATAGCAAAAGAAATTTGCCCTGGAACACCAATTTTTAAAAGTCCATCGCTCAGTTTTTCTGGTTCCATTGTTGAAAAAGCAATGAGGCCTGCTAAAGAAATGATGGCTAATTTTAATTCAAAAAGCATAATAGGGATAAATGATTCAATCCCTCCACCAAACAACAATGAAACTCCCACCAGCAAGCTCCCTTGCCCAATCAGTCCCAAAACGAATAGAAAAATTAATAGATAACTAACTTTTGCTAGATAAATCATCGCAACCAGCATTAAGAACATCCCCGTTAAAATAACAGGACTATGCGTGAACCAAGGGAAAAGCGCATAAAAAAAGTACCAGATAAAAATTGTACGAGGATCTAATTGAGCGATAGCGGTATCTGTATTTCCATAGGCCGCATTTAATACCTCAACTTTTAGTTGTTCAATACTAATAAACTCTCGTAACTTCTCTGAAATCTCCATTGACTGTACTCCTCTCTAGATAATTAGGCATTGAAGCCACAAAATCATCAACGGAATATACGAGTTGAATCCCTAATTGGCGACTTAGCTCTAGAATTTGCGGTGGCGTTAATCCTGCTTCTGTTAACAATTGTTTATTTGAAAACACACTATCCCTATCCCCATCATGAATGATTTCTCCATCTTTCATGACAATAATACGGTTCGCCCATTCAGCGACTAACTGCATATCATGTGTTGCAATAATTACAGCTTCTACTTCATCTTTTAGAGTCTGAATAAAACGAGAGATATGTTTTCTAGTGGCAATATCTAAATTTGCCGTGGGTTCATCCAATAAAATTAACGAAGGATTCATTGCTACTCCGATTGCTAATGAGGCTCTTCTTTGTTGCCCACCACTTAAGAGACGTCCATCTCTATCTTTAATGTCAGTTAATTGAAATTGCTCCATAATCTTAGCCACTCGTTCAGCATAATTCGGAATATTTCGAGCTTTCAAGAAAAATTCTATATCCGCTTCAACTGAATCATCAATAAACATCTCTTCGGGATTTTGATAAATATAAGTCACTTGATTGGCAAAACTTTCAGGATTGAAGTCTTTCGTGTTTTTTTCCTTTAGTAAGACTTCTCCTTTTTCTGGTTTCTCTAGACCCGTTATTAAACGCATAAGCGTTGACTTTCCTGCACCATTATTTCCAACTAAAGCAATACGATCTCCTTTATAAACATTTAGATCAATGGATTTCAATATTTTCTTTTTCTGTCTTGAAATCATTTTGTAAGAAAATTCAGCTTCTTTAATCGCCACAATCTTTTCTTTTTCGGTCCTATTTTGTGGATCTAACGGTTGTTGTAAACGGATCGGTTTTATTTGTGGCAAGTTATATTCTTCAAAATAGTTAACCGCTTCTTCCAAATGAATAGGAAGTGTGACTCCTTCGTTCTCTGACAATAGATTAGCCGCTTGTGTCACTTGAGGAGGGAAAATATTTTTAGATTTTAATTCGTTTACTCGAGTTAACCCTTCACGTACACTTTTTTTCCAAATAATCGTACCTGCATCCATCAATATTGTATTTTTGCAATATTCAGCAATAAATTCCGTATGATGCTCAATAACAATAATTGTCGTATTTTCTTCTTCGTTCAATATTTTTAAAACTTCATAAAGTTCTTTTGCATGTTGTGGATCTAATTGAGCAACCGGTTCATCCACAATCAGAATATTCGGCTCAAGTGAAATCGCTCCTGCTAGAGCTAATAAATGCTTTTGACCGCCACTTAATTCCCAAATATACTCCTCATCTTTTCCAAATAAACCAACTTTATCTAATGCTTTTTTCCCACGATCTTTATGGTCCATATATCCAAAATTAAGCGGAGCATAACTTGCATCGTCAATAACCTTTGCCTGCACGAGTTGATTCTCGAAATCTTGATAAACATAACCAACCGTTTGACTAAAATCAGTAACTTGACTTTCTAATGTTTTCTTGCCGTTAACAATCACTTCACCCTCAATATCTCCAACATAATAATGTGGAATTAAACCATTTAGCAACTTACACATGGTAGTTTTCCCAGAACCATTTCCTCCCATGACCGCAATAAAATCTCCTTTTTCAATTGTTAAAGAGACATTTTTTAAAGAAGGTTGTTTTGCCCCGGGATACTGAAAAGACACATTTTTAATTTCAATTAAACTCATTTAAAATACCTTTCTTTTAAAGAGAAACTTTATTAGATTTATCCTCTTGTTTCATTTCGACTCATTGCTTTCCAAAGAATAATAATGGAGAGTAAAGAAGCAATCGCTAAACTAATCAACATAAACATCGTTTCATTTTCAACAGCATATGCCCATTCAAATTGAGGGGCAAAATCTGACTCCGAGAAAGCTTCCGCGATAAAGGCAATAATTCCAATCACTATTCCGCCTGTAATTACTCTTGGAGTTACAATATCTTTCATTGGGATATGCACATCTTTTGTTTTTGGTTTGACCCCTAATAGTGGTTCAATTTTTCCATATAATTTTGGTACTAAATACATTGTCGGGATCATCGCAAATAAAATCCCTGAGAATAAAACATCATTCAAAAAAGCAAACCCTTCAATGACTATAATACTTTCAAGAAGACCCGGGACAGCTTCTAATTCCTCAACACCAATCCAAACTTTCCCTATATCTACGCTCATACTAATAAATTGATCAATAATTACTGCTAAAATTGAGGCAAAACCAACCATTTTTTTATTTGAAGGATCTCTTACAATAATTCCCGCAATGTAAAGGGATAAAACAAGTGCTAAGAAACTTTCGATTTCACCTAGTGCTTCAAATTGACCTAGCATAATTTCACCAAAAATAATTCGCCCAACTGCTGCTCCAACGGCTGCATAAAATGGATGAAAAAGTATAGCTAATGATAAAGGAATAAATAAAAAATATTCGACTTGGAACTCTACAAATCCAATTTGGAATTCAGGTAATAACTCAGACACCATGGTTGCCATTCCAAACAAAGACATCGACAAAATAAAAACCATCATTTTCTGTTGTTCTGTTAGCATATAACGACTTTTTTCTTTACTCATTTTTTCTCCTCCATATACTTGATATATTTACTATACGGAGTATTTGTTAACTTTAAATATCAAACATGTAAAGGTTGTGTAATTTATCCTACATTTATTAAATATTGTAATTTTTCTTACATTTCATGTGTTAAACTATCATTATAAAAAAATTAAAATGAAAGGGAATGTTTAATGGATGTTGATTTTCAATTGGGACATAGAGGAGTTAACCCCTTCTCAGCAAATCATTGCGGAATATGTTAAACGAAACATACAAACTGTTTTATTACTTACCGAACAAGAAATTGCAGATACGTTGCATTTGAGTGTAGCTTCTGTATCAAGATTTTGGCGTTCCGTTGGTTACAAAAATATTAAAGATTTCAAACAGAAAATGACCGAACAAATGGCACCTACTCCAGCTGGAAAAATCGAATCTATTTTCTCGCAAACAGAAAAAGAAGGATCGATTTTGAATAATTTTCAAACAGTGATTAATCATTTAGAGCTGACATTAAAACATTTTTCCGAAGAGGAGCTGTACCAGGCAGCCAAAACAGCAAGAAATGCGAGTAAAATTTATATATACGCTCAAGGTTCTTCTGCCGGTCTCCAAGACTTACTCTACTTTAGATTAGCTCGCTATGATTTAAATCTGATGAAAATTAAAAACAGTGGTAGTGAATTGTTGGAAGATCTCGTTCATCTGAAAGCCGAGGATGTTGTGATTCTATTTGTTTTTGGTAGAAAAACATTGCCTGAGGAAGAAGCGATTTTTTCCGAAGCTAAAGAAGTGGGGTTTAAAATTATTGCGATCACGGATCAGTTAGTTTCGTCTGTATCAAATCAGGCAGATATTACTTTATATGCAAGTCGAGGAGAACCTTGGGAATTCCATTCGATGGTAGCTCCTACTTTAATTTTAGAAATGCTAGTGATTGCAGTAGGCTCACATGATAAAGATGATTCGTTAAACAAACTACACGATCTGCAAGTCCTCAGGAAAAAATATCGAAAATTATTACCGAGATAATTTTATAAATTGAATATCAAATAAGCTGATCTCCATCATTTAATTTATATTTGAAATGATTATTTCACCAAAAATCATGCTATGATATAAGATGTATTTAAAATATATTATTTAAGATGCATCATTAAAGTATTAGTCTAGTGGTATATAGTCAAGCGAAAAAACAACAAACTTTCAATTGGAAAAGTGAATTTTGGGCGCACTGAACT
>JBCLPZ010000009.1:0-98233 GCA_041223305.1 Carnobacteriaceae bacterium 52-44 | reverse complement strand
GCAATAGCTCAGTCGGTAGAGCACGTGACTGTTAATCACGCTGTCGCAGGTTCGAGTCCTGCTTGCGGAGTTTTTTTGTATACTTTTTTAAAGAAAACACGGAGAGATTAAAAATCTGGGAGGAAGGAACACTTTGAACTATTTAGAAAAAAGAATTTTAGAAGATGGCATTGTAAAACCTGGGAATGTATTAAAGGTGGATTCATTTTTAAACCATCAAATTGACCCAATTGTAATGGAAGAAGTTGTCAATGAGTTCTTAGAATACTTTGGAGACCGTAAGATAACGAAAGTCATCACAATAGAAGCTTCTGGTATCGCGCCGGCTATTATGCTTGCTGCAAAATTAAAGGTACCAATGTTGTTTGCGAAGAAGACAGAGCCTTCAACTCTAAAAAATAATGAGCGTTATGAAACAAATGTACACAGTTACACTAAAAATTTAACTTCTAAAGTTATTATTTCTAAAGAGTATATCGAAGAAGATGATTCTGTTCTCATTATTGATGATTTCCTCGCAAATGGACAAGCGGTCATGGGATTAGTAGATCTCGTTCGACAAGCAGGTGCAGAAGTTGCTGGAGTAGGAATTTGTATTGAGAAATCTTTCCAACCAGGTCATCAGTTAATTAAAGATTCAGGAATTGATCTTTATTCTATTTGTCGAATTGCTTCATTAGAAAATGAAGAAGTTACCTTCTTAAAAGAAAATAATTAAAAAAGAAAGCATTATTACGATAGAGAGTTTTAGAAACCGACTATCCGTAATAATGCTTTTTTTATTATTCAGTTTTAATTTTCTTCGTCTCCACCTATAAAGTGATATTTAGGTTCATTTAATTCTTCATCAACATCAACTTCTAAGTCATAACCGTTAAAGAACCATTCATCTTCACGTGTTGTAAAATATTTACGGCCGTTAACTTCTGTGCTGGATAAGATATCTTGGTGATGCTCTGGGTTATCTACTTGTACTCCTAGAGAGAAGCCATCATGAACTTCTGTTTTCCCATAAGTTTTTCCAAAGAAACGCACAGCTTCACCTTCGTTTAACGGAATTTTCTCTTCAAACCATTTTGAAGCCTGTTCAGTAAGTTTAATATCCATTTTTTATCGCTCCTAATTATAGTGTCTGATATATTCTTAAGTCTCTATAACTTTATCATGGAAATGAGCAAATTCAAATGATTTTGTTCTAATTGATATATGTGATTAGCCAGAATATATTATTATCTTAAAAACATATACAAAGTTGTTAGAATTTAATGTTAAAATAGGATAGATAGTCAAATTTACAATATTAACAAATATTTAAAGTAAAGGTGATGTTAGTGGAGAAGATAAGAGGATTTGAAGTAGTCACAAAATATAAAGACAAAGAAATTATATTACCAAAACGGGCAACAAAAGGTTCTGCCGGCTATGATATTGCTGCAGCAGAGAGAACAACTATTCCATCGATTTGGAATGTTCTTTCAAAAAATGCTGGATTAGAAGCGATGGGTGAAGATACTGTGGTTGAAGAAAATAAACAATACTTAAAATCTATTCTAGTACCGACAGGGATCAAAGCTTATATGCCTGAAAATGAATATTTAATGTTAGTCAATCGTTCAAGTAATCCACTGAAAAATAATTTGTCTTTACCCAATGGGATTGGAATTATTGATTCAGACTATTATAATAATGAAAGTAATGAAGGCGAAATTTTTGTTCAGTTAATTAACTACGGTTTAGAGGATTATACCATTGAAAAAGGTGACCGTATCGCACAAGGTATTTTTACGCCGTATCACACTGCGGATGGGGAAGTAGATAATTTAGGAAGTCGTTTAGGTGGCTTTGGTTCTTCTGGGAAAAATTGATGAAGAATGAGTGAAATATTTTAAAGAAAAACATCTAAAGTAACCGAATAAAGCTAAATTATGGTATAATTAGAAATGCCGTTTCATACATTTCGACGGCACATGTCATTTAAAAGATAGACCTTAAAAGATTAAGAGAGGAAAATAAATTGGCTAAGAAAAGATCAACTGTGTTTATGTGTCAAGAGTGTGGATATGAATCCGCAAAATATCTTGGAAAGTGTCCTTCTTGTGGAAAGTGGAATACATTCGTTGAAGAAAAAATTGCACAAGAAACAGATACAAGAAGCCGTGTTTCCTTATCAAAAGAAGTCTCGAAAGCACAAACAATAAAAGATGTGAAAATTGAACAAACGGGCCGAGTCGAAACAGGTCTGAACGAGTTTAACCGTGTCCTCGGTGGTGGCGTCGTTCCAGGATCACTAGTATTGATTGGTGGAGACCCTGGAATTGGGAAATCTACACTGCTCTTACAAGTATCCGCAGAATTAAACCAAATTGGTGGCGTCGTTTTATATGTAACCGGTGAAGAGAGTCCGAGTCAGATTAAAATGCGTGCTCAACGCTTAACCATTTCTGAGACAGATTTTTATATTTATGGGGAAACAGATCTAAGTTTGATTGTTGAAACCATTGAAGAATTAAAACCAGACTATATTATTATTGATTCGATTCAAACAATGTATCATCCAAGAATTGATAGTGTCGCAGGAAGTGTCTCGCAAGTTCGCGAATCTACAGCTTTACTTATGCAATTAGCGAAGACAAATAATGTAACGATTTTCATTGTTGGTCACGTGACCAAAGAAGGAAATATCGCTGGACCTCGTATGTTGGAACATATGGTAGACACAGTTCTTTATTTTGAAGGAGAACGTCATCAGTCTTACCGAATTTTAAGAGCAGTTAAAAACAGATATGGTTCAACTAATGAAATAGGCGTTTTTGAAATGCGTGAAAATGGACTGCGCGAAGTCTTAAACCCTTCTGAATTATTTTTAGAAGAACGTTTAGAAGGTGCGTCGGGTTCTGCGGTTGTCTCTGCGATGGAAGGTACACGGCCATTGCTTGTTGAGGTCCAATCATTAGTAACTCCCACGGCCTTCGGAAACGCGAAGAGAACAGCGAGTGGATTCGATTATAATCGCGTCTCTCTTATTATGGCCGTTCTTGAACAGCGGGTTGGTTTATTGCTACAAAATTATGATGCCTTTTTAAAAGCAGCAGGTGGCGTAAAGCTAAATGAACCAGCGATTGATTTAGCGATTGCTGTGAGTATTGCATCAAGTTATCGAGATACCGAGACAAAAGCAACGGATTGTTTTGTAGGAGAAATTGGTCTAACAGGTGAGATTCGTCGAGTTTCAAACATTCAAACACGAATTAATGAAGCAGCTAAGTTAGGGTTCAAACGAATTTTCATTCCTAAAAATAATTTAGATGGATGGACAACCCCTGATAATATCGAAATAGTAGGCTGTTTAACTTTACAAGAAGTTATAAATCAAGCATTATAAACCAGAAATAAAATCTTTTATTTTAAATATTCGAAAGGAGGAATAAAATGTTTTCATTATCAAAATTAATAGGTCTAGCAATTGTGCTAGTATTTGGAAGTATTGGGTATAACTTTTTACCGGACTTATTCTTTTATTATTTTCCGCAATTTACGTGGGCCCATTCTTCGTTTTTTAGCATAGTTGTTGGAACTTTAATTGGTTTTGTGGCAAGTTTGTTATTAAGCAAACCAATTGAAAGAGCGGTCCGACGCTTACAGGACTATGTGAGTACCTTAAATGCATCATATATTTTATTCGGAACGGCAGGTGCAATTATAGGCTTAATCTTCGCATGGCTTATAAATCTATCGCTAGTGGCTTTTTCTATGCCAATTATAAGTGATGTTGTACCCATTATTTTAACAGGTTTAGGCGCTTATGTTGGTTTTGAGTTTGGCTCATCTAGACGAGAAGAAATTCGGCGCTTATTTATGCCCCGTAGTGAAGAACAAGAAAATAATAAAGTGCTCGATCGAAAAGAAGGTGAAAACTACCGAAAGTATAAAGTTTTAGATACCAGCGTGATTATTGATGGACGTATCTTAGATGTTATACGTTCTGGTTTTTTAGAGGGTGTTTTCATTATCTCATTTTATGTGTTGAAGGAATTACAGCATATTGCAGATTCATCCGACTCTCTAAAGCGAGTGCGTGGTCGTCGTGGATTAGATATCTTAAACGCTCTTCAAAAAGAAGATGGTGTCACGGTTGAAATGGATGAACGAGAAATACCAGAATCCGATGAAGTTGACATGAAACTTGTACATTTAGCGAAAAAATTAGACGGTGTTGTCATTACGAATGATTTCAACTTAAATAAAGTAGCAGAATTTCAAAATGTTCCTGTTTTGAATATTAATGAATTAGCAAACACGTTAAAACCAGTTGTTATTCCTGGAGAAACGATGCGTGTACTTATTGTAAAAGAAGGAACCGAACGATCTCAAGGGGTTGCTTATTTAGACGATGGAACAATGGTTGTTGTTGAAGAAGGAAAACATCACCTCAATGAACAACATGATGTGATCGTTACAAGTTCGCTTCAGACCAATGCGGGACGAATGATTTTTGCGAAATTACAAGATGAAAAAAGGGCAATCGGCGATTAACTTAGGTTACTTTAAAATATTTAAAAGCTTGAAAGGGGAATACAAATGAGTGATAAAGTGCGTGTTCGTTATGCACCAAGTCCTACTGGATTTTTGCATATAGGAAATGCTCGTACAGCATTATTCAATTATTTATTTGCTAGACATTACGGTGGAGAAATGGTTATTCGAATAGAAGATACAGACCGTAAACGCCATGTAGAAGAAGGAGAACTTAGTCAATTAGAAAATCTAAAATGGCTAGGGATTGATTGGGATGAAGGACCAGATGTCGGTGGAGGCTTTGGACCTTATCGACAGTCTGAACGTTTATCTTATTATGAGCCGCTTGTTGAGCAATTACTAGAAGAAGATAAAGCATACAAATGTTATTGTACGTCTGAAGAGCTAGAAGCTGAACGAGAAGAACAACGTGCACGAGGAATTATGCCACATTATAGTGGAAAATGTGCACACCTAACTGAGGAAGAACGTGCAGAAAAAGAAGCACAAGGTCTTACACCAAGTGTACGAATTCGTGTACCAAAAGAAGAAACTTTTGAATTTGACGATATGGTAAAAGGGGACATTTCATTTGAATCACAATCTGTTGGAGGCGACTGGGTGATTCAAAAACGCGATGGGATGCCAACATATAACTTTGCGGTTGTAGTGGATGACCATTATATGGAAATTACACATGTGCTACGTGGAGATGACCACATTTCAAATACACCAAAACAAATGATGATCTATGATGCTTTAGGTTGGGAACACCCACGTTTCGGTCACATGACATTGATTGTTAATGCAGAAACAGGTAAAAAGTTAAGTAAACGTGACACGGATATCCTACAGTTTATTGAAGACTATCGCGAACTAGGTTATTTACCAGAGGCGCTATTCAACTTTATTTCATTACTTGGTTGGTCACCTGTCGGGGAAGAAGAAATCTTCTCACCTGAAGAGTTGGTAGAAATCTTTGACTATGAGCGTTTAGGAACTTCACCTGCTGCATTTGATGCTCATAAATTAGACTGGATTGCTAACCAGTATATGAAAGAACTTGACTTAGATGAGCTAATCGAACAAGTGATTCCTCATTTACAAGCACAAGGGTATGTTGCTGAAGATTTATCGGATGCAGAATATGATCATTATAAGAAATTAGCTTCACTTTACCAAGATCAAATGAGTTATACCGCTCAACTACCTGAAGTCGCTGGTTTATTCTTTGACCAAGAGATTGAATGGTCAGAAAGCGAAAAAGAAGTACTCGCTGGAGAAACAGTCCCTGAAGTTCTTAACGCATTTAAAAATGAGATTTCATCACTTGAGTCGTTTGAAGCAAGCGAAATTTCTAAAGCCATTAAAGCTGTTCAAAAAGAAACAGGCGTTAAAGGTAAAAACTTATTTATGCCGATTCGAGTAGCCACTACTGGACAAGAACATGGTCCACAATTAGGTGATGCGATTGAATTATTAGGTAAAGAACAAGTATTAGAACATTTAAATGAAGCGTTAGCGCTCATTAAATAATTAAATAAACAACGTTACAAACCTATTTTGCGAGGAGGAATAATCTCTTTGTCAAGATAGGTTTTGTATTATATTGTTATTCATATTTAAACAGAGATGGAGGAAGGTCGATCAATGGAATTTCGAACCTTACAGTATTTTTTAGCTGTTGCCCAAGAAGAAAATCTATCAAAAGCTGCTGAAGTCTTACATATTACACAACCGACTTTGAGTCGACAAATGCAACGTTTAGAAGAAGAATTGAATGCGCAATTATTTATACGTGGAAAGAATTTCTCCCTAACAAATGCTGGTTTATTATTAAAAGAACGTGCAGAAGAAATGATTTCTCTATCGGAAAAAACAAAAAGCGAATTTGAACAAGTGAATCAAATGATCGGTGGAACCATTTCGATTGGTAGTGCAGCCATTGGTAATAAGTCTATTTTGACGGATCTAATGGCCGAATTTCGCAGTCAATTTCCGAAAGTTTCCTTTGAATTGATTACAGGAACTGGACCTGAAATTACAGAAGGCATTAATAAAGGTTTACTCGATGTAGGGCTGTTAATCGAACCGCTCCCTTACGAAAAGTATGCATATAAAAAACTCTCTCATGTAGAAAAATGGGGCGTCATTATGCACAAAGATTCTCCCTTAGCGGATAAAGAGCAAATTTCAGCTGAAGATCTAAAAGAGATGACTGTTGCTTATTCTTTCCGAAAAGATACGCAAAAATTATTATCGAATCACTTAAAAATAGATGTGACAGAGTTAGATACCTTTGGAACATTTAATTTGATTTCTAATGCGATTGGTTTACCTGAAAATAATCAAGCCTATTTATTGTCTATTGTTAGCGTTATAAATGAAGCTGAAACAGATCAGGTAACGTATCGATTGTTTGAACCAAAGATGACTTCAGGACTTGCATTTATTTGGAAGAAAAACAAAGTGTTTAGCGATGCAACAAGGAATTTTATTCACTTTATTCAAGATAAAGAACTTTAAAATAGAAAAGAAATGAAAAGAATAGTATGCTTTATAAGCATAGAAGTATGCTAAATAGGTATTAGACGTATGATTTTTATACCGATACAATAAAAAGAAAAACTCAGAGGGGCCATAGGAGATGAAAACACGATCGAAAACAAAAAAGCACTGGTTAGTTCTTGCAATCGTTAGTTTAATGTATGCCGGAACTTTAGGATTAGTTGCGAATACAATTGGTGTTTATTATACACCCGTTTCAGAAAATTTAAATATTTTAAGAGGTACCTTTGCAATGAATGCGACGATTGCTTTACTGACTACAGGGGTTGCTTCTTTATTTGTTCCAAGAATGTTAGAAAGATTAGGCTGGAAAAAGACAATTACTTTAGGAGCACTTTTAGCATCAGCAGGCATATTTGGGATGGGACTGACAACGAGTGTAACAATCTTTAATATTTTAGGGGCTGTTCGAGGGTTAGGTGTGGCTTTTGCTTCGATGGTTCCTGGAGCAACGATTATTAATAATTGGTTTGAAGAAAAGAATGGCTTGGCGATTAGTATTATGACCTCCTTTAGTGGAATTGGGAGTGTTGTTTTCTCGCCGATTTTTTCACGATTAATTACAACAATTGGTTGGGAGAATACATTTTTTGTCCACGGTGTTCTTGTCTTGCTTTTAAGTCTGCCTGCAATATTGATGCCGCATACTTTTAAACCAGAAGAGGAAGATCTCTTACCTTATGGAGTAGAACCAAAAAATCTGGAAAATGATGCGTTAGGCAATGAGAGGTTAAAACCTGTTCGGACATTAGATTATATAGGGATTACTTTTTTTGCATTAATTGCTGTTGCTTTTTTACAAACTTTTGTCGTAGGGCTAAATCAACATTTACCTGGATACGGCGACTCTCTAGGCATTGCACCGCAAGTCACAGGTTTTATGCTGTCGGCTGTTATGTTTGGGAATATGTCGTTTAAGTTATCTTCAGGTTCTTTAAGTGATAAAATTGGTGAAATTAAAGCCATGCTAACAGTTGTTGGCTTAAACATTTTAGCCTTAGTTTTTCTTTCTATGTGGACGAATCCAACAGGGTTAATTTTTAATTCATGGTTATTTGGCTCTATCTTTGGGACAGCCGTTCTTTATGTCTTACTTGCAAAACGCTTTTTTGGTGTTCGTATAGGAAGCTATGTTTATTCTTACACTACCTTTGCTGCCAATATGGCTGCTGCATTATCTAATGTATTGATCGGATATATTTATGATTTTACAGGTACCTATGTTCCGATATTTTGGGCAGCTATTGCGATTCAACTTCTGGCGGGAGTCTTACTTTTTGTAGCAATAAAATTTGCACCAGTTAGAGAAGCTAGCCGTTTGAATACAGGATTTGAATAGTTTAACAGGAATTTTTATGCGTAAAAAGATATTTAAGACATCGTGGAGCGACTTTAAAATTAACCAAAAAGAGTAAGTAGAACTATTAAAGGATTAAATTAAGAGAGGGTTGAAGAGGGAAACTTCTTTGGCTCTTTTTAATTGTGAGGCATTTTGAAAAAACAGTTTCCAGCGCCCGCGAAATTTGATTTCAAGTGCAGGACGAAGCTCTCGGACCACGAAATTGGATTTGAAGTTCACGGCGGTAGTCTCGTGACCACGAAATTGGATTTGAAGTTCACGGCGGTGGTCTCGTGACCATGAAATTGGATTTGAAGTTCACGGCGGTGCTCCCGTGCCCACGAAATCGAATTTCAAGTTCACAGCACTCATCATATACTCATAAACGCCGACTATTACGCTCAAAAACCATTTAAACAGAGGAAAATTTCACCAGAAATTTTCTACATCCTCCTTATTTATAAAACTAGACCAAACAATGAGTTTTTCTGACATTCACCAAGACTTTGCTTCACTTTTTGTTATATAATAAGAAATGATTACCCAAAGAACAGGAGCTTAAAAGAATGATACAAATCTATAACACCTTATCAAGAAAAAAAGAAGAATTTAAACCAATAGAAAATGGAAAAATTAGAATGTATCTATGTGGGCCTACTGTCTATAATTATATCCATATTGGAAATGCACGAAGCGCCGTGTCTTTTGATACGATTCGTCGTTATTTTGAATATCGTGGATTTGACGTGAACTATGTTTCGAACTTTACAGATGTCGATGATAAAATCATCAATGCGGCAAAAGAATTGCACATTGATGCACCTGAAGTAGCGAACCGTTTTATTGAAGCATTTTTTGAAGATACTGGTGCTCTTTCAGTCAAGAGAGCAACTTGCCACCCACGTGTAATGGACAATATTCCGGAGATTATTGAATTTGTAGAAGCACTTATTGAACATGGCTATGCTTATGAATCCGATGGAGATGTTTACTATCATACCAAGAAGTTTAAAGATTATGGAAAACTCAGCGGGATTACAATTGATGAATTACAAATAGGTGCAAGTGAACGCTTAGGCGAAGAAGATTCTGACAAAAAAGAAGAACCAATTGACTTTGCGCTTTGGAAAAAAGCAAAACCTGGTGAAATTAGTTGGGACTCACCATGGGGACAAGGACGTCCAGGCTGGCATATTGAATGCTCAACGATGGCACGGAAATATTTAGGTGAAACGATTGATATTCACGCTGGAGGACAAGACTTAACTTTTCCACATCATGAAAATGAGATCGCCCAAACGGAAGCTGTCACCGGAAAAACATTCGCAAACTATTGGATGCACAATGGTTTTGTCACAATGGGTGACGAAAAAATGAGTAAATCGATTGGAAATGTGAAACTTGTTAAAGACTTAAGAAAAGAATACGATCCAGATGTTTTACGCTTTTTCTTGGCAACAGCTCACTACCGCCGACCACTTACTTATTCAGAAACAGCCTTAGCAGACGCGAAAGCAAACATTACACACATTAAGACAGCCATCGGAAATGGCTATCACCGCTTGGAAACAGCAGTCAATAGTTTACCTGATGATCCAGAAAGGAAAGAACAGTGGGATGAATATATCATTCGCTTTACAAAAGTAATGGATGATGATTTCCAAACTCAAAATGGCATTACGATTGTCTATGAAATGATTCGAGAATTAAATCGCATGTTAGAAGAACCAGAAGTCTCTAGAGAAGCACTCGAAATGATGTTAAATGACTTAATCGAAATTCTTGCAATTTTTGGTATAGAAAGTCTACAAATGGACGAAGATTTGTTAGATGACGAAATTGAAATTCTCATTCAACAGCGAGAAGAGGCGCGTTCAGCAAAAGAATTTGAACAAGCGGATGCGATTCGAGATTTATTAAAAGAAAAGGGAATCCTTTTAGAAGATACGCCACAAGGGATTCGTTGGAAGAGAGAGCAGAATTAATGGAAATAAAAGATGCAAAATTACTAAATGGCTTAGCCTTAGCTTATATAGGTGATGCTGTGTATGAATTAGCGATTCGTGAACATTTACTAGGTGCTGGCCAAACACGCCCGAATCAGTTACATCAGTATGCGACTCAATATGTATCCGCAAAAGCTCAAGCAAAAATAATGGACTACTTCTCTGAAGAAGAAGTTTTAACCGAAGAAGAGGAAGGTTATTATAAACGTGGGCGTAATTCTAAAATCAATACCAAAGCAAAAAATACAGATATCCAAACCTATTTACAGTCCACTGGTTTTGAAGCTTTGATTGGTTATTTATACTTAACAAAACAAGAAGAGCGTTTAAATGAAATTATTAAAAGTTGTATTCAGTTTATCAATAAACAGGAAGGACGGAACTAATGTCAAAAAGAAATGATGATCGACGTATGGAGTCAGCGAACGATGAAGAATTTGTAATTGGGCGTCATCCTGTTAAAGAAGCACTGATTTCAAATCGGAAAATTAATAAGTTGTTTGTCCAAGATGGCATTGAAGGACGCCCAATTGATGAAATTATTAATTTAGCGAATAAAAATAAAGTAGTGATCAGTTATGTCCCGAAAAATAAGTTAGATCAACTCAGTGACCATCAAAATCATCAAGGGGTTGTTTTATCGACAAGTCCTATTGAATATGCGACTATTGATGAGTTGTTTGAAGTGGCTGAAGCAAAAGATGAAAGGCCATTTTTTGTGATGCTCGATGGGATTGAAGATCCGCATAACTTAGGATCCATTATTCGAACAGCGGATGCGACAGGTGTTCATGGAGTTATTATTCCCAATCGCCGTTCAGCGAATCTTTCTTCAACTGTTTCAAAAGCTTCAGCTGGAGCGATTGAACATGTGAAAGTGGCAAGAGTCACAAACCTTTCCCAAACAATTCAAGAACTGAAAGATCGCGGGATGTGGATTTTTGGGACAGATATGCAAGGAACTGATTACCGCTATTGGAATACCGATTCACCGATTTGTTTAGTGATTGGGAACGAAGGAAAAGGGATGTCCCGCCTTGTGAAAGAAAATGTAGACGAGTTAATTACAATTCCAATGACTGGAAACGTGCAAAGCTTAAATGCAAGTGTCGCAGCAAGTGTTTTAATGTTTGAGGTTTATCGTAATTGGAACCCAATAAAATAAAATATTTAATCACAATTAAGCCCTGCCTACGAAAATAGGCGGGTTTTTTTTATTTAAAATATTATGGAGATAAAACTTTGTTGCTACAGCTATTCCAAAAAATATGACAGAATTCCGAATAGGAGTGGCTTTATATTCGTATCAAGTAACTAAAAATGAAGTACCATCTTATCCATCCTCTACATCTTCTACATAATAATCTGTATCGATTTTTTGAATTTTATAAGTATTTACAGTCGTAACACCCACATCATATACGATCATTAATTCTGCTAATTTCTTTCCATCAATTAAAATGATACGATTAGATAGATTCCGATTCGCATAATCAATAGCACCTTGGCTAAATGTTGAAGTTGTTAAGAATACACCTTTGTTAACTCCATGCCCACTTAGTGCTCCAGAAAACTTTTGAATTTCTGGTGATGTAACTGTATTTTTTCAGCGTTTTGCTTGAACATAAATGTGATCTAAACCTAACTCATCTTCTTTGATTAAACCATCTATACCGCCATCATGCCCATATTGTGTTTGTTCAAGAGCCTCTCTATTCCTACCACCGTAGCCCATATGAAACAATAGATCTAATACTAAAACTTCAAAAAAATAAGGAGACATTTCCATAATTGCTTCTAAAATTTCTTCGGATAGTTGATTATTTAGTAAAATAATGACTTGCTCAATTTGATCTTCAGGAGTAACCTCTTCAGATTTTGGAGAATTAATCATCACACCTATATTTTCATTTGAAGTGGCATTTTGGAATTCTAGAAAGCTTTCAGAGTCCGTCAAATGGACCTTTCTTAATTCATCTCCATATTTTGTTAATAAATCTTGTCTACGTTTTGTTATTTGATAGTGGCCTCGTTTAACTCATTCGATAGCTTCGCCTTTATGTAAATAAGTTAATGCCCATCCAGTACGGTTGACAACGATTTGCTGCCCGAATTTAACACGTTCTTGCAAATCTTCATCACTAAAACTCCATAGATTGAAATACCAATTTATAGAGATTTTGTTTGTCTTTAAGTTCATTATCTTTTAGAGCTAACAATACATGATAGAAAAAATGCTCAAAAGTAGGGATAGTCATTCAGCTCACGTTCCTTGATAGTTCTTACATGAATATTAACATAAGTTGATAAGAGAAGATTGACAGCTTTGTCTAAATAAATCAACTTTTTTAAGATATGCTATAATAAGTAGAAGGCGCTTTATTTAGGGATAGGTGGGATATGACTTTGGATCAAATACTTTCAAATGACTTATTCCATATTCACCCATCAGGATTTAACAACTACAAAATTCGGCTTATTCGATTTAACGAGGAAGACAATCCTTGAAAGAGAATTGTGATGAAAAGACGTTTTACAAACAAGGAAGTTTGAGTGTAACAAGAATTAGTAGAATCTATCTTTTATATCTGAGCAATGGTGTCAAAAGGAAAAAATAATTATAGAGAATGGTTATGATTACACAGCGATTTGAAAAGGAAGAACTTAATATAGACAATCTAATCATCTCTAACAAGGTAGTGGGATTATTTATCTGTATTCATAGTAATCGATACTAAGGACATTCTAAAAAAAACGATAAAACTGATTTTATGGCAAACATCAATGTTATAATAGTCAATAAAGAACATCTTAAATTTCAAAAAAAAGGAGAAGAAATATGGCTTCTACAAAAATGATGCAAGAAGTAGAAAAAGTACTAAAAAATTTTGAAGACAAATACTACATAAATAATAAAGTAAATAAAGCACGTGTCATAGAAGATATAGATAATTATGATGTAAATTTAATCTCGGCGATGCTGGAAAATAAAGCAATTAAATTAAACTTTACAACAAAAATCGATGAGCATATTCTATTTAAAACGAACAAATTTATAGAGCTTTTTCAAGCGGATGAATACTGGGAAGATTCATATACAAAGTATTCTAAAAAAATTGGTTTAAATGCGAATGGAACGTTTTTAGATGAAGCAAGTGAAGTCGTTTTAGATTTTCCTTATAAAGATACGGTACTTAAAGCCAGTATGTCTAAAGAAGATACGGATAAAGAGGATCTAAAACCAAACGAACCCTTTCTAAATGAAGTGATTGCGAGAGAAGAAATTGATGTTTTATTAGATAAAAAGATATTAGTGAATACTAAGAAGTATACAGAGGATGGAGAAGAAGAAGTTACCGAATTTTCAGAAGATGATAACTTAATTCTGAAAGGAAATAATTTACTTGCATTACATACGCTGAAAGATAAATACGCTGGTAAAGTAAAGTTAATTTATATTGATCCGCCGTATAATACTGGGAATGATAGTTTTTTATATAACGATAAGTTCAATCATTCTACGTGGCTCACATTTATGAAGAATAGACTAGAAATTGCTCATGAATTACTGTCTAATGATGGAAGTATATGGGTAAATATAGATGATGATGAATCTCATTATTTAAAAGTCTTATGTGATGAAATATTTGGGCGTGAAAACTTTCTTGCGAACGTAATATGGGAGAAAAAATTTTCATTACAAAATGATGCGACTTGGTTTTCAGATAATCATGATCATATATTAGCATTTGCGAAGAATAAGGAAACTTTTTCAATTAATCAGTTACCTCGAACTGATAAAATGAATTCGAGATATAAAAATCCAGACAATGACCCAAGAGGCCCATGGCAATCAGATAATTTAACTGTTGGACGTATAACAGAAAAAGATATTTATCCAATAAAGACACCTAAAGGCCGTATTGTATATCCAACTACGGGCAATAGTTGGAGAGTACCTAAAGAAAATTTTGAGAAGTTAGTTGAAGATAATAGGGTATGGTTTGGAGAGGATGGAGGCAATGTTCCGAGATTAAAAAGATTTTTAAGTGAGGTAAAAGATGGAAGAACTCCAACAACAATTTGGAAACATGAAGAAGTTGGCCATACACAAGAAGCCAAAAGAGAATTAAATAAAATTGATGGAGTTGAATACTTTTCTACACCTAAGCCTGAAAGACTAGTAAAGCAAATATTAACAATCGGTTCCAATGAAAATGATTTAGTTCTTGACTTCTTCATGGGCTCATCCACCACTCAAGCCGTTGCGCATAAAATGAATCGCCGTTATATTGGAATTGAGCAAATGGACTATATTAGTACAGTATCTGTACCTCGCTTGCAAAAAGTAATTGAGGGGGAACAAGGCGGTATTTCAAAAGATGTGGACTGGCAAGGTGGTGGAAGCTTTGTCTATGCTGAGTTGATGGAGAAAAATCGCGGTTATTTAGAAGATGTAACGAATGCTTCTGATCAAGCAGATTTAGGGAAAGTTTTTAATTTAATGCTGGAAAATGCTGATTTTGATTTTCAAGTTGATTTAAATGAAGTGAAAGAATCACTAAATACATTATCCCTTGAAGATCAGAAAAGAATACTAATCAGGATTATAGACAAAAACCAACTTTACTATAATTATTCTGAGATTAATGATGAAAATGTCCGTGATTTAATTTCTAATAATGATTATGAATTTAATAGAAATTTTTACAAGGAGGAGAATAATGAGTAAAGTAAAGCCAAAATCATTACCTCTTTATAATGAACTTCTTGAAATGGATGCAGATATTTTTGTTCAAAGCGATGCGTTTGAGCACCCAGAATATATCAAACGAAATCTTGTCCATACATATCGGGAATATCAAGAAGAAGCGATGCGTTTTTTCCATTACACCCAAGATTCAGAACTGTTTGACTATCGTTCGATTAATCATGTGTTGTTTAATATGGCAACTGGCTCGGGAAAGACGGATTTGATGGCGGGTTTAATTCTATATTTATTTGAAAAACACGACTATCAGAATTTCTTATTTATTGTTAATACTAAGAGTGTATTGAATAAGACAATTGATAACTTACTGAATGTTTCTTCTGAAAAATATTTATACAACAATCCTATTGAGATAAATGGTCAAAGAATTAATATCCAACAAGTTAAACAATTTCCTAGAGAACCTCGAGAGAATATGATTTATATAAAGTTAGATACTGTTCAAGCCGTGGCGAATGACATCTATACGGTTAAAGAAAACTCAATGGGGGCGGAGGATTATGCTCGAAATAAGATGGTTGTCCTCGGAGATGAAGCTCATCATTATTCTGCATCAACTAAATCAGAAAAAGAGGATGAACAGTCTTGGGAAAGCGCAATAAATACGATTTTGAATGCTCGTGAAGACAATTTATTGCTAGAGTTTACTGCCACAATCGATTTAGATAACAAAAATATTTATGAAAAATATAAAGATAAAATAATTTATCGATACACGTTGGATCATTTTATAGCGGATGGTTATTCTAAAAATATACGGCGTATTCAAACGTCTAATTCGGATGAGAATAATATGCTAAATACTGTGTTACTCAGTCAGTATCGAAAAATGTTTGCTCGGGAAGAATATGGAGTAGAGATTAAGCCTATTATATTATTTAAATCCCAAAGAATCGCCGATTCAAATGAATCAGAAGAGAACTTTAATCAGATGATTGCCTCCTTAACGCCAAAATCTTTAGAAGAGTTCATCATGAGACAGATGCAGATGGACACAATCGAAGCGAGTGAAACACTTGAGAAGACATTTGTTTATTATATTTCAAGATTAGATGAATTCCCCCAAATTTTACAAGATATAAAAAGAGATTTTGGGACAAGCCGAGTGATCAATGCCAATGATTCTGGACAGTCTGGGATTCTAGAAAAAGGACAATACGAGGCACTAAATAGTCTGGAAAGTCCGACAAATTTATATCGTGTCATATTCGCGGTAGCAAAGCTAACAGAAGGTTGGGATGTACTGAATTTATACGATATTGTACGTATTAGTGATCCTGAAAAAACTACCGGAACAAAGAATGCTACAAATGCTGAAGCGCAGTTGATTGGCCGCGGGGCACGATATAATCCTTTTGAAATGAATGAAGAGCGTAGTTATATTCGACGGTTTGAAGATGGAGATAAACCAAGTTTATTTTTAGAAACATTACATTATCATACAATTAATGAACCCCAATATCTGAAAAACTTAGTGAAGTCATTAGACGAAATGAATTTACCGACGGGAGAGGATACGAAAAATCCTCTCATTGACGTAAAGTTAAAACCATCATTTACACGCAGTAATGCTTGGAAGAGTGGGAAAATCTATTATAATAAGGCCATTTCTGTTTCGGATGAGTATTATGATGGACTTGATAAGTATGGGGTTAATAATAAAAAAGATATTATTGTACCATGGATTTTAGCTGCTCAAGAAGCAAAGTATTCTGAATTTATTTATGAAGATGGTTCCCAGCAACATAACATTATTGTTGAAATAGATAAGAGATATTTAAATAAAGCTATGAATCGGTTGTCTTTCTTTCATTTTGAAAACTTGAGGAAATATCTTCCTCAGTTGTCTTCACGCGAAGAATTCTATGGTAGCAAATGGCTTAATATTCGTGGACGTACGCTCTATGCAAGGGTAACTCGTTCTATGACAAAGAATGATTTAACATCTATAGAAAAATTAAAAATTTTAGAAATATATTTACAAGAAGTTGCGCAGCAAATTCAGCGAGGTTACCAAAAAATGCGTGGAACCAATAAATTCATTGGTTATCCAATTAAAGATTATATTCAAGACTATCGTAAAAGAATTCCAGATTATGATACAGGAAAAGAATCTGTTTATACTGTCACACAGAATGTTCAGCGATATGTCGTTAAAGACCCATATTTTGCGTATGACTCAGCGATTGTTAACTTATTAGAAAAAGACTTAATCGATCGAATAGGCGAAAGAGTTAATGAACTAAAAGAGGAATATGATGAAGTGTATCTCATTCGCATGGATGAGAATATGCATAGAGAAAGCGACAAAAAAGGTGATTTGAAATTATATCAATTTGATTCTAATACGAAAGAGATACATTATAGTGGTTTTCAGCCAGATTTTATTTTATATTTAGAAAATTCAGACTTTTATATTCAAATTTTCATTGAGCCTAAAGGAACGAATTTGTTGGAGAAAGATCAATGGAAAGAAGATATTTTCTCATTTATTAATCAAAATGAAGGTGAAATAGTAATTGATGAAGATGTTGAAGGAATAAAAATAAAAGGAGTTAAATTCTATACACGTAATGATGGAAGAAATGCAATGGATCAAATAGGGGAAATAGCTTTAGGGAAACCGTTTGAGGGATTGTCTATTGAGTAAGCACAAATAAAATTATTAAAAGCACGAGTTTTTTTCTAGATGAAAAATTAACAGTCGCAGGTCTATTACTTTTTAGTGATAATATTCCTGCTTACTTTCCAAGCGCTCGTATTCGCTTTATGCGTTATGAAGGCACAAGAGAAGAAACGGGTGCTCGTTTATAGGACGTATTTTTCAAGAAATGAATGACTATTTTTTTGGATGATCCCGTGTATAAAGAACCGGATGGAAGTATCTTGCAATTGACTCTGAAGAATAATATCGTAGCTCGAAAAGATCGTAAAAATGGTCGTGTTAGCAAAATTATAATACCAGAATTATTTGAAGAGTTAAATGAACAAGAAGAGGCTATTGTTCGATATTTGTATAATAGTGGTAGACTGATAGCAAGAGAAGCTGCTAAAATTATTGATCGTTCAGTACCGACAGCACGTGTTAGATTAAATGAGCTACTTGAAAAAGAAATAGTTAAAGTTCATGGATCAGGACCAAATGACCCTAAAAGATTTTATACTCTGAATGAAAAATAATTCAACTTTCGAGTAACTGTTGAGTAACAAACAAATTGAACTCATAATATTCGAGTAAAGAGGATACCTAAAGCTTTTTAAAGACTACCCAGTCACTCTCGAGTACTTCCGAGTAACTGTTGAGTAATGTTTGAGTAGTCTTTATCAAATATGAAATATGCAATCTCCTGTATACTTATTTCATTGAATAAGGTACAGGAGATTTTTGATTAGATAGACAAAAAAGCAAAGGAGCATTCTATGCGTTATTTTGAATATGGGGATAAGGAAATTCAGCATTTAAAAGAAAAAGATTTAATTCTTGGTCGTGCGATTGATGAGATAGGGATGATTAGACGTCCAATTTTAATCTATCCTTCTGTAATTGCTTACACCATATTTCCAAAACCCATAAAACCCATAAAACCATTTTTTACTGATCAAGTATCATTTTCAGTTCTTTCAATAGTATTAGAAAAATACTGTCTGCTCTTTTTCTTAATTAAAAAAATTAAATGTTTTCACTCCTAAGAAATTCTGGATGTTCATAGCCGTAGCTCCATATAAACTCGCTTTTTGAGCAACTTGTGAAATTTCCACAGGAATTTTTTTATACATAGTTTTGTTCAGATGTTCGCGAATTTTTACGACAATAGAAGGAATATCTCTAATGATTTTATTATTAATATAAATGATTTCTGGACCATATGTCCCCATAAGATTGGTCATTCCAATACTTAGATTTTTTGCGAAATCCTCTATTATTTTAACGGCTATACTTTCACCATTTTTATAATCCATGATTAGATTATCAACGGTTAGAAGCTCATTCTCCATCGCATTTCGATAAGAATTTAGCACTGAGCTTTGGGAGCAGTACTGTTCAAGGCATCCTTTATTCCCACAAGGACATTCGACCCCATCAGGATAAAGAGTCGTATGGCCAATTTCACCGCTGCGGCTTTCAAATCCATGATACAGTTTCTCCTCAATGATGATACCTGCTCCGACCCCTGTGTGAATACTAACGGAAATTAAATTTTTGTGAGTAGAGTCCATTGAAGCTTCCGCTAGAGCAGTAAGATTCGCTTCATTCTCTAAATAAATCGGAAGATGCAAACGTTTTTCCAATTCTTTGGCTAAATCAATTTGACTTAAATCATAGTAAGGGGTAAAGATAATTTTATTTTTTAAAACGACTCCGTGAATCGCAATTGCAATACCGATAATTCCAAAAGGGGAGTTTTCCATTGATTGTTGAAAATTTTGAATAATATTTTCAACAACCGAAACAATATTTGATTGATCAATATTCATATCTACAGATTCGGAAGTAACCACTTCGCCATTAAGATAGGTGACCATATAACTAAGTCTGTCATACCTGACATCAAAACTGAAAGAAAATCCCGCTTTTTTGTTAATTTTAAGCAAGATAGGTTTCCGTCCGCCAGCCGTGGAGCTTTTTCCAATACCCGTTTCTACTACGTATTGTTCATCAATTAAAGTTCGAACAATTTCTGAAACGGAGGCTTTATTTAAATTTGTTTGTTTTGAAATTTCTGCTCGAGAAATTTCAGGATGATTAATAATTTGGGAAAGAATTGCATGAGTGTTTTGTTCTCTCATGGAAGAAAAGTTACGTAACATTATATATTCTCCTCAAAACCAATAAACAATAAAGGTAGTTAGTTTTTTTATTAAACCAACTTTAGCATATTTATAAAAAAATTAAAAGAAAAAGAAAAAACATTTATTGAAAGCGCTTGACTAACATTTCAAATCTGTGTATTATAGGAATTGAAAGTTAGTATGTAAGTTAAACTAACTAACTTAACAAGATTGGAGTGAATTTAAGTTGTCGTATGTAATTGGTTTAGACCTTGGGACAAGTGGATTAAAAGGACTCTTAGTGAATAAAAGTGGAGAAATCATTACCACTGTCACTTCCGAATATCCTTTAATTACCCCACAAAAAGGATACAGCGAGCAAGAACCTGAAGCTTGGTATATAGCTGCTAAACAAACACTCGAAAAGATTATAAAAGAAGTTCCTGATGTAACCAGTCAATTAGAAGGAATTAGTTTTTCGGGGCAGATGCATAGTTTAGTTCTTTTAGATAAAATGGGCGACGTTATCCGAAATGCCATTCTTTGGAATGATGTGCGAACAACGAAACAGTGCCACCGAATTACAAACGAACTCGGTGAAAAATTAATTGATATTTCAAAAAATAAAGCATTAGAAGGTTTCACCTTGCCGAAGATGCTTTGGGTCCAAGAACACGAACCAGAAAACTGGGCGAAAGTTTCAACGTTTTTATTACCGAAAGACTACTTAGGCTATCGCTTAACAGGAAATATGCAGATGGAGTATTCGGATGCAGCGGGTACTTTGTTACTCGATATTGAGAAAAAAGAGTGGAGTCCAGAGATCTTAAAGACCTTCCAAATCGATCCTAAAATATGTCCACCTTTAGTTGAATCGACCGCTCAAATTGGTTTTTTAAATGAAGAATTAAAAGAACAATTCCAATTTGAACAAGATATTCCTATTTTTGCTGGAGGAGCAGACAATCCTTCCGCAGCAGTCGGAGCAGGGATTGTTCGTCCACATCAAGCGATGGCAAGTATTGGAACGTCGGGGGTATTTTTAACTTATGAAGAAGACAAAGAAAAAGATTATGAGGGGCATTTACATTTCTTTAACCATGTAATTCCCAATGCGCACTATTCAATGGGAGTAACACTAGCAGCGGGAAATAGTTTGAACTGGTTTAAAGATCAATTTGCAAAAGAAGAAACCTTTAATGATTTACTGAAAGATATCAATCAAATTCCTGTAGGGTCAGAAGGACTTATATTTACTCCTTATATTTCAGGAGAGCGAACCCCTTATACCGATAGTAAAATTCGGGGATCTTTTTTAGGAATTGATATCAGTCATACGAGAACTCATTTTGCTCGAGCAGTCTTAGAAGGTATTACTTTTTCATTGCGAGATTCTCAAGAACTGATGAAAAAATATACGGACAAAAAATTTAGTCAAATTGTTTCAGTAGGTGGTGGTGCTAAAAATCAAGACTGGCTACAAATGCAAGCCGATATTTTTAATACCCCAGTAATTACCCTTGAAACGGAACAAGGACCTGGAATGGGGGCTGCGATGATTGCTGCAGTAGGTGCGGACTGGTATCCGGACTTTAAAACGTGTTCGGATGTTTTTGTAAATTATACAAATGAATTTCTCCCTATTGCAGAAAATGTAGAAAAATATAATCAAATTTACGAAGTTTATCGAGAAGTATATCCATCAATCAAAGAAATTAGTCATCAATTAGTAAGTTTTGAATAAAAATAAAAGGAGAAAAATTATGGCATATTTTGATAATGTAAGCAATATTAAATTTGAAGGGGCAACTTCAACCAATCCATTTGCTTATAAATTTTATAACTCAGAGGAAAAAATAGGCGATAAAACGATGGAAGAACATTTGAGATTTTCAGTCGCTTATTGGCACACGTTTACGGAGGATCTAAGTGATCCATTTGGAGTAGGGACAGCGATTCGCCCTTGGGACAAATATTCTGATCCAATGGATAAAGCAAAAGCGAGAGTGGAAGCAGCTTTTGAATTATTCGAAAAATTAAATGTCCCGTATTTTGCTTTTCATGATGTAGACATTGCTCCTGAAGGTTCCAACTTAAAAGAAAGCTTTGACAATCAAGATACGATTGTGGCAATGATTAAAGATTATATGAAAGATAGTAAAGTGAAATTATTATGGAATACAGTAAATAATTTCTCACACCCTCGCTTTGTTCAGGGAGCAGCTAGTTCAAATAATGCCGATGTTTTTGCCTATTCAGCAGCTAAGGTGAAAAAAGGATTAGAAGTTGGGAAAGAATTAGGTGCCGAAAACTATGTCTTTTGGGGTGGACGAGAAGGATATGAAAGTTTACTCAATACAGATATGAAGTTAGAACTAGATAACCTAGGACGCTTTTTCCATATGGCCAATGACTATGCAAAAGAAATAGGTTTCGATGCACAGTTCTTGATTGAACCGAAACCAAAAGAGCCAACCACTCATCAATATGATTATGATGTAGCAACAAGCCATGCTTTTTTACAAAATTATGGGTTAGAAGACATTTTCAAATTTAATATTGAAGCAAATCATGCAACATTAGCGGGGCATACCTTCGAACATGAAATTCATTACGCAAGAATTAATAATATGCTAGGTTCTCTAGATGCGAACCAAGGACATCCTCACTTAGGATGGGATACCGATGAATTCCCATCAGACTTGTACACAACAACTTTAGCAATGTATGAAGTCTTAAAAAATGGTGGTCTTGGACGAGGTGGCTTAAACTTTGACTCGAAAGTAAGAAGAACATCCTTTGAACCAGAAGATTTATTCAAAGCTCACATTGTTGGTATGGATAGTTATGCTTTAGGATTAAGAGTGGCTCATCAAATGCTTGAAGATAAAGTGTTGGAAAATATCATTTCAGACCGATACAGCAGTTATACGAAAGGTATCGGAAAAGAAATTGTTGAAGGTAAGACAGACTTCAAAAAATTATCTGATTATGCACTCAAACTCTCTGATATTAAGAACAAATCTGGGCAATTGGAAGTTATAAAAGGTGTTTTAAACCAGTACTTAGTTCAAGCAATTTCTAAATAAAAAATCCTAAGGAGAACTTTCAAAAGGTAATTAGTCAATAAAAATATCAGTTCTGATTCTATCTATCGCAGTAGATAATTTAATAGAAGATAATATTACAGACATAACATATTTATTAGAAGTTTAAAAGTTAGAGTGAAATAGAAAAATGGATTTTCTTTATGAAAATTTACTAAAATCTAAGTTAAAAAATAAGGATATTGAAAGTAAATCTAATTATAGAAAATGTATTAAATAGTAATTTATTTTTATAATTAAATATAATTAAGGAGTTTATTAATGAATAAGAATATTAAAAAAATGATAAAGATTTTTTCTGTGTTTTTTTTAACTATATTATTAGCAGCATGTGGTAACAACAATAACGATTCAGGATCTTCAGATAATAAAGGAAAGACCGTAGGAATTTCAATGCCGTCAAAATCACTAGAACGATGGGAAAAAGATGGTAATTATATGGTTCAAAAATTAGAAGAACTAGGATATAAGACAGACATTCAATATGCTCAAGATGGAGTACCGACCCAAGTTTCACAAATCGAAGATATGGTAACAAAAGAAGTAGATATGTTAGTTATTGCATCAATTGATGGAGAAGCTTTAACGAATATTATAGATAGAGCTCAAGGATTGGAAATACCGGTAATTGCTTATGATCGCTTAATAATGAACACAGAAGGAATTGACTATTATGCTACTTTTGATTTACTAGAAGTAGGAAGAATGCAAGGGCAATATATTGTCGATACATTAGATTTAGAGAATGAAGATGGTCCTTTCAACATTGAACTATTTGGTGGTGCTCCCGATGACAATAATGCGCATATTTACTTTGATGGTGCGATGTTAGCGTTACAACCATATATTGATGAAGGAAAATTGGTTGTCCAAAGTGGACAGACAGCTTTCAATCAAGTGGCTACATTAGATTGGAGCAGTTCGGAAGCGCAATCACGTATGGATAACATTATAAGTTCTTCTTACACTAATGAAAATATTGATGCTGTATTAACGCAAAACGATGCGATTGCGATTGGTGTTGTATCTTCGTTACAAAGTGTGGGCTATGGTAGTGATGATCGTCCAATGCCAATAATTACTGGTCAAGATGCTGAAACAGCTTCAATTCAATCAATTGTAGATGGCGGACAAACAATGACAGTCTTTAAAGATACCGAATCGCTTGCTAGCGAAACTGTAAATATGATTGATTCAATTTTAAATGAAGAAGATGTCAAAGTAGATGATACGGAAACATATGATAATAATACTAAAGTAGTTCCAACAAGATTGCTAGATCCTATTGCAGTAGATAAAGAAAATTATCAAGAAGTAATTATTGATTCTGGTTATATTGATGCATCAGATATAAATAATTAATTAATATGGACTGTACAAGTCAGAATTTTCTGACTTGTATAGTTTAAAAGGAGAATTAATAGTATGCCAGATTATATTTTAGAAATGAGAGATATTGTTAAAGAATTTTCTGGAATAAAAGCTTTAAATAATGTAAATCTTAAAATAAAACGAGGAGAAATCCATGCAATATGTGGTGAAAATGGAGCAGGAAAGTCTACCTTAATGAACGTACTTAGTGGCGTTTTTCCAAGTAATGAGTTTACAGGAGAAATTATAATCAATGATGAAAAAAAAGAGTTTCAGAATATTAATGATAGTGAAGCTGAAGGAATAACGATAATTCATCAAGAACTAGCTTTAATTCCTTATTTATCAATTGCGGAAAATATCTTTTTAGGCAATGAAAATGCTACTTATGGAATAATTGATTATGATGAAACTTACAGTAGAGCTAGAAACTTAATGAAAATTGTAGGTTTAAATGAAGAACCACAGACTTTAATTAAAGATATAGGTGTGGGGAAAAGACAACTTGTAGAAATTGCAAAAGCTATTTCGAAAGATGTTGAAATACTAATTCTAGACGAACCTACCGCTTCATTAAACGAAGACGATAGCCAGAACCTATTAAAGCTATTACTAGAATTTCAAAAACAAGGGATAACTTGCATTATTATTTCTCATAAATTAAATGAGGTAATGGCAGTTTCAGATTCAGTTACTATTATCAGAGATGGGATTACAATTGAAACTTTAAATGTTGAAAAAGATAATGTTACAGAAGATAAAATCATCCAAGGAATGGTAGGACGTGCACTGGAGAATCGATATCCGGAAAGATCTCCAAATGTTGGAGAAATTCATTTTGAAGTGAAAGACTGGAATGTTTATCATCCTACAGTATCAGATAAACAAGTGATTCATAATATAGATTTTAATGTTAGAA
Source organism: Carnobacteriaceae bacterium 52-44 (assembly GCA_041223305.1). GTDB lineage: Bacteria > Bacillota > Bacilli > Lactobacillales > Carnobacteriaceae_A > Atopostipes. The sequence continues at coordinate 72,867 of JBCLPZ010000009.1, read as the reverse complement.
AAGGAGAAATAGTTGGGATTGCTGGTTTAGTAGGAGCGGGTAGGACAGAATTTGCAATGAGCATATTTGGTGAATCGTATGGTAAGAACATAACTGGTACGCTCAAAAAGAATAATGAAATTATAGAAAATAAAACTGTAAAAGATGCGATTGATAACGGAATTGCTTATGTAACGGAAGATAGAAAAGATAATGGTTTAGTTTTAATAAATGATATCAATACAAATATATCAATGGCGAGTTTAGAAAAAATATCAAATTATTCTATCATAGAAAAAGATAAAGAAATAAATAACTCTGAAAATTACCAAGAAATGTTACGTATTAAAACAAAGGATATTTTTCAACCTACTCAAACCTTAAGTGGAGGAAACCAGCAAAAAGTAGTTCTTGCTAAATGGTTAGCAACTGATCCTGATATTTTATTCTTAGATGAACCAACCCGAGGGATTGATGTAGGGGCTAAATATGAAATATATAATATTATGGATGATATTGTACAACAAGGAAAATCCATAGTACTTATATCATCTGAATTGCCCGAGTTACTGGGTATGTGCGATAGAATTTATACTATGAATGAAGGACAGTTAACTACTGAAATACAAATTGAAGAAGCTACACAAGAGCGACTTATGGAGTATATGACGAAAGAGGTTTAAATAATGGATATGACAGAAACTTCAAATGAAAAAAATATATTTGAAAAATTAAAAAATAATTTTGAAAAATATAGTATGTACTATATTTTAGGCCTTATAGTAATTCTTTTTCAATTTTTAACAGATGGTATATTACTTAAGCCATTAAATATTACAAATATTATTCTTCAAAATGGCTATGTATTAATTTTAGCTATAGGTATGTTATTAGTTATTATTTTAGGAGATGTTGATTTATCGGTTGGATCTATAGTAGCTTTTGTGGGTGCAATGTCGGCTATTTTTTCTGTAAGAATGGGTTTTTCAACACCTGTTACAATTTTATTATCATTAGGGATTGGTATATTAATTGGAGCTTTTAATGGCTTTTGGGTAGCGTATGTTAGAGTTCCAGCCTTTATTGCAACTCTAGCATCTTTATTAATTTTTAGAGGTCTCACTATAGTAGTTTTAGATGGGAGAACTATAGCTCCTTTTCCTGTTAGCTTTCAAAGATTAGGATCGGGATTTGTTCCAGACTTACTCAATGGAGAGACTTGGCACCTGTTTACAGTCTTTTTAGGGGTTTTAATAGTACTATTGTATGTTGGTGGATCTTTCTATACTCGGAAGAAACGGATCGATAGAGAAGCGCCTGTAGAAAACATGAGTGTATTCTTATTAAAAAGGATTGCAGTTGCTATTGCATTATTAACTATTACATATGTAATGGCAGCTTATGAAGGATTTCCTAACATATTAATTATTTTAACATTTTTGATTTTAATTTATAGATTTTTCACTACTAGCACTACTGCTGGCAGAAGATTATATGCTACAGGTGGTAATGAACCAGCAGCTGCTTTATCAGGAATCAACACTCGTAGAGTAAAGTTTTTAGCATTTGTTAATATGGGTTTTTTATCAGCAATAGCGGGACTTGTTTTTGCTGCTAGGTTAAATGCGGCTACAGCAACTGCGGGAAATGGTTTTGAATTAGATGCAATTGCAGCTGCATATATTGGTGGTGCATCTGCCTCAGGTGGTGTTGGTACAGTTATTGGAGCAATTATTGGTGGTCTGGTAATGGGTGTTTTAAATAATGGTATGTCAATTATGGGAATCGGAGTAGATTGGCAACAAGCTATTAAAGGTTTAGTGTTGCTTCTTGCCGTTACTTTAGATATTTACAACGAAAATAAAACTAAATAAAATATCACAATATTAGATAACATTAGTGGTTAAAAAGAGAATAATAAAATAGAGATAATCATAGTCTCTAATTATAAATTTTGAAAAGAGGGATATAATGTCTCAAAGGGAACACAAAAAACTTTTGCTAATTTGCGCTGCTGGGATAACGACTGGGTTACTAGTAAGAAGTATTGAAAAAATAGCCGAGGAACAAAAAATACCTATCCATGTGTTTTCGGCACCTTCGATAGTTGCTCAGCAAATTATCAAAGATGATACAATAGATGCTATTTTAATTGGACCACAGATATCTCATGAAGTAAAAAGACTTGAGGATCTATTAAATTATGAAAAAATACCTTATCGCTTAATTGAAAAAGATTCTTATAAATTACTAGATGGAAAAAGCATTTTAGAACAAGGAATGAAAATATTAAAAATATAATATTGAAGGATTGAAAGAATGTTTGACACAACAGATCAATTAGCAGTAAACACCATTCGTACATTAAGTGTGGATGCTGTCGAAGCCGCCAACTCAGGACATCCAGGATTACCGATGGGGGCAGCGCCAATGGCTTATGCTTTATGGGCAAAGCATTACAACACAAATCCTAGGAATTCGAAGTGGTTTAATCGTGATCGCTTTATTTTATCTGCAGGCCATGGATCAGCCATGCTTTATAGCTTGCTTCATTTATCAGACTTTGATGTTTCAATCGAAGATTTGAAAGATTTTCGACAACTTGGAAGTAAAATGCCGGGACACCCGGAAGTCCATTTAACGGACGGAGTGGAAGCAACGACTGGACCACTTGGACAAGGAATCGCCAATGGAGTAGGAATGGCGATGGCCGAAGCTCATTTAGCGGCGACTTACAATAAAGAGAATTATTCAGTTGTTGATCACTATACCTATGTATTATGTAGTGATGGTGATTTACAAGAAGGAATTTCTCACGAAGCAGCGAGTTTAGCTGGGCACTTAAAACTTGGAAAATTAATTATACTTTATGATTCTAATGATGTTCAATTGGACGGACCAACAGATAAAGCATTCAGTGAAGACATTCAAAAACGATTTGAAGCGTATGGTTGGGACTATGGTTATGTTGAAGACGGAAATAATTTGGCAGATATTGATAAAGCAATTGAACAAGCAAAAACTGTAGCCGATAAACCAACGATCATTGAAGTTCGAACTGAGATTGGTTATGGTGCTGAGAATGCGGGAACAGCGGAAGTTCACGGTGCTCCTTTAGGACCTGATGGAACAGCCTTTGCGAAGAAAAGCTATAAATGGGAAGAAGAAGATTTCTTTGTTCCAGAAGAAGTTTATAATCGTTTCAACGAGAATATTGTTATCAAAGGTCAAAAACTCGAAGAAGACTGGAACCAGTTACTTGAAGATTATAAAAGTGAATATCCAGAATTAGCTGAACAGTTTGAACAAGCACTCAACAATAAACTTCCAGAGGATTGGGAAGAAAGCTTACCTACATACGAAGAAGGTACGGATGATGTGGCTACTCGTTCAGTAAGTGGAGAAGTCATTAATGCAATTGCAGAAGTTGTTCCAAACTTTTGGGGAGGTTCAGCTGATTTATCGGGATCCAATAAGACAATGATTGATGGAGCAGAGGATTTTTCGTCGGATAATTATGCTGGAAAGAATATTTGGTATGGTGTGCGCGAACACGCGATGGCATCTGCTTTAAATGGTATTTTATTACATGGTGGAACGAAATCTTTTGTTTCAACCTTCTTTGTTTTCTCTGATTACTTACGCCCAGCGGTTCGTTTAGCTGCACTTTCTAAAATTCCAGCTATTTATGTATTAACTCATGATTCAGTTGCTGTGGGTGAAGATGGACCAACACATGAACCGATTGAACAGTTATCAAGTTACCGTGGTATGCCTAATGTAACCATGATGCGTCCAGCTGACGCAAATGAAGTAGCAGCAGCTTGGAAGGTGGCCTTAGAGTCTGAAGACCGTCCCACTTTATTAGCTTTAACTCGTCAAGATGTTCCAGTATTGCCGAACACAAAAGACTTGGCGCTAAAAAATGTTGAAAAAGGTGCATATGTATTATCGCCAGCAAAAGGTGAGACAGAAGGTCTACTCCTAGCAACAGGTTCCGAAGTTCAACTAGCCATCAAAGCACAAGAAGAATTACTTAAGAAGGGACACGATGTAGCAGTAATCTCTATGCCAAGTTTAGAATTATTCGAGCTACAGTCTGATGAATACAAAGAGTCTGTTTTACCAAAAGGTGTAACAAATCGAGTAGTTATTGAAATGGGTGCATCATTTGGTTGGCATCGTTATGTTGGAACAGACGGAAAAATCATTGGTATTGACCGTTTTGGAGAGAGTGGCAAAGGGGAAGAAGTTATAGAATATTTAGGATTTACAGTGGATAATGTAGTGAATGAATATCTCTCCTTAATCTAAAGAGAATTTATTATTAGTATAGTATGAATAATTTGTTAGTGTTTTGAAGATAAAAATATAACTCTCTGCTACACCATGTTACCAACAATGGAAAGACAGAGAGTTATTTTGGATCTATAATATTTTGTGTTGATGAATCAATTGTGAAGAGCAGAGTTTTCCTAACTCCTTTTGATAATTATTATTCATCAAACTTTAAATTTCATGTAATCTTTTATACACTAGTGATTAAAGACTACTAGAAAGAGGCTAATTTTATGAAGACTAAAGGAAAGTTACTTTTAAATGTACCCTATCGTGAAAAAGACGAGGCAAAAGCTTTAGGTGCTAGATGGAATCCTGAGCTTAAGAAATGGTATGCCACAGATCGTACGGAATATTATCGATTTTTAAGATGGTTACCTAAAGACACTTTCTATATTGTCTTTGATTCGATATTTTTAGTGGTTGCGAATCGAACTTGTTACCAATGTGATCATTTAACGAGAGTGGTGGGCTTCTCAAATCCAGATTATATCTCTTTTTATAATTATTTAGTAGATGATGATGCACCTGAAGATGCTCCAGAGGATGCACATATTCATGATGGATTAATTCTTGATTTTGAGGATAATATTAGTTTAGGAGAACATTACATTTATGACCGACCCAACCCAATACCAAAGCGAATTTTGGAGTATCTACAAGAAAATTTTAATTATAAGATAAAGTATTCCCACTCAAAAGCTAATTCTGAGTTATCGAATTGTTGTGAGCATTGTGATGCCTTACAAGGGGATCACTTCCTTTTCAATGATTTCCCGAGTCCATATTGGCCTCAAACGATTGAAGAAGCTAAGAAAGTTGAATTCTTAGAAATTGAATTGGAATACGATCTTCCTTTTCGTATGATAGATGATGGTGTGAGTAATCAACATGAAGTATTTAAACCTTACGCTCAATTTTCAAAATTAGATTTGGAATTAAGTTAAATTCTACAAAAAATCAAGCAAGTCCATTCGTTTTACTCTGAATTTCATTTTTGATATCTTAGTATTAATCAACAAAAAAATAGTATTTCATACTATAAATTGGGAGAGATACATAATGAAAAATATTAGTAAATTACTTTTAACATCAAGTGCAGCTTTTCTTTTAGCAGCTTGTGGAGACACTACAACAGAAGAACCTGCTGAGGAGGCTCCGGTTGAAGAAGAAGCAACAGAACAAACGGATCCTACTGGAACTGTTGATAATTCAGAAACAGCAGATGCAGAAACTGTTACAGTTAATATGTTGAATAATGATGGAGAAGAAGTAGGGACAGCCATTTTTGAAGAAACAGAAGAGGGTGTGACGTTGGAATTGAGTCTCGAAGGAATCCCTGCAGGTGAGTATGGTATGCACATTCATGAAGTAGGAATGGCAACACCTCCAACCTTTGTAGACGCAGGTTCTCACTTCAACCCAACAGACGTTGAGCATGGTGCAAATTCAGAAACAGGCCCTCATATAGGTGACTTACCAAATTTAGTAGTACCTGAAGATGGTGTCGTTGAAGAAACAATAGATATCCCAGATACAACGTTACAAGCAGATGGAGAAAATACTTTAAACTCAGAACAAGGAACATCACTAATCGTTCATACAGATGCTGACGATTATGAATCGCAACCAACAGGAGATGCGGGAGATCGTATGCTTGGTGGAGTCATTTTCCCAGGTAATGAACAGTAAACTTAAAATTGAATAATTTGTTTTAATAGGTGCTTGTCTTAATTAAGATGAGCATCTATTTTCGAAATTTAACTGAAATGATCTTATACAGTTTTCGAATCTTAGTAACGAAGACATTTCATGGAAATTTTTAAAATAAATTTTAAAAATAGTTGACAAGCATTTTTTTATTGAGTATAGTATTACACAAGTTCAAAAATGAATAATCAATGAGAAAAATAATTAAACAACTTGAAAAGAAAAGTACATTTAGGGAGTCTTCTCAGAGAGCTTGCGTTGGTGAGAGCAGGTAAGAAAGAATAAATGGAAAATGGTCTTTGAATGGAGTAAGCGAGCATTGGTGAGTTTACTACGGGTCCACCTGTTACAGTGGCACAGTTTACAAAGCATCAAATGACTTTGTGTACTGTTTGAGGCATGATTAGAGATAATTATGTAAAATAAGGTGGTAACACGATGAAAGTAGATCGTCCTTAAAAAAATTCTGTTTCAGAAAACAGAATTTTTTTAGGGACGTTTTTGTTTTTCTAGACAATTTTTAAATAAAATGATAATAAAATTTAAACTGTAATGAAGAGTAGAGTATATTTACAACATAGCAAGAACAGAGAGCCTGATAAGGTGAGAGCAGGTTTGTTTGCGTAAATAGAAAATGGACTCGAAGCAGAGGATACCGAGTGGATAAAAAATTCATAAGGCTATCATGGGTGCGCCCACTACAGCGCCAAAGTATTCGATTTATTCGCGTACTTGTTGAGGAATTTGTTGTGAGATGAATTCAAACGAAGGTGGTAACACGAACGGAAGCGTTCGTCCTTTTAATCAGAGATAATCTGGTTATTTGGACGAGCGTTTTTTTATTTGTAAAGGAGAATTTTTATGATTGAGTTAAAAAATATTGAAGTAACATTTCAAAGTGAAGAAAACATTGTACAAGCAGTGAGAGATGTTTCTTTATCTGTAGATAAAGGAGATATTTACGGAATTGTTGGTTACAGTGGAGCAGGTAAAAGTACTTTGGTTCGTACGATTAATTTACTCCAGCGCCCTACGGCAGGAGAAGTTTTTGTAAATGGGCAAAATTTATCTGTTTTGTCTTCAAATGAATTAAGAATGGAACGCAAAAAAATAGGGATGATTTTCCAGCATTTTAATCTCATGCGCCAACGAACAGTTGCAGATAACGTGGCTTATCCCTTATATAAGTCAGGATTATCAAAACAAGAAATCACAAATAAAGTAGATGAATTATTAACGTTAGTCGGTTTAGCGGATAAAAAAGAAGCGTATCCTTCCCAATTATCTGGTGGTCAAAAACAACGTGTAGCGATTGCGAGAGCATTAGCGAATGATCCAGAAGTTCTTTTATGTGATGAAGCAACGAGTTCATTAGATCCGAAAACAACAGCTTCCATTTTAGAACTGTTAAAGGATTTAAATAAAAAATTAGCTTTAACGATAGTGATTATCACGCACGAAATGGAAGTTGTAAAAGAAATTTGTAATAAAGTGGCTGTTATGGAAGATGGCGAAGTGGTAGAACAAGGAGATCTCGTTTCTATATTTACATCTCCAAAAGAGAAATTAACACAAGAATTTATTAATACCGCAACACATATTGATCAAGCGGCTGAAAAAGTTTTAAATCATCCAACATTACTCAATTTAACAAGAGATGACGTGCTTGCAAATATCACTTATGTTGGTGAGAGCACAAGTTCACCTTTAATCGCGAGTTTGTATGCGAGATTTGGAATCACAACGAACATTTTATATGGGAATGTGGAAATTTTACAAGACACTCCAATCGGGAATTTAATCGTTGTATTATCGGGTGAAGAAAGTAAACGTGAAGAAGCGATTGCTTACTTAGAAAGTAATCAGGTAAAAGTTAAAACAATTCAGCACAATCAAAATATCATTTCATTTAATCAAGAAGAAATAGTTTAAGGAGGACCAACAGTGCATACATTTTTAGAAACTTATTTTCCAAATGTTATAACTATTCAATCAGAAATTATAGAAAGTATTTGGCAAACATTATATATGGTTGGTGTAACAGCTTTAATCGCTAGTGTTTTAGGGATTCTTTTAGGAGTTACCTTAGTCGTTACGGAAGAGGGAGGTATTTTAGAGAATCCAAGATTATATCATTTTCTAGAAAGAGCAGTGAATGTTTTTCGCTCGGTTCCTTTTATTATCATGCTTGCTTTAATTGCACCGATTACTCGTTTGATTGTCGGAACGTCAATCGGCACAACCGCAGCGATCGTACCTTTAGTTGTAGGAACGGTTCCTTTTTATTCTAGACAAATTCAAAATGCTTTACTTGAAGTGGATGATGGAGTGATCGAAGCCGCTGAAGCGATGGGGTCTTCACCTTTAGAAATTATTTTTCGTGTGTATTTAAAAGAAGGCTTACCATCTATTATCCGCGTGTCTTCGGTGACGATTATTAATTTAATCGGTTTAACAACAATGGCTGGAGCAATTGGAGGCGGGGGCTTAGGAAACTTAGCGATTGCGCGAGGATATAATAGAAACCAAACAGATGTGACGTTAGTCGCAACGGGCGTTATTTTAGTTATCGTATTTGCTAGTCAATTCATTGGAAATCATTTAGTTAAAAAAACAAGTCATTAATGCTGGGAGACTTGGTGCTTCAGCACCTTAGTCGAATAGTATGCGTTAAGGGATTATAAATAATCCCTTATTAGCTGACAAAAAAGGAGAAGATAAAAATGAAACAATTTAAAAAATGGGTGTTATCAGTCGGATTATTCGTGTTAGGTGCGTTTTTAGTTGCTTGTGGGGCGGATGCAGATGCAAATGAGACGGTAAGAATTGGAGTTGTAGGGGAAGATAACGAAGTTTGGGATTTTGTTGTGGATAAGTTAGCAGATGAAGGAATTTCAGCAGAGTTAGTGAAATTCACTGACTACACGCAACCAAATAACGCCTTAGCTCAAGGTGAAATTGAATTAAATTCTTTCCAACATAAACTATTTTTAGAGTCGTTTAATGAAGACAACGATACAGATTTAATTCCTATTGCAGACACATATATTGCTCCTTTGGGCATCTATTCAGATAAAATTACTTCTGTTGATGAAATCGAAGAAAATGATACGATTGCAATTCCAAACGATGTAACAAACGGTGGACGTGCACTTTTACTTCTACAAACAGCTGGTTTAATTACAGTTGATCCAGATGCAGGGGTTACGCCGACAGTAAATGATGTAACGGATAATCCGCTAAACTTAGAAATTGAAGAATTAGATGCTTCACAAACAGCGCGTGCTTTACAAGATGTAAAAGCTTCGATTATTAACTCAGGTATGGCTGTTGATTATGGTTTTGTACCGACTGAAGATTCTATTTTCTTAGAACCAGTGAATGATGATTCTGATCCATATGTGAATGTTATCGTAGCAAGAGCAGAAGATGCAGACAATGAAGTTTACCAAAAAATCGTAGAAGCTTTCCAAGCAGAAGATACGATTGAAGTGATCGAAGAAACATCAAAAGGTTCTTCTATTCCAGTATGGAATCAGTAATTTTTGATAGGTGGCCATTTCGGAACGAGGAAAAAATGGGTTTAAATTAGAAAGGGATGTATTGATTTGACAACATTAACAGAGGTTAACATTAAAGAAGAAGTTGCAGCAGGTGCAGAAGAGGTTGTGGCGCTCCGCAGATATTTTCACCAACATCCAGAGCCGAGCTTGAAAGAGTTTGAGACGGTTAAACGAATTAAAGAAGAGTTAGCAAAGTTAGATATTCCATACGAATCGGTTGGAGAAACAGGAGCGATTGGTACGATTCAAGGTCAAAAAGGATCAGGTAAAACGATTTTGCTACGTGCAGATATTGATGCTTTAGAGTTAGAAGATGCGAAAGATGTTGAATATAAATCAAAATATCCCGGCCTTCATCATGCTTGTGGTCATGATGGACACACGTCAGCTTTATTGGGTGCGGCCAAAATTTTAAAAGCACATGAAGATAAATTTGCAGGAACGATTAAGTTAGCTTTCCAACAAGCGGAAGAAATTGGTGCGGGCGCTCGTCAATTTGTTGATGGTGGTTTTGTGGAAGATGTGGATGAAGTTTTTGGTTTACACTTAGATTCGAGCGTACCGGTGAGTCAAATTGTTTCTGTTCCGGGTGCGACGAATGCTTCTTGTGATATATTTAAAATTAAAGTTCACGGAAAAAGTTCACATGCCGCTCGTCCAGACCAAGGAATTGATGCATTGCTTGCAGCTGCAGCGATTACGGTTGAGCTTCAAAGCATTGTTGGGCGAGAAGTAAGTCCATTGGATAATGTTGTTGTAGCGGTGGGTGTTTTGAATGCTGGAACACGCTACAATATCGTAGCGAATCATGCAGAGTTAGAGGGAACCGTTCGTACGTTTAGTCATGAAACGAGGGCTTTTGTCTTAGAAGCGGTAGAACGTATTGCGCGAGATGTTGCGAAGTCACATCGTTGTACGATTGAGTTTGAAAACTATGATGCAGCTGCTCCACTTATTAATGATGAAGAACCAGCGAAACGAGCTGCAGAATTAGCGGCAGAAATTGTGGGTGCTGAAAACGTCATTATAAACCAAGAAAAAAGTTTAGGTGCCGATGATTTTGCGGATTTCTTAGCTGAAGCTCCTGGTGTTTACGCGCGGGTTGGAACGCGTAATTTAGAAGATGAAGATACTTGGTATGGTCATCATCATGAAAATTTTGATATTGATGAGCGAGGACTTGCCTATGCGACAGAAATTCATGTACGCTATGCATTAGATTTTCTCAGTCAAGAGGGTTAATCTAGGCGAATTTATAACGAAGAAAGCAAAAACGCGTCTTTTCTATTTTTTTAGAGAAGGCGCGTTTTTTTTATCGCGTGAATTTTTGATTTGGCTTCTTGTTTAAAGATGATTCGTTATTCTTTAATTAAGAAGCTTCTTGCGTAAAGATATTTTGTTTTTCTTTAATTAAGAAGCTTCTCGCTTAAAGACAATTTACTTTCCTTTAATTAAGAGCTTTTGTTTTATTATTTATCTTTTCTTTTTGCTTCTGGATAAGAATCAATCTCTGCAGAGTAAGCTTTGATATCAAGTAAAGGACTTTGATCTAAAGCATCTAGATTTTTCACTTGGATTTTATTTTCACTGACTTGAACGACTTCGGCAACGCAAAAGGCAATAGGATTTGGTCGGTTAGGTGACCGCGTAGAAAATATGCCTTTCTTTTCTGAACTCCATGGAGGGGCTGTCTCAAGAGATGATCGATCTGCTTTGCTTCCCCAATATAAAACAATTAAATGCGTGAGACTTTCTACGTCTTTTAATCCGGCTTTATATTCATCGAAAATTTCAAGCTCACTAATGTCGTCGTTGAATCTTCCTTGTTTGGGTGCTTCTTTTTTCGTTTGATAGGGACTATGAATGATTCCAATTTGTTTTAAATGCATGTTAGTTAACCTCATTTCATATGTCTAAGAAAGAATCTCTTGCATGACTTGATCCACACGGTTTTCATAAATGCCACCAAATTTATGTAGATGGACCATAAAGATATATAAGCGATAAACACTTAGGCGTTTTTCATGACCTTCTGCCATAGGAAAAATTTCTTGATAAGCTTCATAAAATTCTTTAGGGTATCCACCAAAGCTTGTTGTAATCCCTATATCAAATTCACGATCGCCATATAAGGGGGCCGGATCGAATAAGGCGGGTTGATTATTTGTTAAAAACATATGATTCCCACCCCATAAGTCCCCATGAAGTAAAGAAGGCTCACTTTGATGGTTAGATAGTTCATCTACCATGATTTCACGGACTTTTTCGTAAGTGTCTACTTGCTTTTGCTTCCATTTATTTGCTTGAACATTCTCATCTCGCAATTTATCAAGGCGTCTTTCGACAAATAACTCAATCCAAGAATCCGTCCAGTCGTTATTAAAAGTAATATCTGAACCTTGATGGGGATATTTGTAACCGAATTGACCATTGTCGCTATAAGTTTGATGCATTTTAGCGATCATTTCTGCTAAGTCACGGTAACTTCCACTTGTTCCTTCTTCTAAAAAACTGATTAAAAGATAAGCATCTTTATTAATTTCTCCGACATCATAAACTTCGGGAACGGTGACACCTGCTTGATTTAAATCCTTTAAACCAGCAGCTTCTGTGATAAAAAACTCTTTTGATATATTGGGTTGTACCAGTAAGAAATATTTTTGATCATTATTTTCAATTTCATAAGCTTCATTGACATCACCACCACTGACAGCATTTACTTTTTGAATATTATCGATAGGCAATTGCTTAAGCCATTGTTCATCCATACCAATCAACCTTCCTCTCAAGACTATCTTATCAAATCAACTAAAGCTCCCATACTGAATGATTCCAAACATTAAGAGCAGTCCAAATATAAAAATAGCCAAAGTTCCTAAAATGGCTAAGATACTTAGAGCTTTCATTGCTTTTGATTTAAAAATCTTTCGAAAAAATAAATAGACGCCGATCCCAATGATTCCTCCCAATGTATTCCCTAAAAAGTCCGTGATATCACTACTTCCTATGACGAATATGTACTGTAAAACTTCAAATAATAAGCTAACTCCTGCTATAGGAAGAATTTTTTGTAGAAAATGCCAGTTTGGTTTTAACATACTGATATAAATACCAAAGGGAATAAAAATAAGGACGTTATAAGTGATTTCACCAATGTCCAGTATGCCATCATAAACAGCCGTTCCTTCAAAAGGAACAAAGTTAACACTTCTAAACCCAGTAAATTGATACAAAGCCTCGACAGAAAATTGCATTTTAAAAAGAATAATCCAAGCGAGTATGATTAAATAAAGAATCAATAATAGAGTTGTCATTTTATGTTGTTTACTTTTTTCTAACTTCACATAATTCCTCGTTTCCTATAAAATCTTTAAATCTCTTCATTTTATTTTATAATCGATTTAAATGATTATCCTTAAAATGAGTAGGGTATTTCAAGCCATAGCCCACCATACGATCCATTCCAATATGAGCAGTCCAAATGATCCCGACCGTTAGAAGAGTTGAATTTGAAAAAATCAAACTGAAAAAAATAATGAGTAAAGAAATAACATAAGTATGGAAAATATTATATAACTTTGCACCAAATGAAGGGTTAAAAAGATAACCAACCATAGAAAAATCGGGTGCTAAGATCAAGAGAAAAAAGAGTAACCAAGAAAAATCATTTAACCAATAGAGATATAAACTTAAACCAAAAACAGTGAGTCCCTCTAAATGTAATATTTTTTTATTCACAGGGTTACCTCCAATCAAAAAATGATCTTATAATTAAAGAAAAACTACCACAAAGAATCAGTGAATTCAACATGAATACATCGTACAATAAAGTAAGAGATATAGTATTTATTAGAAGGAAATATTCTAAAAAATATCTGTACTTGATTCTTTTTATACAATAAATATCAAGCATAGCCTATGTACATTCGATATACTTCTTTATGGATGGGGAGGAATAATATGTTAAAAAGTTTAAATGACGCGGTGGATTATATTGAAAAACATCTCACGAATGAAATAGCGATTGAAGATGTCGCAAAATTTGTTGGAGAGAGTGATATTCATTTTCGGAAAATTTTCCAAGCGATTTCTGGAATGCCTTTGAGTGAATATATTAAAAAGCGAAAATTATCCGCAGCGAATCAAGACTTGCTTCGAGGAGAGAGCGTGACGGATGTAGCCTTTAAATATGGCTATCAGTCCGTAGAAGGTTTCTCGAGAGCCTTTAAAAAATGGAGTGGTTATCCGCCCTCTGAAGTGAGGATGTCTCAAACTATTCTTTCCTTTCCAAAACTTACTTTTTTTATCAATGTACGAGGAGGAAATAGAATGGAAGCGAAAATTGTTGAATTACCTACTTTCAAATTTGCTGGGGTGCAAAAAAGAGTCCCAATGCAATTTGAAGGGGTCAATCAAGCGATTGTTGAATTGGCCGAGAGTATTACAGAAGAACAAGCCAAAGAAATGCATGAATTAATGGATTTAGAGCCACAAGAAGTAGTGAATATTTCTTATAATGCAGATGGAGGATTCGTCAAAGAAGAAGGCGATCTAACACATATGATTGGGGTATTAACAACGAAGGAAGAGATTTCTGAAAAATTAGGAATAATTTCGATCCCATCACATACTTGGGCTGTGTTCCCAAATGAAGGACCATTTCCTGAAACTTTGCAAAATACTATGGCACAAACAGCTTCAGAATGGTTTCCATCATCGAACTATGAACAAGTTGATTTACCTTCATTCTCATTTACAAAAATGGATGAAGAAAAAGAGAACGTTGCTTATAGTGAAATATGGATTCCAGTATTAGAAAAATAAAAAGATAAAAAATCTCTCGATACACTTTTATAAAATGTGTTGAGAGATTTTTGTTAGAGTCGTTGTCTCTTCTCAATTCTGAAAGTAAAAAATAGTGAAAAAGTGCTCCCACAACCGCGAAACTGGATTTGAAGTTCGCGGCACCGCTCCTGCGACCACGAAATCGGATTTGAAGTTCACGGCACAGCTCCCGCAACCGCGAAACTGGATTTAAAGTTCACGGTGCCGCTCCCGCGACCACGAAACCGGATTTGAAGTTCACGGCACTCATTTCATACTCATAGATAATTATTTTTTGCCAAAAAATCGTAAGATTCATCATTTTGAAAATTGTAAGAATAGATTTTTATTTAGAATATTAATCCGATTTTTCTGCAGAAATAACGGTAAATGGTTGACAATATTTTTAGAAGGATTACAATAAATATATAACATATGAATGAAATTTCATGTGTAAAACGAAATGATTACGATTTAGAAAAATAAATATTTAAAACTTACAAAAGAGTAAAAACTTTAGGAGTTGACAAAAATGAAAGACATTGAAGAATCTCAAGCATTGAAAAGTCATAGTCATGGACATAATCATGATCATGAGCACGACCATGGAAAGTTACCCGTTATTTTATATTTTATTGGATTAGGCTTATCGCTAATCGCTTTGTTTTTAAGCAGTGATTATGAGGGGATAAAAAACATCCTCTTTTCAATGACGATTCTAATCGCTGGTTACCATGTGGTTGTGCTTGAAGGAATCGGCGAAACGATTGAAAATACGAAGCGCAATAGACAATTTACACCTAATTCACATGTTTTAATGGGCTTAGCCGCTATAGGAGCTGCATTAATTGGAAGTTATTGGGAAGGTGCTTTACTCATTCTTATTTTCTCAGGTGCTCATTTTCTGGAACATTATGCTGAGGGAAAAAGTAAAAGAGAAATTAGCCAACTATTAAAAATGAATCCAACAACTGCACGATTAATATCACCGGATGGGATTACGAAGTCTGTTGATGTAAACCAGCTCAGAATTGGTGATCAACTTAAAGTATTGAATGGCGATCAAGTACCCATTGATGGTGTCATTTTATCGGGGGCTACAACGATTGATGAATCTTCAATTAACGGTGAAAGCATTCCTAAAGAGAAGACAAGAGGCGATCAAGTTTTTGGTAGTACGATGAACGGTACAGGAACCTTCACAATGGAAGTGACAAAGGAAAATAAAGATACAGTTTTTGCAAAAATTTTACAGTTAGTGAATCAAAATCAAAACAATCAAACCAAAGCAGCAAGTATTATTCAAAAGTTTGAACCAAAATACGTGAAGTTTGTCTTAGTTGCTATTGCTTTGTTTATATTACTGACACCATTCTTTTTTAATTGGACCTATGCAGAAAGTGTTTATCGAGGCTTGGTTCTTTTAGTGGCTGCTTCCCCATGTGCTTTAGCTGCAGCTACTGTTTCAGTTACTTTATCTGCTACTTCAAACTTGGCAAAAAAAGGCGTCCTTTCAAAAGGTAGTACTTATTTATCGCAATTAGCAGATATTGATACGATTGCGTTTGATAAGACAGGAACTTTGACTTATGGAAAGCCAGAAGTAACGGATTACCATTTCGCTGAAACGGTCAATGAAGATAAGTTACTTGATATCGTTGTAGCTCTTGAAAGTGAATCGAATCATCCGTTAGCGGATGCTATCCTAAGGAAATTTAAAGCAAAAAATAATCTAAATATAGAAGTCACAAATCAAATTGGAAAAGGCTTAACGGGAGAATACAAAGGTAAAAATTATCGTATAGGGAAACCTACTTCTTTTGAGCAAGTTTCTAAAGAATTTATCCAACTAAATAACAAATGGTCGTCTGAAGGGAAGACAGTTATTTATATTGCTGAAGAGGAAGTAGTGCTTGGGCTAATTGCTTTAATGGATATTCCTCATGACCAAGCAAAAGCAACAATTGACTATTTCAAAAAGAACGGTATCCACACGACTTTAATTACTGGTGATTCGGAAATGACAGGAAAAGCTGTTGCAAAACAATTAGGTATTGACGAGGTTGTGGCGAATGTTATGCCGGAAGATAAAGCAAAAATAATTAACGAACAAAAAGAAAAGTATGGGATAACTGCGATGGTAGGTGATGGAGTCAATGATGCGCCAGCGCTTGTGAATGCAGATGTTGGGATTGCAATGGGCGATGGAACCGATGTTGCTGTTGAAGTTTCAGACTTAGTTTTAATGCAAAATAATTTATTGAAACTAGTCGAAACGCATAAGACCTCTTCTAAAATGCAACGTGTCATTTGGCAAAATATTATATTTTCTGTAGCAGTTGCAAGCTTTTTAGTCATAGCCAGTGCATTAGGGTTAGCAGACATTGCGATCAGCGTCATTATCCATGAAGGAAGTACTTTTGTTGTCATTTTAAACGGGCTTCGATTATTGAAATCTAATTAATAAAATGAATACTTTATTAATAGATACTTATTTTTCTAAAAGGATAAGTATCTATTATAATTTTATGTTACTTTTTTAAAATGAAATGACTAACTGAGAATAACTAAAAGGAAGATGAAAATAAAATGCAAAAAATGAGTAAACTATTTTTAGCGACAAGTATGGCTTTAGTATTGGCTGCTTGTGGTGATACACAGACAGATGGAGAAGATTTAACAACAGGTAATGAACAGACCGAAGAGTCCACAAGTGATGAAATGACTTCGACTGATTCTGTGGAAACCGATGAAGAAGTCAGTGAGGACGATATGGCTGCTGCTTCCGAAGAAGAATTAGACAATACGGAAGTTGTGTCGGATCATGAAAATTATGAAGAACTTCCGGCACAAGATTATTTTAATCCGGCTGACTTTACTTCTCACTTGCTTACAGACAATCCAGGCACAAGAGTCTTTATTTTCGAAGATGGTTCAGAGCAAGCTTATAAAACAGTTTTTGTTAAAAGAGCGAATCGCTTGAAAGTGATTGATCTTATCCATGATGAATTATTAATGAATGAGATAATTAACTAGGATTCTTTGACTTCTTTGCATAACAGCATTTCGACTTGTTTTTATTTTTCAATCCTGTATATTTAAATGAGAAAAACCGTGATTTTTCAATAGGGAAGGTTAGAAGAATGAAACTATTAAGAAAAATAATCAGCTTAATCCTTGTTTTTATATTAGGCTTTTGGTTTGCATTTGCGGGTATATTATATGGCACCAAAGCAGGGGATGTACTGAGCACAATTGTTAGCTACTTGCCGGATCGAAATGATATTCATAATATATTGGATGAACCAACAGAAGAACAATCTCGACAAATTGATTCAGATTCAGAAGAAGTAACAGAACCACCGACATTACAAGTTGATTTTGAATCTGAAGATAACGAAGTAAATTATGAATTAGTGGAAGCAACGATTATTGAATTAACGAATGAATTACGACAAGAACAAGGTTTGTCGACCCTTGTTCTAAATGACATGTTGAGAGCAGCCGCATATATCCGTGCTGAAGAGTTAGAAGAGACTTTTTCACACACGCGTCCAAACGGTTCAGATGCTTTTACCGTTTTTCAAGAAGAGGGAATTTCTTATCCTTATCACATGGTTGGAGAGAATTTAGCCATGGGCACTTATTACTTACAAGAAGCGGAGATGGCTCAATTCTTATTTGACGGCTGGGTAGAAAGTGAAGGGCATTACGAAAATATGATTCGCCAAGAATACGCGGAGATTGGCGTCGGCGTTCATTATGATGGAGAAATTCTATACGCCACGCAGATGTTTGGAACGCAAAGATAATAAAACAAAAATCTCAGGTTTGTCTCATTTTCAGAAGAGACAGCCTGAGATTTTTTAATGAATGAATGTGATTTATTGGTGTCTAATCGTTTTAGCAACCAATAAAATCATTTTATTTAAAAGTTAACATCTTACTATTTTTTTAAAAGGATGTTGAAATCTTAAGCCACTACAAAAGCAACGATGAATACATATACAATTAAAGTAAAGACCATAAATAAAGAGATAAAGGTAGATGTATAAATGGATTCTTGCTCACTTTTGAAAATCGGCGTAAGTTGTAAGGGTGTTGCAAATCCTGTGGGCGAAAGGAAGTAAAGAACTACCGCAAGGATAAAGATCGGCTCACTCATTGATCCTGGGAAAAGTAAGAACATTCCACCAATAATAATTAATCCTAAAACAATTCTTGATACAGCCAATCTTAAAACAGGCTTTAGGATATCTGCTCTTAAGTTGAAATCGTAACCAATCGTGAATAAGATCAACCCAATAATAGAACCCGTAGCCAAGTTAATGGTTTCTGAATAAACTTCAAGCAAATTGAGAGATTGTAAAATGTCTACACCGTCTACTAAGTTTAAAACAACACCAAAAAAACAGCTAGAACAAAAGGATTACGGATAATTTGTAAAAACATTCCTCGTCGACCAACACCAGATGAAGACATTCTTGCGACAAGAATTGGAATTACGACGAAAGCTAAAATAGCTCCTGCAATATCAAAAGTAACGGTGTTGACGGCATACTCCATTCCAACAATAGCTGTATAAAGAGGTAAAGTTACGCTTCCACCCTCAACAGTTGTTAACATAAAGGGAGCAACATCCGCAAGCTCCTCACCATGCCACTTTCTTAAGAAACGTCGACCAATAAAAATGGTCAAGATCCATACAATAACCACAAAACCGATCATTTGAAAGGTTGAAGGGTCAAAGGTGGATGTTAACATGACATTAAAAATTAAAATTGGAAAAAAGAGGCCGAATACAACATCTTTTGTTCCTTCTTTTTGCTCAGGGGTTACCCATCCACGAATACGTGAAATAAGTCCAAGGCCCATCAGAGCAAATACTGGAAATAATAAATTAAATACAGTCATTAAAAATTCTCCTTCTACGTTATAAAAAAATATTTTCTTATATACTGATAGCGCAATCAAAAATATGTACTAAACACCTCCTATAGTTCGCCATGCGCTATGCAATCTTATTCATCATAGCACTTAACCTTAACTTTAAGTCAATGCCATTTATCAAAATAAATGACACAATTTCAAAAAAATAGTAAAAAGTAATTGACAAAATAAAAAACGACCTTTATACTATCTAAAGTTTGGCCAACAATAAATGAGAGAATAATGAAAATTTAAGTTGGAAATTTTGGGAGGGGACTATCAATGAAAAAGAATAAGCCAATTATCGCACTAGACTTTAATCAAGCTTCTGAAGTTCATGATTTCCTTACTTTATTTGGGGATGAAAAATTAAATATTAAAATTGGAATGGAGTTATTTTATTCCAGTGGACCTGATATCGTGGTAGATCTTATAGATTCTAATCACGATATTTTTTTGGACTTAAAGCTGCATGATATTCCAAACACCGTCAAAAAAACGATGAAAGTGCTCGCGAATTTAGGCGTAGGCATGGTCAACGTACATGCACAAGGTGGCCGAAAAATGATGGAAGCCGCCAGAGTTGGGTTAGAACAAGGAACACCTTCTGGTCAAACACGACCAAGATTGCTTGCGGTTACTCAGTTAACGTCTTTATCCGAAGAAGCGTTTAAAGAAGAACAGCAAAGTTCCTTGACCTTGCAAGAAAGCATTTTACATTATGCAAATTTGGCGTATCAAGCGGGGCTTGACGGAGTGGTTTGCTCGCCGTTGGAAGCAAGGCAGATCCATGAAAAAGTTGCGACAGACTTTTTAACCGTCACTCCAGGCATTCGTTTGGAAACAAAAATCACAGATGATCAAACGCGAATCGCAACACCAAAGCAAGCAGCATTAGGTGGTAGTGACTATATCGTTGTCGGTCGACCAATTACGCAAGCAAAAGAGCCGTTAAAAGCCTATAAATCAATCCAAAGCTCGTGGGAACAAGCTTTGAAAGAAGGAGTTCGATAATATGATGCGAGAAAGAACACACGAAGTCGCAAAAGCATTACTCGATATTCAAGCAGTTTCTTTGAAACCGGCCGATCCTTTTGTTTGGACAAGTGGTCTAAAATCACCAATTTATTGCGACAATCGCTTAATTATGAGTTTTCCTGAAGTTCGGTCATTTATCGAAGAGGAACTTGTAGCACTTATTAAGACGCAATATCCAGAGGTTGATTTAATCGCAGGTACGGCAACAGCAGGGATTCCGCATGCAGCAATTGTGGCGGACCGAATGAATTTGCCGATGATTTATGTGCGCTCAAGTAGTAAAGGGCATGGGAAGAAAAATGCGATTGAAGGACAAGTGTCTCCAGGGCAAAAAGTAGTCATGGTGGAAGATTTAATTAGTACGGGAAAAAGTGTGATTGAAGCGGCGAATAAGGTGGAAGAAGCTGGCGGAGATGTCATTGGAGCGGTAGCCATCTTTAGTTATGAGCTTCAAGAAGGGCACGAAGCTTTTGAGAAACAAGCTTATAGTTTAAATACGTTGACGAGCTATCCGGAGTTGATTGAATTTGCGGTGCAAAGTGAAGAGTTATTGCCTTATAAAGAAACGTTGAATGATTGGTACAAAGATCCAGTGAAGTGGTCGGAGCAAGCAAAATAAACGAAGAATGAAAAGAGGCATTTAAAATGAAAACAAATGATAAGCGTGCGTTAGTTACTTCCATCTTAGGCTCAGGATTAGATGATATGAATGTCATGTTTTTATCTTTTTCTCTGTCGAGTATTATTGCGGATTTGAATTTATCGGGTTCGGAAGCTGGTTGGATTGGGACGATTACGAACTTGGGGATGTTACTTGGTGGCTTAATTTTCGGGGTTTTAGCGGACCGATACAATAAATTTAATGTCTTTAAAGTGACCGTTTTGATTTTTAGTGTTGCGACAGGGTTAATTTATTTTGTGGATAGTGTGTACTTACTTTATCTCTTGCGCTTCATTTCGGGAATTGGAGTGGGTGGCGAATATGGCGTAGCCATTTCAGTGATGGCAGGTATTGTACCACTCGATAAAATGGGAAGAGTGGCTTCCCTGAATGGAATTATCGGGCAAATCGGTTCGATCTCAGCGGCAATCTTGGCGGCATTAGTAGCTCCAGCGCTCGGTTGGAGAGGCTTATTCTTATTCGGTTTTTTACCAGTTGCGATGATTATTTGGGCTCACTTCTTTGTGGACGCGGATGCGATCACCGAGAGAGGCGCGGAAGATCAGTCGCTAGTTGAACAGGACAAACCGAGAATTAAAGAATTATTTGCGACACCAGAATTAAGAAGATTGACCCTTTCATTGATGGTTATGGCGACAGTTCAAATTGCTGGATACTTTGGAATGATGAACTGGTTACCAACAATGATGCAGACACAGCTCGGTATTTCAGTCAGCGATTCTTCACAGTGGATGATCGCAACAATTGTCGGCATGTGTATAGGCATGTTTGTTTTCGGGCAAATGTTAGATCGCATTGGCCCACGAAAAAGCTTCGGTATTTTCTTAGTGAGTTCAGCAGTGGCTGTTTACTTATTTACCTTAGCGAACACGACTTGGATGATGATTTTAGGTGGCGCAATCGTCGGTTTCTTTGTAAATGGCATGTTCACTGGTTACGCAGCCGTTACAACTTTACTTTATCCACAACGTATTCGTACGATCGCAAATAACACCATTTTAAATATAGGTCGAGCAGTGGGTGGTTTTTCATCCGTAATTATCGGTATGATTCTTGAGAAATCAGGCGTACCAATGGTTATGCTGTTCTTAGCAAGCCTTTATGTAATCAGCTTGATCACAATGTTAAGTATTCCAGATTTGAGAAGTGAAAACTACGTTGCTACCACACAACCAGTAGAAAGTTAATGGTATTTTGTACCTCGCTACTTCGCGTGATACGGAAAGGCTAGAGCACGGCAGGTCCGTCGAAACGTATTGTGATTTTGTTTCTACGAGATTATTGCCGTAAAAACATATTGTTTTTTCGTTTCAGCGAGCCAAGTCTTGTAGAAACGTATTCCAATTTCATTTTTACGAGAGACTATTTGAAGGCATGTAAGTAAACAACATAATAAAAAACGCGAAAAAAGCCCTGAAACGGTCAAAGTTTTAGGGCTTCATCTTTTTTTACCAAAAGCACATGCTTCTTTAACTGTATTGATTAATATTTAAAAATTGCTGCAAGGTTTCGTCTGCAGGATTTTCTAAGATCTCTTGAGGTGTGCCATCCGCTGCAATTTGGCTTTCATTCATAAAAAGGACACGCGAGGCGACATCTTTTGCGAAGGAAATTTCATGCGTCACTAACAACATCGTCACATTCCCTGTTTCAACGAGCTGTTTGATTGTCTGCAGCACTTCCGCCACTAACATCGGATCCAAAGCGGATGTCGGCTCATCAAATAAAAGGACTTTTGGATTCACCGCTAAAGCGCGCGCAATCCCGACACGTTGTTGTTGCCCGCCGGATAATTGAGAAGGGTAGGCATCTTGTCGATTCGCTAAGCCGACCTTTTCTAACTGTTCCAGCGCAATTTGTCTCGCTTCACTCTTTTCAACATTTCGGACCGTGACCAAAGATTCCATCACATTTTCGATTGCTGTCATATTTTTGAATAAGTTGTAATTTTGAAAGACCATTGAGGATTGCAAGCGTAATTGCTGCACCTCTTGTTTTGAATAATTCTCTGCATCAATTGTGACATCGCCGACGGTAATTTTTCCGCTTGTCGGTTCATCCAAATAATTCAGCATACGGAGAAAAGTGGATTTCCCTGTACCGGATGGCCCGATGATCGCGACTACTTCATTTTCTTTAATGTCTAAATGGATATCTTTTAACACTTGGTTGTTCCCAAATGCTTTAGATAAATTTTGAATTTCAACGATATTTTTTGCCATTTCATCAACTCCTCCCTTCAAAGTTAATAAGCCTCAGAGGATTTTTTAGAAATATATCTTTGGACAATCATCAATAAACCAATAATCACTAAATAAACGATAATCACACCGCCATAAATTTCAAAATAACTAAAAGTACGAGAACCTTCAACACGCGCTGCCCCCATCACATCAACGACACCCAGCATAAAGGCTAGTGAGGTCATTTTAGTAATGCTGATCACATTATTAAATAAACTCGGTAATGCAATTCGAACCGCTTGAGGAACGATCACTCGCTGCATTAGCTGACTATTTGTTAAACCTAAAGAATAAGCCGCATCTTTTTGCCCTTCTTCTACAGAAAGCAATGCTCCTCGAATACTTTCAGCCATAAAGCCCCCAGCGTTTAAGCTTATTACGATAGATACCGCATTGAGTGGATTCATATCGCGAACAAAGTCACTATAAACAGCCACCCCATAATAGAAAAAGTAGAGTAAAGCGACCAGCGGAGCACTTCGAAAGATAAAGAGATAAACTCTCGCTATCGGTTCAAGAATGCGTACGCGGTAATAAGTGATCACCGAAAGAATTAAACCAATGATTAAGCCAAAAAAAGTTGCAACGAGCGTCAAGTATAAGGTATATCTTGCGGCATAAAAAAGCTCCGGTAGAACTTCCAGCATGTAATTAAAATCAAAGCCCAAAATCAATCATCCCTTCTACCTGCTTATTGTTCTACATCTTCAAGATTTTGTGTCATATCTGTAAACAACCATTTTTCCGTAATTTCTGCAATTGTTCCATCCGCCAACATTTCTTCGATGACAATGTTCAGCTCATCGCGAAGTTCTGCATGTTCTTCCGTGTCTGGTAAAAAGTAAACAACCGGCGTAGCCGTTAAGTTTTCTTCTAATATTCTAAAATCTGCGCCTCTAGTTTCAATGTATTCATTTAATAAAGATCTCGGTCCACCAACCGCATCCACACGATTGATTTCTAATTGTTGGAAGGTATCTGCCGTTGTTTCATAACGAGTTAACTCAAAACCAATTTCATCTGCCATCGCAGTTAGAGGGATATCTGCCGCTTGCCCAGCCTGTACACCGACTGTTTTTTCAGCCAAGTCGTCCAGTGTTTGTATCTCATCGTTTTCACTCAGGACCGCGATCGTATTCGCATCCGCATAGATCGGAATCGTATGAATATAATTTTCCGCTCTTTCTTCTGTCAAAGCATAGTTGTTTGCGGCAACATCACTTCGGCCTGTATCCAACTGACCAAAAGTCGCGGATGAACCAATTCTTTGTACCTCAATTTCCCAACCGGTTCTCTTGCCAATTTCTGCCCAAATATCTGCTTCCGAGCCAGTCCAGTTTCCTTCTTCATCCACCATACTGTAAGGAGGTCCTGTCCCCACTGTTGCGACATTGACCGTTTGCGATCCGCCGTTTTCATTTCCTGCCTCTTCAGACCCCTCGTCACTTGCTCCGCAAGCAATCAAAATCATTAAAATGACTGCAAGTAAGCCAGTGAATGATAATAATTTTTTCCAATTATTTTTCATCTTTTTCACCTTTCTTTTTTAAAAAATTTATTTTGGTTCATTAAAAATGCCCCTAAACAAAAATAACCTTTTAGAAAGTTACTTTTGTTTAAGGGCAAATAATGAATTTGCGATTCCACCTTAAAAGTACAAAGAGAGTCATTGAGAAGAAAATATTTGTAATCTTAGGACGATACACGAAATGTATCATCTAGCTGTAACGGGCAGACCCGGTATGACCTGAGGAACAAGTTCGTTCAGCCATACAACTTCAAGATGCACTTCCAGATTTCCAACAGATCCCTTTCCACCAATCAGGACTCACTGTGCTATTTTTCATCTGTACTTTTCTTTTTATCGTTTTTATTTATTGGAATAAGTATTGTATAAATTAACAGATATTTTTTTATTCGTCAAGAAAAATGACTTATTCAATAGACAAGACTCTTTATCTTTTCTATAAAGGGGTTTTTGCTATAAAATTTGAGTGAACGAACAATCTTCTGACTGCTTATAGAAATGAGGTTTGACAATGAAAAGTAAGTCATTTAAACGAAGCATATTCACTTTATTTCTTTTAATGATTCTAACCGCTTGTGGTACAGGTAGATTAGGTGGCGCAAGCGATGAAGTTACAATAGAAGAAGGCGATATAAAAGTTGCAGCTGTTGGAGATAGTATCACGGCAGAATATACACCGCAATCAGGTTATCCAGCAATTTTAAATGAGCGACTTGGTGAAGGGTATGCTGTTTTAAATTTTGGCGAATCCAATTATGCAGCGCAAGCTTCGAGTGATTTTCCATATGAAACAACGGGCTCTTACGAGGAAAGTCTAGAATTGAATCCGGATATTGTTATAATGATGCTAGGAACAAATGATACAAAAGCAAATAACTGGAATGGACCTGAAAGATTTAAGGAAGAATATACTGATTTACTAGAAGATTATTTAGAACTGGAAAGTGTTTCGCGTGTCATTCTCGCTTCTCCACCAACGGTATTTTTAGAGAATATATTTGAAGGCTCTATTGATCCAGAAAATATTGAGCCTATTCGTGATGTGGTCGAAGAAGTAGCAGAAGAATACGGCTTAGAATTTTTAGATATGACCGAACAAACAGCCGCTCACCCAGACTGGTTTTTTGATGGCGTGCATCCCACAGCTGAAGGGGCTGAACAATTAGCACAAATTTTTTATGAACAAATAGAAGAATAAAATGAATTGAGGATATTAAAATGGCAATCAAAATAAGACCAGAATCAAATGAAGAATACTCAAGAACAGAAGAGGTCGTCAAAAAAGCTTTTTTAAATGAAGAGATGAGTGATCATCAGGAACATCGTCTCGTACAAAAACTAAGAAATTCAGAAGCGTTTATCCCAGAGCTTTCTTTAGTCGCTATAGGGCAACATGAAAATATTCTAGGCCACCTTATGTTAACAACGAATAAAATTATAAATGAAAATGACACGGTTGAATCTCTTTCCCTTGCGCCAGTATCTGTTCTACCAGAGTATCAATATAAAGGAATTGGCTCTCAATTAATCAAAGAAGGGATAAAAAGAGCAAAAGAATTAGGTTACAAATCAATCATTGTTTTAGGCCATCCAGAATACTATCCAAAATTTGGTTTCCAACCGGCAAGCTTTTGGAATATCAAAGCTCCCTATGATGTGCCAGATGAAGTCTTTATGGCGCTAGAGTTACAAACCGATGCTTTAGAAAATGTTCAGGGGATCGTGCAATATCCTAAAGCTTTTGAAGAATAACAAAAAACTTCTCATGCCTTAAAAAAAGTTTAAAAGAAAAGCACAGAAACGAATTCTGCGCTTTTTTTATCTTACCTAAATTTTAATTCATTATTTTCTTTCAAAAATTTCGTCTATAAACAATCCCATAACCAACTAAAGCAAGTAATCCAACCCCGGTCATGATAACTCCTACTTTGAGGAAGGGTGTTTGATAAACAAATTCAATTGTATGTTCGCCCGCCGAAATTGGAACACCGACGAAACCAATATTTACTTTTTCTGTCGGAACTTCCTGACCATCCACATAAGCTTTCCAACCTGAGGTGTAAGGAATATTTGTCACTAACACTCCATCTTCTAAAGCATCCACAGATCCTTCAATTCGTTCATTAGAAAAGGACACAATTTCTAAAGCTTGCTCATTTTTCTCTTGAGCTGCGTTTGAAACGACTTCTTCATCAAACGCTCTAGAAATCACAGAAACATTTTCAAAAGAATAATTACCCGCATCTTGAAACTCCACAGTTAACGTCTCTTCCACCGACTCGACTTCATTTAGATGAATGAGGATATTTTCTCTTTTAAAATAAGAACTAAACGTATAGCGATCGGACTGTAAAACACTCTTTTCTTGCTCATTGTAAGCAGCTCTCACACGAAAAGCAGTAGAGGACTCAATCCAAAAAGGTGTTTCTGGTGGCTCAAACTCGATCCCTTCAAAGTAAAGAAAAACTTCTTGACCGACAAGATCTTCTGGCTGCTCAAAGCTCAAAGTCATCTGACTCTCACCCTCGTCTACCGTAATTTCCATCGATTCATTCAATGGAAGATTTTCTTGTCCATGAATATTTTCAGCACCTTCCCATACCCCTTCATGCTTCGCAAATGACGGAATATCTGCTTCGTGCAATTGTAGTGTGCTTTCTTCTTCTAAGATCACTGCTCCCGCTAATAAGCTTTCACGTTGAACAGGGTGCAAGTTTTCAGCCTCAAAACGAGAGAGTGCATCTGTTTCAACATAAGCAAAAGGCGCTTCATTTTCAGTTTCAGCAACCATCATTCCTGCTTCTTCATCAGACAATTCGGAATTTATCGTATAATCTGAAGGTAAATAATTTATATTTTCTTCATCCGTTAGAATATATTTCACACCGAGCGCTTGATTGACTACTCGTCGATCATCGACGCCATTTCGAAGTGGCTGAATGATTTGATAAGAACTAGCTTCTAAAAATTGTGCAAATTCTGCGACAGAACCGTTACTCAATGAAGCATAAGAGTTGGTTCCAGGTTTATTGATATAAGCATATTGATTACGAACGTGATTGTTATGCGAAGTTACCCCGATTCGATACAACCCATCTTCAGGTAAGTTCTGTTCTGCACCTTCAAAAACATTCGCATAAGTTTCGTCAATGGTGCCATAATCTTCTGTTGGAGACATGGCGTTCTTTCCAGTTGGTAAATAAAAGATCAAAGCATTAACTGTCATATTTAACAAGACAAAACCAATCATTATTCGCTCGAAATTTATGGCTTTCAACTTATTATTTTGACGAGCATGAAATGTTCCATAAATAAACCACCCGAGAATAACAGGTGTTAGATAAAGGAAATAATCATCCGTCACTAGACTTGCGGCAATATATATAATAGAAAAACCAAACATTAAACGACGTATCCAACGGAGATCTTTTGGTGTCATTTCATGATGATGATCTATAAAAAAGGCAGTGGATAGGGCAATATAAAAAGGTAAAACAAAAGTAAAACGATTATAAGGTCCCGACAAACCATTCATTATAGAACCAAAAATAGGGAACAGCAACATGACCCCAAGAACAAGAAAGAGCCAAAATAAACCGGGTCTTTGCTGACGTCTGCGGAATAGAAACGGCAGACTAAGAACACCAACGACCGACAAACCGCCCACTGTCCAAAAAATGGTACCTGGTGTAAGACTGTTTATAATGAGTAATCCATAGTAATGCAAAGGATAGAAAAACAATGAAATCGGCGGAAAATTTGGCGATCGCGAGGCATTCAAAAATCCATAAACGATAGGCACAAAAATTCCAGAGGAAATGAGTAAACCGATTAAATAAAGCCCCGCAAAGTAACCGAACCATTTTAAAAAATCAATCCATGTCTTTCCTTTGACCACGCGAGGATATCGCACTAAGGCATACAAGAAAATCATCCAAGTCAGCATATAGAAAAAGTAAAAATTTGAAGCTGCACTAATTGCGATCATCAAAGCAAAGAAAATCCCCGACTCTTTATTGAAAATCTTCTCAATACCTAAACATAAAAGAGGAAAGAAAATCATTGGATGTATAAAAAAAGGATGTCGGACAACGTTATAGATGACATTATGGCTAAAAGCATACATCAAACTTCCAAGCAGCGCACTGCGATGAGATAATGACATTTTACGTGCATAAAATAAAAAGCTCGCACCCACACACCAAATCCGCACAAACATAATGAAATGAAAAGCAAATTCTTCAGAACCTTTAGGAAACAGTAAGCCTAAATAAACAAAAGGATCGCCCACGACATAATAACCATAGGTGAATAAGGTATCTGCACCCAATCCAATATTCCAATCCCAGCTTTGCCAGTAACCGGTTTGAAAAAAGTTTCGGATAATCGTTAAATATTCTCGGAAAAAAGGGTAGTGTTGATGAAACCCATCCCCATTCCAAATAAAGGTTTTTCCTTGAATAAAAAATGTTGAATAGATAACGGCAAACATCAAAATAAATAAACCGGTATAGCTTAAAAATGTTTGACGATCGACCGTCTTTTTCTTCATCTGAACAGACATAATTTTTCCTCTTTCATAAAAAGATAAAAAATTTACTAAATACATAATTTAAAACAACAACAATAAACTGAGTCAATATTTTTGCGATATTCGTATCCATAACGATTAAATCGACTAGGAACCACATAGCGAACATATCCGCAAGACCAGAAAGTAGGCGGAATCCTATAAATTTGCTGAATTCATAAAGGTTTTCACGGAAACTTTTGGCCGAAGATTTAAAAACATAGCGTTTGTTCGTAACATAGGCAAATAAAATCGACAAAATAATGGCGATGGCATTAGCAATTAAATAAGGCCAGCCAAACAAAGTATCAAAAATAAAAAAGACAACAATATTGACTAATGTCGTCAATCCACCAAAGAAAATATAGTCAATCATTTCCCGGTGACGGTAATAGACATTTAAAATTTTATCTTTCATGTTCATGTTCACTTTCTTTTGACACTCCTTTGTCTTCCATCGATGTTTTTCTGACGAAATAAGGAGGCCGATTTTTTGTTTCTATAAATACACGGGCTAAATATTCACCAATGGCTCCTAAGGAAATCAATTGTATTCCACCTAAAAATATAATTGCAGCAATAAGGGTAGGATAACCTGCAACGTCTGATCCGTAAAAGATAGCTTTAAATAATTCAATAAATAAAAAGATAAATGAAAGCAGTGAAATAATCAAGCCAATAACAGACCATACGCGTAAAGGGACAGTACTATAAGAAGTAATTCCATCCATCGCCAATTTTATTAACTGACCAAATCCCCACTTCGTATCACCGGCGGCACGTTCAGATTCTTCATATTCTAATTCTTTCTTTTTAAACCCGATATAAGCATACATGCCTTTGGTATTGCGCTCATTTTCTCGTAAAGCTTTTAAAGCATTAATACATTTTCGATCAAGTAAGCGAAAATCGCCAGCTCCTTGATGCACATCATAGGGGGTCAACCGTTGTAAGATCGTATAATACGCATTGGAAGCTAAACGTTTGAAGGGATTCTTTTCAGCCTTTTCTTTGCGAACCGTATAGACATCTTCATAACCTTCTTCCCACCAATGAATCAGTTCAGGAATCATTTCAGGTGGGTGTTGTAAATCTGCGTCCATAATAATAACAGCTTCTCCATCCGCGTAGTCAAAACCCGCTAGCATGGCCACTTCTTTTCCAAAGTTACGAGAAAGCTCAATATATTTTACTTGAGGATTTTCCAAATGGAATTGGTGTAATAATTGAATCGTGCGGTCAGAACTGCCATCATCTATAAAAAGAAATTCAAAATGATAGGACGACAATGAACTGATGGTTTGTTTTAAAGCCTCCATTAAAGTGGGTAATACCTCTTCTTCATTATAAGTGGGAATCAGAATAGTAATCTTTTTCATTTTTCATTTCCTTTACTATCAATCATATTTTGACATTTTCTATCTATAAACTATATCGTCATACGAGTGAATTTTCAATGGTTTTACCTTTTTCGTCATTCGAGAAAAAGAGTGAAAGCTAAGCCTTTACTCGTCAAATAATTATAATAACATATAAATAAAAGAGAAGATGAAAAGGTGCAACAATAAAGGAGTTTCCTTTACTACATTCTTCATTAGGTAAATCGTGCTTAAAGACATTGAAAGTCATAGTACGGTAATCAAAGCTTTAATAATACTGAAGAGATAATCGGGAAGAATAAGAATAAGAAATGATGAAAAGTTGACCCCTTTGAGAAATTTTTGTCCTAATATAAAAAGAAAAAAAGAATCGGAACAAATAGGGCAGGAACAAAATTCATGACTTTAATATTTGTGAAGTCTAGAATATTTAAGCCAATTGCTAAGATTAAAATCGAGCCAATGGCATTCATATCGTTGATCATCGGTGTTGTCAAAAAAGCATTTAAACTACCCGCAAAAATCGCTATTGCTGCTTCATAGCCAAAAACTACAAAGACAGAAAATAAAACGCCAATCCCTAAAGTAGAGGCTAGAATAATACTCGTTACGCCATCCATAACAGCATTGGTATAGAGGATTGTGTGATTTCCAGACAAACCACTTTCGATTGGACCAATAATTGATAAAGCACCAACACACATCATTAAAGTACCTGTCGTAAAGCCTTCTTGGAAGGTTAAATCATTGTTTCTTTGAGGTAATTTTTTTCCTAACCACTTTGCTAATCGGTTAACTCGATCATCTAGATGGATCAACTCTCCAATCACCACACCAAACACCACCGATAAAATGATGAAGATAGTATTCTCACCAGACAGCATACCCGTAATTCCAATATAAATTGCACTCAATGCTAAAGCCTTCATTATCGCTTCTTCTATTTTTTTAGAAATTCCTTTATGAATAAATAAACCAATCGTTCCACCCACAAAAATAGCCAAGGTATCCACAATAACTCCAGTCAACATAATATTACTCCTTCATTTAATAAAAAATCACTTTTACTATTATAGAGAGGCTCAGTAAGATAAGCAAACCGTTTGAGTTCCCTATTTTTATAAAATGTTTCAGCAGACATATAAAGGTAAAAGTTGTCCCATTGAATTTGAAAGAGACGCTATAAACTCAATGGACGCTCCATTGAATTTGAAAGGGGTGCTATAAACTCAATGGACGCTCTATCGAATTTGAAGGAGGTGCTAGAAACTCAATGGAGGTTCCATCGAATTTGAAAGAGGTGCTATAAACTCAATGAACGCTCTATCGAATTTGAAGCACCTACTATAAAACCAATAGAAGTCTTTTCGCTATTTTCAAGTAGATTAGGTATAATCTTTATAACACGTAATGAATAAGGAGGAACTATGGCACAATTACCAGCATGTCCACAATGTGAAAGCGACTTAACCTACACGGATGGCAATTTAATGATTTGCCCGCTGTGTGGGCACGAGTGGACAGAAGAAGAGCATGAAGCAGCTTTAGAAGCAGCGGTTGTAAGAGATGTGAATGGCAATGAGTTACAAAATGGAGATACAGTTACCGTCATCCAAGACATTAAATTATCTGGGGCTTCACGAATTAAGCAAGGTACAAAAGCAAAAAAACTTAGTATTTTAGATGAGCCAGTGAACGAGCATGATATTGAATGTACTATTGATGGCATGGGACGCGTCTATTTAAAATCATTTCTTGTGAAAAAATAAAGAAAACTCGCCTTGGCGAGTTTTTTGTTTATTTATTAAACAGTTCTTGTTTAATTTGTTCTCTAACTTTTTGAATTTCTGTTTTATTTAAATCAGCAACAGAGTTTGTTTCTAAAACACTTTTAATGTTTGTCATTTGAACGAACCAGCCGGTAAAGTCTTGTGGAATGGCACTAAAATCAAGCGGTAAAGTTTCTTTTAATATGAGCTGCGTACTTTCTTCAGTTTCTTTCAATTGAAATTCTACTTTTCCACTCGCCCACTCAAAAGCAATATTTTCATCCGTTTTAAAATCTAATAAACTCATCTTTTCAAACGTATCATCGCCCATATCGAAAAGTACAAAACCTTTATTTTCTTTCGCATCAATTGATAACTGAGGGAACCAGCTAGAAATTCCGTCTGTCGTTGACAAATAGCGAAAAATAGTCGATTTGTCTGCTTGAATGATTGTTTTTAAAATCTGATAAGCATTCTTTGAATCTTTTGAATATTCGCGTTGAATCATTTTAATCATCCTTATTCTCTTTTTCATGTTTATAGTTTAACGCAAAAAATAGCAGAAGAGAATAATTATTCGGTTTCATTCATTCTTTCAACAATAGGGGTAATATCTAAGCCGATATGTTTCATTTGGACTTCACGAACTTTCGGTAACCAACGTGTTTGAAAAAGTCTTAAGATTAACAAAAATAATAATGGCGGAAAAATACTAAATAGCGAAATCGGAAGATTGAAAGGCATTGTCACAAGAGCAAATATAATCGCCAAATAAACAATAAAATGCATAAATAAAAGCATAAGATTTGCAATCTTGAAAAAATAAACGAAGCTTATTTTAGCATTGGATACTTCGTCATTTTGAAAGAGGGCTTCTTCAATGGCGTTATTGACTTGGATTTCTTTTCTGAAAAAATTGATGGGATGCAGTAAAAAATCTTTCATTCTTTATAATCTCCTCATTTGAACATTGTTTTACTTATATCATGGCGAGAAAAGAGAAAAAATTCAACTAAAATAGAGATTGAAAGCTATAAGTTCTAAAAAAGTACGAAATATGAGAAGATTACTCTATATAGAACTGTAGAGGAGAAGTTTTAAAATGACAATGTTAGAAAAAATATTGGGGACTTCATGGTCTTTAGAGGCGTATCAATCAGAAGATAAACAAGGAAATATAAATTAT
Source organism: Carnobacteriaceae bacterium 52-44 (assembly GCA_041223305.1). Lineage (GTDB taxonomy): Bacteria > Bacillota > Bacilli > Lactobacillales > Carnobacteriaceae_A > Atopostipes. The sequence goes on along the minus strand of JBCLPZ010000009.1, from coordinate 39,129 downwards.
CCTTTAGGAGACGATACACACGGTGTGATTATTTTTACGAATGAACAGCGGATGGCCGTTCAAATCATGGCAGCCAATCGAGAGGAAGAAATATCGGCAGAAATTCTGGACTCGATGAACACGGAAACCGAAAAAGAAATGGCCAAATTAGGATATCATGCGTATTCAGGACCCTTTGACTTCGACGAAGACAAAGCATATTTGACCACCCATGTGGATATGAGCGCCATAGCCTCTTATGTTGGTTCAGACCAAACAAGATCTGCCAAAATTGAAGGAGACATGTTGTATCTTTCGAATGTAAAGCACCCTGAACGAAAATTAGTATGGAAGAAAATAGAAACGTAAGTAAAAAAAGCCTACTGAATGTGGTCTTGAGAAACTGATTCTAGAGGCTTTTTTATTTCATTGGGAATCCTCCTGTTATGAGCTAGATGTATTTTTATTGCATTTATTGCAAAGTATTATTACTATTTGAGTGATTGAAGCTTTATTTAAAGATGCTTCATTCATTAATATTTAACGCATTTCGAACGGCATTCTAACTCCTATCTGTAATCACTTCTTTTAGAGAAATTCCTTCTACTAACACTTTCTCGACAATACCTAATTGACCCTAATGTTCTAAGATTCCGGGGATTACAGATATCGCCTTTGAAGTGTTACCAGATTTTGTTTTCTTTTCGATGATTGTAAAAAGGATACTGAATCGGTCTAAAGTTAAAGTGAGAACAAGTCAGTTCGGTCCGGCACCAACGATTAACACTTCATATTGCATCCTTCCATCACTTTCGTCTATCTATTAATAAAATTTTAAATGGTAATACGCAGCTACATATAAGGTTTGGACTGTCTAGAAACTTCGAGCAAGTTAACGCTATATCATGAAAAATTTATAAGAACCACACTCTCTAAAGTAGATTTGTTACTTAAATAAAAAGTAACAAAAAAACGATTACAATGCATACGGCCTATGATACAAGATTTTATTTTAAATCAATAAAATGGAATAATTTAGGTCGGTATCTTCGTGTTTTTCTGAATATAGGGAATAAACAAGCTATAATTTCGCGTTTATTTATAGCAACTATAAGTACTTGTTTTATAAGCTTCTAAAGAAATTATTTATATTATGTTAGAATGTAATAAAATAAGAAGAGGAATTCAAATGAAAATTGCGACAGCAAATGAAGTTTATGATTTTTGGTTTAATGAAAACAACGAAGAAAATTGGTTTAAACGAAGCGACACCTTCGATGAAGAAATGCGTGACCGTTTCTATGATACGTGGGATGCTGCAAGGCAAGGTTTACTTTATGAATGGCGGAATACCTTTGAAGGTGCACTGGCAGAGATTATAGTGCTTGATCAATTTTCGCGAAATTTGAATCGGAGAACAATGCTAAGTTACACGCAAGATAATATGGCACTTATCCTTTCACAAAATTTGATGCAGCAATATCCTGATTATAAAGAACGTTCAGAAGATGAAATTACTTTTATTTATCTTCCATGGATGCATTCTGAATCAAAAGAAATTCAAAAAGAGACTGAAGAATTATATTTAGAACTTGATAATGAAGAGTTGACAAAATATATGTACCAACACAAAGAAATCATCGACCGTTTTGGACGTTATCCTTATCGAAATGAAATCTTGGGACGCACTTCGACAGCGGATGAATTAGATTTTATTTCCGATAATGATTTAGATTTTGCAAAAAATTAAATAAAAAGTTTGGGCGGCAAGGAATAACTTGTCGCTTTTTCGCATTAAAGTTGTCATTTAATGATTTTTCCCTTAAAACACCTATCCTTCACGCAAAATTTATAGTAGAATTAGCTTTGTGAATTAATTATTATGAATAAGGTTTACAACTTCACAAGAAAGGGGAGATGAGATGGGTCAAAAGTTAATTGTTGGACGCTATATTCCGTATGACTCCTTTGTTCACCGCTTAGATTCACGAGCTAAATTACTCGCAACCATCCTTTATTTAGTTATTTTATTCTTTGCGAATAATTGGCTTACCTTTTTAGTGCTCACTTTATTTGTGGGATTAGGTATTTATCTTTCGGGTATTCCATTTAGCTACTTTTTACGAGGTGTGCGGCCGATGATCTGGCTTCTTATTTTTACCGCGCTCTTACAAGCTTTGTTTACGCCAGGTCCTACCATGTATTTTGAATTTGGAATTATCTATGTTTCTAAAGAAGGAATTATTAATGGTCTTTTTATTTTTATGCGATTCGTTCTAATTATCTTCATGTCAACGCTTCTTACATTATCTACAGAAGCTTTAGACCTAACCGATGCGATTGAATATTTTTTAAGACCCCTAAAAGTCTTTAAACTTCCCATTCATGAAATGACTTTAATGCTTGCTTTGGCTTTGCGGTTTGTGCCGACAATGGTTGATGAGGCAGAAGTCATTATGAATGCTCAACGAGCCCGAGGCGTATCATTTAACGAAGGACCAGTTATGCAAAGACTAAGAAACCTCGTGCCTTTACTTATCCCACTTTTTATCAGTTCCTACGATCGAGCGCCACAGTTAGCAACAGCAATGGAAGCGAGAGGCTATCGGGGGGGAGAAGACCGCACAAAATATCGCGAATTATCCTGGGGGAAATGGGATACACTTGTCATGTTAAGTTTTGTAGGGCTTTTCAGTGTGATTTATAGTTTAAGAATGTAGAGAATTTTTAAACAATCACAAATTAACAATTAAAACGATTTATTTCAGAACTTGGTTTTTGATACTATTGTAGTTAATAGTAAATTAAATAAAGATAAGAGGGAAAGATCAATGGAATCACTTACACATAACTTACATGAAGTGCTTTTTACCTTAACAGAGTTAGGGATATCCATTATTGAAATATGGGGCTTACTTATAATTGGAATCGCGATTGCAAAAGAAGTTTATCGAACAGTCTTTAAATATAAGTTCAGTTTCACGAGAATAAACGATGATAATCACTTAAATGCTGGGCTTTCAAGTGCATTAGAGGTATTGTTGGCAGCAGAGATTTTAAAAACGATTACTGTAACGAGTTATCGAAATTTAGTGATCATAGCTGTATTGATTGTCTTGCGAATTGCGATGACTTTATTACTTGTATGGGAAACAAGCCATAAATCTGAACATGGGGGAACCTTTGAACGCTCACAAAAGGTTTTACAAGAGCACGAAGAACAAATAGAAGAAGATTAGCTTGGAATGAAATAAAAAACAACAAAATAAAAAGGGTGGTTTATAAAATAATAGAGACTTTTAAGACGTTTATAAATAGGAATAAGTGAGGAAAAAGTTTTTATGTGCAATATTTATCAAACTTGATTGTATTTGTAAGATGTATTATGCTACAATTATTTTTGCTGTGAATGAATACTAGCGACTATTATAGATAAAAAGGAGACGAAAATGAGTAATAAAAAATTTTGGACAGATTGGTTATTTCCAGTCATTTCACTGGTCTTATTTGCAACATTACTAGGGACTATGTTAATGCAGATGCCATCAATTGGAGTTGGAAGCTTACTTTCATATTCAACAGGTTTATTAGCCTATTCAATGATGTTAACTGTTACATTTATAGGATCTCGCCCACGATTTATTGAGAAACATTTCGGGATGCCTTCGATGTTTGAAGTTCATGGAATTATGTCGATTGTTCTTTCAATTATGATTGTCATTCATGTGATTATTCAATGGAACGGACTTCAAGGAATTTCTGAGATGTCAGTGGTATCTCAAACAGGTTGGGTAGCGGTTATTGCTTTACTAATTGTTATGTTTTCAGGAATATTCTCATTATCAGGTATTTTTGTTAAACATAATCGTAAAATGCTACAGTTCAAAGAAAATAGAAACAGAGAATTAAATTTATGGTTACACCGCCTTGCAATTGTTTCAGTTATTTTTGTTTATTTACATTTATGGAATCTATCTTTCTTAAAAAATAATATGCCATTCATGGTGTTATTAAGTGCTTATACAATCTTTGTTTTAGGATACTACGCAATTTGGAAAATCAAAGTAGCTATGTTACCGAAATATCAAGTAACATCAATTGAGCGAGGAACACCTTCAATATGGGTTTTAGAGTTTGAACCGGTTGATGGAAAGATTCCTCAATATAATCCTGGAGAATATTACTGGATTTACTTCAATGAAGGGGATATTTCAAGAGAAGGACATCCGTTCTCGACTTCTAGTGCAATCACAAACCGATATAATAATTCAATTGAGTTTATGATTAAAGATGCAGGAGATTGGACAGAGTCACTTAAAAATATTGAAGTTGGCCACAAAGCTAGATTAGAAGGTCCTCATGGGGACATGTTCCCACCTCATATTCAAGAATTAGACGAAAGCGTACCTTTTGTACTTCTTGCGGGTGGAATTGGTTTAACACCAATGTTGAGTATTGCTCGTTACGCAAAAGAAATTGGTTCTCAACGTGAAATTCACTTAGTATGGGGATTATCTTATGAAGAAGATTTATTTATGCTAGATGAATTAAAAGAAATGGAAAAAGCAAATCCTAACTTCCACGTACACATCATTTTCTCAAATGAGGAAGTTGAAGGCTATCCATTTGGTTTTATTACCAATAAATTCTTAGAAGAAGTTGGTGCAGGACATTATATTGATGGTCACTTCTTTGTATGTGGACCAGCACCTATGATTGATGCAGCAAAACGTCTATTAGATCATGCGAACGTTCCATTTGATCAAAGACATATTGATGATTTTGGATTCTAATTTGATTCTTTTACAGAAAGGATGTAAAGAATGGGAGAAAAAACGAGTTTAACATTAAAAATAATAGTAGCCTCTCTATTTACAATGTTAATTGTCACATTTGTGTTTACAGACACTTTTTCATTTGGCGAATCAGATTCTGGCGCTTCTGGAGATGCTCCAGCAGACGCTTTAGTGGGAACTGCTGAAGGCCATAATGGTCCTTTAACCGTTGCAGTGACAATGGATGGCGATACAATCACGGATGTTACAGTAACAGAACATGCAGAAACAGAAGGTTTAGCAGATCCAGCAATTGAAGAAGTACCCGCAGCAATCGTTGAGAACAATTCAACAGACGTTGATACAGTTTCAGGCGCTACAGTTACTTCAAATGCAATTATGAGTGCGGTTGAAGACGCAGTATCTGGTGGCGGAGCAACTGGCGGAGATTCTGAAACTTCAGGCGATGCTGTAGTTGAAACAGTAGAAGGCCATAATGGTCCTTTAACCGTTGAAGTAACAATGGATGGCGACACAATCACTGATGTTACAGTGACAGAACATTCAGAAACAGAAGGCTTAGCAGACCCTGCTCTTGAAGAAGTACCCGCAGCAATCGTTGAAAGCAATTCAACAGACGTTGATACAGTATCAGGTGCTACAGTAACTTCAAATGCTATTATCGAAGCAGTGAACGCTGTATTAAATGGTTCAAATGATGAAGCAGCAAGCGAACCTGTTGAATATACTGACGGTACTTATGAAGGAACAGCAGATGGACACAACGATTCATTATCTGTCGAAGTAACGGTTGAAAATGGCGAGATCTCAGATATTGTCATCACTGATCATGCAGAAACAGAAGGTATTGCAGATCCAGCCTTTGAAGAAGTACCCGCAGCAATTATGGAGAGTAACTCAACAGATGTTGACACAGTATCAGGCGCTACAGTAACATCTAACGCCATTATGAGTGCCGTAGAAAATGCATTAGAAGACGCTCAATAATTTATTGAAAAAATAGATTATGAGAATGAAACATGCTGAAGAAATTTCGAAAGGTGTTCAATTATGAAGAAACTTTTAAAAATGGTGAAACCAGGAGATTTTATTATAGTGGCATTACTTGTCCTATTATCTTTTGTACCATTAGCTATTTTCACTTATCAAAACAATGCTTCAGCAAATGGAGATAACCTACATGTTGTCATTTCAGCAGATGGAGAAGTCGTTCATGAAATGGAATTAAAGAATGACCACACACGCGAAATCTACGAATTTGTCGATGATCACGGCCATGAAAATACCATCGTTCGTGAGGGTCAGACTGTCTATATGGCAGATGCAAATTGTACAGATTTGTTATGTGTCCAACAAGGAGAGATTACTGAAGCAGGAGAAACGATTGTTTGTTTACCAAATCGTGTGCTTGTAGAAATCACTTCAGACGGCGAAAGTCCTCAACAAAATGATGACGACATTGATATTATTTCTTAAAAAAAAGAAAGTCATTACAAAATATTCACAATCAAAAAAATATAGTTAAAAAACCATGTGTCCATTAAGGCGCATGGTTTTTTGTATGAGTAAGTATTCATTCGTTCAATTAATCACTATTTTATGAAAAAACTGAAATGCCGTAGCATAAGGATTATTAGTAAAATAACTCAGTTTCGAGAGGAATGTAAAACGTTTCCTAAAAAAACTTAATGAAAAACTTCGTTTATTTGTTTAACTTGATTGAAATCTTAAAACGATAGTGATATTATAGCAATGTAGAAGTTAGCAATGCATTATGTGATATTTCGTACAATTGCTAATTTAACTAACATAAAAGGATGAGTGAAAAATTATGAAAAAATTTTTATCTGTTTTAACTTTATCATCAGCATTATTATTAACTGGTTGTGGTGACACAGCAGAAACACCAGAAGACACAGCGGAAGGTTTACAAGATGGATCATACCGTGTTGAAGATGTTAACTTTGGTGAAACAGGCTGGAAAGAAGCTTTAGACATTACAGTCGACGGTGGAGAAATTACTGAAGCTACATGGGAAAGTGTAGACGAAGACGGTAACCAAAAAATCGAAGACGAAGAGTACCAAGAAACAATGTCTAATGTGAATGAAATTGGGCCACAAGATTTTATTCCAGAATTGGAAGGTCAGCTAGTAGATACTCAAGATCCAGCACAAGTTGAAGTTGTTACTGGTGCTACAGGAACTTCAGAAAAATTCCAAGACTACGCACAACAAGCCGTTGATGCAGCAGCTGAAGGAAATACTGAAACAATCGAAGTAGACAATGCTGAATAAGAAAAAATAATAACATTTAAAATAGTAAGCAGGTAGGATGAGCATTCTCCTACCTGTTTTTTTAGATGATAGGGAAAATTACTTTTCTGACTTCACTTTAAATTTGACAATAAGTAAGTTTTTTCTGGCGTTTTCTTATGTTATAGTATATTAAAAATTGGGAGTTTATTATGAGACTTTTTAAACAAAATAAAAAATCATTATTTGTACTTTTTTTAAGCTTTATCGCTTTTATAATCGTAGCCTGTGGAAATGAGGAAGAAGCTAACCAAGAACCTGAACCCACTTTGCTGGAAGAACCTATTGAGCGAAGAGAATTTCTAATGGGTACTTATGTTGTCTTACGGGTTTATGATGAAGGTCAAGAAGAAGCACTCGATGAAGCAATTGCAAGAGTGGAAGAGCTTGATGAAAAACTCGCTTCAAATCGTTCAAGCTCAGAAATAGGAGCAATCAACGAAGCAGCAGGAGAGGCACCTGTTGAAGTTTCTGATGATGTGTTTCCACTAATTGAAGTAGCAGAAGAATACAGTGCTATTCCAAATAGTGGTTTTGACTATACGATTGGCCCGATCACTGATTTATGGCGGATTGGTTTTGACGACGCTCGAGTTCCAGAACCAGAAGAAATTGAAGCCGTTCTTCCTTTAGTTAATCATGAAAAGGCTGAACTAAATGCAGAAGACCGAACAGTCTTTTTAACCGAAGAAGGTATGCGTATTGATTTAGGAGCCATTGCTAAAGGATACATTGCAGACGAGGTTATTAATGTGCTTAAAGAACATAGGGTGACTACTGCAATTGTTGATTTAGGTGGGAACGTTGTGATTATGGGAGATTCTCCAACCCGAGATACTGATGGCTTTAATGTAGGCGTACAAAATCCAGATTCGACTAGAGGAGAAATTGTGGGCTCAATCAACTTAAAAGATAAATCAATCGTGACTTCAGGAATTTACGAAAGATTCATTGAAGAAAATGGTGAATTTTATCACCACTTAATGAGCCCAGATACAGGCTACCCATTTGATAATGATCTTGCAGGCGTGACAATTATCACAGATAAATCTGTAGATGGTGATGCGTTATCTACAGTCGTTTATGCATTCGGCCTCGAAGGTGGACTTGATTACGTCAACAATCAAGAAGGCATTGACGCTGTCTTTGTTACACATGATCAAGAAGTTTACACCTCTGACGGAATCACTGAAGGCTTTAATCTAACGGATGATAGTTATACATGGGTGAATCAATAGAATAAATAGAGCACAACTCGGCGGAGAAAATCTGTCGAGTTTTTTGCTGTCTTCCTCCTTCGGAAAATGACGAAAAAAGAGTACTAATCATCTTCAGCAGATGTTAGTACTCTCCATTTAACTATTCATTTGCATATTTAATTATCCAATGAGGCCTCATACCATTTACGAGACAACTCACTATTTTGTGCTTCTTCACTTTGCATCTTTTTAATCGTTGCAATATTTTTCATCATAAAGTTTCCAACGATCCCCACAACAATTCCCGCAATAATCCCCGCAAAGGATAATACCGGAAGATACAACATCACAGTAAAAGATTGTGCAATTAAACTCGCGACAGCTAACTGACCGACGTTAAAAAGAATTCCTCCTGTCGCGCTAATTCCTATAAAACTTACTCTTTTTGGGCCTAACATACGTACAAGGACCATCCCCAAAAAACTTAAATAAGAACCAGCAAAACTATACATAAAGGTCGATAACGTTCCGCCAAGTAAAGACGTTAATAATAATCGCATCGTCACAACTTTAAAACTATCTTTAAAAGATAAAGAAAATATAGCCACTAAAGTTACCATATTTGCTAACCCGATTTTTGCCCCTGGAGCGAACGCTAAAAGGTTTGGTAACATACCTTCTACTAATGAAATAACCGTTGCTTGGGCTGCTAATAATGCAATATAGACTGATTTTTGTGTTCTACTCATAAACCCTACCTATCTTTCATTCTGTCACCATATCTTACCATAATTTGAGTGGATTAGATAGGTAGAAATCTACGGTACAAGTAATAATGCTGAAAATAAACAGTTAATCTGCGAGGTTTTATCTAAGCAAAATCGGACAAGAGGATTAACTGTTTAAGATGATCGTTAGCAATTAAAAGGGACTTTAAACTAAGCCTTTATTAATGACAGTTATATAGTTTTATTGCTAGTCAAACTTGTCTTATATAACATGGTCTGAGAAACACTTAAACATAATTAGTTTCATTCCGATATCCTAAATTAGGACTTATTAGTTATTACTAAAGCAATTAAGGAAATATAGTTATCACGAAAAGAAATAAAGCTAATCAAAAATAAATATTTTTAATCGTTAAAATTTATTTATAATTTTCTCAGTTCCTTCATATTATAAGGAATAACTAACCAAAAATAAAAATAAATAATTGTGCATAAATAGCAATAAATCAATATTTGTTCATGGCTTCTTCATTGACAATATACCTTAAAATTGATATATTGGTAATTGTAATTTTAATGGATAGATAGAAGAAATGGATCATAAATTCTATAGAAAGATCTCTGGAATTTATGATTAGTACTTGGAGGCTTACATGACCAAATTACATTTTACAATAATGCTACTGGGATCTTTTTTATTCTTTTGGGATATATCATATGGATTCGGTTGGCTTCTAGGTTGGCTATTTATTGGTATACTCCGCCATTATCGTACACGATTATTAGATCGAGTTATAGATTTCGAAGATTTTTCTGTTGCTCGATATATGCTTTATTTATTCGGTATTATTGTATGGATCGCTATTCCGTTAGCTATTTCGGTGTTTCTACCTGAATATGTTAATCCATTTGCGATTTTTGGAGTATATTTTATTGATCGAATTTTACTTTTCGTTACAGATAAGTTGAAGAGGGGGGAGTGATGATGTACCAAGAAGAACAATTATCAATTTTAGTGCTCACTATCGTTTTTGCCATTGGTTTTTGGTGGGTAGGGGGTCAAATGCAGAAATTGAACAAAAATGAAACCCCTAATCGTTTATTAGCCGCAATTATTTCATACGTTGAGTTTATTACAGATTATACTGTATCGGCTATGGGAGAACGCTATGGAAGAAAATTTTCAGCCTATATAGGCTCTCTTTTTCTTTATATTTTAATTGCGAATTTTAGTGGGTTAGTTGGTTTACCAGCGCCTACGATGAACTTTAGTGTGACTTTAATACTAGCGATTATTACATGGGTGTCTATACAGGCGGTTAAGTTTAAAGAAAATGGATTGAAAGGATATTTCCATACATTTATAGAACCGATGCCGTTTTTTCTAATACCAAATATATTTTCAGAAATATCACCGTTAATTAGTTTATCTTTACGTTTATTCGGGAATATACTGTCTGGTTCTGTAATTATGTCGCTTTTATACATGTTTACAGGTTGGGTTAGTCAATTTATTCCAGTTATTGGTAATTTTAATTTTATCGGAGTCGTTGTGACACCATTATTGCACGTATATTTTGATATATTCGTCGGGTTTATACAAGCCTTTTTATTCATTTCATTAACTATTATTTTCATAGGAATGGAAGTTCCACGTGAGAAAAAATAAAAAAATAGCAAAGGAGTCGTTTTTAAAATGACAATAGGAGAAGGATTAGTTGCAATTGCTGCAGCTCTAGCAGTTATGACAGGGATATTTTCAACAGTAGGACAAGGATATGTAGGAGGAAAAGCTGTTGAGGCAGTTGGGAAGAATCCTGAAGCTGAGACTGAAATTCGTACAATGCTTTTACTAGGGGCAGGTATTGCGGAAACAGCAGCTATTTATGGTTTGCTGATTGCTTTCTTATTACTGTTCGTATATTAATCAAGATGAGGGGTTATTATGTTTGATATAGCAGATAAACTCTTTCCAAATCTATTGACCCTGTTCGCTCAATTGGCAGCAACGGGTGTTATATTTCTACTTTATCGAAAATATTTGCATCAACCAGTAATGAATTATTTGGATGAACAAGCTGAAGAACTTAACGAGGCTCAGCTGTATGCAAAACGAGTAGAAGAGGAAGCGCAAGCTAAAACACAAGCGTTGGAAGAAGAGCATCAAGAAAAAGTTGAACGTTTAAGACGTTCACAAGAAGCGATGGAAGCTGAAGCAGAAAGAGAACGCGAAAAAATATTAGAACAAGCTACTTATGAAAAAGAACTGATGCTCGAACAAGCTCAAAATGAAATTGAGATTCAAAGAGCTGAATTAATAGCGGAAGTTGAAGATTATTTATTAGATGTGGCCTTGAATCTAACAGAGCGTACTCTTGAAAACTACGAATATGATGAAGCGGAAGTTTATCAATCATTAGAAGTAGAATTGGAGCAGATGAATAATGAGACTCACTAAACAATATGCTTATGGATTACTAGCCTCTATTTCAGAAGAGTCTTCTATAGATGTGTTGTTTCAACTCCAGGAATTAACTCGAATTTTAAAAGAAAATGAACAATATATGCATGCATTAGATGTGCAAGTGGAAGACTTCCAACAATTGCGTGCAATTTTAAATGGTGAATTTGATCCCATGGTCATCAATTTTTTAGAAGTCATTACGGAAGAGGGCATGTTGTATCGATTAGATACAATTACGGAAGATTATCACTTAGTTTTAATTGAAGAAAATATCTTATTTGATGTACAAGTTTATAGTGCCCGTTCTCTAAGTGAACCATTCAAAAGACAAATTGAAGATCTAGTGCAGCAACGTTGGGGAGAAAATTCAATGATTTATTATAAAATAGATAAAAACCTAATTGGAGGAATCCGATTAGAAGTAAATGGTGCGGTAATAGATACGACTTTTCGTTCACGCATCGATCAAATTATAAGAGAGGTGCAGCATGGATCGAAAAAGTGAACAAATTATTCAAAAATTACAAGAAAGAATTCAACAAGTTGATTGGGAATTTAGCGATTTAGATACAGGTGTTGTTTTAACTGTTGGGGATGGTATTTCATTTGTACGTGGACTACGAAATGTTCAAGCCAATGAATTGGTACGTTTTGAAAATGGTACGTTCGGTTTAGCACTTAACTTGGAAGAAAATCAAGTAGGTGTCATTCTTTTAGGAGAAGACCGCGGAATCCGTGAAGGAGATACCGTTTATCGAACAGAGGAAATTGTCCAAGTTCCTGTAGGAGATAACTTATTGGGACGAATCATCGACCCATTAGGTGAACCTTTGGATAACAAAGGGCCTATTGAAACAACGGAAGAAAGAAATATTGAGCGTGTAGCTCCAGGAGTTATGACTCGTCACAGTGTTGACCGTCCTTTATTTACAGGACTTAAAGTAATCGACTCAATGATTCCAATTGGTAAAGGTCAACGTGAGTTAATTATCGGAGACCGTCAAACAGGAAAAACAAGTATTGCTTTAAATACTATTTTGAACCAAAAAGGCCAAAATGTTAAATGTGTGTATGTAGCGATTGGACAAAAATCATCTACTGTCGTCCAAGTTGCAGAGACTTTGGAACGTTACGGTGCAATGGATTATACCGTGATTGTTAATAGTCCAGCGGATGATTCAGCAGCTCGTCAATACATTTCGCCATATGCAGGTTGTGCTATTGGAGAATATTGGATGGATAATGGAGAAGATGTCCTCATTATTTATGATGATTTATCGAAACATGCGGTATCTTATCGTACAATTTCTCTATTATTAAAACGACCATCTGGACGAGAAGCTTATCCAGGAGATGTCTTCTACTTACACTCACGTTTATTAGAACGTGCCGGTCAGTTAAATGACAATTACGGTGGTGGGTCAATGACGGCTCTACCAATTATTGAGACGCAATTAGGCGATATCAGTGCCTATATTCCAACGAACGTAATTTCAATTACGGATGGACAGCTATTTTTAGATACGGAACAGTTTAATTCCGGCCAGCGTCCTGCGGTGGATAGTGGGTTATCTGTTTCTCGTGTTGGGTCATCTGCACAAACGGATGCGATGAGATCTGTCTCAGGTTCATTAAAACTAGAATTAGCGACGTATGAAGAATTAAGTTCATTTGCGCAATTCAGTTCAGATATTGATCCAGAAACTCAAAAAACGATTGATCACGGGGACCGCTTAATGGAATTATTAAAGCAACCAGCTTATCAAGTCATTCCTCATGAATTAATTGTTTTAAGCTTATACCTAAGTGAACATAACTGGATTAATGAACTAGAAGTAGAACAAGTACGTCCATTTGAACGTTATATGCAAGAAGCCTTTACAAATAATCATGGAGATCTATTAGAAGAATTAGCTGAAAATTACGAACTAACAGAAGATTTACAACATCGTATTGATGAAGTGCTGAAAAACCTTCTGGAAGAGTTCAAGGTGATGCAAAATGGCTGAGAATATTAAGACGATTCAACTGCGAATGAATACAATTAATAAAGTATCGAAAATTACAAATGCTATGAAGTTAGTTTCTATGAGTAAGTTGCAAAGATATCAAAGAAAAGTAAAAGAGTTTGAAGAGATTGTAGAAGAGTATGCGCATATCCCTTCAGAAAAAATCGCAGGTTCTGAAGAGTTGGATGTTTTAGCCATTTGTTTTGTTCCTGATTTAGGATTAGTTTCTGGGTATAACCAAGCGATGACTAGAGTCGCTCGAGAGTTAAATCCAGATGCTATTTTTTGGTTAGGTAGTCAAAATTATGAAAAACTTGGTCGTGTAACGGATTTAAAAGTTCTTAATCCAAAATTACAAAGTGATAACTTAAATCTGGACATTTTGTATGATGAAGTCATTAAGTATATAGAAGATTATCAGATTTATTTAGCCGTTCCTGAAATGAAAGGGAACGAGCTTGAGATTGGTTGGGAATATTTAAACGAACAACTCGTATATAATGATTTTATTGTTTACGAACCAGATTATGAAACAGCCAATCGTCGCTATCAAGAATTTAGTATTCTTCTATTACTATATGAAGCTTATTATCAGTCTAAATTTAGTGAGAATATGACTCGCCGTATTGCGATGGAACAAGCTACAGATAACGCGAATGATATGCGTGAAGAGTTGAATAATCGTTACAACCAATTAAGACAAGAACGTATTACAGCAGAAATTTTAGAGTTATCAGCGGGGGTGGAATAAGAGTATGAATCAAGGAACTATCAATCAGATTATTGGATCGGTTATTGATGTGAAATTTCCAAAAGAACAATTACCTGATTTATATAATGAATTAATTGTTCAAGGCGAAGAAGAAGTAGCGCTTGAAGTTGCACAACATACTGGTCATGATGTCGTACGCTGCATTTCCATGCAGCCAACGGACGGTCTTCAACGAGGAATGAAAGTTGTAGATACGGGCGAACCGATTAGTGTACCGGTTGGGGAAACAACACTTGGAAGAATGTTTAATGTTTTAGGTGAACCTATTGATGAAATGGAAGCACCAAAAGCGGATGAAACAATGCCAATTCATAGACAAGCCCCAGTATTCGATCAACGTTTAACAAGTTCTGAAATTCTTGAGACAGGGATTAAAGTAATTGATTTACTTTGCCCATATCCTCAAGGTGGAAAAATTGGTCTCTTCGGTGGTGCCGGTGTTGGTAAAACGGTCTTGATGCAAGAATTAATTAACAACATGGCCGTTGAACAAGGTGGACTTTCTGTCGTTGCTGGTGTTGGAGAGCGTACACGTGAAGGTAACGATTTATATAATGAGATGAGAGACGCTGGTGTTTTAGACCAAACGACTTTAATCTATGGTCAAATGAATGAACCACCTGGAGCACGTATGCGAGTTGCTTTATCCGGCTTAACAATGGCTGAATACTTTAGAGATGTTAAAAAACAAAATGTGTTATTATTTATTGATAATATTTTCCGCTACATTCAAGCGGGTTCTGAGGTTTCTGCTTTACTTGGGCGTATGTCTTCAGCGGTTGGTTATCAGCCAACATTAGCTAATGAGATGGGAGATCTTCAAGAGCGTATTGCTTCGACAAAAGATGGAGCGATTACTTCAATCCAGGCGGTATATGTACCGGCGGATGACTTGACGGACCCGGCTTCAGCGATTGCATTCTCTCACTTAGATGCTCGAACAGTTTTAAGTCGTCAAATTGCAGCACTTGGTATTTATCCGGCAGTTGACCCATTAGAATCAAATAGTAACTTACTTTCTGAAGAGTATGTAGGTGCTGAACACGTTGAAGTGGCACAAGCGGTACAGTCGACACTTCAAAGATATCAGGAACTTCAAGATATTATTGCGATTCTTGGTATGGACGAGCTAAGTGATGAAGATAAAATGATCACAAGTCGTGCGCGTAAAATCCGTAACTTCTTGTCTCAGCCTTTCTTTGTTGGTGAAAGTTTCACAGGAATGAAAGGGCAGTTTGTACCGATAAAAGATACAATCCGAAGCTTCAAGGCGATTTTAGATGGTGAAGTGGATCATGTGCCAGAAAGTAAATTCTTATTTAAAGCAACGATTGATGATGTTTTAGCGGATGCTTAACGGGGGAATAGAATGTTTGAATTAACCATGATTACACCCGAGGGGAAAAAATATACTTCTGAAAACACTCGAATTTCATTACCTACTGAAGATGGCATCCGTACAGTGTTATCAAACCATATGGATATCATTGTCCCAGTAGAAATCGGGAAATTAAAATTAATTAAAGAAAACGAATCGGATATAGCAGTTGTTTCGGAAGGTATCTTTTATTTCCAAAATAATGTCGCTAAACTATTCGTTCGTACATTCGAATTTACAGATGAAATTGATCGAGTACGTGCAGAACGAGCTCGTGATCGAGCAGAAGAGATGTTAGCTCAACAATTAGATGCTCATGAATTGCAAGAAGCTGAGTTAGCACTAAAACGAGCTCTAACTCGTTTATCAGTTACGAGATAATAAGTTAAACAAATGTACATTTTCACTTTATGCAAGCAGAGCGTAGAGTGGAAATGTTTTTTGTTTTTAAAGGTGAAAAATTCAAACATGGTCCTTATTAAAATAGAAAATGTATCTGGGTAAATAAGTTCTAGCATAAATTGAAAAACGAAAAAATAAAAAGATATTCTTAAAAGACTGAAAATGTTGAGAACGACTAACATATTTAAAATATTGTAAGGCATGAGAAAAAGTTCACGAATTTTCTAGATAATGGTTGACTAAGAAAAAGCGGTTTGATACGCTATGCTTGTAAAATGTAAGCGCTTAAAAATAAGGGAGGAAAACACATGGCAACATATTTAGATTGGGACGAGACTTATAAATTTGTACGAGAGGTATTCAAAGCATATGGCGTTCCAGAAGAAGATGCAATAATCTGTACAGATGTATTACTTGATGCTGATAAAAGAGGAATGGATACTCATGGACTGAACCGTTTGAAGCCTATCTATATTGATCGAATTAAAGATAATATTCAATCTCCGGTAACCGAATGGGAAATTATTAAAGAAACTCCGACAACAGCTGTTATCGATGCTCATGATGGAATGGGACAAGTAGCTTCTTATCATTCGATGCGAATTGCAATTGAAAAAGCAAAACAATATGGAATGGGAATGGTTGCTGTTAGAAACTCTACTCATTATGGAACAGCTGGCTTTTATACAGAAATGGCTGCTAAAGCGGGCTGTATTGGTGTTTCCGGTACAAACGCACGTCCTTCTATTGCGCCTACATTTAGTGTACAAAATAAACTTGGTACAAACCCTCTTGCTTTTGCCTTTCCTACTGACGAAGAATTTCCATTCTCCTTAGATTGTGCTACCTCCATCATTCAACGAGGGCAAGTAGAACTCTATGATCGACAAGGAGAAGATACTCCTGCTGGCACGGTTATCGGAGAGGACGGTTCTGCGATGACTGATTCACCAGCTATTTTGCAAGCGTTGCTAGATGGGACAGCAGCATTAGCACCTCTTGGGGGAATTGGTGAAGAGCTAGGTGGTTATAAAGGCTACGGTTATGCCACAGTTGTTGAAGTATTATCAGCCGCTTTACAACAAGGGAATTTCTTAAGTATGTTAACAGGGATCGGTGAAGATGGCGGTAAGATAAAATATCATTTAGGACATTTCTTCATGGCCATTGATACAGAGGCTTTTATGGGATTAGAAAGTTTTAAGCGTACAACTGGTGAAATACTTAGAGAATTGCGAGCAGCAAAGAAAGCACCAGGAGAAGAACGCATTTATACAGCAGGTGAAAAAGAATACTTAACATGGCAAGAGCGAAAGAAAACTGGACTTGCTGTGAATAAATCTGTACAAGAAGAATTAGTGGCTATGCGTGACGATGCGGGGCTTGATCAATTTATTTTCCCATTTGAAAAGAGTGATGCGAAGTGACAAAAGAAAAAAGCGAAGCATTGAAGAAACATTATGAATGGAATGGGAAAATTGAGGTTGTGAGTCGTGCACCTGTAACCAGTCGAGAAGACTTGGCGCTGGCTTATACACCAGGGGTAGCAGATGCTTGTATGGCCATTGTTGAAAATCCAGAAGAAGCTTATCGAGTGACACGGAAAAATAATTTAGTGGGTGTTATTACAAATGGAACGGCAGTTTTAGGATTAGGGAATATTGGACCACAAGCTGCGATGCCTGTAATGGAAGGAAAAAGTATTTTATTTAAAGAATTTGCGGATGTGGATGCTTTTCCAATTAGCGTTGAATCAACAGACGTGGATGAAGTTGTTCAAACAGTCAAACAAATTGCGGGGAGCTTTGGTGCAATTAACTTAGAAGACATTGCAGCTCCAGAATGTTTTGAAATTGAACGACAATTAATCGAAGCATTAGATATTCCTGTTTTTCATGATGATCAGCACGGTACAGCCATTGTGGTCGGAGCTGCAGTCATTAATGCACTTAAATTATTAAAACATAAAGAACTTGAAGAAACTAAAATAGTGATTAATGGGGCAGGAGCTGCTGGGATTGCTATTGCAAAGCATCTAATAATTCTGGGAGCTAAAAATATCTTATTAGTGGATAGAGAAGGAATTATTTATTCTGGATATCCCTCATTAAATAGTGAACAAGAAAAAATCCTAGCCATAACAAATTTAGAGGATGAAAGTGGGAGTTTACAAGAGGCTTTAGTTGGTGCCGATATTTTCATAGGCGTTTCAGCCCCGAATATTTTAACGACTGATGCCATTAAAAAAATGAATGAAGATCCGATTGTTTTTGCAATGGCTAATCCAGTTCCTGAAATTATGCCAGATGTCGCAAAAAATGCTGGAGTCGCGATTATGGGAACTGGGCGCAGTGATTTTCCAAATCAAATTAATAATGTCTCTGCTTTCCCAGGAATATTTAAAGGCGCACTAGAAGCTAATGCAATGATGATAGATGAAAGCATGCGATTAGCCGCTTCTTATGCCATTGCTGGTTTGGTGAAAGAGGAAGAATTAAATGAAGAATATATCATTCCAGATCCTTTAGATAAACGTGTCGTTCCAGCTGTTACGGATGCTGTAAAAAATGTAGCGATTAAGTCTGGAGTAGTACGAAAAATTTAAAATACAATACAACAACACTAAAAACTCTTCTTTATTTTTAAAAGAAGAGTTTTTGTGTTCTTAGTTATGGATTTGGAGTAGATGATTTGGTATAAGCTAATAATTTTGCTAGCCGCTTCGATATCTCATTTCATAGTGTCTGCTTTTGAAAAGTTCATTTATAAAAACTTAAGATTATGAAGTTTATTTCTTGACTATTTACGTCTACAAGTGTAAACTTTAGTCGTAAATAAATTACAGGAGGTATTATTTATGAGTAAAGAAGAGCATAATAAGCATAAACATGACCATTCAGAACACAATGATCATGAGCACCACGGACATCATTACAAAGAAAGTGATGAAGAGGAAACTGTTCGTCATGCCTACCACGAAGATCAAGTAGAAGAAATGGAAGAGACACATTCAGAACATGATCATTCAGAGCATGCTCATGAAAACCATGAACATCACGAACAGGAAGGGCACGATCACCACGACCATGGCGGAGAGGGACATCATCATCATCATCACGGAAATTTTAAAGAGTTATTCTTAAAATCATTGCCTTTAGGAATTATTATTATGGTATTGTCACCAATGATGGGGATTACTTTACCATTTCAGTTTACCTTTCAATACTCTGATATTTTAGTCGCGATTGTTTCTACAATCCTGTTAATATATGGAGGTAAACCATTCTATCAAGGAGCGATTGACGAATTTAAACAAAAAGCTCCTGGAATGATGGCACTCGTTTCATTAGGTGTAGGCGTTTCATATTTATATAGTATATATGCCGTCATTACACACTATACAACGGGCGAACACGTAATGGATTTCTTTTTCGAATTCGCGTCGTTGATCCTTATCATGTTACTTGGTCACTGGATCGAAATGAAAGCCGTCGGTGATGCAGGTGATGCACAAAAAGCATTAGCAGAACTCGTTCCGAAAGATGCACAAGTCGTTTTAGACGATGATTCGATTGAAACACGTCCAGTTGGAGATTTACAGGTAGGCGATATTATTCGCGTACAAGCAGGCGAAAACATTCCCGCAGATGGTAAAATCACCAGAGGAAACTCCCGTGTGGACGAAGCCTTACTTACCGGTGAATCAAAACCTGTTGAGAAAAACGAGGGCGACCAAGTGATCGGTGGATCTACAAACCGCGAAGGTGTTTTATTTATAGAAGTGGAAGAAACAGGCGATCAATCTTTTATTTCTCAAGTACAAACACTCATTAGCGAAGCACAAAATCAACCATCAAGAGCAGAAAACACTGCTCAAAAAGTTGCAGGTTGGCTCTTTTACATCGCACTTGCCGTAGCCATTGTTGCTTTTATTGCATGGATAGCGATTGAAGATTTATCGACTGCTGTAACTTTTACCGTAACAACATTGGTTATTGCTTGTCCACACGCTTTAGGTCTAGCGATTCCACTCGTTGTCGCACGTAGTACAAGCTTAGGTGCAAGCCGCGGATTATTAGTTAAAGACCGCGAAGCTTTAGAACAAGCCAAAAAATCAGACGTCATGATTTTAGACAAAACAGGAACTTTAACCACCGGAGAATTTAAGGTTATAAATGTGGATGTGCTAAGTGAGGACCATACCGAAGAAGAAATTACAGCGCTAATGGCCGGAATTGAAGCAGGTTCGAGCCATCCAATTGCTCAATCTATCATTACTCATTCTGAAAATGAGGGAGTACGTGCTGTTGATTTTGATTCTATTGAGGTTGTATCGGGTGCTGGAGTCGAAGGACAGGCGAATGGTAAACATTATGAATTAATTAGCCAAAAAGCCTATGAGAAGGAAATAGAGGTTGAAGTGCCTAAAGGTGCGACGCTCAGTATTTTAGTCGAAGACGGAAATGCGATAGGAGCTGTTGCTTTGGGGGATGAATTAAAACCAACCAGTAAACATCTAATTGAGGCTTTAAAAAATCATGGCATTGAGCCAATTATGGCGACTGGAGATAATGAAAAAGCCGCACAAGGTGCAGCTGAAGATTTAGGAATCGAGTATAAAGCGAACCAATCACCCCAAGATAAATATGAGTTAGTTGAACAGTTAACGAATGAAGGTAAAACGGTCATTATGGTTGGAGATGGTGTGAACGATGCCCCATCCCTTGCTTTAGCGGATGTAGGGATTGCAGTTGGAGCCGGTACACAAGTTGCTCTAGATTCTGCAGATATCATTTTAACCCAATCGGATCCAGCGGATATTGAAGCATTTTTGGAGTTGTCTGATAAAACAACCAATAAAATGACACAAAATCTCTGGTGGGGAGCAGGATATAACTTTATTGCCATTCCATTGGCTGCCGGAATTCTTGCACCAATTGGAATTGCGTTAAGTCCAGCAGTTGGCGCGATTTTAATGTCATTAAGTACAGTCATTGTAGCGATTAACGCGATGATGCTAAGATTAAACGACTAATGAAGCATTGAGCAAAACTAAATAGTGTATAAAAATCCTCTTCTGTAATAGAATAGTGCAGAAGAGGATTTTTAAATGATTGTGAATTTATTTTGCAAAATGAGCTTTTTCTCACTAATCATTTTGAAATTGAATCATTGGTTGATATAATTACTCTGTAAAGACAAAAATGTTTTTGTTGTGTGTACAGGTGTTTCAAGTAACAAATAATTTATAATAAAAAGCAATTGACCATCATATTAAAGAAAAAAATATAAATCGCTGGTGGGCTAAAGGAGGCTTTTAATATGGAGTTTGAAAGTACTTTTGGAAGTACTTATAAATATATTCGCCAAGCCCGAAAATTATCGCAACATAATGTAACAAAAGAAAGCATCTCACGCTCTTCTTTATCTAAATTTGAACATAATAAACAAACGATTTATTTAGATAACTTTTTAAATCTTCTTGATGAATTGGATTTAAGTGTCAGTGAATTTATGTTCATAAATAATAATTACCAATTGGAATATGGGGATCAATTAAAAGAAGAATTCTATGGAAATCACTTTACTGGAAATACGGAATCTTATGGAGAGTTAATCAAAAAAATAGAAGAATATTTAGAACATGATTATGATTGGTATTTAGAAATGATGAAACATTATTTAAATCTTATCATTGACTTAGATTCGGACACGACAGGTGAACAACTAGAAAAAGTGAAAAAATTAGTTGAAGATATTTGGAATTTGATCAATAGTCGCGATGAATGGTTTATGAATGATATTAAATTATTAAATGTAATTATTTATTATTTACCAAAAAAATTAGCAGATAATGCTATTCAAAAATTACTGAAACGCGCACAAGATTACATTGAAGCGGATCAGATGCATACCTTGCTTCCGTCTCTTCAATTAAATGCGAGTTTAGTATATATTAAAAATGGCATGTATGAAAAAGCAACGCAATGTGCACATGAAGCGTTAGAATCTGCTCAACTTAATCATCGATATGATATTTATGTCGCTGCGCTTGTCCGAAAAGGAACGAGCTTAAAAGATTTTAGTATGATTCATAATGGCTTACAAATTGCATCCGATATTCGCGATCATAAACTCTATGAATTTTTAAATATTGAAGTCATTAAAAATATTCCAATGTATTTTACAAAATATCCAGAAGATATGGAAAAGATGGATTGGGAATCGGACGAACCAGAAGAGCAAGAATATAAATTTAATGGTTACTATTGGTTTGCTATCTAATCAAAAAGTTCTTTAAATAAACTATAAGATAACTTCTCTAGTCCTTGTAGTTTATTCGTGTTTTAAAAGGAATAATTTATTTTTAGAATAAGATTATAACTTCATTGGAAGAGTTTTCAATTATAGAGTAGATGCGTTACAATGATGACAAGAAATGATTGAGAAGTTCTTTTAAGTTGGTAAAAAATAAAGCTGTGGATAGAAATTTCAGTTTTTGTCATAAAGTATTTATTTTGTCATTTACGAAACAAATTTGTAGAAATCTACTGTTTTTTTTTTGTATAGTCGATTTGTTACAATCTATTGGCTATGAACCTGTTCAATAAGGAGGATAAGTTCAAAATGTCAGAAGAAGCAAAATTTAGAAAAGAAATCCAAGGGCGAAAGAAAGAGTTTGAAGGCAAAAAAGTAGAGCTCATTTCTCGTTTATGTTCTGAAGAACCAACAAAAAAAGACAAAAAGAGCTTAACAAAAACTAGAAAATAAAACAAAATAAGAGGTGCGATGCATGGAGTTTATTAAAGGTGAAAATCGTTTCTATCAAGAAGATGAAGATGGAAATGTTATTGCAGAAATTACGTATAAACCATTAGATGAAAACACTGTGGATGCGGATCATACATTCGTTGATCCCTCACTTCGTGGGCAAGGTGTTGCTGAACAACTAGTCGACCGTCTAGTTGAACAAATGGAAACAGAAGGTAAAAAAATCCAACCAACTTGTCCATATGTTGTTAAT
This sequence comes from Carnobacteriaceae bacterium 52-44, assembly GCA_041223305.1. GTDB lineage: Bacteria > Bacillota > Bacilli > Lactobacillales > Carnobacteriaceae_A > Atopostipes. The sequence goes on along the minus strand of JBCLPZ010000009.1, from coordinate 16,064 downwards.
TTATTTAAACGTAAAGAAGAAAAATATGAAAATATCATAGCAAAATAAAATAATTAAAAATGAGTGAGCTCGGAATTATAATTAGTCCGGCTCACTTTTTGTATTTTATAGCGATTTTATGAGGTTACCTCTCATTTTGATATTCAAAAATGAACCGGTAAAAAGACAATCTTATAAAAAGTATTTTTTCTCTGGAAAATGAATTTTAAAATCCACACACTCAGTTGTTTTCCGGAGGAGGTGGGGGTCAGTGTTTGCCATCTTGCTTCTCTTAATCTGTTGAGTCTGTATGTTCTGCAAAGAAAGTAGGAGATTCTCCGAATCTTTTTTTAAATAATTTACTAAAATATAAAGAGTCTTCGTAACCTACACTTTTAGCAACATCTTTAATGGAGAGGGAGGTGTCCGATAAGAGTAAATTTTTCGCCTTTTCTAAACGATAATTAATCAAATAATTAATGGGCGTGTCTCCTGAAAACTGTTTAAATAGTCGTGAAAGAGTGGTTGAGTTTGTATAAAATTCATGAGCAATCTGTTCTAAAGATAAATCTTCGTGATAATGAATTTCAATATATAATTGAATTTCGTTGACCAATTCTTGTTTTTCTTTATCGGGGATAAGTAGCTGATCTTCGCTTAGTGTTGTACTATCGTCGCGGAATAAATAGACAATTAATTTATACACGAGTGCTTTTAAAACCAATTCATACCCTGGTTTGGCGTCATTTCTTTCGCGGATAATCTCACGACATGTTTCAAAAAAAGGTTCTTTATAATTACCGAGTTGAATAATATTTGATTCTAAGGGAAGAAAATCTCGTTTATATCCAGGAAAATTAAAATGCCTTAATCCAATATGAATTTGAACATTCTTCATTCCTTCGTCTGTATAATCCATATGATTGACGCCAGGATTTAAGACTAAGACGGTTTCTTCTACAAGATAATGTTTTTCATCATTAATGACGTAAAAAGATTCTCCACTTAAAATAATTGATAATTCAAAAAAATCGTGTGTATGTTTTTTTCCTGAAACAGGTCCCGAGTTCACGGTATCAAATACATAAAGAACTTCTGGATTAAAGGTCTTTGAATGAATTGTCAACATAAAAATCACCTAATTTCTTTGTTACTCTCAAATAAATTATACCATTGGTCTTCTAAAGAACAATTTAAACGATTCTAGCTTGCTTAATATAGTCCATATAATTTGATGCTATATTCCATTTTAAAGCTTTTAAAATTTCGATAGGATAGAATCGAAAAATGATGAGAAAAGGAGAGAGGAGAAAATGGACACAATTAGATGGTTAACTCGATATATCCGTCCTTATCGCATGAGTTGGTGGTTTGGGAGTTTTTTAACGATTGTGGTGGCTTTGTTAAATATTGTAACGCCGTACATTAGTGGATTAATTGTTGATACGGTTATTATGGATGGGCAAGAAAATTTATTGATTCCTCTATTATTGGTAATGATTGGAGCAACGTTGTTAAGAACGTTTTTAAGATATTTGTATCAAATACGTTTTGAATCAATTAGTCAAGATGTTTTGTTCCAAATACGTGATGATTTATATACGAAGTTTCAAGCACTAGATTTTAGTTTCTTTAATCATACACGTACTGGAGATATTATGGCTAGAATGACCGGAGACACAGATTCTATTCGTCATAGTGTGGCTTGGGTGTACTTTAATGTTTTAGATAATATTGTATTGTTTATTTCAGCGCTTATTTTTTTAGGAACGATTGAATGGAAGTTAACTGCTGCTTTGCTTGTGGTTACACCATTTATTGCAGTGTTCACGGTATTACTTTCTTCAAGAGCAAATCGCGCTTTTTATGAAATACGTGAAAGTTTTTCTCGTTTAAATTCGATGGTTGAAGAAAATATTCGAGGGAATCAAATTGTCAAAGCGTTTGGAAATGAAAGATTTGAAGAAGAAAAATTTGATCATGTGAATGATGACTTTAAAAATAAAAATTTAGAATCAGCCGCTATTTCTTCAAAATATTTACCAAGAATTGAAACATTTGCTAGTTTTATGTCTGTAATCGCGGTTGGTTTTGGTGGTTGGCTTGTTATTATTGATGAAATGAGTGTTGGGAATTTAGTGACCTTTACGGGTTTAATATGGATGATTAATGTGCCAATGCGTAATCTCGGTGGATACATGAATGATTTGCAAAATTTATTTGCTGGAACGGTAAAAATTCGAGAAATGTTGATGATTGAACCAATCATTCCGATTGAAGAAAGAAGAAAGCCTGATTATGTAGAAGGAAAAGTGGAATTTCAAGATGTTTCATTCGCCTTCCCTGATGAACCTGAAAATAATGTATTAGACGATATTTCATTTATAGCAGAACCCGGAGAAACAGTGGGCATTCTAGGAGAGACGGGATCTGGGAAATCGACATTAGTTAATTTAATTTCTCGATTTTTTGATCCAACCAAAGGACGAATATTAATTGATGATGTGGATGTTCGTGAATGGAATGTGATTGACCTTAGAGAAAATATTACAGTTGTCATGCAGGATGCTTTTTTATTCTCAGATACGATTAAAAGTAATATTTCATTTGGTTTACCCCAAACCCCGATGGAAGATGTAGAAGAAGTAGCTGAAGTTGCGGATGCGAGTGAATTTATTGAGCGAATGCCTGAGAGATATGAAACATATTTAGGTGAACAAGGTAGTGGCTTATCTGGTGGACAGAAACAACGTTTATCACTAGCGCGTGGTTTATTGAAAGACCCTGCGATTTTAATCTTAGATGATACAACATCCGCACTAGATATGGAAACTGAAGCAAGAATTCAAAGAGGAATGGAAGAAGTTAGTCGTCAAAGAACTACCTTTATTATTGCCAATCGCTTATCTTCTGTAAAAAATGCGGATCAAATTTTTATTTTATCAAAAGGTAAAATTATTGAGCGAGGTCAGCACGAAGAATTATTGGCTAAAAAAGGTGCTTATTATAGAATTTACGAAGATCAATTAGGACAAGCGGATTAGGAGGGAGAAAAATGGCTCAAGCAAGTAAAGCAAATGAAGAAACACAAAGAAAACCCAATAATTTTGAAAATTATAAACGAATAGCGAGTTATTTAGCGCCCTATAAAAAATCGGTCATCACTTTATTATTCGTGGTGTTCTTCGCCAATGTTCTAATGATTATCGGGCCATATTTAACGAGTATTGTGATTGATATCGTGATTCCAAATGAGGATAGGTTATTGCTGATTGGCGTGATAGTGGCTTATACGGTCGTCACTCTTTTAAATGGATGGACGATTCGCTATCGCCAATATAATATTGCTTCGCTTGGTCAAAATGTATTGCAAGATATGCGTTCGGATTTGTTTAGGCATATGCAGAAACTATCCTTTTCCTTTTTCAAAACTCGACCGCATGGGAAAATTTTAACGCGTGTTGTAAACTACATTAATCAGCTAAGTAATATTCTATCTTCAGGTTTTATCAATGTCATTTCAGATGTATTTAGTATTATTGTGACACTGACGATTATGTTAGTGATTGATATTCGTTTAACGTTATTTAGTTTAATTTTACTGCCTGTCCTTTTCGTAGTTACTATAATCATCAAAAATAAACAACGAGTGGCCTACGATAAACTCAGTCGTAAACAAGCGAACTTAAATGCGTATATTCATGAAAGTATTACTGGAATTAAAACGACACAATCTTTTACAAGAGAACGGTTTAATCAAGAAGTTTTCTCGGATGTCAGTAATCAACAAAAATCGGCTTGGATGGATGCCGTAAGGATTCAATTTTTACTCAGTCCAATTGTCCAAAGTATTGCAACGGTGACCGTTTCGCTTGTCTATTTTGTAGGGATTCGAGGGCTTGGCGTGGATGTTTCTACAGGAGTGTTAATTGCTTTTGTTGGCTATGTAAATAATTTTTGGAATCCGATAATAAATATTGGGAACTTTTACAACTCATTAGTATCAGGGACTGTTTATTTAGAGCGAGTCTTTGAAATGATGGATATTCCGCCACTTATTACGGATGCGGAAGATGCTTTTGAAATGCCACCAGTTAAGGGTGAAGTTATTTTCCAAGATGTAGAGTTTGGCTATGAAGAAAATCAAACCATTTTTGAAAATTTATCTTTTCACGTTAAACCAGGAGAGACGATTGCTCTTGTAGGACCAACAGGTGCTGGGAAATCAACGATTACCAATCTGATTAGTCGTTTTTATGATATTCGTAAAGGGGCCATCTTGGTTGATGGAATCAATATACAGGATGTAACAGTAGAGTCGCTGCGTAAACAAATTGGTGTTATGTTACAAGATACGTTTATCTTTACGGGAACAATTATGGAAAATATCCGTTATGGAAAACTTGATGCGACGGAAGAAGAGGTCATTCAAGCAGCGAGTATCGTACGAGCACACGATTTTATTAAAGATTTACCGAGAGGATATGAAACACGCGTTCAAGAAAGAGGAAGCACTCTTTCAGCGGGGCAAAGACAATTAATTTCCTTTGCACGAACACTTTTATCTGATCCTAAGGTACTTATTCTCGATGAAGCGACTTCAAGTATTGATACACAAACAGAAATACTGCTTCAGGAAGGCTTAAATCAATTGTTAGAAGGTCGTACGGCTTTTATCGTTGCTCACCGATTGGCTACCATTCGAAATAGTGATCGTATATTCTATATAGGCGATCGCTCTATCTTAGAAGAAGGTAGCCATCAAGAATTAATGCAGTTAAAAGGAAACTATTACAATTTATATAAAACACAATCAGATTTATTGAAGAGTATTTAATTGTGATGCGCCATTACAGATGAGTATAAAAATTTAGTAGAGCGAGTGGGAAGAAGGAATCTTTCAACTCGTTCTTTTTTTATGCACTTCACAATTTTTAATTATTGCACAAGAAAAAATTGTAACTGTTTACAAAAGAAAGTATAATAAATAGTAATTACTGTAAAAAGGAAGTTGATAAATGTATACTCACATAGTCATTGATTTAGACGGTACCTTACTCGGTAAAAACCATGAAATTATGCCGATTACAAAACGAGCACTCATACATATTCAAAAAGAATTAGGAATGAAGCTCATTTTAGCATCAGGTAGACCAGTGCCCTTTATGGAACCGATTGCTAGAAGTTTAGAGATGGATCAATATGGTGGGTTTCTTATTTCGAATAATGGAGCGGCTGTTTATGATTGCGAGAAGAGCGAGTATGTTTTTGAGAATAAACTAGAAGCCGAAGAAATCATTGAAATTGTCAAACAAACAAGCACGTTTGATGTGATTCCGTTGGTTCACTATGGAGAACATCTTTATGTTGAAGCGCATCATCATGGGATCGTAAAACGCGTGGACAGCGATATGAATATTATTGAAGGGGAACTAAATAGTGGGAATTTCAAATTGAAACAAGTAGAAAAACTCGTTGATTCTATTGATTTTCCAGCTTACAAAGTTTTAGTTGCAGGGGATTCAGATTATATTAATGAAAATCAAGATTTAATTCGAGGAGACCTTAAAGATAAATATACCGGCCTAGTCACTGGTCCAGTAGCTTTAGAGTTTACTAAACAAGGGGTCGATAAAGCTTTTTCTCTTGCTTGGTTAGCGGAAGCAGAAGGTTTTTCAAAAAATACCGTGATGGCTTTTGGTGATGGTCAAAATGACATCACATTATTTGAATATGCAAACCATGGTGTCGCTATGGGAAATGCTGTATCAGAATTGATTGAAATAGCGGATGCTGTTACTTTAAGTCATTTAGAAGATGGAATTGGTGTCTACTTAAATAACTTCTTTGCGTTAGAATTAACTGTTTAATTATTTTATAAAGGAGCCATTTGAGCTATTCTTTAAATGGCTTTTTTCTTTTTAATTAAAATAATGACTAATCTAGTTATTTTACAAGAAGCTACAACCTTATGAAATCGCATGATATGTGTCGCTTTCATTTCTTATTTTATAAAAAAACTGCTAAAATATAAAATAATTCAAAATACGTTTGACAAACTATCGATACTATTGTAGAATATATCTTGCGTGAAAAAATGGCCCCTTGGTCAAGTGGTTAAGACATCGCCCTTTCACGGCGGTATCACGGGTTCGAATCCCGTAGGGGTCATCATATTTTGGAGGGATAGCGAAGTGGCCAAACGCAACGGACTGTAAATCCGTCCTCTTTCGAGTTCGAAGGTTCAAATCCTTCTCCCTCCACTTATATTTTTATTGGGCTGTAGCCAAGCGGTAAGGCATCGGGTTTTGATCCCGTGTATCCTAGGTTCGAATCCTAGCAGCCCAGCTAATGAAGCGGTGCATATATTTGCACTGCTTTTTTTGTATGCACAGCATTTTTAAATGAAACTTTGTCAAGTTATTAGAATAGCCCGTGTATCTACCCAAGTGAGCTCAAAAAAAGCCCTCACTTGTTAGGATAGCCCGTGTATCTACCCAAGTGAGCTCAAAAAAAGCCCTCACTTGTTAGGATAGCCCATAGAACTAAACAAGTGAAAGTAAAAATGAATGGCGCTTGGTCCCATAGTCTTCATGTTTGCAGAAACAGACGATGAATACCGTAAAGAAATTGTTGGAGATGCGTAAAGAATCGGAGCTTTGGCTGAAAAAGAAAATATAAGAATTACTTTAAAATGCCATAGTGACACGTTAACCGACACACCCCAAAGTGCTCAACAATTAATGGAAGAGATCAACTTACAAAATGTTCTTTTGTATTGGCAACCAGCTGAATCATTGTCCGTTGAACAGCGAATTGAAAGCCTTCCAAATTTAGCACCTTGGATAACAAATGTACATATTTTTCACTGGGAAGATTTTTATAATCGCTTCCCACTGGCCGATGGATTTGAAGAGTGGAAACAGTATCTCGCTATTATTGATAAAGAAGCTCTTCATAATCATCATTACTTACTTGAATTTGTACCAGATGATGAGGCAAAAGCTTTCTATGAAAGTGCAGAGAAATTAAAAAAAATTAGTCGATACTTTATAATAAAAAAACAAATAGCAGAAAGAGAGAATGTAGAGTTAAACTGCATTCTCTTTTTTTTGAGCGTAAAATTTGTCAAAATATTGTTTTATTCCGAATAAATTTTAAGTTTTCAATCGTATTCTTTCATAGCTATGATATACTATGAACACGAGAAAATTAATGAGAGTGGTGCAGTATGCTTACGTGGTTAGAGAACATTGACTGGGTGGATTTTTGGTCCTGGACAACGTTGGTTAATATTATAGATATTATAATTGTTGCCTTTTTTATCTATCAATTAATCAAGATTGCACAAGGAACCCGAGCAACAGAGTTATTAAAAGGTATCCTAGTCATTATTACAATCAAGTTTTTAAGTTCCTTTTTCCAACTACATACAACAGAATATATTGTCGATTTTGTTATTCAGTGGTCAGCCATTGCATTAATTGTTATTTTCCAACCAGAGTTACGACGTGGCTTGCAACATATTGGACGCGGGAGTTTGTTTTCAATCCGAAAGAAAACGAACCCTGTTGAAGTCACAATTAATGAAATAGCAGAGGCCGTTCATTATATGAGTAGGCGACACATCGGTGCACTGATTTCCATTGAAATGGAGTCGCCACTAAGTGAGTATATTAAAACAGGTATTCCATTAGATGCTGTTATTTCATCTGAAATAATTATTAATGCATTTATTCCAAATACTCCTTTGCATGATGGAGCGATGATTTTGAGTAACTTCAAAATTGCTTCAGCGGCTAGTTACTTACCTTTATCGGAAAGTGCAGCCATTCCAAAAAAATATGGAACGAGACACCGTGCAGCGATTGGTCTTTCTGAAGACACAGATGCAATAACAATTGTGGTATCTGAAGAAACCGGAGACGTTAGTATTGCGCATAGAAGTAACTTAATACCTGAATTAACAGTTGATGAAATGCGAGATTATCTAATTGAACAACTACAACCTGAAACAGAAGACGAAGAAACATCAGCGATTGCGGAGTATGTCAATAATATTATTGAAATGATTCGTAATGCTTTGAGAGGTGGTTAATATTAATTTTGAAAATCTTTGGGTAAAACGTATCTTTTCTATTCTTCTTGCTGTTGGGTTATTTTTATTTGTGAATTATGAAAATCAAACACGTTTTCAATCAAATAATCCTACTCCTGGAGCAAGTATTAGTGGATCGGAAATTATAACGAATTTACCTATAGAAGTGAACATTGATACGGACCAATTTTTTGTTTCTGGTATTCCAGACTCGGCGACCGTTCGAATTGAAGGACCTCAAGCCGTTCTTTTTCAAACCGTAGCGACCCAAAATTTCACGGTAGCGACTCCTGATTTGAATGAATTAGGAGAGGGAACACATCAAGTGGATTTACAAGTCAATGGTTTATCTAGTGACTTGACAGCAAGTGTGAGTCCATCACGTGTGACATTAACGATTGAAGAAAAAAGAGAAGAACAATATGAAATTGGTGTTGAAATCGATGAAGAGTTGAATTTAGCAGAAGGTTACGAAGTTTTAGAGCCTACATTATCAAACAATCTCGTGAACCTCACGGGTGCAGCTTCAACAATGGAAAGCATTGATCGCGTCATTGTTGAAATAAGCTCTGAAGAAACGGAAATTAACGATGATATCTTACTATTGGCACCAATATTGGTGTTAGATGCAGAGGGGAACCCCTTAAATGTAAATTCGGATCCGAGTCAGGTAGAAATTCTTGCCCCGGTTGTGCGAACCCAAAAAGAAGTTCCTATTGTTTTAAGAGAAGGATCAGGTAAAGTCGCAGGATATGAATATGAAATGACTTTAAGTAACGCGGAGTCGGACTCTATCACGATTCGAGGAGAACCGGATGCAGTTAATGAACTTTCGAACTTTCCAATTACTGTAAATTTTGATAATATTACAGAGTCTACTTTGGTCACCGTTCCAGTTGGGTCGTTGCCTGAAGGAATTGAAGAAATTAGTAGAGATGAAATTGAAGTTTTAATTGAAGTTAGCAATAATCAAAATACCTCAATACAAGATTAATTAATTGAAAATAAAGGAGTATTCTAAATGATCAAATTCGGTACAGACGGTGTTAGAGGAGTTGCAAATAGTGAATTAACACCAGAAATGGCGTTTAAATTAGGACGTTATGGTGGTTACGTATTAGCACAGCATATTGAAGAAGATACACCTCGCGTGCTTGTTGGAAGAGATACAAGAATTAGCGGTCGTATGTTGGAGTACGCATTAATTGCTGGATTATTATCTATTGGTGCTGAAGTGTTACGCTTGGGTGTTATTTCAACACCAGGTGTCGCTTATTTAACCCGTCAACAAAATGCAACAGCAGGTATTATGATTTCTGCTTCGCATAACCCGGCAGAAGACAATGGAATAAAATTCTTTGGAGCAGATGGCTTTAAATTATCAGATGAACAAGAAAGAGAAATTGAAGAATTAGCGAATGCAGAAGGCGATGATTTACCACGTCCTAGTGCAGAAGGTATCGGTAGTGCAGAAGAATATAAAGAAAGTGTCTTAAAATATATTCAATATTTAAAACAAACAATTTCTGGTGATTTATCAGGAATTAAAGTGGTTTTAGATGCAGCAAATGGAGCGACCAGTCCAATTGTTAATCGATTGTTTGCAGATTTAGAGACAGACTTTTTTGTTGTTGGTGATTCTCCAGACGGTCTAAATATTAATGATGGCGTAGGAAGTACACATCCGGAATTAATGGCTGAGACGGTAGTTGAAAAAGAAGCGGATGTTGGTTTAGCTTTCGATGGAGACGGAGATCGTTTAATTGCAGCAGACGAGAATGGAAATATTGTCGATGGCGATAAAATTCTTTATATCTGCGGAAAACATTTAAATGACAATGGGCAATTAAAAAATTCAACCGTTGTTTCTACTGTAATGAGTAATATCGGTTTTTACCATGCGCTTGAAGAACATGAGATTAAATCAGTGAAGACAAAAGTTGGTGACCGTTTTGTTGTCGAAGAAATGCGTGAAAATGGCTATAACTTAGGTGGAGAGCAATCTGGGCACGTTGTATTTTTAGATCACTCAACAACTGGAGATGGCTTGTTAACAGGTATTCAGTTACTTAACGTAATGAAAGAGACAGGCAAGCCTTTATCAGAATTAGCGGCGGAGGTCACTACATACCCTCAAAGATTAATAAATGTACGCGTAACAGATAGAGACGGTGTAATGGAACATCCACGCGTTCAAAAAGTCATTGCTGAAGTGGAAGAAGAAATGGCTGGAGATGGACGTGTACTGGTTCGTGCGAGTGGAACGGAACCATTACTACGTGTAATGACAGAAGCACCTACTGAAGAAAAAGTAACAGAATACTGTGAAAGAATTGCGAATGTGGTACGCGAGGAATTTGGTTTAGAAGATTAATCTTCTGCTTCACCATTCATAGCCTATAATTTGTCCATGACCCGACTGTCTGGGTTTTGGGCAAATTATTGTAGTCCGTACAGTTTACACAAAAGGAGTTGAACAAGTGAATTTTATTACACAAGATGTTTTATATACATCCGGCGACATTAAAAGAGAATCAAAAGCTCAATTAAAAGGGCATTGGCGTTCAGCTATTATTTTAATGCTTATACCTACAGTGTTTTCAATTATTTTCATTGGAGATACAGCACAAGGTACAATGAACCGATCACTTTTAGGTGATTTGATCGTTATTCTTTTAAATGTGGTTCATAACTTTTTATTAACGGGTGTAACTTTTACATTTTTAGACTTTCTTCGTCGTTATGATGAATATATAGATCCATTACGTGGAGTGATTCAAGCTTTTCGTAAGGAATATTTATTGAATCTGTTCATTCTTAAAGTCACAATTTATATCCGAATTTTTCTTTGGACGTTACTTTTAATTATTCCAGGAATTGTTAAAGCTTATTCTTATTCGCAAGCAGAGTTAGTTTATAAAGATACGGTAGATCGAACAGGGGAGCAACCAAGTCCTAAGGAATGTATTGATGAAAGTCAGCGTTTGATGCAAGGGCACAAAATGGAGTTATTTACACTAGATATCAGTTTCATTGGCTGGTTTATTTTAGGGATTTTTACATTGGGTATTTTATACTTATGGCTAATTCCATATTATACAATGAGTCAAGTAGTGTTTTATGAAAACTTAGCAGGAACAAGATATTCATCAAGTATGGATACAGCTCAAATGGGTGAAAGAGACAATATAAACCCTGTGGATCCTTATGAAGAAGTCGGACAAGATCCAGATGACTTTAGAGATTTTGAAGACTTTTAAACAACCAAAAAAGCGTGACCGAAATTAAATTTTGGTTCACGCTTTTTGTGTTTTTTTACCTACTTTTTCCAATTAAGAATGCACTTACACCCTTTAAATGATACAATCAATGAAACGGATTAATTTCTTCTTCTGCCTCCGCCGCCAAAAAGTAAGAAGAGACGAAGAACATTTAAGAATGAAGCGATGGCTGCTGCTATATAAGTTAATGCTGCGGCACGTAAAACTTTATTTGCGCCTTCTAATTCTTCACCGACTAAGATTTGTTCGGATTCTAAAATTGATAGCGCGCGGTTAGAAGCATTAAACTCAACAGGTAATGTGATCACTTGGAATAAAAAGGTCAATGAAAACAAAATTAAACCAAGATTAATGAGCATATCACCAGCACCCTGACCAATGAATAAACCTAAGAGCAAGATTGGAAATGCAGCTGTTTGGCCGATATTTGTAATTGGTACAAACGCACTACGTAATCGTAGATAAGCATAACCGTCTCGATCTTGTAACGCATGTCCAGCCTCATGAGCTGCAACACCAATGGCTGCAACAGATGTTGAGTCATTCGTTGAATCAGATAAACGCAAGACGTTATTTTTTGAGTCGTAATGATCCGTCAAGTTTCCGGGAACACGCTCAATTTTTACATCGTCTAGATTTGCATAATCAAGAATATAACGCGTAATTTCAGAAGCATTATACCCCAATTTCGAGTGCACTTCGCTATAACGTCTGAATGTGCTTTGTACATAACTTGATGCTAATCCAGAAATGACTAGGCCAATAATAACGAGTATATAGGTTGGATCAAAATAAAAAGGGAAAAACATTTATAATCAACCTCCTTATAATGTTGATGAATTGAAATATTCCTTTTATTCTTATCTTGGTCTTAATTATAGCACAGATATAAGAATAGAAAATGTCATTAGTTTGAATAAAGTATTAACAAAATTTATAAAATAATCAAATTTAGGAAGGATTATTGTATGGAAAATAGAAAAGAACTACTCAACCGTTTTGAAGAAGTTTTTGGCTATACGACGGAGAACTTATATTTTTCACCAGGACGCATTAATTTGATTGGAGAACATACCGATTACAATGGTGGAAAAGTCTTTCCCTGTGCAATTACTATGGGTACATACGGAGTAGCGGCTCCAAGAGAAGATAAAATGGTCTATGCTTATTCGGATAATTTACCAGAATTAGGCACCTTATCTTTTTCATTAGAAGAAATTACTTATGAAAAAGAAAGTAACTGGACAAATTACATCAAAGGAATGTTATTATATATTCAAGAGAAAACCGGAGATTTCCCTCATGGTTTTGATCTGTTTATTTATGGAACCATTCCAAACGGCGCGTCTTTGTCCTCATCCGCATCCTTAGAGGTTCTAACTGGTGTCATCGCCAATGATTTATATGGGACGGATTTAAGCGGAGAGACGATTGCGAAACTTGGCATGCGCGTTGAAAATGAATTTTTAAGCTTAAATTCAGGAATTATGGATCAGTTTATTATTGCGAACGCAAAAGAAGGTCACGCCTTATTACTCGACACAAATACTTTAGAATATGAACAAATTCCATTAGATTTACCAGACCATAAAATTATTATTATGAACTCATTAACACGCCGTGAATTAGTCGATTCAGAATACAATACACGCCGTAAGCAATGCGAAGAAGCTTTAGAGATGTTACAAAATGTTGTTTCTATTTCGAGTTTAGGCGAGCTTTCTGAAAGTGAGTTTGAAGAGTATAAATATGCTATCACGGATCCGGTGATTGAGCGACGCGCAAAACATGCAGTCTATGAAAATAAAAGAACGGAAAAAGCTGCAGAAGCATTAAAAGATGAACAGTTAGAGGTTTTTGGAAAACTAATGAATGAATCGCATCTTTCATTACATGAAGATTATGAAGTAACCGTTAAAGAAACGGATTACCTTGTTCGGTCTGCCTGGAGACAAGAAGGCGTCATCGGCGCACGGATGACAGGGGGCGGTTTTGGTGGTTGTTGTATCGCGATTGTTGAAAATGATGCAGTGGATGATTTTATAAAAAATGTTGGTGTAGATTACGAACAAGAAATTGGTTATGTACCAGAATTTTATATTGCTGAAACAGAAGATGGTGCACAAAAAATTTAAGGATGAAAATGGAGCATGAAAATGAATATTGATCAATTAATTACAGGTTTTATTCAAAAAAGTTTAGAAATTGGGGATTTAAATCCCATTGATGAAGTGTATATTACAAATCGCTTATTAGATCTTTTAAATATTGAAAGTTATGAAAAAGCAGAAGACTTAAGCGATCTACCAGAGTCGCGTTTAGATATTTTAGACGAATTAGTAGAATATGCGGTGGCTGAGAAGGTTATCGAGGATTTAGCTGCTACACGGGACGTTTTATCTTCGAAAATCATGGATCTTGTAACATTACGTCCTTCTGAAGTGAATAACATTTTCTGGGAAGATTATAAAACAGATCCAAAATTAGCGACGGATAACTTTTTTGAAATGAGTAAGCAAAATAATTACATTAAAACTCGTGAAATTGCTCAAAATGTTGCATTTACACATACTCATGAAGAATATGGAGACATCCAAATTACCATTAATTTATCGAAGCCAGAAAAAGATCCCAAAGAAATTGCTTTGGCTTCAAAATATGAGAAATCATTGAATTATCCAAAAAATGCTTTGGTTGTAGAAAATGAAGGGTTTAATGGAAACTTAACGCATCCTGGACGTACAAATCATCGTATCATACGGATGGATTTAGATGGCGACGAGTGGGGCTTCCAATTTTCGCCATATGCTTACTATAATGAGCATTCTATCTTTTTAGCGATTGAACATCGCCCGATGGAAGTTGGCTTACAAGCGGTACGTAATTTGCTTAACATCATTTCACAATTTCCACACTATTTTGTTGGATCCAATGCAGGTTTACCTATTGTTGGAGGATCTATTTTAAGCCATGATCACTATCAAGGAGGACGTCATCATTTTCCTATTCAAGATGCTTCTTATGTCTATGAATTTAAAATGAAAGAGACACCAAATGTAGAAGCTGGTATCCTAAATTGGCCAATGTCAGCGATTCGCTTACGTGGAGAAAATGCAGAAGAAGTTGCTCAAGCAGCTGGGAAAATTATGAAAGAATGGGAAGAATATTCTGATGAGTCAGTAGGTATCTACGCTTATACTGGAGAGACACCACATAACGCAGTGACACCTATTGCACGGAAAAATGGTGATCAGTTTGAACTTGATGTTGTTCTTAGAAATAACCGAACCTCTGAAGAATATCCTGATGGAATTTTTCACCCATATCCTCATGTGCAACATATTAAAAAAGAAAATATTGGTTTAATTGAAGTCATGGGGCTTGCTATTTTACCTCCTCGTTTAAAAGATGAACTTAAAGAAGTAGAAGAATTTTTATTAGGAAAACGGGACAGTGTAGCTGAAATCCACCAAGATTGGGCCGATAAGCTAAAAAAAGAACACGATTCAATCACAGAAAAGAATGTAGAAAGTATTGTTCAAGCGGGTGTGGGGGAAGTCTTTTTAGAAGTATTAGAAAATGCTGGGGTCTTTAAAACAGACAAAGAAGGGCAAACAGCTTTTATTAACTTTATTGAAAAAACTCTACTATAAAACGGGGAATAACATGGATAAACATGAATTGTTAAATCAAGATATCGACAGTAAAAAACGAAGCGAACA
Source organism: Carnobacteriaceae bacterium 52-44 (assembly GCA_041223305.1). Classification (GTDB taxonomy): domain Bacteria; phylum Bacillota; class Bacilli; order Lactobacillales; family Carnobacteriaceae_A; genus Atopostipes. Next base: position 984 of record JBCLPZ010000009.1, on the reverse strand, counting down.
GATAAAGATTGAACCAAATAATACAATTCTCTTCATTGGAGATAGTATTACAGATGTTAATCGTGATCGTGAAAATGATGAAGATTTAGGACATGGCTATCCAACATTAGTAGCGGCTCATTTACTACACAAATATCCGGGATATGATCTAAATATAATTAATCGAGGAATCAGTGGAGATAAAGTCATTGATTTGAAGGATCGTTGGGAACAAGATTGTCTAGAGTTAAATCCGGATGTGGTTTCTATTTTGATTGGAATTAATGATGTGGGTTTGACGATTGATACCGGTTTGGAAGAAACCGAAAAAGATCTGGCTAAGTTTGAAGAAGATTATCGTTATCTATTAAAAACTTTAGCCCATCGAACGGATGCAAGAGTTGTTTTAATGGAACCTTTTGTTTTACCGTATCCTAAAGACCGCCATAATTGGCGCAAGTATTTAGATCCTAGAATTCAAATTGTCCGGCGTTTAGCAAATGATTATCATGCAGCGCTTATCCCTTTAGATGGTTTGTTTAATACAAAAGGGATTGAATATGGTTATCAAACATATACAGGAAATGATGGCGTCCATCCAACCTTAACCGGACATGCTTTAATTGCGGATGCATGGGTTCGTCATTTAGATTTATAATCTCAATTCGCTGTTTTAGTGTTAAAAATAAAAGAGAAATACCTGCTTGATTGTTAAAATTAGGCAGGTTTTTTTAAATGATGAAGAGAATTTGTTGCAGGTTAATTCTTTACAATTTTTAGATGCAGCGTTATAATATTTAACAGTTGTTTATACAACATCTTGGGCTGCTAGCTCAGTCGGTAGAGCAATGGACTCTTAATCCATAGGTCAGGGGTTCGATCCCCCTGCGGCCCACTAGTCTAAATTAAAAAGCTTGCAATAGTAATGTATGGTATGCTCCCTTCAAAGTAGACACTGAAAAAAACAAACTACTTTGAAGGGGGCTATTTTTATGGCTAGAAAAT
>JBCLPZ010000008.1:0-102250 GCA_041223305.1 Carnobacteriaceae bacterium 52-44 | reverse complement strand
TTGTTCAGTTTTCAAAGATCAATTTGTCGGCTCAACCAATAACTGGTATTCTTGAGCACGAGATATATCTTATCATCGCTTCATTAATTTGTCAAACACTTTTTTAAATTCTTTTTAAAAAGTTGTTTTTGATGAGATTTTTTCTTCCTATTATATAGTAAAAGCACAATCAGCATCCAATTAATTTCTCTCAAAAAAGATATTTCATTAACTCCCAAGCAGTAATCACTGATTATCGCTCGGACATATAATACTACATACGTTCACGAATAAAGTCAAGGACTTTTTTGAATCTTTTAAACTTCTCTGGTTGCTTATTAAAAATATTCCTGACCTTATATAGAAGAAACTTTTCAAACCAAACTGAAAAAATAAAAAAGAAGTGCAAGTAGATTTTAACTACTTACACTTGAGTGACTTTTTGGTTTTATTTTTTCTTTATTCAACATAATAATACAATTCAAAATTAAAACTTCCAGTATAATTCTCTTCCTCAATTTTATCATATGCGAAAGAAGAAATATTCCATACTCGTTCTTCTTCCATTAATTGATTAATTAGTTCACGAAAATTAGCTGAATAATCACTTGTCATTTCAACGGTATAAATATTCTTTGCGAAGTCTTCAGATACTCCTTCTATTGTTTGTTGCTGTTCAACTCTGGATATTGTAGAAACTATAACGTTTGTACTGTCAGCTAATTGCTCAAGTGTTACTAAAGCTGTAGTAGCTTCTACACCTCTTGGCAAAAAGTTCTCTGTTTGGGAATAGTTATCCTCATATTCAGCGAGTAACTTTTCACTTGGTGGGTAATTTTCAATTAATCTTTGTTGTGTTTCTACTGTATGAGTTAAAGCATCCGCTTCTTCTTGAACAGGTTGAACTAAGTAACGATTTCCATAAAAAAACAAACCAATTAAAATCATAGCTCCGGTGAGAATAACTAGAATAGACTCTCGATTCCATTTCAATGTCATTCTATCTCCCCCTTACCATGCATTTCTTCATTTAAATCAATAATTAATTCATATCGTAAATGCTTGTCTTCCTCACTTTGACTTTCTGCATGTAAGAATTGAACCCCATCTACAAAAGTAAGAGACTCCAATTCTCCAACAATATTTTGTCCCATAGTAGTTCCCGTGTTTTCTAGAATTAACGTTATTTGATTTGATTCAACCAGTTGAAAAGATGCTATTCTATCTGCCTCATCTGGTATTACAGAAACGATTTCTTCGGCAACTCTATTCATTGGATATTGATTTTCATTTAAGGTTTCTTGAACACTTAAAGATTGTTTCGAGAGTTGGTCAAAATAATTACTTCGTCTAGAAAGAACAACTTCTTCAATATTTGTGTTGATCCATTCATTTTTATCTTCGATGACTTGGTTATAATGCATGCTGACAAAGAAGAAATAAATTCCCATGATGAGAAGAATAACCAAAAATACTCCACCAGCGATGTATGGGAGGATATTTGTTTTCTTTTTCTCAAAAAAATTTATATTACTTATTCTCCTCCAGCTTCTTCTCTTAATGTCAATCCGTATAGCGCACTAAAATGTGGTTCAATATCTTTAGGCGTATTAAGCATGTTAACGTCTAACGCAAAACGCGTGGTTAATTGTTCTTTTAATGCATTTAAATTTGGATAATAACCGGTCAATATAATCTCACAGATATGACCTTTTCCATCAAGGATTGAATATTGGTAAAAATCTAAGAAACGTTCTAAACCCTTTAATTGTTCTTCCAACATAGCTTCCAATTCAATGTTTTTCTCCAAACCCATTCCCCTTGATGGGTCAATTCCCATGATTCTGATAGACGTGGAGATTGTGAATGTCGATAAAATGTTGGTCGGTCTTAGTGAAATACCATGATAGAAAGATCATATGGATTCCATTCGAGTAGAAGTGTATGATGATCCTTATCTTTTTTAATCGTTCCTCTTCTATTCGCCACACGATATAAGCTCAAAGCACTAACGTCTGCCACAGTCGGTTTTAAAGAAACATTTTGTAAAATATTCTGATACAAATTTACTGCATCGTCAGAATAAGCAATAATAAAAATTTTCTGTTCGTATTCGTTTTTTTCAATAATACCAAAATCAAACTTTGGATTTTCAATCGATATACGAATTGATTGGCTGATGGGTAATTCTAGATAATCTCTTACCTCACTAGGTGTTAATTGACTTGGAATGTTTTCTTCTCTAATGGTCACAAAATCATTTAATAGTAAAATGTGTACTTCTGCATTTTTGCATTTTTCCATTTCTTTCACTAATGCATCTAACCGTGTTTCTAATAGTGGAGCATTTACGATGCACCCGTCTTCTAGTATATTGGTATCGAAAACAAGCTTTCCTTTATCGATAAATGAATGATTTTTTGAATGAATAGCTAAATATTGAATATTGAAGACTTCTATCTAGTAGTTGTAAATAAAGTACAGGTTTTGAATTAAAAAATATATGAAATCCTCCAAACTTAAAAGTTATGAATAAATCAGCTGTAAGTACCATTGAATCATCGCATCGCCAAAATAAAAGATAGTCAGTGCTGCAAGACCAATATAAGGACCGAATGCTAACTTTGTTTTTCTTCCCGTTTTTTTCACTTTCATGACAATGAGTCCTGCAATTGTTCCATAGATGGTTGATAAAAAGAACAAAAGTAGAAAATGTGGAATCCCAAATATAAACCCAAAAAGAGTGTAATACTTTAAGTCTCCCATTCCCATCCCACCTTTGGATAAAAGAATGATCAAAAATACCAGAGTAAAAGCAAATAATGCTCCAAATAATGAATCCCACCATGGCACCAGTGGATAAACTAAACGATAAAGTACAAATAATGGCGTGAAAAAGAGCAAAATTCGATTAGGAATCTTTTGGTACACCAAATCTGACACGGTCACCGGAATAACTAAAGAAATTAATAATAAGCCTAGAATTAATGAATGATCCCAACCTACTTGATAATAAGTAAAAGCAAATAAAAAACCTGTTAATCCTTCCATTATTGGATATAATGGTGAGATTTTTTGACGACATTCTCTACAGCGTCCACCTTGAATGACATAAGAACCAATTGGAATAAGCTCAGTCCAGGTTAAAGTCCGCTCACAATTATCACAATAGGAGCGTTGTTGTTTAAATAATGTTTTATTTGGTACACGAAGTCCGACGACGTTAAAAAACGAACCGAAGATCGTACCGTATATAAAAAAGATAAATAAAATTAATCCTTGCATTTTTTATTTCTCCTAAGTAGTAAGAAAGACCCCGAAATAGGGTCTTTCGGATTTATGTATCCTTTAGATTAACTTCAACAACCAAAACTATTGTAACAATAATATTTCTATCAATTTGAATTTACTTTAACTGATTTAGAATTGTATACATATGAGTACCTGGCTCATTTGCTTCTTTGGTAATTCTTACTTCACCAGTTAATTTTTCATTCGTAGCATAGAGTCGTGCAGTATCTTCAATTAGAGTAGCCTTAGCTTCATTTGAATCTGTTTCGGCACGATCTATAACGCTACCTACAGTTGGAATTGCAATGGCAACAACAACTCTCAAAATCACAATAACTGTAAGAAGTTCTACAAGGATGAACCCCTCTTCTTTGTTCATATTTTTTTTAATTTTGTTTTCTATTTACAAACCTGGTCTTTCATAATTCAATTCTAGATAAATAAAAATAGTCTTTTTTGTGGTTAAAATTACTAATTTCCGTTAGGTCCAAATTCGTAACTATATATAACTGCGTCACCATCTTTCTTCTCTTCACGAATGACGGTTCCTTTTTGTACAGGGTCGTTTGCTCTTTCCTCTAAGTATCCTTCTTTCAAGAGAGTATCAACATTAACTGGATTTTCAGGATTTTCTTCAGTTATAAAATATAGACGAGTAGCATCTACAATTAATTCTTGTTTTTTTAAAAAATTTTGAATTTTCACGTTTCAAAAAAATCCCCCGTCTACAAAAATAAATATATGAGTGGCCATCACGCAACATGTAACAACTAGCCTATTTTATCATATATTATACATTTAATTGTTAAGTTTCCAATAAGAATATCGGTTTTTTATTTATTTTCTTAAGTTAAATCGTTTCGAATTCAAATTATTTTTTGCTTTAAGATTAGAATAAACATGCGGACGGTAAAAATAAAAAACACTAACCATTTTTCGTCAGTTAGTGTTTCAGATAACATTTAATTTTCTTCTTTCATAAATGAAAAGTCAAAATCTTCTTTTTTGGTAATGAGCAATAAGCCGTCTCCTATTGGTAGGATAGTAGAAATTAATGCTGGATGATCTAGAACAATATCTAAAAAAGCATTTAGTTTTTTATGGATCTTACGGACTCTTCTTGGGATCTCTTCCGTCGGTTGTAAAATCATTCCACCTTGTAAAACATCATCCACTGCTAATACGCCCTCTTTTTGTAAGATACGCATACAGTCTGGGAAAAAATCATAATATTTTGCTTTGGCGCTATCCATAAAAATAAAATCAAAAGCATCCGCTGGTAATTTTGCTAACCACTCTTCTGCTTGCCCTTCAAGTATCTCCACTCGATCAGTGAGGCCAAAGTCTTTAAAATTGGCTTTTGCTCGTTCAATCATTTCAGGATTACGTTCGATTGTTTTGATGTTCGCATCTGTATATCCAGCAAAAATGCTAGCTGAAAAGCCGATTGCTGTCCCTACTTCTAGAATTTCTTTGGGTTTTATTTGATCCAATAACCACATAAAATAAGACACTGTTTCGTGAGGAATGACAGGATTGCGTCGTTCAGCTGCAAGGTCTTGTAAATCTTTTAGGTGTCCGGTTAATTGTTTTTGGTCCTTTCTTAAAAATTCTCTGACGTCATTATTGATGACTGGGCGATCCATCATTTCATTTCTTTTTGCCATTTTTTGCACTTCTTTCTATATAAAAATCAATGATTCTGTGTTTATTATTAGAATTTTTGTTATAATGTAATTATAATTTAATACTAATGAGAGAGGAGAGTTTTAATGCTAATTAAGGAATTATCCCTTGCTAAAACTAGAGTTCGTACTGTCCCTGAAACAGTAACATTAGAAGAAGCTTTAGAGTTGTTGGAAGAATTTGGTTACCGTTGTGTTCCTATTTTAGACGAGTCTGGTACCATTTACCGCGGAAATATCTATCGTATGCATCTTTACAAACATAAGTCTGAAGGTAAAGATATGACCCTTCCAGTCACTCACTTATTGAAAAATGCGACAAAATTTGTTCATACTTCTTCTTCATTTTATAGTATTTTCTTTATGATTAAAGATTTACCTTACATTACTGTTCTTGATGAGAATGATCATTTCTATGGTATTTTAACACATAGTGCGCTCATTAATTTACTGGAACAGTCGTGGAAATTAGATAAAGGGAGTTATGTTTTAACCATTGCTTCTGCTGGTGAAAAAGGCGATTTAGCAAACATTGCAAAGTTCGTCAATCGCTATAGTGATATTATGAGTTGTATCACTTTAGACGTTGAAGAAGGGCCTATTCGCCGAACAATCATGACCTTAGAACCAAGCGCTACTAGCGAAGATGTCGAGAGCATTTCTAAGTTACTTGACCGTCGAGGTTTTAGAGTCATTCAAGTTGAAAACCTTCGTGAAAAAGACTAATTAAATTTAATCACTTTTATTTTTTGGTGTTGATGAATCTGAATTGATTCGTCAGCACCATTTTTTATTGAGCGATCATCTAGAGTTTTTCTTTGTTTCTATTTAAATTTTATATGAAATAGTAGACGATAAAAAGAGAACGCAACATTTTCTCTGCACTCTCTTTAGTAACTTAGTCAGGTTTTATTTTTAGTATTTACTTTAGAAGACTATACTCTTTCGATTTTATCCATATCTTTTGACGTATTGTACAATCTATACGCATAAATTCCCGCAAAGATTGCTGCAATACCGATCCCTAAAAATAAATCCAATGTGAAACTTGTTGAAATCCCCAATTCTTGAAGTAAGGCTGGAAAATTCAAAAAGATCATTGAAAGCGTAAATCCAAAGTCAGCAAGTACTTGATATAAAACAAAGCCATAAGCTAGAACATTCGCAAGTACCAGGGAAAGAAGCACAATTCCTGTGACAATAACGATTCCTTTAATGGATAATAGTCCATTATTTTTTTGATAAAAATTAAATGCAAGATACGTACCGATCAACGCCGCAAACCAAGCATAAAAACCAAAATATAAAAGGACACCCCAGACAACCGCTCCAATTGAAGCACCTAAAATAGCTCCGCCCACTCCTGACTGAATTTTTTTTTCTTCTTATTTGGTTCATTCCGTTCTTCTTCTCGTTGATTGGTTACTTGTTCATAACTTTGTTCACTTAAAAAAGTATAGGAATTTCCTATTTGATACAATGAAATAGAATCATCTATCTCGCCATTTAAAAAGTCACCTGTTGGAATATTTAACTCTTGTAATCGTTCCGTGACGGTTAAAATGATGCCTTGAATCTCTTCTTGAACCTTTTTACTACGCATTGGCATATGTCCACTCACGTAAAATACGGAAGTTACGTCATTAAGAACGCTCGCTTTATATTCTGCAGTTATTTTTTCTTTTAATGTTTTAACTTCGGCGTTTGACGCTTCATTAGAGGCCATGCCGATTTGAATTTTATATGTATTGTCCGCATAACTTCTTTCGTTTATTTCTACTACCGTATAATACCCATTGACTTTCCCTGCAAAACTAATAGGTATTTTGGTATTTTGTCGTTCAAGGCCTAAATCCTCCACCAAAAAGTCTAATCTACCCATATTCTTCACCTCAACACTTTATGTATGATGAATGGAGTATACCATAAAAGACTTTGAATATAATTTCACTTTGCTTCGGTATTTGGAATATAGACAGGATTTGAAATTGGGGGTAAGTCTGAATTTTACTGTTTAGTATTGTTCATAAAACTTTCTTAGGTAAATTCAGAAAATTTAATTTGGAGAGTAGGTGCCGTGAACTTGTAATCACTTTTCGCAGTTGCGGGAGACTCGCCGTGAACTTGAAATCACTTTTCGTGGTCGCAGGAGACTCGTCGTGAACTTGAATTCAGTTTTCGTGGTTGCGGGAGACTCGCCGCACATTTATAATCCCCGTTTATGGAAGCGGGAAGTTTTTTAGCCTTTTCTCCACTATAAAAAAATTCGAGGCTAACGAAACATTCCGTTAGCCTCATCTACTGTTTATTAGTCATCCGCTACTTGGATGATAATTTTACCTGTATTTTCGTTTGCTTCCATTTGACGATGTGCTTCTGGTAAATCTTCAAATGAAAGAATAGAATGAACTATTGGTTGAATGATATCTTCTTCAAAAAATGGAACAATTCTTTTTGAAAATTCTTGCGTGAGTTCTGCTTTATATTGATCACTTCGTGGAGTTAAGAGTGTTGCTTTTAGAGATAATCGTTTTTGCATCAAAGCACCAATGGACATTTTTTCGACTTCTGCGCCACCCAATGTTCCAATTAAAATCCAGCGTCCATCGAAAGCTGCACTCTTTAGATTTTTTTCCCAATAAGAAGCACCTACAAAGTCTAAAATGACATCCGCTCCATGACCATCCGTGTATTCTAAGACTTTTTCAGCAAAATCTTCTTTTTTATAGTTAATCGTGTGCGCAGCACCTAAAGCTTTGGCCATTTCGAGTTTACGTTCTGAGCCGGCTGTTGCGATAATGTTTGCGTCTGTAATTTTTCGACTGGCTAATTGGATAGCGGCTGTTCCTACCCCACTCCCTGCTGCATGAACAAGAATTGTTTCTTGTGGTTTTAACTCACCTAACCAAAACATTGTTTGATAAGCTGTTAAAAAGACTTCTGGAATCGCTGCGGCATCTATTGAAGACATCGAATCTGGTATGACAATTGCGCGATCGGCCGGCATTGTCACATACTCTGCATAACCGCCTCGATTCACCAATCCCGCGACTCTTGTTCCTTCTTTTAACTCTGGATAATTAGGGGCTTCTTTTTCAACAATTCCACTAACTTCCACACCTAGAATCGGATATGGAGCTTCTAAAGTTGTATTTTCTCGTGTAATAATATCTGTTCGATTAATCGCTGTACTCTCTACTTTAATTAAAACTTCATCATCTGAAGGTGTCGGAATTGGGCGTTCTTCTATAACTAATTGATCGATCCCTCCGGGTTGCTTCATTGTCCAAGCTTTCATTGTCATAAATGATTCTCCTTGCAATATAATTAAATTTCTCTGCTTAGTTATTCCATTTTATCATAGCATTGATTTTAGTTTCTTTTCCACTTTTTGCCTTTTATTTATCGGATAATAAAAAAGACTAAAATTCATTTACCACCTAAACAAAGGATAGCTTATGTCTTTTAGTCCATTTATTTTATATTTACTTTTTAGGTCATTTTCGAAGAGGTTCTAACGCTCCATTGTTTGATCAAAGTGAATATGTTTGTCTAAAAACAAAATAACAGGAATGGTTACAGCCATAACAATTGCGATACTTGCGGCAAAACTTGCATAAATACTCCAGAAAAAGATCATTTCATTGGTTAAGAAAGCGACCATTAGCGCTAAAATAAAGCTCATTCCTGTAAATACAGCTGTATTTATGATCATCTTCTTCAAAAGACTGTCTGATTTTTTCACAATGAAAAAGACGATGAGAAGGGATAATGCTGTGTGCAATGTGCCAAAAAACACGTCATAAATCCCAAATTCTGATCGAATATTTGCGATAGCTACCCCAAGAATGAGTCCCACTGAATATTTTTTGTTGAACATCGGCAAATGCGCAAACATTTCCGTTAGACGTAATTGCAATGGGCCATATGAGGGTAAGAAAACCGTAATTACTACATAAATGGCTGCGATCATTGCGTTTAGAGTTAGTTGGCGAATCGATAATTTCATATTTTAATTCCTTCTTTAAATGATATGTATGTTGTGAACTTAAGAAAAAGCCCCTTATTCAGTAGGCTTTTTGTATGTGTAACTATGTAATCCCTAAGCTGATTTTTAATGCACGATCTACATCTTTCATCATTTCATCGCTTAGGTGTGTGATTTTATCTGTGAGCCGCTGTTTGTCGATTGTGCGAATTTGTTCTAAAAGTGCGACTGAGTTTTCTGTGAGTCCTTTGTCTTTCCCAATTAAAACGTGCGTTGGAACCTTACTTTTGTCTATTTTGCTGGTGATTGCTGCAACGATAACGGTTGGACTATATTTATTTCCTATATTATTTTGCAAAATTAATACAGGCCGCGTCCCGCCTTGCTCAGAACCTACAACCGGCGATAAATCCGCATAATAGACGTCTCCTCTTTTCATCATATGCTCGGATGCCCCTTTACACAATCAGAAAACCAGCATCAATCTTCCCTAATATGAATAAGTGCTTCATTTTCGGAGACCGTAAAAGCATTACTGATTTCTAAATTGATTTTCCCCATTTCAACATATCCTTTTTTTAAATTATAATAACTGCTTGAAAATTCATTTAATGAATTGCTGACTAGGTAATTTACAACATTTTTCTCACTTAAACCCGCATAATCGCAGTATTCTTCCACTACAGAATAAAGTTTTTTATCAATTTCGACGGTGACTTCTTTCTTTTTTCCATCAGACATTTTCAATGGCCTCCCAAAAACTAGATTCCTTTTATGTCATCTCTATTTTAGCATATGCCGGGAGTTTCTCAACCACTTTTTCAAGAAATACCTATTCAAAATGATGCAACGTGTGGTCGTTTATTTAAAAAGACGTTCGTAGCAACTTTTCTTTCAGTAGAAAAAATTATTTTTGAGTGCATGTATGATAGAAAGATTTGCGATTAATACTTTTCTAAAATCACTTGTGCAATGGCGTAATCTTTAGAATGAGAGATCGATAAGTGGATATTTCCATGGAAAATATTTGATACAGCCACTGGTTTGTTTAAATCATTTGGTAGCACTTCAACATCCTGAAAAGATGTTTCACTTCCAATACCTGTACCCATTGCTTTTGAAAAAGCTTCTTTTGCGGCAAATCTACCGGCCAGAAATTCAATTTGGCGGTGTTTAGGTAATTGCAGAAAAAGTTCTTGTTCTTTAGTCGTTAGCACGCGTTCATAAAATCGTGCTTGTCTGGCAAGCGTTGATTCAATCCTTTCAAGCTCTACTAAATCAATCCCTGTTCCTACAATCATCCATTCACCACCTTTTTTTAATCTTTATTATTCTTTTGTTTCTGCTCGCAGTTGATCAACAACAGATAATAAATCTGTTCCATTACTTGATTTGAAAAGTACAAGATCTCCTGCTTTCGCGAGTTTTTCAATTTCATCCACTAACGGCGCCTTGTCTCCAGTAAAATGAGAGATATGTTCACCATTTTCACGTTCACGTAATATATGATAGAGAGCTTCCATCTCGTCCCCATATAAAAGAACGGCTTTATATTTATCTAAATCAACCGCTTCAGCAATACTTTCATGTAGTTCTTTCGAGTGTTCCCCTAGCTCTAAAATATCTCCAAGGACAGCAATTTTTCCGCCATCCGTTTGGATATTTGAAAAATAAGAAAGTGCTGCTTTCACAGAAGTTGGACTTGCATTATACGCATCGTTTAATAAACGAATCTCATTTTTTCCATCAATCCATTCCAAACGATTTTTTGTCAGTTCAAAATGCTCAAGTCCTTCTTTGGCTTCAGCTAATGAAACGCCAAATTCTAGTCCAAATAAAATGGCAATTAAAGCATTATTGACATTGTATTTTCCAGGGACTGGAATTGTAATATCAACCGACTCCATTTCACCTGCGTTTTGAAGATTCACTGTAAATTTTGTGCTTTCCATTTCTTCTACAACATCTAAAGCCTGAATATCTGCTTCTTCTTCCAAGCCAAACGTTTGATCACGAATGGCCTCATCTAATTTATTCGTAATAAGTTCTTCATTATATGGATGAATAAATAAACCACCATCTTTGAGTCCGTCTAAAATACTCATTTTTTCATCGGTTAGTTTTTCTCGAGAACCAAAAGCTTCGATATGTGACTCGCCAATCATTGTAATCGCAACGGCTTCAGGATTGGCCATTGTAGACAAAATATGAATTTCACCTGGCCAACTCATCCCCATTTCCAATACTAGTATTTCAGTATCCATCGGCATGGTGAGGAGTGTTTTAGGTACACCAATTTGGTTGTTTTCATTTCCAGGTGTTTTATGAATTTTATATTTTTGGCTAAGTACTGCTGCCGTCATATCTTTTGTCGTTGTTTTACCATTACTGCCCGTAATGCCAATAATTTTAGGGCTCACTTTTTCTAAGTACCAACGTCCAAAATCCTTAAAGGCTTCTTCCGTATCTTCTACTTTAATCAGCGGGAGATCCTTTGGTGCATCTTTTAAATCGTCACTCCAAAAAGATGCGGCTGCTCCTTTATCGATGGCGTCTTGAATAAAGTCATGTCCATTTCGCTCAGCGATAATAGGTACAAAGATGGAGCCTTCTGTTAATTCCCTTGAATCATGGTAAATACCGGATATCTTAATATCTTTTGCAGGAGCATTAATTAATTCCCCTCCTACCGCTTTAACTATGTCAAACAGATTCCAAGTGATCAACCGAACCATTCCTATCTAATTTAATATTTTAAGTTTATTATCTTTGTTTACCGTATCGAGTTTGTCGATTTTCATGTCTTTGAATCGCTAATTGTAATAACTCTTCAATAACATCTCCATACGCTAAACCAGTTTCTTCCCATAGCTTAGGATACATACTGATCGGTGTGAATCCTGGGAATGTATTAATTTCATTAATGTAAATATCTTGATCTTCTGTCACAAAAAAGTCAACTCGTGCTAATCCACTACCATCAATAGCTATAAAAGCATTTGTAGCATATTCACGCATTTTATTTAATGTTTCTTGTGGAAGTTCTGCAGGAATTTGTAATGCGACATCATCATCTAAATATTTTGAATCATAATCATAAAATTGTTGTTCTTTTACTAGCGCGCCAACAACGGAAGTATGGACATCTTCATTTCCTAAAACAGCTACTTCCGCTTCAATTCCTGTAATACCTTGTTCGATTAATACGCGTTGGTCGTATTCAAAAGCTAAATTAATCGCTATTTTCAATCCTTCAACATCGTTGACTTCAGAGATTCCAACACTTGATCCTAAGTTCGCAGGTTTTACATACATTGGATAAGGTAAGCTTTCAACTACACGTTCAACGACTTCTTCCGGCCGTGTTTCCCAATCATTTGGAGTCACTGTTTCGTAAGGCACGATTGGAATTCCAGCATCGTTGAAGAGAACTTTACTTACGATTTTATCCATTCCAGCAGCACTTGCCAGCACGCCAGCACCCACATAAGGAACACCCAGTACTTCAAACAAACCTTGAACCGTTCCGTCTTCCCCATTCGGTCCATGAAGAACAGGGAATACGACACTATTTTCTTCTTTCAATTCTTGGAAATCAAAAACTTCATTACTTATTTCTCTTAAACCAGAGAGGGTTGGTACATCTTCTTTTTTATCAATAATCGTTCCTTTGCCCCATTCGCCCTCAGGTGTAATGTAAACAGGAACCACTTGATAATATTCATAGTAAATTTCTTGTAGAATATGATAAGCTGAAATGACTGATATATCGTGCTCAGCACTTTTTCCTCCATATAATAAAAAGACTTTCATTCTGAATTCTCCTCACAAACTAATTTAACTTTACGTTTATTATAAATAACTTGAATCAACTATAAATGCATGAAATATTTTGGCCGATTATTTTTATTTTGACATTTTAATTTTGCATTTACAAAGTCAATTTTAGCATACTTTTCCTTTTTCTCGTAGTAACATACAAAGAACGATTAAATTTTTTTTCTTCTTTGAATGATTATCGCTATGCATATGCTCAAAATTTAAGATTTCTGTTTCTCCCATTAAGTGGTGTAAATAACAGCTATCCACTACGGCTCGCTTTGATGATTATTTTAATTCCTTAATATAAGCGAGAGAAAACACTTTAGAAATTCTACGGTTTTAAGTGAGTAGAACTTACAAAGTGTTTTAAATGACGCTTTATTTTAGAGCTAAATTTCCCCTACTGCATAGAAGTGACCATCGCATTTAACGCATCATAATTCTTTCCTTCTTGTCGTGCAGAGTGAAGGTCTTTGCTTATAAATGTTGAAGCTTTTTCAACTTCAATATTTTCTTCTTTTAGTCCTGCTTGAAGCAAGAGCTGTATATTCGCAAGGGACATATCTAACAAATATTTTTCATCATGAGGCTTAAAAAATACATCACGATCAGGGTTCATTGAAAAAGCTTCGTATACTTCCGCTCCTACTTCATAGTTCTCTTGGTCAATGGAGGGGCCAACATAAGCTAAAATATTTTCCAACTTAACATCAAAATCATTGACCATTTTGTCGATGGCTATTTTTGAGATTTCTCCAACTGTTCCACGCCAGCCTGAATGAACGATTGCTTGAACTTTTTCTATTGGATCATAAAGAACAATCGGTGTGCAATCTGCAAATTTAATAACAAGCGCTACATTTTCCTTCGCCGTTAATAAGCCATCCGTGTCCGGAAATTGTTTTCCAACTAAAAAGTTTTCTCCTTTTGTATCCTCGACATGTACAACATTCGTTGAATGTGTTTGATGACCAGAATATATTTCTATAGGATTTGTAAGCCCAGCTTTTTTAAGTAAACGTTCATAATCTTCTTTGATTGTTTCTTCTGCCGTAATCGTTCTAAAATTAAAAGGACTTCCACCAATAAAATTTAGTAGTCCATTTTCTTGTAGTCGTTTTGAAAACATTTTGACTCCTCCTCGCAAAATAACTATACCATTTGTTTGTTTATTCTGGAATTAGAAAGTTGTTTTGAATTTCAAAATTCACTTTACATTATTTCCTAGCTTTTGTAAGATAAGCTTTGTAATATTGAATACTTTTTAACGAATTCGTATTTTTTCATGGTATTTCCATTTAAAAATTCGGTTATTCTAATTATACTCACTTGTGAATTAATTATTATAAACTTTGTTTCACGGCTTCTTTTCATGTGACGAAGCTGAAATAACATAGAAGCTCAGATGACATCATTCCGACAAGAGAGAGGCAAAGTTAAAAAGGTTCGAGAATTAAAATTTAGTGCATAGGGAGATTAAAAGATGATTATTGATGGACTTGCGGGTTTTGACCCGAGAAAACAATACGAACCTGAGGAATTGTTTGACCTTGGTGAAGTGGATACGACGATTGCTGGTTTGGATATGTATGCGCCGGATTGGGTAGAACAAGCGGCTGAAAAAGTGGATGCCGTTGAGGGAAATACATATGTAAAATTGAATCGTGGCGTTTTGACTGTTACCCAAATAGATGCTTTATTGGATTCAATTCCTTTAGAGTTTTCCTTTATCGACAACAATAACCAATTTGTCTATTACAACAATGAAAAAGATGCGGCGGATATGTGGGCCTCAAGCAATCCTGAGAGTGTTGGACAGCCTTTAGGTTCCTTGCATCCTGAGCAAATTACGAATTACGCAAAAATGATTATCCAACAATTGCGTGCAGATGAAACAGATGTGGTACGCATTGGGCATCCAGCGGCAGGCGGCGAACAATTTTTAGTCCATAACTATCAACGGATGCAGGACCAAGATGAAAATTATTTAGGGGTCAATGAATATGTTACTGATCTGAAACCAATTATCGATTGGTATTTAAAACATACCAATCAAAAATTGATCCCTGATGATAAAGCGGATAGTGATGTCAGTGGAATGCCTATTGATGGAGTTTCTGGCGCAACTAAAAAACCAATTGACCATGGAAAAGTGGATGCGTTATCTGGCGCTTCAAAAAAACCATATTAATATACTATAGTAGAAATCCGGCAGATACTTGTCGGATTTTTTGTGATTTTAAAAGTATTTATATCCTACTTAAGACCGATACGCCTTAAGTAAACATTTGTTATAATAACATCCGAAGAAAGGGTGTTTTCAATGAAACAAAAACAAACGAAATATTCAAAAGTAACTTTAGGTAAATTTATCCGTGCCCTATTCTCTAAAGAAACCCCAACTTATATTAAAGCGATTGTTGGATTAGCTGTGGCTTATACAGTATTTCCTATTGATGCTCTTCCTGATATTTTAGGTGTCGTCGGTTTAGTGGATGATGCAGCGGTTATTGGTGTATTAACGACGATCGCCATGACATTACTCGATAATTATAATAAACAAACTGTTGAAATAACGCGTGATTTTGAAGAAATGAATTAAATAAGCGACAATAAAACTCAATAAATAGCGAGGCAGGGCAAATAGCCCTGCCTTTTTAGTTTAGTGGAGAAAATTTCTGATGAGATTTTTATCGTTCGTTATAGAGTGATTTTAAAATAATGACTATAATGACAACTATTTATGAGAATAGGATTAATGCTGTGAACCTGAAATTGGTTTTCGTGGTCACGGGAGCGACGCCGTGAACTTGAAATTGGTTTTCGTGGTTGCGGGAGGCTCGCCGTGAACTTGTAATTGATTTTCACGGTCACGGGATCTAAAATAAGAATAATCTATTGAATACTTGATCCTTATCCCTATCCAAGAAGCGAAAAAGCACTGAAACCATTAAATGATTTCAGTGCTTTTTCAAAATTTTATTCGTAATTTTTATTTTACCTTTAAAATTTAATTACTTCGCTTCGTTTGCATACGCAACAGCAATTTCTGCTCCAACTTTTGCGTTGTTATACACTAACGCAATATTGGCTTCTAAACTTTTTCCTTCTGTTAGTTCTACAATTTTTGCAAGCAAGAATGGTGTGCTGTCTTTTCCTTTGACACCCGCTTTTCTTTCTTCAACTAAAGCTTCTTCAATAATCTCATTGATCTCTTCAGCAGGGATTTCATCTTCTGTAGGAATTGGGTTTGCCACTAGAATTCCACCATCAAATGCCAATTCGTTTGAGTATTTCATAATATTTGCGACTTCTTCAGGTGATTCCACGCGCGCGTTTAATTTATATTCGGAAGTACTTGAGAAAAATGCAGGCAAGTAGTCTGTCCCATAGCCTAAAACCGGAACACCTTTTGTTTCTAAATATTCTAATGTACGAGGTAAGTCTAAGATAGCTTTTGCACCCGCACATACAACCGTCACTGGTGTTTGTGCTAATTCATCTAAGTCAGCAGAAACATCCATGTGTTCTTCATAGCCACGGTGCACGCCACCAATACCTCCGGTCACAAAAACTTCAATTCCAGCAAGATGAGCACCAATCATTGTCGTTGCGACTGTTGTTGCCCCTAATTTACCACTTGCTAAAATTTGGGCCATATCTCGACGAGAAACTTTCGCTACATCTTCAGCAGTTGCCATTAATTCAAGCTGTTCTTCATCTAAACCGACTTGAATTTTACCATCGATAATTGCAATCGTTGCTGGAATGGCTCCATTGTCACGAATGATTTGTTCGGTTTGGTTCGCCATTTCAACGTTTTGTGGGTAAGGCATTCCATGAGAAATAATCGTTGACTCTAACGCTACAACGGGTTTCCCTTGATCAAGGGCTTCTTGTACCTCTGGGTTAATTGAAACTAATGCATTCATTTAATTTTTCTCCTTTTGAAATAAAGTATTTGTTTGTTCTAATAACTTTTCTTCCGTCAAATCTACGCGCACGGTGTAAGGTGACTGAATGGTATGATAAGAATTTGTCATTCCAAAATGAATCGACTCTTTGGGGTCAAAACCTTTCAGATGTCCATATACAATTCCCGCAGCATAAGCATCCCCAGCCCCCGTCACATCTACAACATCTGAAACAATCGGTGGCACAAAAGTATGTCGAGTCCCTCGACGATTTCCATAAATGCTTCCTTGTGCCCCTCGGGTAATGACGACATTTTCTACACCAATATTTAGCCAGCGATTGACTAACTCAGCAAAGTCTTCTTCATTTTCCACTTTCACATCAAAAAAGGTTTCTGATTCATCTTGATTAACAATCAACCAAGTCACGCCTTCTAATTCTCTTGGCAATCGATTCATTTTAGGACCACTCACCGGAATAACAAAAACTTCAATTCCGAATTGTCGAGCATGCGATAAAACATATTCAACCGATTCATAAGGTAAATTTAAGTCAAGAATGATTAATCTTGCTTCACTTAGTATATTTTGATACATCGTGATCCATTCAATATTCATTTCATCATAGATCTGCATATCGGCAAGAGCCAACTGCATTTCCCCTTGAGGATCAAGTACAGCATTATACGTTCCAGTTGAAAAGCCATTTTTTTGCATGACATGTTGCATATTCACGTAAGGTTCTGTCTCGTTTTTAATAAAATGAAAATCTTGGTCATGTCCACCTAGTGAAATCAAACTAACATCTAGCTGCTTTCTTCCTAAGTTTTCTGCAATATTACGTGCAACACCACCAACATTTACACTAGAAACAGCAGGATTACTTGTCCCTAAAACCATACTTTCAAGTAAATTATATTTCCGATCAACATTCATCGCCCCAATACAATAAATACCTGATGACTGGTTTACAACATATGCACGACCCAATAAAAATTTCTTTTGTGTAAGGGAAGAAATAATCGTTGCTACGGTCGAACGAGTTAAATTGAGTTCTTCTCCAATTTTTTTCTGTGAGATAAAGGGATTACTATCAATGATTTCGAGGACTCTTTGCTCATTTTTATTCAACAACCTCTATCACATCCTACTTCTCATTTTAAACAATTGTCTTAATATCAGACTTTTGTTTTTTAATTACTTATAATTTACCACTTTGTTGCTTTTAAAGCAACTAAAATTTTAAAATAATTTGATAGAATAGAGAAAAATTAAAAAGTTTTAACAACAAAACAATAGGGTCGCTGATCAGCATAAGCTCCCCAAGAAATATCAACTTTATTCCATGCATTCGCATCCTCTGCTAAATGAAAAATACCATAATTATTCAACGCATAAAATGCACCCGTTTCTTCTGGGTCATTCGCTAGATGGTGAGTGTAAGCTTGCTCACGTGGTAAACCTTCAGCAATTTCTTTCCAAGGATCATCGCCTATTTTCCGGTAAATCGTTGAATAACGATTTGAACCGTGGGCTGTGGATGCACTTTTTGAAGCTGAAACAAGACGATCATCCGGATTTTCAGGATGAAGCACCATATTATAAAGATAAGGATGGTCTTCTACCCCTTCACTCATATACTCCCAAGTCAATCCTTCATCTTGACTTTCGGCATACGCTCGCTCTTTATTTGAAGACCCATCGCCATTCGCTGCGTACAAACGTCCTGGAGCTTTTGGATGCGCCAATAAAGTATGCACATCAATCGGACTTTTCTCTGGTCGATCTTTCCAAGTCATTCCGTGATCATGTGTATTTAAAACAGCGCCTGCTTCTATAGAAATGGCCAAGTGGTCTTCATTGGAATAGCTAGGTGTAATCCAACGCACAAAATGCGTATAAGGTCTAGGTGGAAACGCCCAGTTTTCTTTTGAAGGTAAATTCTGAATGCCTTCAAATTCGTGCCAACTTCTACCATTATCTTCTGAATAAAAAAGCATACTCGGCTCCGTACCTGCATAAACTATACTGTTACCATCTACTCTTTTTATCGGATTCACCGCCACGGATGTCATTTTCGAAGAAGGGATGCCACCGTCAATGTGGATTTCGGTTGAAATATGGGATTCACCAATTTTGCTCCAATGATCGCCTCCATCCTCACTTCGCCAAAGGCCGTCACCGTTTGTTGCGCAGTAGATCCTGTGTTCATTCTCAGGGTCAAAAGCTAATCGAGTCGGTTGTGTTTCATGAAGATGTTCATTAAATTCATAGCCGTCTGCTGTTTCCTTGATGATTAGTAGTTTACCTTTCAAGCCAACAAAAAAAGTTTTCATTTCATTGCCTCCTTAGAAGTTTTCACATAGGAATAAATGCATTTTCTTACTTTAATTATTGATGAAAACGTTTAATACAGCAAATTATTTGAATATACCCTTGATTGTTCAAAACATTAAGAGTAGAATTTTGTAGGAATTTTCACAAAGGCTATGCATATTCTGGGTACCTTCAAAAGTTCTATGAAAAGTAAATGTATACCACTTTAACAAAGTTGAGGTAACGCTATTTTCAAAGCTAAAGGCTTTATAATGGGGGGGAGACACAAATATAGCTCCTAACCTTAGGGTATATAGCATTTAACGAATTAAAAATAAAAACTTTTGGAAGTACTATATTCTGGAAGGGGATATTAAAATGAAACAAGGAAAAGAAGTCGTTCATTTAATGGGAACAGTCATTGATTTAACCGTGACACACCCAACACCTGAAAAGATTCTTGATGAAGTTGTCCGTCGTTTGGAAATATATGAACATCGCTTCAGCGCGAATGACCCTACATCAGAATTAAGTGAAATTAACAAAAATGCAGGTATCCGCCCCGTTAAAGTCCACCCTGAACTTTTTCAATTGATCCAAATCGGAAAAGAACACAGCCTCCCCCCAAACAGCAATATGAATATCGCCATTGGCCCGCTTGTGCAATCTTGGCGCATTGGTTTTGAGGATGCAAAAGTTCCTACCGATGAAGAAGTACAAAATTTATTAGAAATCATTGATCTAGATCAAGTTTTATTGAACGAAAACACGGTATACTTGAAAACGTCAGGCATGGCTATTGATTTAGGTGCTTTAGCAAAAGGCTTTATCGCTGACCGAATCATTGAATACTTAACTTCAGTCGGCGCACAATCTGCATTGATTAACTTAGGAGGCAACCTCGTCACCATGGGACCCGCCCTCCAACACCTTGATCAACATTGGCGCATTGGAATCCAAAATCCTGTACGCTCACGCGGTGCTTCGCAAATGATCTTACGTGTGCAAGATAAGTCAATTGTTACTTCTGGAATATACGAGCGGAGTTTGACAAAGAATGGAAAAACCTTCCATCATATCTTGGATCCCAATACAGGTTATCCAGCCGAAACAGATATCGCTAGTTTGACGATCGTGTCAGACCAATCTGTTGATGGGGAGATTTGGACAACACGTTTATTTGGTAAGCCCAGCGAAGAAATCATTAAAACACTTAACCAATTGTCTGCCATTGAAGGATTGGTCATCAATAATAAAGGCGATGTTCTTTATTCTGAAAGAATGGATGATTTAATTCTTTAAGTTTTAGATAAAAAACACTTTATCTCTTTTTATCTTTACTTGTGAAAAAAGTACTAAAAAAAGGATCGTGAGGAAAAATATGAAAAATATAATCGGCTTAGTCGGAACAAACTCAACACACTCAACAAATCGTCAGCTCTTACAATACATGGCGCAACACTTTTCTGAAGATGCAGTGATCGAGCTTATGGAAATTGATCACTTACCCCTTTTCAATAAACCAGAAAATTACACTGTATTACCTGAAGTACAAGCTATGGCGGACAAAATTGAAAAAGCAGATGGTGTGGTAATCGCAACACCTGAATATGATCATTCACCAACCGCTGCTTTAAATAATGCCATTGCATGGCTTTCTTATGGTGTTTACCCATTTGTGAATAAACCAGTAATGGTCGTTGGGGCTTCTTATGGAACATTAGGCTCTTCTCGAGCACAACTGCAATTATTACAAATGCTTGAATCACCAGAAATACAAGCTCGTACAATGCCGAGTTCTGAATATCTACTTGGTCACTCATTAGAGGCTTTTGATCAAGAAGGCAACCTTATTTATGCGGATAAAGCCGAAGAACTTGATGGAATTTTTTCAGATTTCTTAATTTTCATTGAGTTAATTAATCAGCTTCCACATTCAAAGGACGCTATGGTAAAAGCGGCTAAAAACTTCAATTGGGAAAACATTTAAAAAGGAGACAATAAAATATGAAATTAGTTGGTATCGTAGGCTCACCTGCCGAAAAATCTTACAACCGTTTATTGTTACAGTTCATCGCAAAACATTATAGTGATTTAATTGATTTAGAAGTCATCGATATTAATAATATTCCATTATTCAATCAAAGCGATGACCAAACACATACAGAACCCATTCAAAATTTAAGTCGTAAAATTCAAGCAGCAGATGGCGTCATTATTGCGACACCAGAGCATAATCGTACTGTACCTGCTGGTCTAAAAAGTGTGATTGAATGGCTATCTTTTAAAATTCATCCGCTAGAAAATAAACCTGTGTTAATTGTGGGTGCTTCTTACTATGATCAAGGAACTTCACGTGCTCAATTACACTTACGTCAAATTTTAGAATCACCAGGTGTTGGTGCTTTTGCTTTTCCTGGAAATGAATTTTTACTCGGTAAAGCAAAAGAAGCTTTTGATGAAAACAATAACTTAAAAGACGAAGGGACAGTAAGCTTTTTAAGAACCGTCTTAGAAAAATTTGTCCGTTTTGTAAATATCTTACAACAAATTGAAGGTGAAAAGCCTGCACCACTAGCTCCTGAAGATTTATTTGCAACAGGAACAGTAGACACAACCATCGAAGGCATTGATATGTATGCAGAAGATTGGGTAGAACAAGCGGCTGAAAAATCGAATGCCGTCTCCGGAAATACTTACGTCGAATTAGATCGTGGTGTTTTAACCGTTAATCAAATCAACCATCTTTTAAATTCAATGCCCTTTGAAGTGACCTATGCAGATGATAACAACCAATTCATCTACTATAACTACCACATTGAAAAAGAAGATATGTTAGCAGACAGACATCCTAGCCAAGTTGGGAACCCATTAGCTGCATGTCACCCAGAGGCTGCATACAAAAATGTAGAGTGGCTCATTCAACAATTACGCTCTGGACAAATGGATACTTTCCGTATCAATGTTCCAACGCACGGTCCAGATAAATTTGTCGTTCATAGCTATAAAGGCATGAAAGACAAAGAAGGCAACTATGTCGGAATCAACGAATACGTTCAAGATATCCAGCCAATTATTGACTGGTATCTCCAACAAACTGGTCAAGAACTCGTTGGAGGAAAAGTCGATGGTGTTTCTGGCGCTTCGGCAAATGACAACGAGGTAGATGCTGTATCCGGTGCTTCTGAAAACACAAATGAAGCTGCAACTACCGCTAACGTAGAAGCAGATGCTGTTTCTGGAGCATCAGCAAATACAAATCAATCAGCACCTGTTGAAACTACACCGGCTGTTGACGGCGTTTCTGGTGCTTCACAAAACGCTTAATTGAATAAAAACAACATTACGAAACCACCAAAACTTTGCAAGAGTTTTGGTGGTTTTATTTGTGTATTTTAATAAGAATGAACGAAGAAATACATTCAAAATTTAACTTTGATTTGCTTGTATAGTCAACTTTGTATAGGTTTTTATTCTAATGACTTTTATGTTAAGATTTAACTAATTATGTGAATTTGTTCTTTTGTTTTATAATAAATACATAAATTAATACTAAAAATTAGGAGGTCTATTTTGTTATATGGATAGTCAGCAGATAAATAGTGTTTTATTTTTTGTCATTTTGCTTCTACTCTCGGCTTTTTTCTCTTCTTCAGAGACGGCATTCACATCCGTTAGCCGTATACGACTACAAAATGAAGCAGAAAATGGAGACAGGAAAGCGTCAATTGCTTTAAATCTACAAAAAAAGTTTGACTCTTTGTTATCTACTATTTTAATCGGTAATAACTTAGTAAACATCGCAAGTTCAGCTATCGCAACCGTGTTCTTTCTACAGCTATTCCCTACATATGGTGCAACAATTGCAACCGTTGTTACAACAATCCTATTGTTATTATTTGGTGAAATAACGCCAAAACTTTTAGCAAAAATTTCACCGGAATCTTTTGCGAAGTCCTCAGCTCCCTTTTTAAAATTACTAATGTCGCTCTTTAAGCCTTTCGTATGGATTTTTGATAAATGGCAAACATTTGTTAAAAGAATGATTCCACTTTCTGCCAACCATACCATTAGCGAGGCGGAGTTACTTTCGATTGTCGATGAAGCCCGCTCAGGCGGAAGTATTGAATTAGAAGAACATCAACTTGTTAAAGCAGCAATAGAATTTGACGATAAAGATATCTCAAGTATTTTAACTCCACGTGTCGATGTTATCGGATTTGATGTTCACGATTCTGATGAAGACATTCAAGATTTATTTGCACGAACCCCTTTTTCTAGACTTGTCGTTTACGATGAAGATGTCGATAACGTAGTCGGCACGATGCATGTAAAAGACTTTTATCGCTATATAAATGCAAAACAAAAAGACCAGCTCCGCTTTCAATCTTTTGAAAATTTATTAACGAAACCTTTATTTGTCCCACCTACCATTGCTTTGTCTGATTTATTAGCAGCTATGCAGCAAGCTTATACCCATATTGGGATCGTAGTTGATGAATACGGTGGTATGATTGGTATTGCAACCATGGAAGATGCTCTAGAAGAATTAGTTGGAGAAATATGGGATGAATCAGATATTGTTCGTTCAGAAGTGAAGCCATTGAATGATGAAAACCAATATCTCATTCAAGGTACCTATGCTTTAGATAGCTTTTTTAATTTATTTGATATGAAGCATGAAGACGAATGGCTCTCAAGCACAGTCAGTGGTTTTATTATTGAACAATTCGAACGTATTCCAAATAACAACGACGTCCTTCAATATAAAGGAATTGAAATCACTGTCGTTAACGCGCAACAACAAAGAGTTAATGAGATTATTGCTCAGAAAATATAAAAATTCTTTTCATGAGATGAAGCTTTGAAAAAGAAATTATTCCTTTTACTTGTTGCTCCGTTCATTACTTTCATGATTGCATGTCGTTCTGAAAATAGTGAGCCTGTCCCAACTAATGGAAATGGAATTATCGAAGAACTCGAGTCGATTAAATCAATCTTCACTGGTACAATTGAAGAAATATCTAGCGAAACTTCTGCACTTATCGTTGTGGATTCAGGAAAAATTTTGCGGTCCTCCGACAAAGTAACTATCGATTTGACCAAAGCTCTTGAAGATGCCACTTTTGAAGTAGGAGATAAAATCAAAGTTAGCTATGACGGAGAAGTGAGAGAAAGTTATCCCGCACAAATTAATAAAATTTCAGTAGAAAAAAACAAATAGTATCATAGTACCAAGCAGGGATCATACCCTGCTTTTTTGTTATATAAAAAGCTACCTATTTTCTAAATAATTAGAAGATAAGTAGCTCTGCCCTCTGCCTTTTAAAGGTATTTAATTTTTAGCTGGTTTCATTTTTGAAAATATGGCCATGATAACTAACACCATGATAGCAGGGAGGATCCACTCTAATCCTTCACTGAAAAATGGTAGTTTCTCCGTTAAATCGCTAGCCACAGGTAGTTCGATTCCAGCAGATCTCAGTCCAGAAATGATGGAGATTAAAAACGTCATGTAGATTGTGGATTGATAGGCTAATCGATTAAACTGGAAAATATCTTGTAATAAAGCCATCACAATTAAAACAATAGCCGGTGGATAAATGGCAACCAATATTGGTAATGAAAACTGTAAAATCGTATTTAAACCAAAATTGGCAAGAACCAACGAAAGAACGGTATAAATGAACATCCACTGTTTATAAGTCACCTTATTATTTGTAAGTTCTGCGAAATATTCACTTACACTAGTAATGAGTCCTACCGCTGTAGTTAGACAGGCTAAGGTAAAGATTAAAATTAAAACGAGCGCACCAAATGAACCAAAAACACTATTCGTCACATTAAATAAAATACGTCCACCGTTTGAAACCTCTTGATTTCCATTGGACGAAATCATTCCTACATAAGCTAACATCGCATAGACAGCTAACAAAATAGTTCCAGCAACTAAAGCTGATCCAGAAGTATATTTGATAATCTTTCTTTCATCTTTAACCTTATAATTTTTAATCGTCATTGCGATCACCAAGCCAAAATTTAATGCAGCCAGTGTATCCATTGTATTGTAACCTTCTACAAATCCAGTTGTAAATGCAGAATCATATGTTGCAGTTGAGGTCGCCACATCTGTTGGAATAGTTAAAACAGCTCCTATGAAAAAAACAAGAATAAGTACAAGTAAAATAGGTGTAAGCACCTTACCAATACGATCAACTAACTTTCCTGGTTGCAAACATAGATAATAAGCAAGTCCAAAAAATAATACAGTGTAAATAATGCGGGTAGGTAAAATCATTGAACCTTCAGATAAATAAGGAGCCACTGACATTTCAAAAGCTAAGCTCCCGTTTCTTGGAATCGCAATACCCGGTCCAATCGCTAGAAAAATAATAGCAGGATAAACAACAGCAAATACTGGTCCTACTCGACTTCCTAATTTTTTTACGCCATCTGTTTTAGAAACCGCGAGAATTCCTAACATTGGAAAAACAACAGCCGTAACCGCAAAGCCAATTAGCGCTATAAAAGTAGAAGTCCCCGCTTGATTACCAAGCATGGGTGGAAATATTAAATTTCCAGAGCCAAAAAACAAAACAAATAATAAGAAACTAATACTGATAAATTCTTGTTTGGATAATTTTCTTTCCATAGGTCACCTCAGTGAAATAAGCATTGTCTGTATTTTACATTAAGGTGAAAGAATCATCAACTAAGATTATTATTTGTATTTTTCTATTCTGTTTGTTCGACTTATTCCTTATTATTTCATAATGTCTTTTAACAGTGGATTAGTATAATGAATACTTTTTAGAAACTTAGTTTCACCTCGAGATAACATGTTCCTTAAAGAACAAAAGCGGCTTTTTAATCCTGATTTTGTAATTAATATCTCATTCTTTCATTTCACGCATTATTTTTATTTTTTTTACATTCAAAATAACCTTCGATTCCCATTACTAACATTGTCAATACAACCTTCGCAAGGAAAAATATTGTTTTTTAATTGTTAAAAAACGCTTTCTTTTCTATAAAAATGCATATATTTATTCCTTTAAAGACATACTAGTTTATTATTTTACGTATAATAGTATTTAAAGGAAACAAAATTTAAAAAATAGTTCACAATATTGTGTTTATCTGCTATAGTAATAACAATATCAGGAAAAGAGTGAAGTGTATGATTCGAAAAGTTAGGCAAGAGGAAGTCCATCTTTTATACCCTTTTGTGTATAGAATTTTATCGGATATGGATCTACCTCTTCTAGATACAATTAATGGAGATGAATTAACTCAAATAATCGTTGACGCAATGGAGAGCCCTCAATATCGCTATGGCTACGAACACGCTTGGGTTTGTATTCATGAGAATCAAATTGCCGGTGTACTTTTCGGTTATCCCGGCGAACACATACCTTTAGTTGATGGACCTTTACAAGTTGCATTAGCTGAGCGAGGAATTCCAACATCAAAAATCATACAAAATCCAGAGACACATGCTGGAGAATGGTATCTAGATGCGATAGTTACTGCGCCAATTTTTAGAAACCAAGGGATCGGGCGTCGCCTGCTCCAAATTATTGATAATGTTGCAAAAGAAGCAGGCTATACAACAATCGGACTGAATTGTCCTGCAGACAATCAAATTGCTTACCACTTATATACCGATATAGGATTTGAAGTACACACAAAGATTTTGTTAGAGAATAAAATCTTTTTTCATATGACAAAAGATATCTAAGTATAGATTCTATAAAAAAATAATATATTCCCATGCTTATCGATTTTCGATAAGCTTTTTTAAATTCGAAATTATTTCTTTATCATGCTATACTGGTTAGCGAATTTGAAAGAAGAGGGAAAGTATATGATTAGAAAAGTAAAATACGAAGAGATTCCAGAACTCTATCCTTTTGTTCTTAGAATCTTATCCGATATGGAATTACCGGTACTTAACGAAATAAGTGAAGAACTTCTTGAAGATATTATAGTAAATGCGATGCATAGCCCACACTATCGTTACGGATACGAACATGCTTGGGTCTGTGAACGTGATGGAAAGATTGCAGGTGTATTTTTTGGATATCCTGGTGAATGGGAAGCTCTGATTGATGGTCCACTTCGAGCCTCTATGCTGAAATTTGATTATCCGATGGAACCTACCCCAAAAGAAAATGAAACCTTACCTGGCGAATGGTATTTAGATACTCTCGTTACTCATCCAGATTTTCGTCGTCAAGGAGTCGGTCGTGAAATGATTGAAGCCGCATGTGATCTTGCAAAGAAAGCTGATTATAAAATAATCGCTTTAAATTGCGAGATCGAAAATGAAGCAGCTTATCAACTTTATAAAAAAATGGGTTTTGAAAGAAAAACTCGTCTTGTACTAAATGAACATGTCTATTGGCACATGACGAAAGAACTGTGAAGGATGCTGCTAGAGTGAAGCTATCCGCTTGTCGTTTCCCAAGAAAAGCGGCATAATTTAAACAACAAAACATGGAGGTGGATACCATGTCTAAGAAAAAGAAACATCCCGCTTTGACAGTCTCTGTCGGATTTTTACTAACTTTTTTGTTTAGTAATGTCCTTTTATTTTTTTATGGCTTATTCAAATGGTTTAACGACAATCGTAAAAAATAACTAAAATCGCAAACGCTCATTAAATGAGTGCTTGCGATTTTCTTTTTTTATTTTGATTCTTTCAGAAAATCAGCATGACAAAGCAGACTACCACTTGTATCATGAACGAGCACAAAATAATTCACTAATTGTTTTTCAATTCTTTTGAAGTCTTCATCTTTTTCAGCTAACGAAAGAAAAGATTGGAAAATTTGTTGCCCAAAAAGATTATATTTCGTGAGAGGTATTTGTTCCAATTCAAATATATTCTTTTCAATTAAAAGCGTTCGTAAAAAGGAACTTTGCTCTTTTCGATACGTTTGAGGAATAAAAATATAAGTCACTTTTGTTTCGAGAGCCTTTAACAAACCATAGTCACTGGAAGTTTTACGCACGTCACCTGCGTTTTCTAAATATAAAAGCTCATACAATAATCTGCTGACATCCATCTTCAATCGCTTTGATAACTTATAAAGTAGTTCATCTGGGTACTGAATAACTTTCCACTGTTGAACTTCTGCAGCTGTAAAATTTAGTTCTCCTAAAACATCTCCTAATTCTAAATCATACTGCTTTAGATATTTTTCTAGTATCATATTAGTTTCCCCCAATCCCAATATGAAAAAGTTTGAAAAAATAAATGTTTGACTGTTCATTAACAATTTTGAATGCCTTTTCTAACACTACTATACCAATAAAACCACTATTTCGTCTTGTCATATATTAATAGTTAAATTAAAATAAAACACTTTCCATCTCTAAACCATCGTTTGTAAAATGAAAAGCGTTTTTTATTACATTTATTTAATTATTCGAAAGGTCTTCCCCGTTTGTTTCAATGACTTTTTTATACCAGCCAAATGATTTTTTCTTCTCGCGGTGCATGTCGCCATTTCCATCATTATCTAAATCAACGTAGATCAGGCCGTAACGTTTTTCCATTTCACCAGTACCGGCTGAAACGATATCAATATGACCCCAAGGTGTATAACCGATAAGTTCCACGCCATCTAACTCAATGGCATCACCCATGGCATCGATATGTTTTTTCCAGTTGTTAATTCATTAAAATCCAATCTTTTCATTTTTTCTATTTACAGGAAACGATTTAATCATGATTCATTAACCAACTTTCATCAAGTTCACCTCTTGTTACTCGGTAAGCTTTTCCATGAACATCAATCGCTGCATGCCATTCTTTACATAGTTGGTGAGGGACTGCTTCTGCAAGATGATTAAAATCTCGTCTCAGCTCAGCGTAGGTTTTATAATCGCCAAACTCTAAACGATTAAACAAGCGAATCGCATAAGTATCTGCAATAAATACATTTCGTTCAAATATGTATAAAAGCATGGCATCTGCTGTTTCAGGACCTACTCCTTTGATCGTAAGCAGTTCTTTTCTTAATTCTTGATTTGAATATACTCTAAATTTCTTGAAATCTTTTCCATGAGAAACAAACCAATTCATAAGTTCTTTAATGTACTGGCTTTTCTGTCGGTAAAAACCAGCAGGTCGAATAAGATCTTCTAGCTTTTCTGTTTCCATTTCTAAAAGCGCATCAACGGATAAATAAGATTCTAAATTTGCAAGTGCCTTCTTCGCATTTAACGAAGTTGTTTGTTGGATGAGAATCATTGAAACCCAATCTTTTATTCGATTTTCATCTTCCCACCAATTTTGCACCCCATAATGAGAAACTAATTTATTTAACACAAGAATTTTATCGCGATCTGTCTTCAATTTAAACGTACCCCTTTTAATTTCAATTACCACTATTAGTTTAATTGAAATGAGCCTTTTTACCAATCAATCCATTTTTGATTTTTTGTAACGGTAGAAAATAAAAAAAGACCTACCGCTGTGGAAGCAGTAAGCCATTTTAAATGTTATATTATTATTCTTCGTCTGAGTCGTTTTGTAAACCATATTTTTTGTTGAAACGGTCGATTCGTCCATCTGCTTGAGCAAATTTTTGTTTGCCTGTGTAGAATGGATGTGAATCAGAAGAAATTTCAACTCGAATTAATGGATATGTGTTTCCGTCTTCCCACTCAACAGTTTCTTCAGAAGATTGTGTTGAACCTGATAAAAATTCAAAACCTGTTGTTGTGTCTCGGAAAACTACTTTTTGGTATTCTGGATGAATTCCTGTTTTCATTCTTTTCACTCCTTATGCCATAGAGTTTTTTTACTCCATAGTTTATTCATTCGTACATTTAATTATCATATATCGAAAATTAATTTTTTGCAATAATTTCTTGCAACGTTTAATATCTTAGCATGTATCTGAATGAAATGCAATACGTTTTTTCTAGTTAACGTCTGATTTCACTACATTTCTTAGCTTTATAAGTTTACAGAATTAACGAGATCGTTTTAAAATATTTTGAATGAATTCTTCATTTGATTTGTAGTTGTTTAGTGTAGAAATAAATTTCTCCGTAAAGTCCAGTGAATCGTGCGGAATACTGCGTCGCAGGCGGAATGCCGCTTCAAATTCTTCTTTTGAAAGTAATAGTTCATCTTTACGTGTACTTGATTTGACGATATCAATGGCTGGATATACTCTTCGGTCAGCCAATTGACGAGATAAATGAATCTCCATATTTCCTGTTCCCTTGAATTCTTCATAAATCATATCATCCATACGACTTCCTGTATCCACTAAAGCTGTGGCGATAATCGTTAAGCTTCCGCCTTCTTCTACATTTCGAGCAGAACCAAAAAAACGTTTTGGACGGTATAATGCTGCTGGGTCAAGTCCTCCACTTAATGTCCGTCCACTTGGTTGTTCAACTAAGTTATACGCACGAGAAAGACGCGTAATACTGTCCATTAAAATAACAACATCTCGCTTATCTTCCACTAATCGACGTGCACGTTCTAAAACAAGCTCACTAATGCGTACGTGGTTTTGAGGTTGTTGGTCAAAAGTTGAGTGTGCAACTTCCCCTTTTATACTACGTTCAATATCTGTCACTTCTTCTGGACGCTCATCGATTAATAACATAATCAATTCAACATCCGGATGATTTGTTGTAATGCTATTGGCAATTTCTTTAAGCAGTGTTGTCTTTCCTGCTTTTGGTGGAGCTACAATCAATCCACGTTGTCCAAATCCAATAGGCGCTAAAACATCTAGAATACGTGAAGATATATGGCGTCTTGGTGATTCCAATTGAATCTTTCGATCTGGGTATAAAGCAGTTAGTGCTGGGAAATGCGGACGATCTCTTGCTTCCTCAGGGTCTTTGCCATTTACGCGTTTCACGTTCATTAAGCCATAATAACGTTCGGACTCTTTGGCAGGTCTCGCTGTTCCCGCAATGAGATCTCCTTCACGTAAACCAAACCGTGTCATTTGCGAAGCGGAAATATACACATCTTCGTTACTCTGAGAGTAGTTGATTGGTCGAAGAAATCCGAAGTCTTGGTTCGGAACTTTGTCAAGAACGCCACTTACTTGAAAGTAGCCTTGTTTTTCTTCTTGTGCTCTAATAACGGCAAATGAGAGTTCTTTTTTATTCATTTGGCTGTAGCGTGGGATGTTTAAATCCTTTGCCATTTGGTAGATGTCTTTCAATGTTTTTTCTTGTAATTGGTCATAAGTTAAAAATTTATCTTTTTCCACATGGTACCTCTTATCTTTTAATATTTTATTATTTAATTTTCTTCGTCGGCTTCGATCATTTTAATATCGGCTCCGAGTGCGGATAGTTTTTCGACGATATTTGCATAACCACGTAAAATATTTTCGACTCCAGTGATTTCTGTTGTGCCTTCTGCCATCAATGCTGCGATTACAAGACATGCACCAGCTCGAAGGTCGCTTGCTTTGACTTCTGCTCCTGTAAGCTTGTCAACGCCATTAATTAGAATGGTGTCACTTTCAACACGGATATCCGCGCCCATTCGATTTAACTCTGGGATGTGGTTGACTCGTTTTGGGTAAATAGTATCGGTAATGACGGATTCGCCGTCTGCTTTTAATAAGAGTGGTGTAACAGGTTGTTGTAAATCTGTCGCAAATCCAGGATATGGTTGTGTTTTAATGGTCACTGGTTTTAGTTTTTCATCTGTCCCCAACACTCGAACACTCTCTTCGTTCATTTCTAAAGGAATGCCCATTTCTGACATTTTAGCCATAAGACTCTCAATATGTTCGCCGATGACATTTTCAACAATGACGTCTTCACCCATTGCTGCAGCGATCGATAGGTAAGTCCCTGCTTCGATTCGATCTGGAATGACTGTATGTGTAACCCCTGTAAGATTTTCGACGCCTTCAATTCTTAAGGTATCTGTACCTGCCCCTCTGATGTGTGCGCCCATTTTATTAAGTAAGGTTGCAACGTCAATAATTTCTGGTTCTCTTGCTGCGTTCTCAATAATTGTGAGTCCTTTTGCTTTAACTGCTGCAAGCATAACGTTGATGGTTGCTCCAATTGAAACGATGTCAAAATAAATTTTCGTCCCTTCCATGCCTTCTTCAGATGTATCAAAATGCATGGCACCCATTTTATTATCTACTTCAGCTCCTAATGCTCGGAATCCTTTTAAGTGTTGGTCAATTGGACGTGGTCCGAGGTCACAGCCTCCTGGTAAGCCAACAACACCTTGTCCAAATTTTCCAAGTAATGCGCCCATAAAGTAATAAGAAGCGCGTAAGCTATTAATTTTTCCACTGGGCATAGGGATAGAGACCATTTCTGTAGGATCAATGTGAAGTGTACTGCCATTAAAATCAGTTTTTACATTCATTTCGTTCAGTATCTCAATTAAAGAATACACGTCTTGTATATTTGGTACGCCTTCTAGTGTAACTGGGCTATCTGCTAAAATGGATGCTGGTATGAGGGCTACAGTACTATTTTTAGCGCCAGACACTGTAACTGTTCCCGAGAGTTTTTTCCCGCCATTGATGATTAATTTTTTCATAAATAAGCCTCGCTTTGTAAGTTTAATAATTTCTGGTTTGTTAAATTTTATTTTAATTTTTAAATTGAATTTGAATTCTGTTGAATTAAGTTTGATTTGAATGTTTATTTGTAGTTGTAGTTTGTGCTATGAAGCTAGCACGTACGAGATTAGTATATACGAGATAGGGTAAAACTTCCACTTTTAACCATAAAATCATACCTAGAATGGAGGTTTTTTGGTAAGAAAAAGTTAATATGGAGTATTAATGAAAATAAATAGACTTAATAGCAAGTAATTGTTGCTTATTTATAAGGAAAATGAAGTTGGAGGAAAGAAAATTGAGTTTGATACTTACCACTAAATATCTGTGGATGTGAGAGTCTATTGCATAAAAAAAGCTGAATTCTCTTCTAAATCCAATGAAAACTGAGAATTCAGCTAACTATATATTTGTACGATTGAGCATTTAATGTGTATTTTATAACCCCGTTTATTGACGTCGCTCATAGTCATCAAGTTCATCTGTCGTCATCTCTGGGTCTTTTAAATATTCATCTCTAGATCCTAAATTTTGCTCTTCTTCAGCAGTCCTTACACCATCTGGACCAATTGTATTTGGCTGAATATTTGCTTTGGATGTCAAATCCGTTGCCTCGGGATCACCACTTATTAAGACAGCCACTTGTCCTTGACTAATGACATCTCTGTATTCATACACGGGGTCTTCTTCCGCAATATAGTCAGAATCGTCAGCGCTTGAATTATCAAACGTAAATGCATCCTTTACTGAGTCCCAAAAAGACTTATCCTCTTCAGAATTATCCGCACGATCCATCGAACGATTATCATTAGTGTGTGTATCAGTCACTTGAGAAGTAGTTTCTTCGTCTACACGATCCATTGAGCGATCTTCAGTCGTGATATTTGCATCTACATTTGAAGAAAAGCGACCTTGAATTTCTTCATTTGCTACAAGTGTTATCGCATCACGCGTATAGCCTTGATCTCTTAGTCTGTCTACTGCCTGTAAAGCTTCTTCAACATTTGGATAGATTCCTTCAACTCTTTTATTCATAATGACATCCTTTCTGTATCTGCATTGCTTATCTTTATAAAAGTATAAATCATTTAGAAATAAGCTAAAAGCAATATGATTCTTTAAAGAGCATTTTAAAAATTATTTGCTTTAATCAACATAAAAAAGCTGAGCTCTACTTGTAAGTGTAGAACCCAGCTCCCAGTTTGGAGTGTAGATTTGTTAGTAATATACTTCAATCTAACGGTTATTTCTTCTGTCGTCGTCTCCAAAACGGTCATTTGAAATTTCTCTATCTAACTTATCGTCATCTGGATTGTCGACATTTTTATCGCGACTGTCTAAGACATCGCCGTCTTCTTCAACTTCTAGTTCTTCATGACGGACAGTATCTCCAACCGTTTGACTGTCTTGTTTTGTTTCTTTTTTAATTTCTACTTCTTCAACGACATCTGTTTCTTTTTTCGGTTTAACTTTTTCTTCTTCTACCGGAATAACAATTTCTTCGTCATCCGTAATTTCAATTTCACCATCAGATGTTTTATCTCCTGTGACAGGCTTTCTTTCAATGGTTACTTCTTCTTTTGTTACAGGAACTTCTACTATTTCTGTGTCTTCAACGACTTTTTTACTGACATGTACTTCGCCAGTTTTTTCTTTTTCTTTGTCTACTTTTAGACGTTCTTCTCTTAATTCAATCGTTTCATCATCCACATCATCTCGAGTTCTATCCGTATCAGTTACTGGAGTCCCCATATCCATGGTGTCTGTTGTATCTGTACGATCCATTCCTACATCCATAGTTGGTTCACCTGTTACTAAAACGGCTATTTTTCCTTGAGTGATTACACTTCTATGTGCATATAATGGGTCATTCTCAACATCATAATTAGGGTCGTCATAAGTGTCATCCATAGTGAAGAAATCTTTTATAGATTCCCAAACTGAACGATCCTCGTCGCCTTCATCTACACGGTCCATTGAACGATCTTGATCAATATCTTGAGTAGATACATCTGCATCAACATCTGAACCAAAGGTACGTCGAACTTCGTCATTGGCAACAAGTGTGATATTTTCGCGCGAGTAACCTTGTTCTCTCAATCGGTCAACCGCTCGTAAAGCTTCTTCAACATTTGGATAGATTCCTTCAACTCGTCTTTCCATTATAAACTCCCTTTCTTTTATGTTATTTCTTGAATATAGGGAAAGTATATATCAACTTGAGACTACCTAAAAGTAATACGATTTATAATTTAAAAAATATCTTGTTCGTATAAAAAACAGCTAAAAGATCTTGATAAACTTTAAAGTGATTATAATAACTCACACGTTTTATTTATAGTCTATAAAGTTTCTAAAAATACTCATTATAAATGAAAATGAGCTCTTTATTTAGTGTGGAAAATTTCTGAGAAAATTTTCGTCTTTTAAAGACGAATTTGAAAGAGAGGAGATTTTTTTATGAGCGTGGATAATAATAAGCTGCACCGTGTACTTGTAGCAAGCTTTCATGAGTGCTGGAATTGCGCCGCAAACTTGAAATCAGTTTTCGTGGTTGCGGGAGCCTCGCCGTGCACTTGAAATCAGTTTTCGTGGTTGCTGGAATAATTTTCAGTTATTTTCTTGAACATCCCGCTACAAAAGATGTCATTTTAACATTTTTTCTTTGTGAACCTGCCCAAAAGAAAAAGAGCGGATTTCTCCGCTCTTTCCACTAATAATATAATTTTGATTATGTTTATGCTTTGTTTGATGAACCAAATTCACGCATTTTAGATTTAGTTGTCTCAGTAATATCTTCTTTACCAGGACCAATAATTTTACGTGGATCATAAACTTTCTGGTCAGTTGCGATGACTTCACGCGTACGTGCAGTCCATACTTGTTGCAACTCAGTGTTTACGTTAATTTTTGTATGTCCATATTCAATAGCTTTTTCAATCTGGTGAGTTGGAATTCCTGAACCACCGTGCAATACCAAAGGTGCACCTGTTAATTCTGAAATTTCTTTCATTTCAGCGAATCCTAATACTGGCTCACCTGCATAAGTACCGTGAACAGAACCTAAAGCTGCTGCTAAAGCGTCAATTCCAGCTTCTTCAACCATACGTTTACACTCTTGTGCATCCGCATAAATAACGTCTCCGACAACACCGTCTTCTTCTCCACCAACTGTACCAACTTCAGCTTCTACTGAAACACCATTTGCATGAGCATATTCAACAACTTTTTTAGTGTTTTCAATATTTTCATCAATTGGTAGCGCAGAGTTATCAATCATAACTGAAGAAAATCCTGCATCAATTGCGTCTTTAACAGAATCGTATGATGAACCGTGGTCTAAGTGTAATGCGATAGGAACTGTAATATCCATAGTTTCCATTAAAGCATTTACCATTGCTACAACAACTTTTGTACCACCCATATATTTTGCAGCACCTTCTGAAACTCCTAAAATTGCTGGTGATTGTTCTTCTTGGGCTGCTTGTAAAATAGCTTGTGTCCATTCTAAGTTGTTGATATTGAATTGACCCACCGCATATTTTTCATCTAATGCTTTGTTCAACATGTCCGTCATACTTACTAAACGACTCATAAAAAGCCTCCTATTAATTTTCTAAAATATATTATTTTGCTTTCACAGGTTCATTATATCAAAAATTTCAAAAATTACGAGTGATAATGCGAAACATTTCACGATAATTCTAAATATTTCTTCCCTTTAACAAATGACAGCGTTTTTCTTTAGCTAAAGTTGTTTGCACTTTCGATAAAGGACTTGAATAATGGATGTGCACGGTTTGGTCGTGAAAGAAATTCAGGATGATACTGTACACCAACAAAGAATGGATGGTCAGATAATTCAATTGATTCAACTAAACGACCGTCTGGAGAAAGCCCTGATAAAACTAATCCATTTTCTTCTAGTAATTCAAAGTATTCATCGCTCACTTCATAACGATTACGATGGCGTTCTTCAATTTCTGTTGTTCCATAAATATCGGCCACTTTTGTATTTTCTTTTAAGTGACATGGGTAAGAACCGAGACGCAATGTTCCACCTAAACTTTCGATTCCTTTTTGATCAGGATGTAAGTCAACAATTTTATGCTCTAGATTATCATGATGTTCCGTTGATCCTACTCTTTCTAAACCAATCACATCACGAGCATATTCAATAACAGCTAATTGCATACCTAAAGAAATTCCAAAGAATGGAACCTTGTTTTCACGTGCATAACGAATAGCTTCAATTTTTCCGTGAATTCCACGCGTACCAAATCCACCCGGTACAATAATTCCTGAAACATCGCCTAGTTCTGTTTCTATGTTCTCTGCATCTAATAACTCGGAATCAACCCATTTAATTTCTACATCTGTATCTTCCGCAAAACCAGCATGTTTCAAGGCCTCATTTGTTGAAAGATATGCATCTTGCAGCTCAACATATTTACCAACTAAAGCGACTTTAACAGTTTTCTTCAAGTTTAAAATACGGTCGACCATCTCTTCCCAAGCTGTCATGTCCGCTTCTGGAACATCTAAGCCAAATTGGTCAACAACGATTTGGTCTAAATGTTGTGCTTGTAAGTTTAATGGAATACGATACAACGTATCTACGTCAACAGACTGAATCACTGATTCTGGATCAACATCTGTAAATGCTGCAATTTTATGACGAGTTTCTTCATCTAGAGGAAACTCTGTACGTGTAATTAAGATGTTTGGTTGAATACCTAAGCCACGAAGTTCTTTCACACTATGCTGAGTTGGTTTAGTTTTCATTTCACCAGCTGCAGCTAAATAAGGGACAAGTGTTGTGTGAATATATAATACATTTTCTGCGCCAACTTCGCTCTTCATTTGACGAATCGCTTCTAGGAAAGGTAGAGATTCAATATCACCTACTGTTCCTCCAATTTCAGTGATAACAATATCTGAATTTGTTGTTTCAGCCGCTCGCATAATTTTATCTTTAATGGCATCTGTGATATGTGGAATAACTTGAACCGTAGCACCTAAATAGTCACCGCGACGTTCTTTATTGATCACTTCTGAATAAACTTTACCTGTCGTTACATCAGAGTATTTATTTAAAACAATGTCAATAAAACGCTCATAATGTCCTAAATCTAAATCCGCTTCTGAACCATCTTCGGTTACGTAAACTTCACCGTGTTGGTATGGACTCATTGTTCCTGGATCCACGTTAATGTATGGATCACATTTTTGAATGGTCACATTTAATCCTCTATTTTTTAATAAGCGCCCAAGTGATGCAGCCGCTATTCCCTTTCCAATTGAGGAAACAACCCCACCAGTGAAAAAGATATATTTTGTCATTAAAAAGCCCCCTATAAGTTTCGTTAAAAAATAAGAAGCCCCCTATCCCATAAAAATTTTAATAGAATAGAGAGCTGTTAATTTCAATTTCTGACTTAAAAATCAAACTGATCTGATTTTCAAGTGCCCAAGTAATATGTTAACTACTTTTTTGGAAATGGTCAAGAAATTAATGCAATTTTCTCAATAAAAATTCAACATTTATTTCTTTTCCGATTTTCCATCATTAAAAGTCGTCATCATCCATTTCTTCATCTAGTAAATCATCGTCATCAACAATCGCCAGATCATCTAATTCGGCATCGTCTAATCCTTCAGAATCCAATTCATCCATGTCTTCTTGATAATCGTCCAGATTTTCAACCGTACCATCCCCATCGATATCTACAAATGTTTCATCTTCTGATGTATCGGTATCATCCGTATCGTCTTCATCCAGTTCTTCTTTAAACTCGTCTTCTAACGCTACTTCATCGTAATCATCGAAGCCGTCTGGACTGATTTGAGGAATAATATCTGCTTCATCGTTTTCATGAGTTAATACTTCGTTAATTGAATCTACTGGATACCAAGTACGCAGTCCCCATGTATTATCACCAAGTGAAATAAACTCTCCATCCACATTAATATCTGTGTAAAATTGTGGCATACGTTTATTCATTTCATCTTCGTTTATTTCAATAAAATTAGAGACTTCTAGTAGAATATCTTTGAAGTCCATAACTTCGCCTTTTTCTTCAAGGACAGCTTTTGCAACGTCGATCATTGCTAATTCGTCAATGCGATCGCCTTTGAATTGTTTTAATTCCAATTTTTTCACCCTTTATTTCATCTTTGAATGGTTTCTGTTTATGTGATTTAATTATGGATTGCAAATAATCCATTAATGTATTTCTAGTGTTTACTGAACTTATCACTCACTAATCAGCGTGTTATATCTTATCGCATTAGGTCGTAAAACGCAACCGTATTTGGTAAGTGCCTAGCGGTATATCTTCCATATAAATGACATAATCGATTTCAATGTCTCCTGCAAAAGGAGAGTTGTTATAGCTAGAACTTATACGGTTTGTTTGTACTTTCATTTGCATGATACCCGTTGGTGTCGCATAACTTGTATAAGTTTCTTCTTCTTGATTAAAAATGAGCCGTGTTTTATTTTCTGTGTGACGAGTAATGTGTACAATACCTTCTGGATCAATTTTGATCAATGTTACGACACCATCATCTTCACCCTTTGATTCTTTAAATCGCAAATAGTAATTATCGTTCATTAAAACGATACGACCCATCTCATCAAAGGAATTTTTAAAGACTTCTTCTTCTTGTACAATGGTCGTCTCTAAAATTACTCGCACGGGCAAACCTTGTGTTAATTTATCCGTTGCCATTTTAGTCTGTCTCCCTTCAATTTCCCTACACTCCTATTTTAGCATAAACTTTACACAAACATAGTAGTAAATTGATTCAGAATAGGATTCTCTCATAATATTTGTTACAATTAATCATGAAAATTTAAGCAGGAGACTTCAAATGAATATAAAAAAGAAACAACCTACATTTAATCAAGAATCTTTTAAAGTTTTTGACTCAAAAACGATGCCTTATGAAAAAAATAATGCTTCGGCTCATTTTGCATTGACAGATGCGCTGATTACTTATGCTGGTGCTAATGAACAACCGGTTCTGCACTTTTGGCAGACACCACCTCTCGCAATCCTTGGCATGATGGATACGAGAATTTCTCACTTTGAACAAGCTCTTTCTGTTTTTGATGCGTATGATCATGATGTGGTCATTCGGAATTCAGGTGGTTTGGCTGTGGTAAGTGATCCTGGTGTTTTGAATGTGTCGCTTATTTATCCTTCTAACGAAAATCGTTTAACAATTAATACAGGCTATGAATTTATGTTAGATTTCATCCGCAAAACGTTGTACCCTTTATTCCCTTATGAAATCAAAGCCTATGAAATTACAAATTCTTATTGTTTTGGGGATTTTGATTTAAGCATTGAAGGCAAAAAAATTGCGGGAATCTCTCAACGCCGGATTAAAGATGGTGTTGCGATTATGTTGTATATCAGTGTGAACGGTGACCAGGAACAACGAGCGGAGATGTTGAAGAAATTTTATGACATTGGTCTCGATGGCTCAGAACCTGCTGGGCGTTACCCAGATATCCATCCTGAAGTGATGACCACTCTAGAAGATGCTTATGAAACAACGCTCAGCGTGGAAGAAGTTAAAAGCAGAATGCTAAGTCATTTTGACTGGTCTTTGGGTGTGTATAGCGAAGAAATTGACGGCTATTACTCTGAAGCTTTGGAGAAGATGTATAGAAGAAATCGTCGGGTGTTTGGTGAGGATTTTGTTTAAGTTGTATTAGGAGGGAAACATTGATGAAACCAATTCATTTTGAAAAAGCAGATCGTTTGGAATCAGAAATTGTGTTTAGAGATCCTGTGCATGATTATGTGCATGTGCGTCATCAGATTATTTTGGATTTGATTGATTCTAAAGAGTTTCAGCGTTTGCGTCGGATTAAGCAGCTTGGAACTTCTCAATATACTTTTCATGGCGCGGAACATTCTCGTTTTTCGCATTCTTTAGGGGTCTATGAATTAGCGCGTAAAATTTGTGATCGCTTTGTGAGAAACTATTCGGATGAGTGGGATGATTCTGAGCGTTTAGTGACTTTATGTGCGGCTTTATTGCATGATATTGGGCATGGTCCTTTTAGTCATACGTTTGAACAGATTTTCAATACGGATCATGAGCGTTTTACGACAGAGATTATTTTGGATGAGAACACTGAAGTAAATGCGATTTTGCGTCGTGTTTCCCCTGACTTCCCGAATGAAGTTGCGAGTGTGATTACTCAAGAATATCCAAATCCACAAGTGGTACAACTTATTTCTAGTCAGATTGATGCTGACCGTATGGATTATTTACAGCGTGACGCTTACTATACTGGAGTAACGTATGGAAAGTTTGATTTGTCACGTATTTTACGAGTCATCCGTCCGCATAAAGAAGGAATCGCTTTTCAATATCAAGGGATGCATGCCGTAGAAGATTATATTGTGCGACGCTATCAAATGTATATGCAGGTTTATTTCCATCCAGTTTCTCGTGGGATGGAAGTGACTTTAGATCGCTTGCTGACACGAGCGCAGGATTTATATCAGACCGGGAAGTTACCATCAGAGATTCCTTTCTTAGAACCGTTCTTTGAAAATGATTATACGGTGCATGATTATTTAAGGTTAGATGATAATGTCTTAATGTATGCCATTTCTATGTGGGTAAATAGTGAGGACCGCCATTTAAGTACTTTAGCGAAAATGGTGTTAAATCGTAAACCACTGAAATCTGTGGAATTCGATCGAGAACGTGATGCCGAAACGGTTGAGTATTTACGCGATTTAGTGAATGAGCTATTTTATGATCGAGAGTATTTTACAATGACAAACCGCAGTTCTGATATTTCCTATGATTATTTATTAAAAGAAAAAGCACCGATTACGCTTATTTATCCGGATGGTGAAATGGTTGATTTGAGTGAAGTGAGTCCTATTGTCCGTATTTTAAGTGATAATTTACATGGGAATGACCGTCTATATGTGCCGCGTGAACTGCTATGTAGCCATCCACCTGCCCAACAAAATTTAGAAATCTTTGATAATGTCTATTATGAATTTCAAAAACACATTAAGAATGGTAAGATTAAGTAGTGTAACAATATTTAGAAATAACAATTTAAGATTGAATAGGAGAATTGGATAGTGGACTATGATTTGATCGCAATTGATATCGATGGCACGCTGGTGACTAGAAGCCATACGATCGCAAAACCTGTTTCTGAAGCTATACAACGAGTTGTGAAGGCAGGTAAAAAAATTGTTCTTTGTACGGGCCGTCCCTTCCCCGGCGCAGAACCCTATATGAAAGAATTAGGACTTACCGTTGAAGGCGACTATATGATTACTTATCATGGTGCTTTAGTACAACGGACAGATACGTTAGAAAAAGTTATTCACCATGAGTTAGATTTTAAGGATTTAATGAATTGGCATACTTTAGCTTCTGATTTGAAAAGTAATTTTCATTCTGTCCGTAATGATGGTGTTTATACGGATTTAAGAGATTTAGATCACTTTGCTTTAGTGGAGCCGACTGTAAACAATATCCCTCTACGCATCCGAGCGATGAACGAAATGGACCAAGAAATGACTTTCTCAAAATTCTTAATGGCGGATGAGTTTGATGTCATTCAGAATTTAGAAGACAACATTTCCCCAGAGATGCGGCAGAAATATACAGTTGTTCGCAGTATGCCAAACACGATTGAAGTTTTAAATAAAGAAGCCAGTAAAGGACAATCTTTAAGAGAGTTGGCCAATTTACTCGATATTCCCAAAGAACGTGTCATGGCTATTGGAGATTCAGGTAATGACATCGACATGGTAGCATACGCTGGTTTAGGTGTGGCAATGGGGAATGCGATTCCTGAAGTGAAAGATGTAGCGGATGTTGTGACTGATACTGTGGACGAATTCGGTGTAGCTACAGCGATCAATCGTTATTTCTTTGGTGATTAAAATAAAATCGCTTTACATAGCGGATAAGCCTACCAGCCAGATTGGTTAGTAGGTTTTTTTGGTCTTTAAAATAGATTTCCTTAGGTGTTGAGGTGTTGGATGAGGTTTATGTTATGAGATTCCAATTATCGTGACATGAGATGGATCTTGCGTCATGATTTTCTGATTATCGTGACGTGAGATGAATCTTGTGTCATGACATTCTGGTTATCGGGACGTGAGATGAATCTTGTGTCATGTTTTTTCGATTATCGTGACGTGAGATAGACCTTGTGTCATGAGATTCCAATTATCATGACGTAAGATGAATTTTACGATAAGACTTCCCAATTATCTTTAATGAGCCAGTCCACATACTTATTTTCCCGAATAAAAGGACACTTAAGAATAACTCCCCTCTAATTTTCTCCCCCAACAAAAAAAC
Organism: Carnobacteriaceae bacterium 52-44; assembly: GCA_041223305.1. Classification (GTDB taxonomy): domain Bacteria; phylum Bacillota; class Bacilli; order Lactobacillales; family Carnobacteriaceae_A; genus Atopostipes. Next base: position 59,301 of record JBCLPZ010000008.1, on the reverse strand, counting down.
TACTCACTTTGATAGCTCAGGATTAGACCCAACCATCAAGCAAGTAGTTTTTCAGTATTTTATTTCTTAATCGTTCCGTAGCGTTCAAATACGCGTTTTAATTGTTTGTTTTGCGAAATTAGATAAATTGCGATAAAGCGAATTGGCCCCATGATCAAGTTTTGAGGAATTCTTGTTGCAAGCAATACAGAGATCGGCGTCTGATATAGGATATTCAACCATAAAGTGTTTAACACTAAATTGGTGAACACTGAATTTAACAACACTGCCCAAAAAACGTGATACCATCGAATATCTCGTCGGTGTAAAAAAGCGCCGTAAATAAAACTTCCAACAAAAGCTGTCAGTGTAAAGCCAATAAAAAACTGACCCTGTACACCAAATAAAAAGGATTTCAGTAGATCGCCACCAAACGCGGCAAAACCTGCGACCCATGGCCCATACATAATTCCGATCATTGAATTAATAATAAAGCCAAATGTCAATCGGTTCGACGGTCCTATAAAAACCGACACCCGAGTTAGCGCTAAATCCAATGCGATCAAAACACCGAGTACCGCAATTTGTTGCACCGTAAACGTAAATTTTTTCTTATTCTGTTTCATTTTGCACACTCCTAAAATGACATTAAGAGTCCACTTCAAAAAGCTTAAGCGGATGCAAGATGCAGTCGCAAATGAATTTTTCGTCTAACGGCAACATCCCATCCGCTAGCACTTCACGCTGCATCTTTACTCTTTAGCACAGACAGTATAAGACAAAATTCGTTTTTTAGCTAGTCCCTTCCCATTCTGGAATGACTTCATTTCTAACAATCAATAATGCCTTTTTCAGTAACTAAGTAATTGACAGGAATATCGAAATGTTCGACCGCAAAAGTATCTACGATTTGAGAGGAATGTAATATAGAAACCGTTGGATGGACAAAATTTGCTAAAAATCGATCATAATAGCCGCCCCCAAATCCAATGCGATAACCATTTCTTGTAAAGACAAGGCCTGGAACAATTAAAAGATCAATATCATCTTTATCTACAGGTTCCGTCAACTCAACATCTGGCTCTTCTAAATTAAAAGGCCCCATGACCGTTTGGTTTAAGTTAGCAATCCGATAAAATACCAACTCTTTTGTATCAGGAATCGTTTTTGGAATGACAACACTTCTTCCCTCTTCAAAAGCACGGCCAACAATTTCTCTCGTGTCCCATTCGTTCCCCATCGATAAATGAACACCAATTGTCTGTGCGTCCCGCCAAAAATCTGACTGGAATAAATGTTGTTGGATTTGATTCGAAATTTCATTTCTTTCGGTTTCATCTATCTTTGAAAGAGACAGCAGCATTGTTTTTCTAGCTATTTTTTTCTCCTCACCCAATAAAATCTCCTCATTTCTTTTGTGACCACTCAGCCGCTTGGGCGAGTTGTCGTGCGAGTGATGCGGTTGTCACTGATCCAACACCACCAGGTACGGGCGTTATGGCAGACGCCACATCGGACACTTCGTCAAATGCAACATCTCCATAAGCTTTATTGCCTTTAAAGTTAAAACCTACATCAATCACAACGGCGTCATTTTGAACATGGTCTTTTGTCACTAAGCCAATTTCACCGGTTGCTGAAATTAAGATATCCGCTTGTTTTGTAAAATCCTTAAGATTTTTTGTACCGGTATGACAATTTATAACAGTCGCTCCAAGATTCATCAACAACACAGATAAAGGCTTTCCAACCGTATTACTTTTCCCAATAACTACCACTGTTTTTCCTGCAACATCAATATCATAATATTCTAACAATTCAACAACAGCTTTTACCGTACTTGGAAGGAGCGCTTCATTGTCTAGCGCCATGATTTTCCCAAGGTTTAAAGCATGCATACCGTCAATATCTTTGACTGGCGAAATATGTTTAGCAACACTGACTCGACTAATATTTTTAGGAAGCGGCTGCATGACAATGATTCCATGAATTTTTGGATTGTTATTTAATTGATCCATTTCTTCTAAAAATGCTGCCTCACTAATCCCTTTTGGGAAAGTCGCATATTCGATTTGAATACCTAACTTTTCCATAAATCTACTTGCCATTTTTTCATATTGGATCGATGCCGGATTTTGATCTGCGCGAACAATGGCCAAAGTGGGAGTAAGCCCCTTTTCTTTTAACTGTTCAACTTCTCTTTTTGTTTCTTTATTTAGTTCTTTGGCGACTACACGGCCATCTAATATTTTCGTCATCTCATCTCTCCTACAGCTCTACATTATTCATTTTTATTTTAATTAATAATTTCCATTGCTTCATCTTTTAATATGCGGGTACGTTTTATTGTGCGTTCATAGACTTCATTGACTTCTCTTGTGAGCTTAGTTCTTTCTGTATCATCTTTAATATATTTTATATTGACCATACAATTTATTTTCTCACTCTCAACCGTTGCCTCCGTGAATAATAAACCAACCGCAATGTCATCCACAATTGTTCCACGTACTTTGAGTTCAAGTAATTCTTCAAATAAATCAAGCACATCATTCATTTTCTTCATAATATCAAATGGTGGTTTAGCAGCATCCGCTAAGCCTTGATCAATTTTCTCTTGTCGATATGCTTTTTCTTCTTCTGTATCTTGTGGCAGTTTGAATAAATCAAGCACGGGCTCAAAAGCATCTGCATCTATTTCAGCCAAATCTAATAATTCTTCTGTAAAAGTTTCCGCTTTTTCAATCGCTGTTTGAATTTGTTCTTCATGATTTACATATTTCTTTTTACCTTGTTGAAGTTCAAAAACAAATTGCGCTAAGCTAGAAGCATAAGCTCCGACAACACTTGCCGCACTACCGCCCCCGTACTTTCCATCCTTTGAGGCCAGCTCTTTCGCCCAGCCTTTTACCGTTTGATCTTTCATGGGTTCACATCCTTAAATGAAGTAAATTTTCTTTTAAAATAAATCTTTTTAAAATAAGCCGATAATTTTTCCATTCTGATCCACATCAATATTTTCTGCCGATGGTGTTTTTGGTAGTCCCGGCATTTTCATGACGTCCCCTGTAAGCACAACAATAAATCCTGCTCCTGCAGAAACCGTTAAGTCTTGAATAGAAACGGTAAAGCCTTCAGGTTTCCCAAGAAGTTTTGGATTATCTGAAAGTGAGTATTGCGTTTTTGCCATACAGACTGGTAGATCATTGAAACCTAGGCGTTCCATCCGACGAAGCGAACGCATCGCCGCTTGGGACCAATCCACACCGACGCCACCATAAACTTTCTGGACAATTTTGGAAATCTTCTCTTCTATTGTGTCTTCCAGCTCATAAGGATAGGTTAAGTTCGATTCTCCCTCACAAACCTCAACCACCGCACGCGCCATCTCTTCCCCACCAGCGCCACCTTTGCCCCAAATATCTGCTAACACCGCACGATACCCTTCCGCTTCGCAAAGCTCTAATAAGAGTTCGTTCTCGGCAGGTGTATCTGCCACAAAAGAGTTTACTGCAACGACCGTATTCATTCCAAATACTTCTTCCATGTTCTCAACATGTTTCTTTAAGTTGGCAAAACCGGCACGCAGAGCTTCTAAATCTTCGTGGTTTAATTCATCTTTCGCAAGTCCACCATGCATTTTTAGCGCACGAATTGTTGCCACAACAACTACCGCATCCGGTTCTAAATCTGACGTACGACATTTAATATCAAAGAACTTCTCAGCCCCTAGATCCGCACCAAAGCCACCTTCTGTGACCACGTAATCGGCATGCGATAAAGCGGTTTTCGTAGCAAGCACACTGTTACAACCGTGTGCGATATTCGCAAAAGGTCCACCATGAATAAAGGCCGGTGTTCCTTCGAGCGTTTGTACTAAGTTTGGTTTCAGTGCATCTTTTAATAAGGCGGTCATTGCACCTTCTGCTTTAATATCCCCAACAGTCACTGGGTCATTGCCGAAGGTGTAGCCTAAAATACAACGTTTGAGTCTTTCTTTTAGATCATCGAGCGATTCCGCTAAACATAAAACCGCCATGATTTCAGAAGCGACTGTGATTTCAAAACCATCTTCTCGCGGGACACCATTTGTGCGTCCACCGAGACCGCTGATGATATTTCTGAGTTGGCGATCATTCATGTCAACGGCTCGTTTCCAAGTAATACGACGTGGGTCAATGTTTAATTGGTTGCCTTTTTGAATATGATTATCCAGCATTGCAGCCGCTAAATTGTTTGCTGCACCAATTGCATGCATGTCTCCTGTAAAATGTAAATTTAAATCTTCCATTGGAACAACTTGCGCATAACCGCCACCTGCCGCTCCCCCTTTAATTCCAAAAACAGGACCTAGGGAAGGTTCACGGAGTGCGATCGCTGTTTTTTTACCAATTCTTTGAAGCGAATCTCCTAACCCAACGGACATCGTTGTTTTCCCTTCACCGGCTGGCGTGGGATTGATTGAAGTGACTAAAATTAATTTTCCTTGGTCTTTATCAAAATTTTCATTTGTTAGATTAATTTTTGCTTTATATTTTCCATAGTGTTCGAGCTGCTCTGAAGAAATATCAATTTTCTTCGCAATCTCTTCGATCGGTTCGAGTTCTACACTTTGAGCAATTTCAATATCCGTATGCATTGCAATAACCTCTTTCTATATGTATTGCATTTTCATTTCTATCTGTAACTTTATATAAGTATAGCACATGAGTATTCGAGTTTCTTTCAAATTTTATGGTGTTCAACTCGTGGACAATTTTAAAAATATTTTGTATGATTAGCAAGAAGATTGGAGGAGAATATTTTATGAAATTATTAGATCGTCTTGCATTGACCATCTTAATTCTTGCTGGCATTCATTTAGTTGTTGCGGGGTTATTGGATTACAATGTGATTGAAATGATTTTTGGTACAACTGATAGTTTAGGTGCTCAAATTACTTATGGCGTTATCGGAGTAAGCGTACTTTGGTGTCTGAAATATTATAGCTATACTCCTGAGGGCGGCTCTAGACTTAGAGGGCGATAAGAAGATCGATCAAATAGAAAGCCAACAAAGCATTTAGTCTTTGTTGGCTTTTTTTGTGGAATAATTCGTTTACTTGCCAAAAATCGAATATTTGGCAAATAAACTGAAGTTGAGAGAAAATAACTTGGTTCACTTGCGATTTACTAATCACTTTCCTAATTTTTGACTAGTAAACTTCAACTTACTCGTCATTTTCCGAAACTTTGACTAATAAACTCGAACTTATCAATTATTTTCTCAAACTTTGACTAATATCTTTGCTTTCCCATAAATTTTGCATGGAATGCTTAAAAACACCTTCATCGTCAATTCACTATCTTTCAAAACAAAAACTCGCAGTTTCGCGAGTTTTCGGCTGATTTACAAATTAAAAATTATCTTTTCCTTCTTCAAACACGCCAGCTTTTAATGCGCGAAGAATCGGCTCAGCGGTCCCCACATTGGTAGCTAGTGGAATTTCATACACATCACATAATCGTAATAAAGCCGATACGTCGGGCTCATGTGGCTGTGGTGTTAATGGATCACGAATAAATAACACCAGATCAATTTTGTGATCTGACACGTAAGCTCCAATTTGTTGGTCGCCTCCGAGTGGTCCCGATTTAAAACGATGCACCTCTAAATCTGTTCCTTCTGCCACATGTTTTCCAGTCGTTCCGGTCGCATATAGTGAATGATTTTTCAACGTTTCTTCATATTCCTGAACAAGTGCGACTAACTCCGGTTTCTTTTTATCATGGGCAATCAAAGCAATGTTCATCTCCGCACGCTCCTTATGTAAGTTTTATTTTTCGATCATTCCTCTTCGAAATGATGAATCTTGTATTCTTATTAAGTTTATCATAAGTCATAACTCGCTTCTATTTTGTTTCCTTGCTTTTTAGAGTTTGTAGACATTAACTTAAATAAGCATTCTATTTAAAAATCTTCACATTCTTTTTTCTTTTCGCTCAAAGTTTATTCACAAACTTTCCGTATAATAAGTATAATCCTGATATCCAACTCTATGCCTCCCCATTCGTGGGTAGATACCATAGTTTCTTTTTAGAAGCTATGGTATTTTTTGTTGTTCTTCTGTATTATTAAGTAGGAAAACTTAGATAGCCTTTACATAGTTAGGAGATTTAAAAAATGTCTAAAAAAATAGCAATTATTGGTGGAGGAGTCGTTGGGTCGACATCCGCTTTTTATTTATCTAGACGATCTGGAATTGAAGTTACTTTATTTGATGAAACAACCGGCCAAGCAACAAGCGCTTCAGCTGGTATTATCAGCCCTTGGCTTTCCAAACGCAGAAATAAAGAATGGTACCAACTGGTCAAATTAGGAGCAGCTTTTTATCCAAAATTCCTACAACATATTTTTCAAGAGCAGCCCATTCCAAAAGAAGTTTATCAACAAGTCGGTACCCTATTATTTACAAAAAAAGATAAAAATCTTGAAGAACTTTTAGAAATTGGGCTCAAGCGTCGAGAAAAAGCTCCTGAAATTGGTGAGTTAAAGATTCTAAACCCAGAAGAAATTCGCGAACGAATTTCTATCTACTCTAAAAATAAGCGAGCTCTTTTCGCATCTGGGGGAGCCCGCGTGGATGGAAAAGCATTAATTCAAGCAATCTTGAAAGCGGCTACTCAACTAAATGCAAATGTTTTAAATGAAAAAGCATCTTTGTTAAAATCAGAAAATAACAAGTGGTCCATCCAAACAGCATCTACAAGTCAAGAATTTGATGCGGTTATTCTAGCGAACTCTGCATGGTTGCCTGAAACGTTAGAGCCCTTTGGTTACGAAGTTGATGTCCGTCCCCAAAAAGGACAATTGGCAGAACTACAAACAAACTGGGCGACCGACAATTGGCCCGTGATTATGCCAACGGGTGAAAAAGATATTATCCCCTTTTTAGATGGGAAGGTTTTAGTAGGTGCTACACACGAAGACGATGAAGGCTTTGATCTAACACTCGAAGAATCATCTTTAGAAGAAATGGTCTTAAATGCACAAGAACAATTCTCTGACTCAATAAGCACAAGTGACATCATTTCCGGAAGGGTGGGCACTCGAGCTTACACTTCTGATTTCGCGCCATTTTTCGGTAAAGTACCTGAGCTTGAGAATGTGTTTGTGGCAAGTGGGCTCGGCTCAACCGGTTTAACTGCTGGTCCGCTACTTGGAAAAATTTTAAGTGATTTAGTATTGGGAGAAGAACCTGTATTAGATCCAAAAAATTATCCGATTGAAAATTATGTGATTAAAAATATAAAAAAGTAATTAGGGAGAGGAATTTATTTGGAAAATCCTGCATATAGTAAAAAGCATTGGATTGTCTTAGTGTCGATTTGTTTAATGGTCGGGTCATCCATCGGTTTGCTTGTAAACAGCAATGGCGTTTTTTATACACCGATGGCCACAGATTTAGGAGTTTTGCGAGGAACAATTTCTTTACACGGAACGTTTGTATCAATGTCTACGGCTTTTGCTTCATTGGTAATCGGACAATTTTTTGATCGCTTTGGTTGGAGAAACACGATTCTATTTGGCGTAGTTTTTGGATTTGTTGGTACTTTATTAATGGCTTTTACTTCGAATATTATATTGATTTATATCTTTGGAATTATTCGCGGAATTGGTTCCGCATTCTTTTCCATGGTACCGATGACGATGATTGTTAATCAATGGTTTCAAAAGAGAAAAGGACTGGCAATTGGTTTAGCTTCAGGGACAAGTGGCGTTTTCGGGGCCCTTGCTGCTCCAGTTCTTGCCGCAATAATTGAAGCAAGTGGCTGGCGCTTTGCCTTTATTGTGAAGGGTGTGTTTTCTGTCATCCTTGCGCTCCCTGCTTTACTGATCCCTTATGCCTTCAATCCAAAAGATGAAGATCTACTTCCTTATGGTTTTGAAAAAGAAGCAACAGATAGCAAACCTATTCGTCAAACGGAACCAGAGAATCTCTCAGCAGCAAGAATTAGTTTTATTGCTTTAATGACGCTTGCTCTACTCAATACAATGGTCGTCTTTGTCAATCAACATTTACCCGGTTATGGAGAATCCGTCGGGTTAAACTCAGAAACAGCGAGTTTCATGCTTTCAGCTGTTATGATTGGAAACTTGACCGGAAAATTCTCGTTTGGAGCAATTAGCGATAAGATTGGTACCGTAAAAACAGCTTTAGGTATGATTAGTATTTCTACTCTCTCCATTTTAATCTTAATTTTTCTACAACAGCCTTTTACTTTAGTGCTTGGAAGCTTTTTATATGGTGCAATTTTTTCCGTTGGCGGCGTAGCACTTCCCCTCTTTTCTACTGAATTTTTTGGTCCAGTAACCGGGGTAAAAGTGTATTCTCAAGTAAACTTCATCGCTAGTGTGGGTGGTGCAGTCTCCGTCTCTCTTGTCGGTTTCATCTACGACTTTACCGGTTCATTTATTCCAGCATTCGTGATGGCTCTCGCCTTTAATCTTATTAACGTCGTAGCTATCCTCCTTGCTCAAAAACAACAAACAGATTATAATCATTCTTATTAACATCTTTTTTATTTCAAAATGACTTCATGTATGCATCTCAATTCGTCAGTTTTTTGTTGATAAATCGAGATGTTTTTAATTGAGAATCGCTCAATCGTAACGTTTACGATTTGACTGAACTTTCTATTTTGAATTGAAAAATGCATTCCTTTAAATTATAATGATTATAAATAATATATATTCTATTGAAGGCTGGGGATGGATCTTGAAAAAATTAATCGAATGGACAAAACAAAACAATGAAATGACTTTGACTATTATTAGTGGAGTGATGATTGTCATAGGTTTTATTTTAAATGCACAAAATTTTGACTTAGCTGTACCCATTTTTATTACTGCATTTATTATTGGTGGTTACTATTCTTTTTTAAATGCTTATCGTGATTTAGTTCATGAGAAAAAGTTAAATGTGGATATTTTAATGATTGCTGCAGCAATTGGTGCCAGTATTATTGGTTATTGGGCAGAAGGTGCCCTTTTGATTTTCATTTTCTCACTTGCTGAATCTTTAGAAGCCATGAGTATGGCTAAAACTTCTGAAGCTATTACAGAGTTAATGAAAGTCACACCAAATGTTGCTCGAAAATATACAAAAGAAGGAAGCATTGAAGAAGTCGATACTTCTGATTTAAAAGTCGGAGATCGCCTACAAGTTCGTAAAGGCGAAGCTATTCCAATAGATGGGACGCTTGAAGCAGAAGCCGCTGTCGTGAATGAAGCTGCGATTACAGGTGAACCGTTAGCTGTCACTAAATATCGAGGCGATGAGGTCATTGGTGGAACTATCAATGAAGAAGCCGCTTTTGACATGATTGTAACCGTCGAAGATCAAAACACTCTTTTTTCAAAAATTATTCGAATGGTTGAAGAAGCTCAAGAGTCTCCTTCAAAGACAGATTCAAAAATTCAACAAATTGAAGATACTTATGTGAAAATTGTATTATTAGCTGTTCCCTTATTTATTCTTTTAATGCCTTTGTTGTTCAATTGGAGTTTTGAAGAATCTTTTTATAGAGGAATGGTCCTTTTAACGGTCGCTTCTCCTTGTGCTTTAGTCGCAAGTGTTGCTCCCGCAAATTTATCCGCCATTAGCCGCTCTGCTAGAAATGGTATTTTATTCAAAGGTGGCGACGTCATTGATTACACCTCTGATGTGAAAGCTGTGGTGTTTGATAAAACAGGCACCCTTACAAAAGGCCAACCAGAAGTTGTGGATAGCTTTTACCATAATGACCAAGATAAAGAGTTGATTGACCAATTAGTGATTTCTGCTGAAGCAAGTTCAACACACCCCATTGCAACTGCCTTTTTAAATGCTTATCCTCATATTGCACCAACTACGCTTGAGGATCTACAAGATATCACAGGGAAAGGCTTTGAATTTAAGTATAAAGGGAATGTTTGGCGTGTTGGAAATCGAGCTTTTGCTTTAAACGAGAATGGGCATACCGCCATCTCCGAAATTGAAAACAAACAAATCATCCAAAAAGAACACGAAGGAAAAACAGTCATTTTTGTCAGCAAAGAGGGTCAATTTCAAGCCTTCTATGCATTAGCTGATCAGTTAAAACCTGACGCAAAAAGAACGATTGATTTGTTACATGAATTAGGCGTACAAACCGTCATGTTAACCGGTGACGAAGCACGTACCGCTCATTTTATTGCTGAAGAAATTGGAATTGATGATGTTCGTTCCAATTTATTACCACAAGATAAAGCAAGTATCATTGAAGAGTTACAAAAAGTTTATGGAAGTATCGCTATGGTTGGAGATGGAATTAATGATGCACCTGCTCTAGCAACTTCAAATGTTGGTTTTGCTTTAGGAAGTGGTACGGATGTCGCTATGGAAACAGCCGATATCGTATTAATTCAGGATGATCTCGAACAAATTCCTTTTTCACTAGGGATTTCGAATCGGACACAAAAAATTGTCATGCAAAACATTATCTTTTCAATTACCGTAATTGTTCTGCTCATTATTTCTAACTTCCTTCAAGTTATTAACCTGCCACTTGGCGTCATCGGGCATGAAGGTAGCACGATTTTAGTTATTTTAAATAGTCTAAGACTCTTACGTTACCGTAATTGATTTGAATTTGGTATAAAAATTGATTGATCAGTCTTCATAATTTAACTCTCGAGAATTAGGTTTCTCGGGAGTTTATTTTTTTATGGTATATTTAATTATAGCTAAGGGGAGGTATTGTGATGAAACAAATGATTTATAGTATTCTATTTTTATATTGGGTATTCTTTTAGTTTACGAGAGTGCTCCTATGGATTTATTAGGTGTCATTATTATCTTTAGTGCACTATCTTTATTCATTCAGGGCATTCACAAAGCTGAAAAAGAAAAGCAAAGAGAAAAATAAAAAGCCTCGGTATGAGTTAGGTACTAATAGCACCACAAGCCGAAACTTTTAATGTTGATGATTTATTGAAATTTGAAATGATGGTTATGTGCCTCTGATCTTATAGTTGATTTAACGGTACGTGATTATTTAGCTCACCATCAAATAATTGGTAAAAAGCGATATACGCAATGAAGCCAAACTCATCTAGCGTAGTTTGATTTTCTTTTTTCTTATTCATCATTACGTGAATTTCTTTCGTTACATCTTTTCCCTCTAGATAAAAAGTAACTTCAAAAGCTTTCTCTACTTTAAAATGTAATCCAGCTTCATCATGGCCACCTTTTGAGAGAGTTTCTTTTGCGAATTCCTTAACTGTTTGGATCACTTTATCCCCTAATTCTTCAATATCTCGCTCATAGGGAACAATTCGAATGCCATTAAAAATAATTGCAAAGTAAGGATTCGTTGTAAATAATGCGCGCACATAGGTATGATCGTGCTCTAAGCGTTGAATACCATAATAGGTAAATGCTCTAATTTTAGCTGGTTTATTTGAATTTAGTTCAAGCTCAAAATCCATAGATTGCTTAAATTTATTTTGCAAATCAATTTTATTTGATTGTTTTACTTCTTGAGTGACTTCTAAACTCTTATTCAACGTTACTTTACTAACACCTGGCATTTTATCTAAAATTTCATCTTTCATTTCACTATCCGCGGTTGCCGATAAAGGCATTTGTTTAAAGTGGACGACTCCGCCTTTGTTTTCTTCTTGATCAATGTAAATATTTCCTTTGTACCACTTTACCTTCAGCCGAAAAGTTCCACCATTTATATCAATATAATCTTGTAATACATTTAAATGCAAATTGTTATCCATAATTTCCTCCTGTATATGATCTCAACTTTTTTATTTTAAGGGAGTTTGTGAAAGATTGCAATGTGATAGCTTCCATAAGATATTTGTAAACAAAAAACAGAAGTCATTTTGACTCCTGCTTTCCACTGGTAACTCTGTAGAAACGAAAGCTTCTACACCAAAGTATTTTCTAATTTAATCTTGTCCATTCTCTTCAACTCTAGGAAATTCTAAAGTATGTTCTACTTCAAGCATGATCACCTTATCATTCTTAAAAATTCTAGTATCTCCAACAGGGACAATGATATCATGTGTATTACGTTGGATCATTATTATTAAACGATTAGGAGGTAAATTCAAATCTTTAATTAGTTTGTTTTCCCATTTGTGACCTTTTGGAATAACCGATTCAATAAGATTTTCTCCTCTCTGATCAAAATGTCTTTCTCCTCCGAGAATAATTAGATCGTTTTCTTTTAAAACAATATGTCCTCTTGGAACAATCGTTTCTCCGTCCCGTTCAATTTTGGCGACGATAACATCAAATGTCAGATTCAAATCTTTTACCTTACTACCAACCAGGCCGCTATCTGAGTGAATTTTTGTTTCTAAGAAACCAATCTCGGCTTTACTTTGATAATAGTTAAAAGTTTTTAAAACCGTATCGCTAGGATCAAGCATGTCCCATCGTTTCGCTGCATACGGCATGATCGATCCTTGAATCAACGCAGAAAGTACACAAATACCAAAGACGATGTGATAAATATCTTCTGAGATGATCGCATCACTATTAACTGCCATAATAGCAAAAGCTATAGCAGCTGCACCACGAATACCAGCAAATGAAACTAGGTTCAACTGATTTTTCTTAAGTTTAAATGGAAACATCAGTCCATAAACAGCAATTGGACGAGCGATAAGCATTAAAAATAACATAATCGCTAATGCGATTGGGAAAGTTTGAATGAAGCTGGTAAGATTTGACAACAAACCTAAAATAAAGAACATACTAATTTGCATTATTTCAGTAAAACCATCAAAGAAAAAGATAATATCTCGTTTTCCTTTAAACTCCATATTCCCAAGATATATCCCTAAAATATAAATAGCTAAATAACCATTACCTCCTAAAGAATCTGCAACGCCATAAGTAATCAGCATCGCTGCAGCCATAAAAACGGCATAGAGACCATCTGCTCCAAGTGTCAAATGTGTAAGTAGTTTTCCGATCACAAACGCAAAAATAGCTCCCACCGCAATTCCAAAAGCAATCTGAGATAGAATTAATATTGGAATAGACACATTTGTTCCAATAATAATTGATAAAAATACCATGGTCATCGTATAGGCTGCCGGGTCGTTTGACCCACTCTCTAGTTCAAGTAGTGAGGCACTATTATACTTTAGATTTAAATTTTTTGAACGTAGAACATTCGATACACTCGCATAATCAGTTGAACCAACAATTGAACCAATCAGCATTCCTTCCAACAGCTCAAAACCTAGTACAAAATAAGCAAATAAACCAGTAACTACGGCCGTAACGACAACTCCTAAGGAACTAAGGATGGTCGATTCTTTAGCAACCGGTTTTGCCATGTTCCAATTCGTTCCAAAACCTCCATAGAACATAATCACCATCAGGGCAATTGTAGCGAACTGGTCAGCAATCACGAAATTTTCAAATTCAATACCAATTGCACCAAAACTCATCCCCAAAACAATAAACAATAACAACGATGGTACTCCATATTTATTAGAAAAGCGGATTGCAAAAAGTGCAAGAATAAATATAAAACCAATAATTAAATAATTCATACATACTCCCTTCTAACTTATATAACACTTGAAATGATATCCAAAGATATTAAAAAAAACAGTTATTATATTAGTAATTACCTTAATATTATCATAAATTACAAAAAACGTTATCTATCTCTAGTCCATTTTCCATTATTTATTTTTACAATCGGTTTTAAAACTTGTTGGTAATAAAGCAATCATTCAAATCAAAAATTATAATACTAAAACCATATATGCTTCATCATAATATGTATTATCAAATTTTAAAGCTCTCTTATCTTTTCCAAATACTTCAAATCCGCAAGAAACATATAATTTTTTTAGCCAATAGATTTGTTCAACGCCCTCCATGCTGTATACTTGTTCAATCGCTTTTATAATTAAAGCCTTGCCTAAAGTATTTACGCATTTTTCTGGCTTAATATACAGTGCTACAATATTAGCTTTATGACTCAACTTTATTAATTGCTCTCTTATTAAGGTGACATCTCCTACATTTTGAGAGGCTACGAAAACTCCAAAAGCAAACACAGTTATTAAGGAAGCAAATCTTTTTTATGCTTTTGTGCTGTCTAATTTCCTTCTTGATAACTTGATGCAAAAGCAGCTGGACTATCTTCCAACGCCTCTAGTCTCAATGAAAGATAGTCTTCAGCATCATTTGGTGTTAATTATCTTATTTCCATTTGTATCATACGTAAACATTATATTTTTATTGATTCTAACCGATAATCATGTGTTTCTATTAGAAAATTTCTTACTATTTTCATCATATCTACAATTAATTTAATGTGATGAGGAGGCAATGAATTATATGAGAAATATTCTTTTCCTGATAAACCATGGCTCTCTGAGTATAAATTTCTGATCTCATTAATAGAAATCATCAAAACATTCATTTTACTACTAAAAATCTTTAGCTTTTTATCATGATTATATTCTTTTGGATCAAGATTCAATAAATTTTTAACTTTTTTATAAAGAGCCGGAAATTTTTCATTTTTTGAATATTTTATACCCTTTAAATTACATATTTCCTTGAAGGTACTCTGTAAAACAGAAGAACTTAATGACGAAACCCTTAAATAGTCTTTACTATAATACGCTTCTTCCATGCTTTCTGTTAATTCTAGAATATTTAAAAATCATTCGCTTTTTCAGTTGGATTAATTTTCCTTATGGACACCTCATAATCATTATCCATTAAATAAATACAAATTAGATCCAAAACGACTGAGATTTCATTCATGGGATCATCAAAATTCGAAAAATATTCTAGAGAATAAAAATGATTTTTTATTGCTCTGAAATCGAAACAGTAATTAAGAAAACTTAGACTTTCGACATTTGAAAAATCATCGCCAATTTTTTTACCAAATCAAACAACGTGTTCAATCATAACCGCCATAATATACTTTATTTTAAAATCTCCCAATAAAATATGATTTAAATTATACAAAAAGTCTGCCTAAGTAGCAGACTTTAGTTTAACATTTTATTTTTAACTACTCCCACTCTACCGTTGCTGGCGGTTTGCTGGTGATGTCGTACACGACACGGTTGATGCCGTCGACTTCATTTGTTATTCGTTTGGATATTTTATCTAATAAGTCTAATGGGATTCTTGCCCAGTCTGCCGTTACACCGTCGACTGAGTTGATTGCACGAATACCGATTGTGTAATCATAAGTTCGTTTATCATCTGTGACGCCTACTGTCTTAAAGCCTGGTAAGACAGTGAAATATTGCCAGATGTCTCGTTCAAGTCCAGCGTTTTTAATTTCTTCTCTTAAAATCGCATCACTTTCACGCACGACTTCTAATTTATCGCGTGTAATTTCACCAAGTACTCGCACTGCAAGCCCTGGTCCTGGAAAAGGTTGACGCCATACTAGATCAGCTGGCATGCCTAATTTCTCTCCTAATGCACGAACTTCATCTTTGAATAAGGTATTCATTGGTTCAATAAGTTCAAACTCTAAATCTTCTGGCAATCCACCAACGTTATGGTGAGATTTAATCGTCTCAGCTGTTTCTGTACCACTTTCGATGATATCTGTATAAAGTGTTCCTTGAGCTAAGAACTCTACACCGTCTAGCTTACGTGCTTCATCACTAAATACCTCAATAAATTCGTTCCCGATGATTTTACGTTTTTCTTCGGGGTCACTTACGCCTGCTAATTTTGTTAAGTAGCGTTCAGTTGCTTCAACATGAACGATGTTTAAACCAAATTTATCGGATAAGTTTTCCATGACTTCTTCTGCTTCGTTTTTACGAAGTAAACCATGGTCTACAAAGATACAAACAAGCTGATCACCAATGGCTTTGTTTAGAAGAACACCTGTTACAGAAGAATCTACACCTCCTGATAAACCAAGTAAGACTTTTTTGTCACCGACTTGTTCGCGAATTTTTTCTATTTCTAAGTCGATGAATTGTCCCATGTCCCAGTCACCTTCAAATTCACAAATATCTTTTGCGAAGTTTTCAATGATTTGTGGACCCTTTTCAGTTTGCCCGACTTCTGGGTGGAATTGAACGCCGTAAAAGTTCTTTTCTTTATTGAAAATTACTGCGTTTTCGTCATGATCTGCACCAGCAATGGCTTCAAACCCTTCAGGTAATTCAACAATCTGGTCACTAACACTTTGCCAGACTTTTTCTTCAGTCTTTAATCCTTTAAACAGTGGAATTTCTCCGTTAGAAATCTCAAGCGTTGCTACTTCTGTTTCGCTGTGTTCTACTTCTTGAATCTTTCCACCTAATTGGTTCACCATCAATTGTGCACCATAATCAATGGCTAGAATAGGTAAACCTAAATCATAGATAGCTGGATCTACTTTAAAAGCGTCGTCATTTAAGACTCGTTTTGGGCCACCAGTAAAGATAAGGCCTTGAACATTGTTTTCTTTTAATGTTTCCATTGAAACATTGTACGGAAACAATTCAGAATATACGCCTAATTCACGTACTTTACGAGCAATTAACTGATTAAATTGGCTCCCAAAGTCAATGACGGCTAATGTTGGTACATTTTTTGTTACTGATTCACTCATTTTTAAAAACCTCCAGTGTGATGATTAATTTAATCTTTTAATTAATGTTTCCGAAGTAAGATTTGGTCGATATAATGATCGGTCGTTTTATGTATGATCGCGTCCGCTCGGAAACGTGTGGGTAAGATATAATTCACTAGATTCTTTAAGTTCACTTCTTTCCAAACATTCCTTGCGTAATCAAAAGCTTGTGTCCGATCAATATCTGCAAACCGATTGTAATAGTTGTTCGGGTCTCTAAAAGCCGTATCCACTAAAATACCAAAGCGTTGTAGATACCATTTTTCAATATTTTCTGGTTCTGCATCCACATAAAAACTAAAATCAAAAAAATCACTTGCGTAAATTTTTTCATTTGCAGGTAATTGTAAAGTATTGATGCCTTCAACAATTAAAATATCCGGCTGATCAATTACTTGGTATTCTCCAGGCACGATATTATAAATATTATGGGAGTACTTCGGAACTTGCACGTTTGACTTCCCACTCTTTACATCCCCCATAAATGTAATCAAGCGATGCATATCATAACTTTCAGGGAATCCTTTTCGATTCATAATGCCTTTTTCTTCAAGGATTTCATTTGGATACAAGAAACCATCTGTTGTAATTAGATCGACTTGCTTATCTTTATAGTATTGAGCAAGAATTGTTTGTAGCAGTCGGGCTAGAGTACTTTTTCCCACCGCAACACTTCCAGCAATTCCAATAATATAAGGTGCTCTTTTTTGTGGTATATTAAGTAATTTTCTTAAGCGTTGTTGTTTTTTATTGTAACTTTTTATAAATATATCCAGAATCGAGGCTAGTGGAACATAGATTTCACGTACGTCTTTAAGGGATACGTTATCATTTAAAGCACTGAGTTCTTCTAATTCTTCATCGGTCATTGAGAAGTTCTCGGCTGTATTTAAAGATGTCCAGTCTTCTCGATCGAATATATAAAAAGTATTCGATTTTTGCATTTGTTTCCTCCCCGTCCCTAATCGCCACTATAGTGTAACAAAAAAAGCGCAAAATAAGTATCGAGAATCAAATTTTTTTCGGTTTATATGGACTTATCAATAAATATTCCTTAATTCTTAAAACAATTTTAAGGTTAAGATGGTAACATGTTAGAATACGTGAGTATTATATTATAATGTTAAATAAGACAAACGATTAAAAAATTGTAGGAGGTAAATATGAAGGTTCTATCAGACACGGCATCTGGGCATGCGCATGGAAAAATAATTTTGATTGGCGAACATGCTGTGGTGCATAACGAACCAGCGATCGCTATTCCGTTCACTTCCGCAAATGTAGAAGTAACGATTAAAAAGCAACTTGGCGAAAGCACGATTGACAGTATTTATCACACTGGGAAATTAACAGATACACCCAAAACTTTAAATAATTTAATTGAAACTTTAAATGCTGTTTGTAAACATTTTGGCACGATAACAGATAATATGCACATTACGATCAAAAGTAATATACCCTCTGAACGTGGTATGGGATCAAGTGCTGCTGTTGCGACTGCTTTAGTGCGGGCATTATTTAATTATTTTGATGCAGAACTGACCGATGAGTTGTTAAATGACTTTGTAACTATTTCTGAAGTCATTGCTCATGGAAATCCTAGTGGTCTTGATGCGAAAGTAGTGAGTTCAAATGAATCTGTTTATTTTGTAAAAAATCAAGGAGCAGAATTTTTTAAAGTTGAACTCCCTGGGTATTTAGTAGTGGCAGATACAGGCCAACAAGGTGAAACAGGCGAAGCTGTAATGGACGTTGGAAAATTAGTCGCTGACGTAAAAACTCATGCAAAAAGTTTTATCACTGAACTTGGTGAGTTAACAACCCAAGCGCGAAATATGATTGAAGAAGAAAATATCGTCGGTTTAGGTGCTATTCTTTCAGAAGCACAAATCCGATTAAAAAAACTCACTGTCAGCAATGAGGCGCTTGATTTATTAGTCGAAACAGCTAGAACTCATGGAGCACTTGGTGCTAAGCTTACAGGTGGTGGTCGCGGGGGTTGCATGATCGCTCTTGCCGACTTACCAGAAACTGCCAAAAAAATTGCAGATGCTTTACTTGATGTTGGTGCAGTGAATACATGGATTCATCCGCTAGGAGCAGAATAAAATGGTCAAACAATCAAATTGGGTACGTGCCCACACAAATATTGCTTTTATAAAGTATTGGGGAAAAGAAAATGAGGAACTGATTATTCCAAAAAATAATTCCCTTTCTCTAACGTTAGATGCTTTTCATACGGATACACAGGTGACTTTTGATGGAAGCTTGAGTAACGATATTTTATTTATCGATGGTGAAGAACAAGATGAGAAAGCTTTGAAAAAAGCTCAAGTCATTTTAGATTTAGTCCGAACAGAAGCTGGAATAACGGATTACGCAAAAATTGATTCGAAAAATCACGTCCCTACTGCAGCGGGGCTTGCTTCTTCTGCTTCAGGCCTTGCCGCTTTAGCAGGCGCTGCAAGTTTAGCCGCCGGGTTAAATTTATCAGAAAAAGAGCTTTCTCGACTTGCAAGACGCGGTTCTGGTTCCGCTTCACGAAGCATCTATGGAGGCTTTGCTGAGTGGCAAAAAGGCACTTCAGATACTGATTCAGTCGCTGTCCCTATAGATAATGCCGATTGGGATATCGGCATGATTTTCATCATTGTCGACGACGGAAGAAAAGATGTGTCAAGTACTGAAGGGATGCGTCGAGTAGTTGAGACGTCGCCTTATTATGAAGGATGGGTTTCTTCAACAAAAGACGATTTAGACGCGATGAAAGCTGCGATTAAAGAACAAGATGTTGCGAAGGTTGGTGCAATTGCTGAACGAAGTGCCTTGAAGATGCATGCGCTGAATTTGAGTGCAAATCCACCGTTTAATTATTGGTCACCCGACAGTATTGTGGCGATGCGAAAAGTGGAAGAGTTTCGTGAACAAGGGTATCCGGTCTATTTGACGATGGATGCCGGTCCGAATGTAAAGTTGATTTGTAAAGCTTCGCAAATGGACGAATTGTATCATTCATTGCTTGAAACATTTCGTGAAGATCAGCTTGTAATGGCCAAACCTGGTCCAGGTATTCAAGTGTTAGAAGAGTAGGAGAATTGAATGTGACAAAAGTCCAAATAAAAGCACCCGGAAAACTATATGTCGCCGGTGAATATGCGGTCGTTGAGCCTGGCTATTCAGCCATTATAACGGCTGTTGATTTATTTATTTACATGAGTCTTTTTGAGTCATCTGAGAAATATGGGAGTATTTTTTCGGAAGGTTTTACAGCTGAACCTGTGCGCTGGAATCGTAAGGACGAAGATGTTCACTTGGAACAATCTACTCCAGCTTTAAAATACATTTTAAGCGCCATACATACTGTCGAAGATTATGTGAAAGAATTGGGCATTACTTTAAGTTTTTATACAGTGAAAGTCGCTAGTGAATTAGAAAGTAAAACCGGTCGAAAGTTAGGCTTGGGTTCTTCAGGAGCCGTCACAGTCGCAACAGTGAAAGGCCTCCTTCAGTATTATCAAGTCGAAGCCAGTGACCTTCTCATCTACAAACTGAGCGTGCTTGCCCAACTCCAATTAGGGATCAACAGTTCTTTTGGAGATCTGGCGGCAATCACCTATACGGATTGGATTCGTTATACCAGCTTTGATCGAACCGCTATTCTCGCCGCGCTTCGCGAAATGACGGTGAAAGAAGTGGTAGAGTTTGATTGGCCTTTGTTAGACATTCAGCGTTTAGAAGTCGCAAGTGACGTACAGTTTTTAATTGGATGGACAGGCTCCCCAGCTTCAAGTGATGATTTAGTAGGAAATGTCCAAAAGAAAAAACAACTGAGCGAAAAAGAATATCAGCATTTTTTAGATGAAAGCAAAGCCAGTGTAGATATTTTAGTTGAAGCTCTTAAAACTAACAATATGGAACAAATCCAATTAGCGGTTGAACGAAATCGACAAGCTTTACTAAAAATGGGCCAACAAACAAATGTGTTAATCGAAACACCCCAATTGACGCAATTAATTGAGATGGCCAAAGCACACGGTGGTGTTGCGAAAACATCTGGAGCGGGTGGCGGTGATTCAGGCATTGCCTTTGTCTTCGCCAAAGAAAGAGCCTCTCAAATTATTGAAGACTGGCAAGTTGCTGAGATTATAAATTTACCACTCAAAATTTACAATAAAGATCATATCAATTAATGGAGGATATCGATGCCAAAACAAACAAATCGTAAAAATGAACATGTATCCCTTTCAGAAAACTTTTATAAAGATGGAGATTCTTCCTTAAAAGATGTCCATTTTGTCCATCACTCTTTCCCTGGAATCAACGTCGCAGATGTTGACTTATCTGTTTCTTTAGGAGAATTAGAATTTAGTGCGCCTTTCTTTATTAATGCGATGACCGGTGGTAGCGATTGGACTGGAAAGCTCAATCAAAAATTAGGTATTGTTGCTCGTGAAACCGGCTTAGCCATTGCGACCGGCTCTATTAGTGCAGGCTTAAAACATCCTGAATTTTCGGATTCTTACAAAGTCGTACGTGATGAAAATCCATATGGTTTAGTTTTTGCGAATCTTGGTGCAGGACATGGTTCTGAAAATGCGAAAAAAGCGATCGATTTGGTTGATGCGGATGCCTTACAAATCCACGTCAATGCACCACAAGAAGTGGTTATGCCAGAAGGTGACCGCGAATTTGATGCGTGGATTTCAAATATTCAAGACATTTTAGAAAACATTGAGGTCCCATTAATTGTGAAAGAAGTTGGCTTTGGAATGAGTCGCGAAACCGTCGCTTTACTTCAAGATATTGGTGTGAAGTACATTGATATCAGTGGAAAAGGTGGAACGAACTTCGCACAAATCGAAAACTTCCGCCGTTCAGAGAAAAAATTAGATGGTTTAGAATCTTGGGGACAAACAACAACAGTTTCTTTATTAGAAGCGATGAGCGTTCAAAAAGATAGTTATATTATTTCTTCAGGAGGTATTCGTACTGCTCAAGATATTGTAAAATCTTTAGCCCTCGGTGCTTCTCTTGTTGGGATCTCTAGCGAATTCATGCATATGATTTTAAAAGATGTCGAT
Organism: Carnobacteriaceae bacterium 52-44; assembly: GCA_041223305.1. Taxonomy (GTDB): domain Bacteria; phylum Bacillota; class Bacilli; order Lactobacillales; family Carnobacteriaceae_A; genus Atopostipes. The sequence continues at coordinate 37,592 of JBCLPZ010000008.1, read as the reverse complement.
ATGGCAATTGAGCGAGTGAATGAATGGAAGTTGGAGTTAGAACGTACGATGACCTTACTTGGAACAAAGACTATTCCCGAATTAGCAAAAACAGATGTCATTATCTCCGGGGACTCTACACACTGGGCAGATTTACGAGGAATTGATTTGCGAGAATATGCGAATCGCTCTACTCGTTAGTTTCCTCTCCCGAAATGGCTTCAATAATATAGTGATAACACTAAAATCGGCAGATGATTTTAGTGTTCTTTCAATTTAAGGGTGAATGTAAGATTTATTTTTGTCTATTCTGTTTTAAAAAAAGTAAATCGGATTTACTAGTACCTATTCCGTTTAGAAAATAGTAAATCAAATTTACTGGTGGCTATTCCGTTTAGAAAATAGTAAATTGAATTTACTAGTGCCTATTCCATTTAGAAAATAGTAAATCGAATTTACTAGCGCCTATTCCATTTAGAAAATAGTAAATCAAATTTACTAGCGCCTATTCCGTTTAGAAAATAGTAAATTGAATTTACTGGTGCCTATTCCATTTAGAAAATAGTAAATCGAATTTACTGGTGGCTAATCTATTTAGTGACCAATATTTCTAATTTATTGATGGCTATTTCATTTGAAAACCAAGAAGAAAAACCTGACAACTTTTGCCAGGTTTCATTACAATACCGATTAAATTTTATCTAGTTCTAACAATAACTGATACAAAGCACCTAGTAAGTTTGCGTTGCTTGAAAATTTACAGCATTCAATCGAAAGCCGTTCAAAGTCATTTCCAAAAGGTGGAACTTTTTCGCGAATGAGGTCATATTGATGATTCAATTCTTCAAGTAAAATAGGTTGGTTACTAATACCACCGCCGATGACAACATGTGAAATATCTAATGTCACGTGCAAGTTACTGATAAAAATCGCCAACCGCTTACAATAAGCAGCAAAAGCTTCATTAACTTCTTCATTCTCACGGGAATTGATCACTTCAAAGACGCCTTCACCATCCGTTTTATCTTCTAAGCCTATAATATCTGCAAGTTCTGCAACTAGTTTTACAGCTCAGTTGCTATAAGCTAAGGTGTGATGTAAAGGGTCTTCTGTTGGAAAAACATAGCTAAATTCTCCAGCCAGAAAACCTCTCCCTTGTAAAACTTTCCCATCAATAATCACCGCTCCACCAATCCCAGTTCCTAAAGTAATGGATGCGGCATCTTTTACACCTTGTAAATTTCCTAGCCATAATTCGGCTTGACCAGCTGCTTTTCCATCGTTTACAACGGAAGCAGGTAAATCATACTTTTCTTTAAAATGCTTTTTTATATTGACATTATGTAAATAAGGAAGCGCCCCTCCGATGTAAATAACCCCTTCTTTTACATCAATCCGCCCCGGCGCACTGACTGCTACTCCTGAAATTTCTTCTAAATTTTCATTGACGACTGCATCGAAAGCTTCTGCCATTGCTTCCCATGTTCTAGGTGTCGTTACCTTGTCATGGTTTAAAATTTCTCCTGCTTCAGTGACAAGGCCATATTTAATCGCACTTCCTCCAATATCAAACACTAAATACTGAGCCATTTTTTCACTCCTTGTTTTCTTAATTCTCTATTCTTCACAGAAATATTCCCTGACACAATAGCTCAAGGAATATTTGTGAAGTTTTTTATTACACTTTCTAATGGATAATTTCGTGAATTAACGTAACTGGCTCGGCATGATCGCTAATTTTGATATTATCTTTAATAATCTGAACAGACGCTGATACATCTTCTTTGTTTGAGTAAATCGTCAAAAGACTCTCGCCTTTTTTCACTGGATCACCAATTTTTTTATGTAACATCAATCCAGCAGCTAAATCCAACTCACTATCAATTGTCTCACGACCAGCACCTAGCATCATTGCTGCTACTCCAAGCTCTTCCGCATCCACTTCGGAAATGACACCATCTTTGTCGGACGTCACATCAACTTTATTCTTTGCTTGTGGTAATAACTCATCGGGTCGATCCGCTACATCAGGATTGCCTCCTTGAGCTTCAATGAATCGTTTAAACTGTTCTAGTGCTTTTCCATTTTTAATGTTCTCTTCAAGTTTTTGACGAGCCTCCTCTAAATTCTCACCCACACCACCTAAGTAAGCCATTTGACTTCCTAAAACTAAACACAATTCCGTTAGGTCTTCTGGACCTTCACCTTTTAGTGTGTCAATCGCTTCTTTTACTTCATTTGCATTTCCGATGGCTTCTCCTAAAGGTTGACTCATATCTGAAATGACCGCCATCGTATCACGACCAACAGAATTTCCGATTTCTACCATCGTTTCTGCTAATTCTTTGGCGTCTTCAATATTTTTCATAAAGGCGCCTGTTCCCACTTTAACGTCTAATACAATCGCATCCGCTCCAGAAGCAATCTTTTTACTCATGATTGAGCTTGCGATTAATGGAATTGATCCCACCGTGCTCGTTACATCACGTAAAGCATAGATTTTTTTATCAGCAGGTGTTAGATTTCCAGACTGACCGACTAGAGCTAATTTATTTTTATTCACTAAATCCACAAATTCTTCTTGTGTAATTTCAATATGGAAACCTTCGATCGATTCTAATTTATCTAACGTTCCTCCTGTATGTCCTAAACCTCGTCCACTCATTTTTGGAACAGGCACACCGACACTTGCTACTAACGGGGCTAAAACAAGCGTTGTTGTATCTCCAACGCCCCCTGTAGAGTGTTTGTCTACTTTTATCCCTTTGATTGCGGATAAATCTATTTCATCGCCTGATTCAACCATTGCTACCGTCAAATCTCGCAATTCTTCTTTAGTCATTCCTTGGAAATAAATAGCCATCAACATGGCACTCATTTGATAATCTGGGATTTCATCTTTTGTATAGCTTTCAATCATCCATTTTATTTCTTCAGTCGTCAATGTTTCGTGCTCTTGTTTTTTCTCAATTAGATCCACCATACGTACCATAAATATTGATCCCTCACTTTAATATATTATAATGTTAATATTTCGATTTCTCCGTTTGCTTTACCAACGATGACTTGATGAGCAATATCAATAAATAAACCATGCTCGACTACGCCAACTTCATGGATTAATTCATTCGCAAAGGCTTTTGGATCTTCAATTTTATCTAAATGTAAATCAATAATTATATTCTCTGAATCTGTTATAAATTTAGTATCTTTTTCATTTTTACGATATTCGGGTTTGTAGCCTTTTTCTACAAAATTCTTAAATAAATGTTCACTACCGAAAGGAACGACTTCAACAGGTAATGGAAATTTACCAAGGGTATCGACTAATTTTGAGTCATCTACAATCCAAATATTTTTCTTTGAATTTGTAGCTACAATTTTTTCATAAAGCAAAGCTCCGCCGCCACCTTTGATCCCTTGAAAATCCGGTGAAACCTCATCCGCTCCATCAATCGTTAAATCAATTTCATCAATTTCGGCTAAATCTTTTACATTCAAACCTAAACTTAATGCAAGTTCTTCGGTTACTTTTGAAGTCGATACACAGGTGATAGAAAGCCTTTCTTTTTTGACTCGTTCCGCTACTGCTTTCACCATGTAGGCTGCTGTAGAACCTGTACCAAGCCCTACGACCATTCCGTCTTCCACGAAAGTGGCTGCTTTTTCACCGACTAATTGTTTTTGATCCATTAAAACTTTCAGCTCCTTAGTAAAACGCTCTCAATTATACGAAATAAGTATAGCACAATTCTCTAACATTTTTCAGTCTTCCTTAGCGCTTTATAGAAAAATATTTCATAAAAAAACATGCCAATTTTTCAATCAGCATGCTTTTCATATTATATTTTTAAAGCATTTTAAATTCCAAAAAGAGATCATTAAAGATACCGATAAATTCAAGTCCTAAGTTTTCGTAGACTTCTAATTCATCTAAATCTTCTAAAACTGGATAAAACTGTTCATCACTTACAACCTCTTCGTCAATATATTCCTCAATAGCGGTTTGATTGGGTGAACTATAGCCGATATATTCGGCATTTAATGCGGCATTTTCAGGACGCAACATAAAAGAGATAAAGGCATGCGCCCCATCAATATTTTGCGCAGTTTTTGGAATCACCATACTATCAAACCACAAGTTGGACCCTTCTTTTGGAAGTACATAATGAAGGTTCTCATTTTCCCACATCATATCAGCCGCTTCCCCTGAGAAAGTGACGGCAAGAGGTGCTTCTTCTTGAATCATATACATTTTAATCTCATCTGCAACGATTGCTTTCACATTCGGAGCAAGCGTTGCTAATTTGTCTTGCGCCGCTTTTAACTCTGCTGGATTTTTTGAATTTAATGAATAACCTAAGTTCTGTAGAGTCAATCCAACAATTTCACGGGCGCCGTCAATAAGCAAAAGGCTGTTTTCATATTCAGGATTCCACAAGTCCTCCCAAGACGTAATGGCGTCTTCTGCGATCATTTTATCATTGTAGATAATACCCAACGTTCCCCAGAAATAGGGAATCGAATAATGATTTCCTGGATCAAACGGCAAGTCAAGGAAATCTTCAACTAGATGCTCCATCCCTTCAATTTTTGCATGATCCAGTTCATGTAATAAATCTTCATCGATCATTCGTTCAATCATATATTCACTGGGAATGGCTATATCATACGAGGTACCGCCCTGTTGAATTTTCGTATACATCGCTTCATTTGAATCAAACGTTTCATAAGTGACTTGGAGATTTGTTTCTTCTTCAAAAGCGGTGATTAAATCCGGGGCAATGTAATCTCCCCAGTTATAAATCATTAAAGTCCCTTCAGTGGAACGGCTGGATGATCGTGTCATATAACGATCCACACCAAACAATAATAAAATGACAGCCGTAATTGCAAGTATAAATTGAATAAGTTTTTTCATTACCCTGCCACCACCTTTTTAACTCTTCGTACACGTCGATTATATTTTGAAACGAAATAATAGCCAAGCACCAATAATAAGGATGCAATAAATAACAAAGCACTCAATGCGTTAATTTCCAAGCTAATTCCTTGTCTCGCTCGAGAATAAATCTCGACAGATAATGTCGTAAAGCCATTCCCGGTCACAAAGAAAGTTACCGCGAAATCGTCTAAAGAATACGTAAAGGCCATAAAAAATCCAGCAAAAATTCCAGGAACAATATTCGGTAAAATGACTTGGCTGAGTACCTGCCAACGGTTAGCACCTAAATCTTCTGCTGCCTTAATCATCGATTCATTTAATTCTTCTAAGCTTGGTAGCACCATTAACACAACAATAGGAATACTAAAAGCAATATGGGATAAAAGCACTGACATAAAGCCTAATTGGTAACCAATGATCGTAAAAAGTAATAGAAAACTTGAACCGATAATAACATCAGGTGAAACTAGTAAAATATTATTTGCGCCAAGAAGTGATTCTTTCACTCGATGACTTCTTACCGAATAAATCCCGATAGCGCCAAAAGTACCGATAATCGTCGCAATGGTTGATGAAATGAGTGCTATAAGCAAGGTATGAATAACAATTTGTATTAAGCGTTGATCTTGTAAAACATTTGAATAATGCTCAAGTGTAAAACCTGTAAACTCATTCATTGTGCCCCCTTCATTAAAAGAAAAATAAATCAGATAAAAAATAGGCACATAAAGTAAAATAAAGACAAAAAGCAAATAAAGTTTCGACCATTTTAAAGTGTTATTCATTGCCTACACCTCTTCTCGTTTTCCCATTACTCGTTAATTTCATGACGATAAACATTAAGAGAATTAAGACGATGCCAATCGTTGAACCCATCCCCCAATTTTGTGTGACTAAGAAATGTTGCTCAATCGCTGTTCCTAGTGTAATAACACGGTTTCCTCCAATTAAACGCGTCAACATAAAGAGCGACAAAGATGGAATGAAGACCGCTTGAATTCCGCTACGTACACCATTCATCGATAAAGGGATAATGATATTTTTAATCGTTTCCCAAGTATTTGCGCCTAAATCGTTGCTTGCTTTCGTAAGGGAGGGATCAATTTCGTCAATCGCATTCATAATAGGCAGCATCATAAAAGGTAGCTCAATATATGTAGCTACTAATAAGAAGCTAAAATTCGTAAATAATATTTGTTGAGGACCAATACCCATTGTCTCTAAGAAGTTGTTCATGATCCCTGACTGACTCAAAATTCCAATAAAAGCATAAGCTTTGAGTAAAATATTAATCCATGTCGGTAAAATGAGTAACATGCGCCACAACTCTTTGTTTTCTGTTTTTGTCAAAATATAAGCCGCAGGGTAACTAATGACGAGTGTAATAAAGGTGATGAACCCTGCGTATAAAAAGGACTGTAACGTCATACTTAAATAAGTCGTCGAAGTAAAATAAGTCACAATATTTTCAAACGTAAAAGCCCCATCAACATTCAATAAAGACTGATAAATTAAAAGAAGAAGCGGCGCTAACACAAACAAAATAACCCATAAAATATAAGGGACCATCAAGAATGTATCGGACTTTTGATCAGACATTTCTGAACGATTTTTTTGCATACTTAGTCCTCCTCATTTTCGAGTGTGTATTGCTCTAAACGTTTGTAGAAAGCTTCTTCAGATTCGTTTTTACGCATGACATGAAGACTTTCTTTTTCAAAATTAAGACCAACTGTTGAACCTTCAACAGCTTTTTTCGTCGAGTGTACCATCCACTCGTTTCCTTCTTGATCGTATAAAATAATTTCATAATGAACGCCTCGGAATAATTGCGTATCTACTTTTGCGATAAACTTTCCATTTTCAGGTGAAGTAATTTCTAAATCTTCTGGTCGAATAACAACATCAATCGTTTCACTTGAAGGTATTCCACCATCCACACAAGCAAATTCGTAACCTGCAAAAGATACACGATAATCTCTAACCATATGGCCTTCTACGATATTACTTTCTCCAATAAAGTCCGCTACATATCGATTTAGTGGCTCGTCATAAATATCAATGGGTGTTCCTTTTTGGACAATTTCGCCATCTTTCATGACAAAAATCATGTCACTCATTGCAAGAGCCTCTTCTTGATCGTGTGTCACAAATAAAAAAGTAATGCCTAGACGTTTTTGTAGTTCACTCAACTCATACTGCATATCTGTACGGAGTTTCAAATCAAGTGCTGAAAGCGGCTCATCGAGTAGTAACACTTCTGGTTCATTTACAAGTGCTCGTGCAATAGCTACGCGTTGTTTTTGTCCCCCAGACATTTCAGTAATTGAACGATTCGAGAATTCTTTTAGACGAACCATTCCAAGGGCTTCTTCAACTTTTTCTTTAATTTCTTTTTTTGGACGCTTTTTCATACGGAGTCCAAACGCGACATTTTCAAAGACATTCATATGTGGAAATAAAGCATAATCTTGGAATACTGTATTTACTTGTCTTTTATAGGCTGGGATATGATTCACTTCTTGCTCATCAATCGTTACAACACCTGAGGTTGCTTCAGTAAACCCCGCAATTAAGTTTAAAATCGTTGTCTTCCCACATCCTGATGGCCCCAACAAGGTATAAAACTTCTCTCTTTCTAATTGGAAGGATACGTCCTTCAACACAGTGGATTCATCATATTTTTTCGCTACATTCTGAAAGGTCACAATGGCTTCTGTCAATTTATTCACCCCAATTTATATTCATTTTAACTCCATTAATTATATTTATTTTTATCTAAAATACAATCCTTTTTTACTCAAATTTGTATCTTTTTGTTTTTATTTTTTTGACGTAGAAGATTGTATCCATATAAAAAAAGGGCCAATTATCGATAATGATAATTGAACCCTAATTACATCTTAGTTTTATTCAGTTTCTATATCTAAATAAATTTTCAATGCTTCACTTAAAAATTCGGCAGCCCCTGGTGCTACTTTTTCATAGTAAGCTTTGAAACGATCATCTTGGATGTACATCAAGCTTAAGTTATAATGTGCTTCTTTGGTGTAATGCCCTTCTGGCCAAGCTATTTTTATCCAGTCTTGGTGAAGTTTCGCTACTTCTTGTCCTAAATCACTTTCTGGATCTTTAAGCGCAGTAGCTTTTGCTAATTTTTCATTTAACTCTTTTGTTAAAGTTTCAAAAGCTGCATAATCTTCTTTTGACATACCATACATTTTTTCATTTGATTGATCAATAACGTCTTCTCCGTATTTTTCACGGATTTCTTCGCCATATTGTTCTTCGTTTTTTTGTATCAAACCTTTTTTGAAAGCTTCAAATTTTTCTTGATCCGTCATTTTAATTTCCCCTTTGTTTTCTCGAATGGATTTTTGAACGGTTTCGATCAACTCATCCAAACGATTTCTTTTTTGATTAAGGTGAGTTAGATGTTCATATAAAGCTGTTTCTGCATCAAACGTCTTTGAATGTACAATTTCTTTAATGTCTTCTAAACTCATTTCCAATTCTCGATAAAATAAAATTTGTTGCAAAAGATTGACTTCGACTTGTCCATAAATACGATAACCATTTGAATTCACTCTTTTTGGTTCTAACAAGCCAATTTCATCGTAATAACGAAGTGTTCGTGCACTAACACCTGACAATCTAGCCAATTTACTGACTGTGTACTCCATCTCCTCACCTCCAAAATTAGTATACACCTTGACGCAACGTTAAGGTCAAGGAAAAAATGCAATTTATTTTTTAATAGAGAAAATAATTTTCTAAAAGGACCAGTGGCAATGAGTTTCATTTTCGCGGACAGTAGCCGCTTCTTCTAACAACGTGCAACTTTTTCACGTCCACTGGTGCTTTATTTTTACATTTACTGGCAACATAGTATGTTCTCGCGTCTGCTGGAGCATTTCACTGGCAACGAAATCAATTTTGACAGCTACTGGAAAAACTTAATAAGTATAAACTATAATTTTTATTGCTGACTTCATATTATGCAAAAAATGGCTGACTTTCACCTACATGAAAATCAACCATTCTATTCTTTTATATATTTAAATTCTTGAAGCCTCTTCGATACTTTCCCCGATAATTCGAACTTCTCTTTCGAGTTCTACATCAAATTTTTCTAAAATAACTTCTTGAATATGTTCAATCAGTTCAATGTAATCTGTTGCAGTCGCTCCATCGATATTTACAATAAAGCCGGCATGTTTTTTAGATACTTGTGCGCCGCCCCATGTTAAACCTTGAAGTCCTGCATCTTGGATAAGTTTTCCTGTAAAATGCCCAATTGGACGTTTAAATACAGAACCACAGGATGGATATTCAAGAGGTTGTTTGGAGGTACGCAAGAACGTTAATTCATCCATACGCTCTCTAATTTTTTCAGGATTCCCTGATTTTAATTTAAAGGTAACATCTAAAACAATGTCGTTTGTTCGTTGTAGTTTACTTTGACGATAACTGAATTCCATTTGTTCATTCGTCACTTCAATAATGTCACCGTCTAAAGTTAAGATAGTAACTTTTTCAATAACATCTTTAACTTCACCCTCATAAGCACCGGCATTCATATAGACAGCTCCACCAGTACTTCCTGGGATTCCACAAGCAAACTCTAGACCCGTTAATTCATGCTCATAAGCTATTTCACTCACTTCAATAATGGGTGCTCCAGATTCTACAATCATTCGATTTTTTTCAACCGTTATATTGTTTAATTCTGTTAAAATAATCGTCACTCCACGGATTCCACCATCTCGTACAATAAGGTTACTTGCATTACCTAAAATTGTTAATGGATAACCTTCCTGGCGTGTCCAGTTAATCACCGCTGTTGTTTCCTCAACAGAAGCTGGGAAAAATAATAAATCAGCAGGTCCTCCTGTTTTAGTATGAGAGTAATTCGATAGAGGTTCATTTTCTTTTACAATTAAATTTGGGAATTGGTTTATTAATTCAGTATAATCCACTAGATTCTATCCTTTCAGATTTAAATAATTCTCGAGTCATGTATATTTTTAACGAACTAATAATAACATGAACACCAAAAGAAATGTAGTGAATTATTTCATTAGAACCGCAACTTGGTTACAATTCTATAACGTTTTTTACTTCGATTCATTAAAGGTTGATATAAAGATTAAAAAACACCTACTTGTTTGTTGTCCAAGTAGGTGTCTGATGACTATATTCTTTAATTTTATAATTACTATTCGTCATCATTTTGATCTGTTTCATCATCTTTTTCTTCGATGAATTCTGTTTCATCAAAGTCATCTTTTGCAATATAGTCGACTTCAATCATGCGCTCTTCATCAATATTTAAAAGGACACCATAGATACGTCCATTTTGAATGTCACTCGTTGTTAACACATAGTTATTGATACGTAGAGATACGCGCTCTTCAGTATCTGGTACATAACCAATATGGTGGATAACAAATCCAGCAATTGTGTCGACTTCATCTGACTCAATATCTTCATCAAAATAATCATTAAAATCTTCGATGAGCAAACCACCATTTAAATAGTAGTTAAAATCGTCAATGATACGAATATCACCAAGTGACGTAATATCTGACTCATCATCAATTTCACCGACAATCTCTTCTAACAAGTCTTCCATTGTGACAATCCCTTCAACCCCACCATATTCATCAATTAAAATGGCCATATGTTGTTGTTCGCGTTGGAATTCGATTAAAAGATCATCTGTATAAATAGTTGATGGGACTAACATTGGACGGTTTGAAATAGCAAGTAAATCAATATCTTCAAAACCACCTGCACTTGCTTCTTTTAGAAGAGTTTTCATGTGTAGTATACCTATTACATTATCTTTTTCATCTTTATAAATAGGAATTCGTGAATATGGACTGTCAATAATAATATTTAAATTTTCTTCATAAGGGTCCTCAATATCAATCATGATTGTATCTGTTCTTGGAACCATAACTTCACGAGCAATTTTTGTATCTAACGAAAGAACACCTTCCATCATGTCCAACTCATCCGTATCAAAGCTATCACTTTGACGACTTTGTTCTAAAATGACACGCATTTCTTCACGAGTGAATTTTTCTTCCGTTTCTGTAAAGTCAATTGGTGTAATTCTTTGTAAAAGACCCGTAGATGCGGATAATAACCAAATAAATGGTTGGAATATTTTCTGAGTAAAAGAGACGACTCCACTTGTTCCCATCGCAATCGTTTCAGGCATTTGAAGAGCAATTTGTTTTGGAAATAATTCCCCGAATACCAATGTAAAGTAGGATAGGATTAAAGTAACAACTACTGTTGCTAATGTTGTTGCGCCTGCAAAATTCGGCAAAAATTCAGCGAATACTAAAGCAAAACTTGTCGCTGCTTGCGCACTCGATAGAAAACCAGCAAAAGTAATCGCAACCTGAATTGTTGCTAAAAAGTCATCTGCATCCTCTAATAAATCTAATACTCGGCTAGCTTTTTTATCGCCTTCCGCTGCCAATTGATTCACCTTTGATTTGTTAATAGATACAAAGGCTATTTCAGCTGCCGCAAAAAATGCGTTAATGAATGTTAAAATAACAATGATTAATAATTCTGTATATAGGGAACTCCCGGAAGAATCCATAGCTCAACTCTCTCTCCTTAATTTCAAAAAAATATATCGTTTCTTGTCTGATTAATAGTATGGAAAAGCGGCTTAGTTTTTTAAACTAAACCACTCGCCACATTACTATTATTATAAAGTAAAGTTTTACAATTTAATAGCTTTTTTCTGGTATTTTTCTGCAAATCCAGTTTTACGTAGTACCCATTTAATAATCTCAACGAATACGATAATACTAAATGCAGCACCCACAACAATAGCCCATCCTTGTGCTCCTGGTAATGTAACGTCAAAGAAGTCGTTAATCCCTGGAATTAAGATAACACCATATAATAGAGCACCTGAAAGTAATGATGCGCCATTTAGGAATTTATTGTTAAATGGATTGTCGCTAAATAGTGAGTCAAATACATGTTTAACGTTAAAGGCATGGAATAACTGAATCGTACCTAGGGTCGCAAAGGCCATTGTTTCCGCTAAATTAATGGCGTCCACGCCTGCCCCTAATGTAGGTGCGTATTGGTAACGACCATACCAGTAAACAAATAACGTAAGCGCTCCTTCAAGTACCCCTTGATAAGCAATACTTGGTAATACACCATTTGATAGGAAGCTTGATTCTTTTGAACGTGGTTCGTATTCCATACTATCTTTTTCAGCATCTTCCATTCCTAAAGCAATCGCTGGGAAGACATCTGTTACTAAGTTAATCCATAGAATATGAATCGGTTCTAAAATTTGCCAACCGAGTAATGTTGCAATAAATAAAGTAAGCACTTCACCTAAGTTAGCAGATAATAGGTACTGGACAGCTTTTTGAATATTCGTAAATACTTTACGACCTTCTTCAACTGCCTTAACAATTGTCGCGAAGTTATCATCCGCTAATACCATATCAGAAGCACCTTTCGATACTTCCGTACCTGTAATTCCCATACCTACACCAATATTTGCTTGTTTTAGAGAAGGAGCGTCGTTAACGCCGTCTCCTGTCATTGAAATGACTTTGTCTTTACTTTGCCATGCACGAATAATTCGTACTTTATGTTCTGGTGACACACGTGCATAAACAGAGAAGTTCTCAATGTTTTCAGCTAACTCTTCATCACTCATTGCAGATAATTCTGCACCTGTAGCTACGTGATCTTGATTATCTGGATCATTAGGATCTAGAATCGTTAAACGTTCCGCAATCGCTTGAGCTGTAATTGCATGGTCTCCTGTAATCATAATTGTACGGATACCTGCACGACGAGCTTTTTCAATTGATCCGCGTGCTTCTTCACGTTCGGGGTCAATCATTGCCACTAACCCAGCGAAAATTAAATCATTTTCCACAGTATCTGTATTAACTTCTGATGGAACTTCATCAACAATCTTATAACCACCAGCTAAAACACGTAATGCTTGACGTGCGAGCTCTTCGTTTGAATCTAAGATATGCTCTCTATCCGCTTCTGTAAATTCACGAACTTCGCCATCAACAAAAATTTTCGTAACGCGTTCAATCAACTGATCAGGCGCACCTTTAACAGCCACTAAGTAACGGCCATCATTAAGTTCATGAATGGTTGACATTAATTTACGGTCAGATTCGAAAGGTACCTCAGCAATACGAGGCATTTTTTGTAATTCGTCCTCTAAATCAAAGCCTTTATCCAACGCATAGCGCACCATAGCAACTTCTGTCGGATCTCCTACTAAGTTTCCTTCATTATCTGTATCTGTATCATTAGCGAAAGTTGTCGATTGAATCAGTGGATGTGTTAAATCCATGTCCTCATCTGCCTCATGAATCGCACCATCATAGTAAACTTTTTCAATCGTCATTTTATTAACGGTTAAAGTACCTGTTTTATCCGAACCAATAACTTGCGTACTTCCTAGTGTTTCAACCGCTGGTAGTGATCGAACTAAAGCATTTCTGTCTGCCATATTTTGTGTACCAATCGATAAAATAATCGTTGTAATCGCTGGTAACCCTTCTGGAATTGCCGCTACGGCTAATGAAACAGCGACCAGTAACATTTGGTCCCATGGAATATTTTGGAAAACTGTTCCAACAAAGAAGGTTAAAATAGCAATACCTATAATCATGTAAGTAAGTGTCTTACCTAAGTCTTCTTGGTCTTCTTGTAATGGTGTTTTACGAGCTTCTGTTGTTTCTAACATAGAAGCAATATGACCAACTTCAGTATCCATTGCTGTACCTGTTACAACACCTAATCCACGTCCATAAGTAACATTTGTACTTGAATATACCATGTTTGTACGGTCACCAATTCCGGCCTCTTCATCGATAGTTGCCGTATCTTTTTCAGAAGGAACAGATTCACCTGTTAAAGCGGCTTCTTCAATTTGTAAAGAATTTGCTTCAATTAAACGCATATCTGCTGGGACAACGTCTCCCGCTTCTAATAATACAATATCTCCTGGAACAATCTCCGTACTTTTCATAACTTGGGTTTTTCCATTACGACGAACATGCGCTTCTGGTGAAGCCATATCTTGTAAAGCATCGATCGCTTCTTCTGCTTTGTTTTCTTGGAAAACACCCATAATCGCATTTAAAATAACAACAATCATAATAACGACCGCATCTTCGATGTGCCCACTAACTAACCAAGAAACAACCGCAGCAATCATTAATACAATAATCATAAAATCTTTAAATTGTGCAATAAATTTCTGAAGGGTCGTTGTTCTTTCCCCTTCTTGTAGTTCATTTGGACCATATTCTTCTAGCCTTTTAGTAGCTTCATCAGAGCTTAGACCATTTTGAACATTTGAATCCAACTTTTCAGTTACTTCATCACTTGAATGACGATAAGCATCCCATTCATTCATTTTTAATTTTCCTCCTTATACCTCTTTTGAACATTAAATATCACAAGAAAACTGCTAAAAAAAGAGACTTATGCACAACCCAGTCTTAAAAACCGGGGGCATAAGTCTCACCATTTAAGTACAGTACCAGTAGACTAATTAGTATTAGTCACTTAACGTTGTTGATACTGACGAGGGGTTACCCCTCCAGTTACTCCCTTATGAAATATTCAGTTAAATGTATTATAGGCAAAGATTTCTTTAAAAGCAAGCAGTTAAGACTCAATCTTTTATTATTTTTAGATGAAGGCCGCTTCCATGTTTAATATAAAAAGACTCTTAAAATAAAATTATTCCAAAAGGAGTCTCTCTAGAAAGATTGCTCCAATTGTTCTACTAATTTTTCATAGTCTTTCCCTACAGCTTGTACCGTAATTGTTCTTTTTTCAGGAGCCTCCACAGCAGGTGCGAGTTCGATCTCTAAACGATGCTCGGGTAAATCTTCGGGCGCAACCGATGGCCACTCGACCACAGAGATCCCCTCTCCTTCAAAATATTCATCCAGACCAAGTTCTGGTACTTCGTTCTGTGTTAAACGATATAAATCCACATGATACAAAGGATACTTTCCATCTTGATATTCGCGAACAATCGTATAGGTCGGACTCTTAATAATCCGTTTAACACCTAAGCCTTCACCAACCCCTTTAGTAAAAGTCGTTTTCCCCGCACCAAGATCTCCTTCAAGTAAAATGGTCATTCCAGGTTTTAGATATTTCGTTAATTTTTTTGCAAACTCAATCGTTTCTTGTTCATTATTTGTCACAATTGTGATCATAATGCCCTCCTTATTTCTGTTTTATTCTTTATACATACATGATTTGTCATCGACTAGTATACCAAGTTTTTTTCAAAATGAGTATTGTTTCATTTCTCTCTTGAAACTGGTTATAATGGAAAGAAGAGGAAGTAATACATAAAATAAAATCAGTGAATACACATTGTATTTGTACATTATGCAATTCTTACCGTTACAGCAATTTCAAAGAAAAATAACACTTAAAAGAAATCAAGAAAGGAAGTCACAAATGTTAAACATTACTCAATTACCAGTCGGTCCAGGTCAAGCGAATTGTTATGTCATTTTTAATGAAACGAACAACGAAGCTTTAATTATTGATCCAGGCGCTGAACCCGCAAAAATTGAAGGTGCCGTAGAAGATCTAAATGCGATACCTGTTGCCATTCTATTAACTCACACGCATTACGACCATATTGGAGCGGCCGATGAAATCCGCGAGCGTTATGACATTCCGGTCTACGTAGCGTCAGAAGAACAAGAATGGTTAGCAGATCCAAATAAAAATTTATCTGCCATGTTAGGTCAAGCGGTTACTGCGCAAAAAGCTGAGTATTTATTTGAACCAGAAGAAATGGTTGAGATCGCCGATTTCACCTTTAAAGTCGTCTCAACCCCCGGACATTCACCAGGCGGCGTTTCTTTCATTTTTGAAGAAGATGTATTTGTCATCACCGGAGACGCCCTATTTGCAGGTAGTGTTGGACGTACCGACTTACCAGGAAGTGAACCCGATAAACTATTCACCAGTATACAGGAACAGTTGTTCACCTTACCCAAAGATTACACCATTTACCCAGGACATGGCGGAAGTTCCTCCATCGGTCATGAAATGACGACAAATCCGTTTTTTAGTTAAAAAGATTTTTGTGATAACTATTAAAAAGCATTCAGTGGTTTTGACACCACGAATGCTTTTTTAGTTTAACTCGTAAAATAGTGAGTTTTTATTCTTCGAATTTTCGTCCTGTAAATTCTTCTGTTCGTTTGATTGTCTCGTATCCAACACCGTGCATATCTAATAATTTTGTTTTTCCTAATTCGTACATCGCGTCAATTGATTTGATGTTTTCATTATGCAGAGCACGTTGAGCGGGCTTGTACAAGGTCTGTAGTAGTTTTTGGAACTCAGGATCAACAACCATAGATATCTCTCCCTTTGATACGGATATGCATATTCTCCAAAGTCTAGGATTAATATGTAGTATTATTTTCTTCCCAGGTAAATGTCCCCGTACATTTGATGACGTTATTTACTTGAATTTGGTGACGGGAGATGAGCTGGTTCTCATCATTTGTGGCTAACTCTGTATAAGATTCAACCTTTTCCCCAATATGAACTTCTTTTTCAAAGACAATATTTCCATGGATGGGATCATGCGTTGATAAAAATTCATCCCCTAAAGCTTCAAGCATCCACATAAAATACATGGAATTATTCACATGGAAATTTGTATCAATATCAAAATAACCGACTTGATAGTTTCTTTGGTTCGCTTCTTCTAATTTTTTTGGAAGTTCTGGTTTCGGCATCCGCTTAATTCGGCGATTTTCCGTTGACCCATAACCTTCAACAATTTCTTGTGGAATTCTTGATAATTTTCTGTTGGTATCAATTAAAGCAAAGACTGTCATTACATAAACAATTAAGTTATCCTCTTCATCATAAACTTCAAATTCTCGATAAGAAAAAATGCGGTTATGTTCTTTAGTAAAGGTTTTGACACGAATATTTTCGTATGTATTAGGCATCCGTTTCATGTCTAGTTCGTATTGAATAATTACCCAGCTTAGGCCCAATTCTCGTACAGGCATTGCGCCAATCTCCGCTGTCTGTTCTCCTGAAACTTCAATCAATACATTCATTAAATGGGGCAAAGTTAGTCGACCATACCGATCCCCTAAATAATGCGGTATTCTTAATGTTTTTTCATAAATTGTTGGTTGCATGCGTATCTCCCTCAATCATTTCTACCTTTTATTATAGCGTATCTATGTCATTTAGACATTTCATTCACCTTTTATCATACCGATTTTTTTCAAGAAAGTATAGAATAGAAGTTTTAATTTTCTGTGAAATTCATAAGGTATTTTAATATTTTAATTAATTTTTTAAAGCAGTGTGTTATAATTCTCATAGTAAAGATTAAGGGAGTATAGTATGGATATAAAGAAACGAAATCAGTTATTAAGTCTTGCAGGTGGCATTGTCGGAGCAATTGTTGGTTATTTTTATCCCATGTTAGTTCAAGGGTATCTACCTATTTTAGGGATTGGCGTTGGGATTTTTTATTTCTTCGGAGCGAACTCCGTCAATAAAAACCCAGACAAAAAGAAAGTTACAGATTTTAATGATTACACATGGTATGCCATTTTAAGAGTGGTTATGGGATTCCTTGTCGGTAGCGCTATTACATCAACCATCGTTTTAACAGTCGATATCTTAAGACAACAAAATCAACAGTCTTTATTATGGAATTATTTTATTTAAATGAAAGGCGTTTTATAGCATGAATTTTACGGATGTCTCTTTATCTAAAGCTACCATTCAAACAGATAAATTACTCAATAATATCGAAGCATTTAAAGCTCTGTTATCGCCCTCCACAAAATTTATGGCGGTCATCAAAGCGAATGCCTATAGTCACGGTGCCATCCCTCTCGCCCATAAAATGGAGGAAGCTGGAGCTGCGGACTTTTTCGGTGTTGCTCAACTTAGTGAAGCTTTGGAATTACGTGAAGCAGGAACCAAAATACCTATTTTGATTTTTAACTCTGTGCGTCCAAATGAAATTGAATTAGCCATTAAACATAAGGTGACCATGACCGTATTTTCCGAAGCTGTAGCAGAAGAAATTGTTCGTGTCGCTGAAAATCTTGAGCAAAAAGCTACTGTTCATTTAAAAATTGATTCTGGAATGGCCCGTTTGGGTGTCACAACATTTGAAGAGGCTTTAAAGGTTTATCAAGCTTTAGCTTCAGATTATGTCAAAGTCGAAGGGATTTATACACATTTTGCAGATGCTAAAGAAGAAAATCCTGAGAATTTCACACATGATCAATTTTCGCGTTTTAAAGCGATTATAGATGAGTTTGAAGCGTTGGAAATTTTCTTTGATCTTCGTCATAGTTGTAATACAGCGGGAACAATCAATTTCCCACAATATCATTTAGATATGGTGCGTGTAGGGTTAGGACTATATGGCTTGAATCCAGCAACCGGTGCCGAAGGTAAAATTAAGCTAGAACCAATCGAAACGGTAAATTCTACGGTTACACACATTAAAGATTTTCCGGCTGGGCAAAGTGTTGGCTATAGTCGAACCTTTTTCTCAGAAAAACCAATGCGCATTGCAACGGTCGCCATTGGGTATGCGGATGGTGTAGCAAAATCTCTATCCAATAAGGGAGATTTCACATTCGAAGGCCACAAATTGCCAATTCTTGGTGAAGTTTGTATGGATCAAGTGATGCTTGATTGTTCAGAAGTTGATCATTTAGCAATTGGTGACACCGTGACTTACTTTGGAGATCCTCAAGATGGAAATTTATTAATGACTGAGGTTGCAAAAACAGCTGAAGCTTCTCAATATGATTTATTATGTCGTATTGGAAATCGCGTGAATAGAGTTTATAATTAAGTGTATACTGAAACATGAAGAATTTATTCTTCATGTTTTTATTTTTAACGAGGTGATAAGATGGAAAAAGAGAAGAAGAATTGGAAGAAAGTTCTTTCCAAAGGATTCTTTTTTATATTTTTTACAGTTTTAGGGCTTTTTGGTGGTTATTATATAGCTCCTTATATTGGAGAGATTCGTTTTATTGATATTATTTATACCCTATTTATTTTTATGTTTAGTCTTCCTTTACATATTGTTTTACATGAAATAGGCCATATTTTAGGTGGCTTCATTTCGGGTTATGACTTTATCATGTTTCGGTTGTTTAACACTGTTTGGATCAAAATCGATGAAGGAATTTCTAAAAGAAAAGAATATGTTCCTGGAATTGCTGGGCAAGCACTGATGGTGCCTTCGGAAACACAAGAAGATGAGCAGCCGCCATTTTTACTTTATAATGCGAGCGGAATATTGATGAACATTTTTACTGCAATTCTTTTTATATTTATTGGAAGAGTTATTTCCATTCAAGCGATCACACATTTTCTATTCTTTTCAGCATTAATTGCACTTCTGTTAGCTATTACGAATGCTATCCCTTTTCAAGGAACGGATGGCTACAATATTTTACAATATTTGAAACACAGAAAAGCTCATGATGAAATAATTGATATTTTATACATGTACCGCGATATGGTTCGAGGCGTTTCTTTAGAAGAGTTGCAGAAATATGTGGATTTAGATTCTTTTGATTCTTTTAAAAATCCAAATGCAGCAACCATTTATACACTTCGAGCCGGTTATCTTTTCGAAATAAAAGATTTTAAAGGAGCTCGTAAAATTTATGAAACACTTTATAAAAATTTAGACGAATTATTTGAAGGACATAAACCAGTAGTTGTTCTAAATTATTTATACACGCTCCTTTTAACCGACCCTACACATCCAGAAATTCCAAAAATCATCCAGTCCAAAGCTTATCAGCAATTTAAACAGATAAAAACCGGCGACTATGTCCGAATCTATGCGGGTAAAGCTTTATATTATGATCACGATATAAAAGAAGCTGAAAGATTAATCAATGAAGGTGAGAAGAGTATTCAATTTTCGCCTACTCTTACTGACCAAAAATTTGAAGAAACGATGTATCAGTATTTGAAAGAAGACTTAGAAGTTGCAAAAGAAAGTTAATCATCAACTTAAATTATTTTTAAGGGAAGAGTGACTTTAGTTTCCGAAATTGATTTATGAAGAATGTAAACCTGATTAGGTAGTGGTATTTTTATTTATTCACGCATAATCCATTTCAAAGTCAGTGTTTTTCATTTTTTGTATTCAGTCATTTAGACATGAATATCCACTATTTCTACTTCAATCCCATTAATGAAAGGCCAGAAATTTTACTCCTATCATTTTTCTTCCTTGCCATAACAACGTTTATCTATGTTAAAACTTATACTTTCCGATACGTTAAAAAAAGGACTTGCGAGTATGCAAGTCCTTTTCTTTTCTACTATTTATTATTTTGGGGTGAAAAATTAATACATTCCGCCCATTCCACCTGTTGGATCTGGCATAGGTGCTTCTGGTTCTGGAATCGTAGCAACAGCTGCTTCTGTAGTTAAGAGTAAAGCAGAGACTGATGCTGCATTTTGTAATGCTGAACGAGTCACTTTTGTAGGGTCAATGATTCCTGCTTGGATCATGTCTACTAGTTCACCCGTAGTTGCATTAAATCCAATACCTTTTTCACTATTTTTCAGACGTTCGATAACGACGCTTCCGTCTACTCCAGCGTTTTTAGCGATTTGTCGAACAGGTTCTTCTAAGGCACGTAGAATAATATTTACACCCGTTTCTTCATCGCCTTCTACATCAATTTCAGCAATTTTCTCTAAGATGTTGATATACGCAGTTCCCCCACCTGAGATAATTCCTTCTTCAACCGCTGCACGTGAAGCATTCAATGCGTCTTCGATACGTAATTTACGTTCTTTGATTTCTGTTTCTGTAGCAGCACCTACTGCAATCACAGCTACTCCACCAGCTAATTTTGCAATACGTTCTTGTAATTTTTCTTTGTCAAAGCTTGAAGTTGTGTCTTCTGCTTGTGCACGTAATAAAGCAACACGTTGTTCAATCATTTCTTTTTCGCCAGCACCTTCAACGATAACTGTATCATCTTTCGTTACAGTGACACGGCTTGCTGAACCTAATTGATCAATGGTTGTATCTTTTAGATCTAATCCTAAATCTTCAGTGATCACAGTACCACCTGTTAAGATTGCTATATCTTCTAAGATACCTTTACGACGGTCACCAAATCCAGGAGCTTTAACCGCTGTAACATCTAGTGTTCCACGAATTTTATTTAAGATAAGCGTTGGTAATGCTTCGCCATCTACATCATCAGCAATCACTAATAATGGACGATTTTGTTGCATGATTCCTTCTAATAAAGGAACAATATCTTGAACATTTGAAATTTTTTGGTCAGTAATTAAAATGTAAGGATTTTCTAAATCTGCTTCCATTTTTTCGTTATCTGTTACCATGTATTGCGATAAGTAACCACGATCGAATTGCATACCTTCAACAACATCTAAAGTTGTTTCAATACTTTGTGATTCTTCAATTGTAATAACACCGTCACTACCTACACGCTCCATTGCGTCTGCAATGATTGCTCCAACTTCAGAATCTCCTGAAGAAATAGCTGCGATTTGTTCAATGGATTCGCTACTATCCACTTTTGTAGAAATTTCTTTAAGTGCTTCAACCGCTACTTCTGTTGCTTTTTCAATTCCACGACGAATGCCGACTGGGTTTGCTCCAGCAACAACGTTTTTCATTCCTTCATTTACAATAGATTGAGCCAGCACTGTAGCAGTTGTTGTACCGTCACCAGCAATATCGTTTGTTTTGCTTGCAACTTCAACCACTAATTGTGCACCCATATTTTCAAAGATATCTTCTAATTCGATTTCTTGTGCAATGGTTACTCCATCATTTGTAATTTGAGGTGCTCCATATGAACGGTCTAATAAAACATTACGGCCTTTTGGACCTAAAGTAACTTTTACTGTATCTGCTAATTTATTCACTCCGTCTAGCATTGCTTGACGAGCTTCAGCAGCATGTTTAATTTCTTTAGCCATCTTAAATTAACTCCTCTTTCCTATTTTATGTTTTAATTTCGTGTTAATATTTGGATAGATTATTCAGCCACTGCGATAATATCAGTATCTTTTACAACTAAATATTCAGTGCCTTCGTATTTTACTTCGCTACCTGTATATTGTTCAAAAAGAACTTTATCGCCAACACTTACCTCCACAGGTAAACGTTCGCCACTATCTAACAACTTACCTTCACCCACAGCAACAACTGTAGCGAATTGTGGTTTTTCTTTTGCTGAATCTGGTAACACAATACCACTTGGAGTCGTTGTTTCTTCTTCAACAATCTCAAGTAATACGCGATTTCCTAATGGTTTTAACATTTAATTTTCCCTCCAAAATATAGTCTTCGTTTAAAATTAGCACTCGACAACTTCAAGTGCTAATCACATATGTTAGTATAAGAAAAAACGAATCATATTGCAAGTGACATCTCTTGAAATTAGTAAGAATGATTTATGAAATTTATTTGATTTTCTTTACAGCTTCCACCGTTAAATAAGCGTTAACATTATATGGTAATCCCTTATCTAACAGTGTTCTTCGCTATTTTTATTCTTAATATAATCTTTTGTAGGATTTAAACATTTAAAATTATATGTTATCATAGGTAAGTATACTATATAGCGACTAAGTTAGGAGTTTCTCTTTTGAATCAAAAAAGTTTACTAGGACCCATTATTCTTCGTTTTGCTTTTTTTGCAATTAATTTATTTTTCTTAATCCGAATAAATACTTTTGCAGGTTGGAGCTTTTTATCCATTTTACTTGCTTTCTTTGCGACTCGAGATTTTGTACAAGGTGTTCGTTTAGCACAAATTTATTACCATATTTCTAAAAGCAATAACGATCAAAATAGCAGAAAATAATGTTAAAATTCCCCTTCCAATTTGGATAGGGGTTTATTATTTTTCAAGTCTTCTTAAATTTACGATTTTGGTCTTGTCCTCAGGAGTTGCTACTTTTTATACGATCACTTCTGAAGATAGGGATCGGCATCTATTAAAATAAATGAACGACATCAGAGTGCTTACAAAAATTATGGCTGGACCAAAAACAGCACTTCTCGCTTCTTCCCAATTCTTTATTATTTAAAAATTTCCATAAAAAAATTCCTTCTCATTTCAAGAAGGAATTGGGATAATATAATATTTATTCTGTTCCATCATCAATGATTGAATCACTATACTGCACAAAGTAAATAAGTGATTGCAATTCATTACTCAAGTCGACGTTCATTACACGAACGGTGTCAGGTACTGATAAACGTAAAGGTGTAAAGTTCATTATTCCTTTTACTCCAGCCTCTGCTAAATCATCTGCAATTTCTTGAGCACCGGGTCCTGGCACTGCAATAATAGCCACTTCAAATTTTTGTGCTTCGACTTGTTCTTTTAATTCATCTCTATGGTAAATAGGTACACCTTCATAAATCGTGTTAACCATATCTTCGTCAATATCAAAGCCTGCACTAATTCGAATGCTATTTTGACTTTGGAAATTGTAATTTAACAAGGCACGGCCTAAGTGTCCCACTCCAATTAATGCAACGTGTGTTAGTTGTTCTTGGTTCAGTTGTTTACTGAAGAAATTCATTAAATCTTCAACATCATATCCATAACCACGTTTACCTAAAGCCCCAAAATAAGAGAAGTCTCGACGAATAGTCGCACTATCTATCTTTACTGCTTCACTTAAATCCGCAGAAGAAACTTTCTTCTTCCCTGAACTAAATAGGTACTTTAAATAACGATAATATAAAGGCAACCTTTTCGCCGTTGCACGAGGTATTTTTTTGTCATTCATTATAATTCTCCGTTCCTATACTGGTAAATAATAAATGTTCAAATCACTTTAATAGAAGGAAATATAGTGAATTCATAAACATTGTTCTTTGTATTTGTCTACAAACTATTATAACAAGCTAAACATGATAATGAAAGACATTCAAGGCAGATTTTCACAAATTCACATAAATATATTATTATACATATGGATATATTTAGTACTTTGTTTTAACTATGAGACATAAATCACGAGTACTTTGGCATCCAAAAGAGATTATGATAAAATAAACAAGACTTCTAGAAATGAGGAATTTTTTATTATGCTTTTACAAACACAAAATGTTACTCGCCGATTTGGTGGTGAAGAACTATTCAGTGGCGTGACCTTTGAGATAAAAGATCATGCTCGAATTGGCTTAGTTGGTCGAAATGGTGCTGGAAAATCAACACTTTTAAAAATTATTGCCGATATTGAAGCTCCTGACGAAGGCCGTGTAATGCGTAGGAAAGATCTAACAGTTGGTTTTTTAGATCAGCATGGCGGTTTAGAATCTACACGTACGATCTGGGAAGAAATGCGAGATATTTTTACGCCTGTTCTCGCTATTGAAAAACAACTACGAACAATCGAACAGAAAATGGCAGATGATGACCATTCTGATGAGATAGCTTTTCAAGAATTACTAAAAGAATACACTCGTCTACAAGAAGAATTCGAACGTCGCAATGGCTATGGCTATCGTAGTGAAATTAAAATGGTCCTTCATGGATTTAAATTTTACGAGGAAGATTATGATAAACCGATCGCTTATCTTTCAGGTGGGCAGAAAACGCGACTGTCTCTAGCCAAACTGCTTTTAGAGAAAAAAGATTTGTTGATTTTAGACGAGCCGACAAACCATTTAGATATTGAAACTCTTTCTTGGTTGGAAAATTACCTGATGAATTACACTGGTGCTTTAGTCATTGTTTCCCATGACCGTTACTTCTTGGATAAAATAACGGCGGAAACCTATGAGTTGAGCTACGGTCGTATGCATTACTTTAAGGGAAATTATTCCGACTACCTTGAGCAAAAAGCGGCAAATCTTGAAAAACAAACAAAAGATTATGAAAAACAACAAAAAGAAATTGCTGAAATGGAAGATTTTATTGCTCGAAATCTCGCACGCGCTTCAACCACTCGTCGAGCCCAGTCACGACGCAAACAGTTAGAAAAAATGGAACGGATTGAAAAACCATTTGGTGACGAAAAATCTGCCTTTTTCTCTTTCCGTCCAGGGCGCCAATCCGGAAATATTGTGCTCCAATCAAAAAATCTAGCGATTGGTTACGGTCAAAATGATGTATTGAGTCAAGGGATTGACTTAGATATTCGTAAAGGCGATGTCATTGCTTTGATTGGTCCAAATGGAATTGGAAAATCAACCCTGCTTCGTACACTCGTTCAGCAAATTGATCCAGTGCGTGGGGAGTTTGAATATGGCACGAAAGTAGATATTGGCTACTACGAACAAGAGCAAGAAAACTTAACTCCTTCAAACACTGTCTTAAATGAAGTGTGGGATGATCATCCTTCAATGACTGAAGAATCCATTCGTACATTTTTAGGAAGCTTTTTATTCTCGGGAGAAGATGTTGAAAAATCAGTTTCTGCTTTAAGTGGTGGCGAACGTGCTCGAGTTTCTTTAGCAAAACTCGCTTTAAATCATGATAACTTTTTAGTGCTCGATGAGCCAACAAACCATTTGGATATTGATTCAAAAGAGGTACTCGAAAATGCGCTCATTGATTTTCATGGGACTCTGCTTTTCGTTTCCCATGACCGTTACTTTATTAATCGTCTAGCCACTAAAGTATTAGAAATTGGTCCAGACGGCACTACACTTTATTTAGGTGATTATGATTATTACCTGCACAAAAAAGAAGAACTTTATGAACAACAACTCGCAGCAGAACAAGCGGAGTTAGAAAAGAATGGACAAGCTACACATAACAATGAAGCTTCAAATGACAAAGCAGCCAATTCTTGGGTTGACCGCAAAGAAATCAAACGACAAACTAGACGTCTGGAACGTGAAATTGAAGCGGTCGAAAAAGAGATCGCTGAGACAGAGGAAACATTAGAAAA
Organism: Carnobacteriaceae bacterium 52-44; assembly: GCA_041223305.1. Taxonomy (GTDB): domain Bacteria; phylum Bacillota; class Bacilli; order Lactobacillales; family Carnobacteriaceae_A; genus Atopostipes. The sequence continues at coordinate 11,662 of JBCLPZ010000008.1, read as the reverse complement.
CCTTACAGACGAAATGAATCAGCTGTCAAACAGTGAAGAGATTGCTCAAAATGGCCTTTCAGCAGAAGCCAGTCTAGCGTTAAATGATTTATCAGAGACATTTGATGGAAAAAGTAAATCTTTAGAAGACTTACTTGAAAAATGGGAAGTCCTACACGAAGAATTAGAAGAGTATAGTGAGTGATAAAAAGTTTAATCTACCCATATTCTTCACCTCAACACTTTATGTATGATGAATGGAGTATGCCATAAAAGCCTTTGAATATAATTTCACTTTGCTTCGGTATTGGAATATAGACAGGTTTTAAATGAGGGTTAAGTCGGAATTTTACTGTTTAGTATTGTTCATTAAACTTTCGCAGGTGAATTCAGAAAATTTAATTTGGATAGTAGTCGCTGTGTACTTGAAATCAAATTTCGTGGTTGCGGGAGTCTCGCCGTGAACTTGTAATCACTTTTCGTGGTCGCAGGAGACTCGCCGTGAACTTGAATTCAATTTTCGTGGTTGCGGGAGACTCGCCGTGAACTTGTAATCACTTTTCGTGGTTGCGGGAGACTCGCCGTGCACATGAATTCAGTTTTCGTGGTTGCGAGAGACTCGTCGCACATTTATAAACCCCGTTCACGAAAGCAGGAAGAATTTAACCTTTTCTTCACTACAAAAAAAGCCTGAAAATCAGGCTTTTTTTATTTTAAGTTATTGTTTTTTATTCTATCCTTGAATTTTGACTTAATTTTAGCGGGAACCGCCTCCGCCTCCACCACCAGCGCCAGCTCCACCGCCGCCAGATGAGAAGCCACCGCCACCAGCACTTGAGTAACCACCAGATTGCATGCCACTTGTATTACTGGTGTAGAAATAATGCCAGCCGTAATAATGACCATATACCGGATAAGTATCTGCAAGATAAGACCATGTACCTGGTTCAAACTCCTCCAAATACTCAACCGTTTCTTCAGCTTTACCGAATAGAGCCGCCCAGACAATTAATTCTTGCCAGTTATCAAAATTCGTGAGAGATACTTCGTCCATTTTTTTGATAAAGTTGTCGAACTGAATAATTTCATCGACTGTTTTTTCGCCTTTTTCTGTCAAGGATTCAATGGTCACCGGTACCTTGAATACCTTTTCCATACTTGTGGTCATGTAGTCATTTTGAACGAGCCAATCTAGGGACACCTCATCTAAGAGTTGGACGAGGTCATTCACACTTTCAGCATTTTCCTCTGACCAATCTTTAACATCATCGCCTTCGATCCATCCATTTCGGTCAGCCACTTCAAGTAGAATACCTCAAACCACTTCTTCCAGAGTACTCTCTCCCATTTCAAATAAATCGACATATTCATCAAAAGAGAGTTGATTGAATTCAAGTTCTTCTTCAAAATTCTTAATTTTTATTTGAGCCGTTGTTTTTGGACCAAAAAAGACACGATCTTCCTCTTTCGTTTCGATCTCTATCCGATCCTCAAATGACCAAATGAGTAGATATGCAAAGAAATAGTTGGCAAAACCGCCGACTTCTGGAACGACTCTTTTCAATAGATAAGCATAGTCTCCAATATCGCCTTCAAGTTTCGGTGGGGTTTGAGAGGTGATATCTTTGTTCATATTTATATATTCGTGAGAATAAAAATGGTTGTTCTCTCGTCTGATATTTCGCGTTTTAAGTCCATAAGCGGCAGTTCCGCCTGCTACTCCTATACCGACGACACCCATACCTGAGAGTAAGACGATTGCCCAAAATGGCATAGGTTCTTCATCATTATAAGAGGAACCTTCTGTTGCTATTTCTTGTTGTTCGGCTAAAGTCATATCTACCGTTGAGCTTGTGTTAAAGATTCCGGATGGAAATTGGACTAAAACAATCACATCGTTTGAATCAGTCAAACCATACCCAGTCCACTCTAAATGGCCATCCACAATTTCAATCGGTCCTTCAAAACCAAATCCATAAAAATCAAGAACTTCCTCTTCTAATGGAAAAGGAGCGTGCACTTCTAACGTCATCCGATCTGCTGGATGCGAAAGAAAAGTATCAAAATTCCAAAAAAGTGCTTGGCCATCTTCTAATTCTCGAACCAGATTGGATAAAGAATAGCTAAGATTATATTCTTGCGGACCATATTCACTAATTCCCCAAGCTAATTCATAGCCATTATCTACATCAAGGACCCCATATTTATAAGCTTTTTCTTCAAAAGAAGCATCAATATCCCAATCCGGTTCTTCTGTAAAACCTTCAACTTGGAAGTCTAATAATTCAGAATCTTGTAGATTAATCATTTCAATATAAAGCTCAGTGTCTTCATGCATTTCTGTTTGTCTGGTTTCACGTACGGTTGCTGAACCGTCTTCATGTAATTCAATGTCTATATGGATAGACTCAATCTTATTTTCTTGTGCAGATACCACGGTACTGAAAGGTATAGCAACAAGAAAGATCATTGTACTTAAAATAAATTGTAACCATTTATTCATTCTTTCGCCTCTCGTTTCTTAGTCATTTTCCGAAGGGGATCTTTGGAATCAATTTAAACTTACAGGGTTAATCCCGGTTGTGCATTGAGCGCTAGATTGGCTGTTTGGTTGTCTTCAAAATCAAGAAAGGCTGCAGCACCGATCATTGCGGCGTTATCTCCTGTTAGTGAAAGGGGTGGAATAACAAGTTTGACGTCATTTAATTCTTCTTCCATAGCTTTTACGAGGGCATTTCGAAGTCCTGAATTTGCGGCCACACCTCCCGCTAGAATCACTTGTTTAACAGGATATTCTTTTGCTGCACGAATTGTTTTGTCGACTAATACATCGACTACAGCATGCTGAAAACTTGTCGCTAAGTCATTGTGATTCAATTCTTCCTCTTTTTGTTTTGCGTTATGGACGGTATTGATGAAAGCTGATTTCAAACCACTAAAACTGAAATCATAGTTGTCTTCGTTGATCATCGCGCGTGGGAAATTAAACGTATCTTTCCCTAATTGCGCCATTTCATCAATATGTTTACCACCTGGGTAAGGAACCCCTAAGACGCGTCCGATTTTATCGTAAGCTTCTCCAGCCGCATCATCACGGGTTTCTCCGATAATTTCAAAACTTCCGTGTTCTTTCATATAAACGAGTTCGGTATGTCCTCCACTTACAACGAGCGCAAGCAGTGGAAATTCAAGAGGTTCAATGAGTTGATTTGCATAAATATGTCCCGCAATATGATTGACAGGAATCAATGGTAAATTATGGGCAAAAGCAATTGCTTTTGCAGCATTTACGCCAATAAGCAGTGCACCGACTAACCCTGGCCCTTCTGTTACCGCCACTGCATCTAGATCATCAAAAGTGGCTCCTGCTTCTTTCATCGCTTCTTCAATAATTAAAGTAATATATTCTACGTGATGACGACTCGCAATTTCTGGAACAACGCCTCCAAAACGTTTGTGGCTGTTAATTTGTGAAGCGACGATATTTGATTTTATGGTGTCACCATTTTCGATGACAGAGGCGCTTGTCTCATCACAACTTGTTTCAATGGATAATATTAGCAAGCTCGTTTCTCCTTTCGTACAATTTCTATTTTTCTACAGTTTTATATTCAAAGTTTAATTTTTTTATAACTCTAATTGCATCACAATGGCGTCTTCAATGGGGCTGCTATAGTACGCTTTACGTGTACCGACTTTGTCAAAACCAAGCCTTTCATAAAGCCCAATAGCTGGCCGATTAGATACTCGGACTTCTAAGAAAATACGTTCGACTTCTCGTTTTCGACACTCAGCAATTAAATGTTCAAACAGCTGATAGGCAATACGTTTTTGCTTGTAGGCTTCATCCACAACGACCATATAAATATCGACTTCTGTCATGGCAATTGAAGCAATTAATAAACCAACTATTTTTTCATCTTCATCCTCATCGATACTTGCCGTAAAGATGATCGAGTTTACGGCTTCTAAAGTATGATAAAAATGTTTATCTTCCCATGGAGAGCCATTTTTAAAGCCTGCATCCGCTGTTTCAAACAGTCGTTTGGCCATTTGTTCTCGGTTTTTCTTTTTATTAACTTTTTTTATTTTTATCGGATTATTTGACTTGTTGAACATCATGATACTCATCCAATTTATCTAGGCTAATCGACATATCTAACGCATCTTCGCCATTATTATGATAATAATTCCGTTTAATTCGTCCATCTTGAAAACCTATTTTTCGATACAGACGCTTGGCTCCTTCATTTGACATACGAACTTCTAGCGTCATCATCGTTCGGTCGAGTTGTTTTCCGACAGCCGCGGCCATTTGCATTAGAAACGTTGCTAAACCATGTTTTTGATAAGCAGGAATGGTCGCAATATTTGTGACATGGACACTTTCATGGCGTAAAGAAACGCCAATAAAAGCAATAGGCAAGCCTATATGATGACAGATCAAAAAAAAGGAAGTTCTTTTATTGAGTTCACTATGAACTGCAATTCTCCCCCAAGGTGCTTGTCCATCATAGCACTCTCTTTGAATCTGAATAATAGCTTCTAAATCCGCCTCTGTTGCGAAATGAACTTCTGCTATTTCATTGTTTCTCAAAATAAATTGCGTCTGCGGCAACATACTTTTATCAATTAGGGGTGGAAAAAGCATATACTCGACCTCCTCTTTCTTCCCCGTCATCCATTCTTTAAACTTTTTCAACCAAGTCGCCTCCTTCAAAGTCAGGATGCTCCTTCAACCAATTCTCCTCTGCTTCAGCTAATTTTAAATAAGTCGGTGTAAATAAATGCGCGGGTGTTGCTTCTTCTTCTCTTGCAAGGAAAGCTAAGACAGAAGCACGCGGCAAATGTTGCTCGGGTCTTGCCAATCGAACTTGATCTCCTAATTTCCCTTTAAAAATCTCGAAAAATGTTGGTGCATCCGCTCCAATCAATGTTATAGGAGTTGATAATTCTTTTTGAGCTAACATCTCTGCCCATTGCTCGGCTGCAATGTGTACTTCTTCCATCGCTTCAATAAGTTCGCCTTCATTATTTCTTCTATATAAACCCGTATAAATATTTTGGCGACGCGCATCAAAAATTGGAACGATCATTTCCCCCGTATTGTCTGCACGATTTCCAGCTATCACTTTCAAACTAGAAACGCCGACTAGCTCAATATCTTTCGTCCACGCTAACGATTTTGCAATCGTAATTGCAATACGTAACCCTGTGTAAGAACCCGGACCAGACGCTACCGCAATACGATCAATATCGTCAAGTGTTAATTTCACCTGCTTTAAGGCTTCATCAATGGCCGGCATCAATTGCACACTATGGTTTCGTTTCACGTTAATCATCTGTTCCGTTAATATATTTTCATCTTCGACAACCGCCACACTTAACGGTTGATTTGAAGTATCAAATGCGAGTATCTTCATTCTCAGTCACTCCAATTTCCTTCTACCTAATCTTTCTTCTCATATTCTATTTTATCATATTCTCACTTTGCATAACAGACTTCAATCTCCCCTCCACAAACCCTTCCGCTTCGCAAATGACTTAAAAAATTATAAAATAGACAGCGAGGTGTTTGTAGATAAGTGTTTGTAGATAAGCGGTTGCCGTAACTTTCTTCTGCATTCTTCACTTTATGTGACAATATAGATATTTGAATGGTGCGCTATGAATACGATGGAAGCTCCATTGAGTTTGAACGGTACGCTATAAACTCAATGGAGCCTCTCGTCGCTTATTACCTTGCTCATTTAACCAGCCTACAAACATCTAATAATTTTTAATATCATTTTACATACTCTTTTGTGCGAATATAAATGCATCTTATAGAATTTTGTGAGAAAATGATTAGTAAATATGGATTTAAATGAAGGGAAGCGAAAGAATGGTTTTTAAAGAGATCGAAACACATGATTTACCGGATATTCAGTCCACAGGTATTTTATACGAGCACAAAGAAACAGGTGCTCAAGTATTATACTTAAAAAATGATGACGCAAATAAAGCTTTCACCATTGGCTTTAAAACCCCGCCGTATAACGACAATGGAATTACTCATATCTTAGAACACTCTGTTTTGAACGGATCAAAAAAATATCCTTCAAAAGAACCTTTTGTTGAATTAATTAAAGGTTCACTTAATACTTTTGTGAATGCAATGACTTTTGCGGATAAAACAATTTATCCCGTTGCTTCAACGAATCAAAAAGACTTTAGACATTTAATGGGTGTTTATCTAGATGCCGTTTTCCAGCCATTATTTGCTGAGACTCCACAAATTTTAGCGCAAGAAGGTTGGCATTATCATTTAGAAAACCCTGAAGACGATTTAATTTATAAAGGCGTTGTCTACAGTGAAATGAAAGGAGCTTTTGGTTCTCCAGAACGTCAGTTGTATCAACAAATTTCTGCACAACTTTATCCAAATAGTATTTACCGCTATGAGTCTGGAGGAGATCCAGCAGCTATTCCTGGTTTAACTCAAAAAGAGTTTGTGGAATATCATGAAAAATATTATCACCCTTCTAATTCATTTACGATTTTATATGGAGATTTAGATTTAGAAGATGCTTTTGAAGATTTAGAAGAATATTTTGCTGGTCATGGAAAATTAACAGATAACATTGCATTAGATTTTGATATTTTAGAGCCCGAAGCTGTGGAATTTGAAGATACTTATTCCATTACTGCTGGGGATGATCCAAAAAATAAAGATTATTTAGCAATCGGCTGGCATGTTTCTGATCCAACGCAAGCTTTAGATAGCTTTGGTCTAAAAGTGCTTGAAGAAATTTTACTTGGAAATAATCAATCTCCTCTTAAAAAAGCTTTATTAGATGCAGATATTGGTGGCGACATTGATGGAGGTTCCGCTGAATTAGGGTATCCAACCGCCTTCTTTGTATCTGCGAAATATTCAGATGCAGAAAAGATGACAATATTTAATGAAGTTGCTACAAAAACCTTGCAAAAGCTGGTTACTGAAGGGATTGATTCAGATTTAATTCATGCTGCTTTAAACAAAATTACTTTTGAAACGAAAGAAGCAGCAATTTCTGAAGATAATCCACGCGGTGTGTTATATGCAATTACTGCACTAAGTACTTGGTTATATGGTGAAGATCCGTACGTGAATTTAGAATTTTCTAAGTATTTAGAAGAATTAGCAGAACTTGCAGACAAGGGCTATTTTGAAAAATTAATCGAAGAAAAAATATTAAATAACCCGATCCGAATTGAGATTGCGCTCAAAGCAGAACCAGGTAAAAATGACCGTATTGAAGAAGATGTCTTGAGAGATTTACAGGAGTACAAATCTAACTTATCAGACGAAGAAATTGATGAACTTGTGGCAAAAACACAAACCTTAATTGAACGCCAAGATACGCCTGATAATCCAGAAGACCTTGCTAAAATCCCTACATTAACACGAGAGGATTTAACAACAGAGGTTCCTGATTATCCACTTGAAGAATCGTCATTTTACGAAGGAACGACGTTTTATCATGCGGAGCAGTTCACTTCTGGCATTGATTATGTGAGTTTATACTTTGATATTAAAGATTTTGAAGCAGAAGATTACAAGGCCTTAGGCTTTTTAAGTAACTTATTATCAAATCTAGGAACTGAAAAATATGATGTCACGAAGTTACAAACTGAAATTGATACACATACAGGTGGTATCTACGGAACAGTTTCTATTTTTGAAAATCAAGAAGGACTTGTTCAACCCTACTTCGTATTGAAAGGAAAAGCCTTAGAGTCTTCTTTCGAGCACTTAGTGGATTTATTGAAAGAAATTATGACGACAACAGAATTTACAGATTTAAGCGAAATTAGTAAAATAACTCAGCGTCTCATTTCAGGGTTTGAGGGAGCGATTAATAATCGTTCGCATGTATTAGCTGCGAATCGTGCGTTAAGTCAAGTTCGTCCTTCTACAAAACTAAGTGAATTAACGAGTGGAATTGATCAGTTTAATCACTTAAAAGCTGTACGCGATGATTTAAGAGAAAGTGTAATGGATTTAAGTCAGCATTTGCCTCAATTATTAAGTCGTCTACTAAACAAAAACCGTTTGAACGTATTATATACTGGTGAGAAAGAACGGGCTGCAGCAGTAAAAGAGACACTACAAACCGCCTTTATGGATTTAGCAGATGAGTCTTTAAGTGAACCTGTTGAATACCAACCTGGAAGCAAACAGAACGAAGCTTATATTACGGCACAAGATGTGAATTATGTTGGTGCTGGTGCGGATGCTAAAGGATTATTAGAATTTACAGGTCCTTCAAATGTGTTGTCAACAGCGATTCGTTTTGATTATTTATGGAATGAAGTTCGTGTAAAAGGTGGCGCTTATGGCTCACTTTACTTACACCGTCGAAATGGAAACTTTGCATTAGGTTCTTATCGTGATCCAAACTTACGTACAACATTAGATGTTTATCGAAATCTACCCGACTATGTAGAGAATTTAGCTATTTCAGAAGAAGAGCTAAATAAATATATTATCGGAACAATGAGTCCTCTTGAACAACCAAAATCAGCAGAAAGTAAAGGGTTAGCCGCTTTAAGCAGATTAAAAAATGGTATTTCAAGAGAAGATATCGTAAAACTAAAAGAAGAAATTCTAGCGACAGAACTAGCAGATTTAGCTAAATTATCAAATGATATTCAAAAAGTCTTAGAAGACGTTACAGTAGTCGTCATCGGAAACAAAACACAAATTGAAGCAGAAAAAGACTTATTTGACGAAGTCTTTACTTTATATTAATCTGATATACTAAAAATAAAAACTGGGAGAAATTTTCGATGTGTCTTCCAGTTTTTTGTGTTCTCTTTTATTTTTAAAGGTTATGCCACAATCCTCTTGCAATCTATAAGCTTTGTCATAAAAAGAAAGCGTGCTAAAATTATCATTAGAAGATAATTTTAATAAAAAAAGCATTTATATTTTTTAGAAATTGTGATGATCAATGAAGAGACCTATATAAAGAACAAAAGAAAACGGAGGAATTATTATGCGTACTAAAACGAAAGCATGGGTAAATTTGGGATTACTTTTATTAACTTTAGCTGTCAACTTTTTAGGAGGTACAGGTCGAATCAATAATACTTCGCAAGCAGAAGTTTCCGATATGTACCATACACTTATTACACCAGCTGGTTTTGCATTTAGTATTTGGAGTGTCATTTATGGATTATTACTTATTAGCTTAATCATGATGATCGTGAAACATCAAGATTACTATTATAAAAAAGCAATTGAAGAGATCACTCCACTCCTTTGGATTTCCTTTATCACGAATATGTTATGGATTGTCACGTTCTCTTATTTACAAATAGGAATTTCAACGATATTTATTTTTATTTATTTAATTAGTTTAACTTTAATTGTCCAAAGACTACGCCACCTAAATGATAAAAAATATTGGTTACTGCCTTTGACTTTCGGCTTGAATACCGGTTGGTTATTTATTGCGACTGTCGTAAATGTTGCAGCTTACCTTGTACAAATTGAGTGGAATGGCTTTGGCCTTGCAGAAGATATGTGGGCTTTAATCATTATGGTTGTGGCTCTTTTACTGGCTATTTTTGTCCAATTTCAAATTAAAAATGCTGTTTTCTCATTGCCAATTGCTTGGGCATTTTTTGCGATCAATCAAGAATTACAAACAACTGGTTCGTATCCTACGTTAGAAATTACAGCTTTAGTTATCAGCGGCTTGTTAATTATTTTAGCCATTTACTTTTTCATCCGAAATCAAAATAGTATTTATCCAGTACAACGTAATTATAAAAGATACGGATTTTGAAGTAGATTATTATAAACTGGAGGTTTGTAAATGAATATCTATAATATTGAAGTTACTCTTGAAAACGGCGAAACTTACACTTTAGGTAAATATAAAGGTAAAACCCTGTTAATTGTTAATACTGCGACTAAATGCGGATTAGCCCCTCAATTTGAGGAGTTAGAAGAGCTTTATGAAGAATACAAAGCTGATGATTTCATTGTATTAGGTTTCCCTTCAAATCAATTTAAACAAGAAGTCGATTCAGCTGAAGAAGCTGCAGAAGCATGCCGTTCAACGTATGGCGTCACTTTCCCAATGCATGAAATAGTAACCCCAAACGGAAAAAATGCCCATCCGCTTTTTCAGTTATTAACCAAAGAAGCAAAAGGAATGATTGGAGACACCATCAAATGGAATTTCACAAAGTTTTTGGTTGATAAAAAAGGAAATATCATCAATCGCTTTGCACCAACGACAATGCCTTTCTCCTTTCGAGATGAAATTGAAGCTATTTTATAAACCAACATTCCATCATCAGAGAGCTTAGGACAATTTCCTAAGCTCTCTTCTTTTCTATTCATTTTTCACTTTCAGTCCAAATTTTAACGAGAAAATACTCATATTCTAGTTAAAACCCGATTTTACACGTTCCCACCAACCAATTAATTGATCTTTAAATGTTGCTGGTTCTTCTATAATGATATCAATTTTTGGTTGCTTTTCTTTTTCAGCTTCTAGTTCCTGCTCTGGTTCAGGTTCTATTTTCTCAAAGACATCTGTCGTATCAATTGGATGATTCTCTACATAACGTTGCCCTGCTTGAATAATCGGTTTGCTATCTCCAAATTCAAATAAACCGGGCAATTTTACATCAAGAAAATATTGCAAGTCAGCATTTGCAGAAGAAATTTCTTCTTGATTTCCGACCATAATATTAATGGCTCGCAAAGCGACTTCTAAACGCTTTTCAGCTGGTCCTGCTTTCTCCAATACGGGAATTCGAATAGCAATCACATACTCAATCACTTCTTTTGAAAATAATGCAGCAGGAGAATTCATTAACACTCCACCATCTACTAATTGATATTCGCCAATTTTTACTGGGCTTAAAATAATTGGATAAGCACTTGAAGCTAAACAAGCTTTCACAAGTGGGAGATCTCCTTCATAAAATTCTGCATCTTTATAAACTGTTCGAAAATATTCTGGTTTATTTGAGAAAACAATCATTTTATTACTGATAATATCTACGGCCGGAATGGCTAAAGGTTTAGGAACATCTGAAAGCATTACTTCATCATATAGTTTAGCGACAGGTCGAATAACATCTGCTACTTTTTCCATCAATACAAGACCCAAAGGCTGACGGAGAGAAAATAAACTAAAGAATGCTTGAGGACCAAATAGGCTACTTTCATCAATCGCTTTATCTGTTTCATAAATAATTTCATAAACTTCATCCGATGAGAGACCACTCGCAACAGCTGCGGCTAAAAAAGATCCCATTGAAGTCCCGGTGACAGCATTTATTTCAACGCCCTGTCTTTCCAAGTCCGCATACGCAGCTACTTCTGCCCAAGCTTGAACACCTCCGCCTGAGAAACTTAATCCTAATGTTTTTTGACGATATTCTTGTTTTTGGTCGTCCACTTTCCTCCTCCTTTTCTACTTTTAAACTTGATTCAACACCATACATTATTGTTCTTATATCATTTATTGTACATGCATAGATAAGCTTATAAAAATGAGATGCTTTAAATCGAGATGCAAACGATAAATCAAAAAAGCTTGCAATAGTAATGATACTGAACTGCCCCCTGTCAAGTAGACAGGTAAAAAAATAAATAATTTTTGAACCATACATCTAAAAGTGTATGGTTTTT
>JBCLPZ010000007.1:0-114892 GCA_041223305.1 Carnobacteriaceae bacterium 52-44 | reverse complement strand
CGCAAACGGTGGTAAATTCTTTCGCAAAGAATGGTACAAAGAACCGCAGGACTGGTAAAATTTGTCCGCCATACTCACTCAGCATTCTAAATATTTCCATATAAACTAAAAAAGCAGGGTAAAGCCCATCTTTTTTATTGAAAACTTCTTATTCAAATTCAATTAGTAAATCATTGCCTTTAACTTGTTCTTGCTCATTGACATGAACAGCTTTTACGACACCATCAATAGGTGCTTGAATAGCTGATTCCATCTTCATTGCCTCGGTAACTACAAGAGTGTCATTTTGATTTACTTTATCTCCAGGTTTCACAGAGACTGTAACCACTGTACCTGGCATTTGTGCACCGACTTGTTTAGGATTGGTTTTATCTGCTTTTTGACGGACCATAACCGTTCCTTCTACATTCCGGTCTTGTATTTCTACTTCTTGTGGTAAACCATTTAAGTCAAAGTAAACGGTACGTAATCCACCTTCTTTAAGTGGTCCGATACTTGTTAATTCGATTAATAGTGATTTACCTGGTTCGAGATCAACCATAATTTTTTCATTAAGCTCTAAACCATAGAAAAAGCTCGGTGTTTCGATGACTTGGATTTTGTTGTATTCTTCAAAAAATCTTAAATAATCTTTGTATACTTTTGGATATAAAGCATAACTGAGTAATGATTTGTTATCAATATCACGTTCAGGAATTATTTGTTTTAATTCTTCTTTTGCTTGGTCAAAATCATATGGATCAATATGTTTTCCTGGACGATCTGTTATATAATCTCGACCTTTTAAGATTATTTTTTGCAACTCTTTGTCCATACCTCCAACAGGTTGTCCAATTTGTCCTTGGAAAAATGAGATGACTGATTCTGGAAAATCTAACTTCATACCATCTTCAATAACACTTTCTTCATCTAAGTTATTCTGAACCATGAAAAGCGCCATATCTCCGACAATTTTGGATGAAGGAGTAACTTTTACAATATCACCAAACAACAAGTTCACTCGCCGATACATATCTAAAACTTCATCAAAGCGATCGCCTAAAGCCAATGAGTTGGCTTGTGCACGGAGGTTACTATATTGACCACCTGGAATCTCGTAATCATACACTTTGGTAAATGAAGTTTTTAAATCAGTTTCAAAAGGCACATAATATTGACGAGTAGCTTTCCAATATTCAGCCATTTGGTCATTTGCTTCTAGATCAACTTCTACGGTACGACCAGTTCCTTGACGTGTATAATATAAAGCATTTGCATCGGGTTGAGCATTCTGCCCAGCTAAAGCTGAGTTTGCCGTATCCACAATATCAACACCAGCATCAATCGCTCTAGAATACATTGGAATGGCATTTCCACTAGTATCGTGTGAATGTAGGTGAATGGGAATATTAATTTCTTCTTTTAGTGTTTTAATTAATAAATAAGCAGCTTCAGGTTTTAAAACACCAGACATATCTTTAATACCTAAGAAATGAACGCCTTGTGCTTCAATTTCTTTAGCTAAATTTACATAATAATCTAGAGTATAAATTTTAGAACGATTAGAGTCTAAAATATCGCCTGTATAGCAAAGAGTACCTTCTACAATTTTTCCAGTTTTTAAAGCTTCTTCAATTGGCAATTTCATTGTTTCCATCCAGTTTAAAGAGTCAAATATTCGAAAAACGTCAATACCCGCTTCAGCACTTGTATGGATAAACTTTTTAATGACGTTGTCTGGATAATTTTTATAACCAACGGCATTAGATGCTCGGAGCAACATTTGGAAAGGAATATCTGGAATGAGTTCTCGTAATTCTTCTAATCGTTGCCAAGGACTTTCTCTTAGGAAGTTATAAGCTACATCAAACGTTGCGCCACCCCATAACTCTAATGAAAAGTAGTCTTTCATCGTTTCATTCATATAAGGCGCAATACGAGTCATATCATTCGTACGTAAACGTGTGGTTAACAAAGATTGGTGAGCGTCCCGCAATGTTGTATCAGTTAGTAAAGTATTTGATGTGCTTAATACAGCTTTCGAAACAGCTTCCGGACCTTCCTGATCTAAGAGATGTTTAAATGTTTTCTTATCCGATACTAAAACATCGTTTTTTACTTTTTTTAGTTTAGGAACCGCTCTTTGTTCAAACTTTGGTTTATGATCCATATCTATTCCCGGAAATCCATTAACTGTTACATCTGCAATATATTTCAATATTTTAAGTCCACGATTACGTGGTGGAACAAATTCAAATAGCTCGGGATAATCTTGAATAAAAGTCGTATCATAGTCCCCATTATAAAATTTAGGGTGTTGGACAATATTTTTCAAGAAACTAATATTTGTTGTTACTCCAACAACTTTTAATTCATCCAGCGCTCGCTCCATTTTTGAAATTGTTTCATCGATGGTTGTACCACTTGAGGTGATTTTTACAAGCAAGGAATCATAATAAGGGGAGATAACGGATCCTCGAAATGCATCTCCTGCGTCTAAGCGTAAGCCAGGTCCACCAGGGGATTGATAACCAATAATTTTCCCGGTATCGGGAGCAAAATCATTTAAAGGATCTTCTGTTGTAATACGTGACTGAATCGCATAACCATTTACTTCGATAGCTTCTTGAGCGGGCATACGGATAACATCATCAAATAATTTTTCACCATTGGCAATTAAGATTTGAGTTTTAACGATATCAATTCCGGTTACTTTTTCAGTAATGGTATGTTCGACTTGCACTCGAGGATTAACCTCAATAAAATAAAATTCCTCTCCTGAAACTAAAAACTCTACAGTTCCCGCATTGACATAGTCGACGTAATTCATTAATTGTAAAGCAGCTTCACATAATTTCTCTCGCATTTCATTGGATAAACCATATGCTGGTGCTACCTCAACTACTTTTTGGTGTCGTCTTTGGACTGAACAATCTCGTTCATATAAATGAACAACATTTCCATATTGATCTCCTAAAATCTGAACCTCAATATGTTTTGGATGATCAATGTATTTTTCAACATAAAGGGCATCATTTCCAAATGAGTTGATGGCTTCAGATTTAGTGCGGTCATAAGCGTCTTTTACTTCTTTTTCGCTATTTACTATACGCATACCTTTTCCGCCACCGCCGCTGACAGCTTTGATAATGATTGGATAGCCATGTTCTTCACCGAAAGTAAAAACTTCATCAATAGACGAAATGGCTCCATCTGTACCAGGGATAACTTTTAGACCGGCATCGATTGCTGTTTCTCGTGCACTTGTTTTATTACCAAACATATCTAAATGTTTTAATTCAGGACCAATAAAAATGATGCCTTCTTCAGCACAACGTCGAGCAAATTCTTCATTTTCACTTAAAAACCCATATCCTGGATGAATAGCATCGACATCTTTCGCTTTGGCTAATTCAATAATCCCTTCAATATCTAAATAAGCTTGAGTAGGACTTTTACCTTCACCAATTAAATAAGACTCATCCGCTTTTTGCCGATGTAATGTTCCAATATCTTCTTTTGAATAAATTCCTACTGTTTGAATACCTAATTCATGACAAGCTCGCATAATTCGAGTAGCAATCTCTCCACGGTTAGCTACTAAAACTTTCTGTATCTTGTTCATATTTTCATCTCCAATTCTTATAAGAAAAACTCCCAATCAGCGAGTTTTTCTATATGCATTAAGGTGTTACTTTATAATTCCTTATTAGCGAACCAAAAACTATACACTCTATTATAGAGAAAAAAACAATAAAAAGACAATGAACTCTTTTGTGGTAAGATGAAATCCATATAGATTTAATTTATAAATTACGCTAAACTAAAAATACATAATAGTGTTGAGAGAAAAGGAGAGGAAGAGGGCAGATCATGATTAATTTCTGGTTTTGTTTTATATTTTTAATGGTTAACTGGTTCTTTGGTCTATATATAGAAGGAATATCTAACCAAACGATTTTAATGAGCGTTTTATTTTTTGCTTTATATTTTATAATTCCTCTCCTTAAAGATCGTTGGAGACAATATATTTACCTTATACTTCCTATATTCATTGTATTTATGTTTCATTCACCTGGTTTTAACGGATTTTCATGGCTAATATATATCGCATTAGCTCTTCAGAGTGTTCATCTTTTTCAAAAAAACCAATTGCTTTTTTACGTTATCTACCTTTATATTTTATCTATAAGTTCACATGTTTTTTATCAAGAATGGCTCCTATTGATTTTTATGACACTTCTAGCAGTAATAACAGGAATGATTTATTTAAGTTTTAGAAAAGTATTATTTGAAGAACAAGAAATTCAAATTGAATATGAAAATTTAAATGATGAATTTCAAACGTTAAAACAACAACTCATAAATAGTGAACAAGTTGTACGTCAAGAAGAACGGAATCAAATCGCGCGTGAAATCCATGACTCTGTGGGCCACCGTTTAACCGCTTTGCTGATGCAATTAGAAGTTGAACGAATAAAAGCAACGAATGAAACAGCAAAAGAACGCTTTGCAGAACTTAAAAAATTAGCACAGACAAGTTTGTATGATACTCGAGAAGCAGTCAAGGCGCTTCAATCTGAAGAAACGGTTGGTATTCAGGCAATCATTCAGCTCATTCGTAAATTAGAAGCAGAAAGTCAACTGCGATTAACTATGACTATGCAAGCGGGAGTCTTAGGGATTTATTTATCAAATGTACAATCAATAACGATCTATCGATCTATTCAGGAAGCTTTAACCAATATGATGCGCCATAGCTCAAGTCGCCAAGCAGAGATCGAATTTCGAATTATTGCAAATAGAGAGTTAAGATTTCGAGTAGGACATCCACTAAAGGAAAAGATTCATATTCAAGAAGGATTTGGTCTCACAAATATACGAGAACGCTTAGCAGAAATTAACGGTAGAATGTCCATTGAGCAAACAGAAAATACATTGCATGTAATCGGGCAGTTTCCATTGGAGGAGAAAAATGATGATTAAAATATTACTTGCTGAAGACCAAGCGCTTGTTCGTCAGGGGTTAAAATTAATGATTGAAACAGATGAAGATTTAAAAATAACAGGAGAAGCAAGTAATGGAAAAGAAGCGATTGCTTTATGTGAAAGGCAGAGGTTTGATTTAGCTGTGTTAGATATCCGTATGCCAGAAATGACTGGCCTAGAAGCTGCAAAAATTATCCGAGAGCGTTGGCCGGAGATCATCATTTTAATGCTGACGACTTTTGATGACGAAGAGTATGTCATTGAAGCTTTAAAGTATAAAGTAAGTGGTTATTTATTAAAGGATGGCGAAGCAGAAGAACTTATTCGATCAATTAAGAGTGCGTTAACAGGTGGTCTAGTTATTGAGGATCATGTAGCTGCTAAAGTATTGCCTACACTAATGGAAAATAAGTCTGAAACCTTTGAAACCGATCATTCCCTTACCCGGCGAGAGTTGGAGATTATTGCTTGTATTGGTGAAGGAAAGAATAATGAGGAGATTGCTTCAGAGCTATTTTTATCTGTAGGAACAATTAAAAATCATATTTCAAATATTTTAAATAAATTAGAATTACGGGATCGCACCCAAATTGCAATTTATGCTTTAAAAAGAAATATTCATCGATAAAATTTTAGTGACAAAAGTCATGTTTAAAAATGACTAGAGACAGTGTTTGGACTGTCTCTTTTTGTTCTATACTGTAGATGAGAAAAATATGAAAGAGGGGCTTACGATGATTGAAGTAAGAAATTTAGGAAAAACG
Organism: Carnobacteriaceae bacterium 52-44; assembly: GCA_041223305.1. Taxonomy (GTDB): domain Bacteria; phylum Bacillota; class Bacilli; order Lactobacillales; family Carnobacteriaceae_A; genus Atopostipes. The sequence goes on along the minus strand of JBCLPZ010000007.1, from coordinate 109,160 downwards.
TTCAAAGATAAAGCGGCTGTGGAAGATGTCAACTTTTATATGAATGAAGGAGAATCGGTTGGCTTGCTTGGTCCCAATGGTGCAGGAAAATCTACGACGATTTCAATGATTTCTACATTATTACCACCAACCAAAGGTACTGTGAAATACCATGGAGAAGATGTATTAAAAAATCCAGAAAAGTTGAGAAAAGATTTAGGTCTAGTCCCACAAGATATCGCGTTATATCCTGAACTTTCCGCGTATGAGAATATGAAGTTTTTTGGAAAAATTTATGGTTTATCGGGTGAAAATTTAGAGGAGAAAATCCAAGGAAATTTAAAATTAGTTGGGTTAGAAGATCGACAAAAAGATGCAGTTGAAACTTATTCAGGTGGAATGAAGCGCCGGATTAATATCGCTGTTGCTTTAATGCATGATCCTGAAATTATGATTATGGATGAGCCTACGGTAGGAATTGATCCTCAATCTAGAAATTATATTCTAGATATGGTTCGTAATTTAAACAGAGAAAAAGGTTTAACCGTTTTATATACTAGTCACTATATGGAAGAAGTCGAAAAATTATGTGATCGTGTTTATATCATGGATCATGGTGAGATCATTGCTTCTGGAACAAAAGCTGAATTAAAAAGTATTTTATCAAATGAAGAAACTGTACAAATCCAAGTGGTTCATAAAAATGAATTGTTTAGAAAACAGCTCGCTGTCCAACCGGGAGTCAATCGAGTGGTTGAAAATGAACAAGGCTATAATTTGATCATTTCAAATGGGGAACAATTGTTAAGTGAAATATTTGAAATTGCTAAACAAACGGATGCTCAAATTACAAGCTTAAATATTCAAACACCGACCTTAGAAGATGTCTTTTTACATTTAACAGGACGTAAACTAAGGGATTAGGTAGTAAGGAGGTATTTTGATGTTTAACTTAGTTAAAAAAGATTTTTTGACGATTTCTAAAAATAAAAGTGAGCTTATAGAGCTGTTACTCATGCCTCTTATTTTGATTGTAATTTTAGGCTTTGCTTTAGGCAATGTCTTGTTAAATGGTGGTGGGATTGATGCTTTTTCAGTGGGTATCATCAATGAACAATCTATGGAAGCAGACTTAGAACGTTTGGAAAATCAATTGATTGAAGAAGGATATCCTGAAGAAGTAAGAACAGAATTGATGCAGCTAGCAGAAGAAACAGATCCTACTGAAATGTTAATGAGTGTGTTGGAGCATGAAGATTTTGAAGATTTACTGATTATAGAAGAGTTTACTGACGAAACAGCCGCAAATACAGCAGTACAAAATGAAGAGATTACAGGGTATATAGTTTTTCCAGAAGAATTTAATTATATACTTTGGGAAAATATGTTATTAGATGAAGAGGCTTCTTCTACGCTAGATGTTAATATTATGAGTGAAGATTCTTTCTACTCAAATATTTTACTGAGTATATTATCTAGTTTTATTGCTGAATTCAATTTAGAATCTTCGATCGCTATTGCGACAGAAGGGCAAGCGGAAGCAGCAGAAACGGAAAATAGTTATGGAGAAATAATGAATTTATCTGTTGAAGAACCGATTAATTCTTTTCAATATTATACAGTTGGTATGGGCGTTATGTTTGCCCTATATACCGCGCCAAGCATTGCTTCAAGAGCTTTTGTTGAGAAACGAAACAACGTATATGGCCGCATTATGTTGGCTGGAACAAAACCTATCACTTATTTAGGAAGTAAAATGATTGCTACAACAATCATTACTTTTATCCAATTATCCTTGCTTTTTATTATTTCTACTTTATTGTTTGGAACTTTTTCTGGAAGAGAAGTGTCTCTTTGGAGAGATATATTTTATGTAACGGGGATATATGCTTTACTTGTTGGGAGCGTAGGTAGCTTGTTGACCTCAATTACGCTGTATGCAGATGACCTCGCCACAGCAAATTTCTTTGGGTCGTTCATCAGTGTCTTTGCCTTTTTAGGAGGAAGTTTCACGCCAGTCAATCAATTCTCTGAAACTTTATCCCACCTTGGAAATTGGACACCAAATGGGGCTATCATGACAACGTATTTACAATTACTTCAAGGGTTTACTTTTCAAGAAGTATTTCCATTAGTCGCTAGAGTAATTGGAATGAGTGTTATAGCTTTAGTTATTGCTGTCGTAGTCTTTCCAAAAAGGAGGTTATCTTAGATGTTAAATGTATTTATACTCCAGTGGAAAAGGTTATTTAAACGTCCTTTATTAGTCTTTATGTTTTTAGCTCTTACTGTAGTGTTTGTGTACTTTATGGGTGGTGCCCAAATGAATGCATCTGTAACGGTGCCCGTATATAGTGAAGATTTATCTACAGAAGAAATGGAGACGTGGTTAGATCATTTAAATAGTGATGAGTCAATGATTTTTGAAGCTACAGATGCCCAAACTGCTGAAGAAGATATCCGTATGAATCAGACGCCTTTTGCAGTGGAATTAGAAGAAGATAATTATCGATTCTTAGTTGGGCGAGAAGATGAGCATTTACCGGTTGTTAGTCAGCATATCAATCAAATTTTTAGAGAACAAATACGGTTAGAAAATGTGAGAGAAGAGTTTCCGGACACAGAGATTGAAGTAGAGGAATTTTTAACAATGGAGACCACCTCACAAGGAGATTTAAGTGGGGAATATAATGCTTATCAATTACAAGTCCTTGTTGGAATGACTTTATATTTTGTGATGTATACCATATTATTTTTACAGATGAACTTAGTTGAAGAAAAAGAAATTGGAACATGGAATCGACTGGTGACTTCACCCGTACCAAAAACGCAGCTTTATTTAGGACATTTATTGCATTACTTTTTAGTCGGAGCCATTCAGATCGGCTTATCATTTTTCATCTTAACAAACTTGATGAATATTAATTTAGGGACCAATTATTTATCAATGCTTGCTGTGGTCTTGTCCTTTATATTTACGATTGTTTCATTAGGAATGTTGTTAGTTGGTTTAGTCCCCACTCCGCAGATTTTACAAGTAATCATACCAATTGTAGCCACAGGTTTTGCGATGCTTGGGGGAGCTTTTTGGCCGCTAGAAATTGTCTCAAATGACTTTATATTATTTTTAGCAGAACTTACTCCTATTAAACATGGTTTAACCGGGATGTTAGATGCTCTTCAATACAATCGGAATTTAGGAGAATTGATCCAACCAATAGGAATACTCCTCTTAATGGGTATTTTATTTATAGGAATTGGCATCAATTTAATGGAAAGACCAACAAAAAGATAAGAATTATGAAAAAAGCCGTTCAGAAAAGACGGCTTTTTTGATTCATATTGTAAGGGTAGTTACTTTATCCTAACAAGTGAGCGCCAAATTGTGTTTCAGTTGTTAGGGTAACGGCTCTATCTTAACAAGTTAGTATAAAATGGAGTCCCACTTGTATGGAATGATCGGTATAAAAAAATCCATTTAAAAATCGTCTGAACAAACGACCGGAGTTTCAGGAAAAGCACTTGAAGTTCTAAAACACTCCGATTAATTTATTTCTGTTACACAATTTCTTTTTCATAGGCTTTAGATATGCTTAATTTTCTTAAATAAAGAATCAACACAGCAACAACATGAGTGCTTACTAATGTAAAAATAACTTCAAACCATTCTATAGAAATAGAATTAAACAAAAGATTGCTAGGTACCCTTCTACTCATTTCAATAAAAATAGGGTGCAGGAAGAAATACATAGTACTTAAATCTTTCAATGAGTTGAATGATTTATTCCTAAAAATATCTGTTCGAATCGCCCAATTAAATAAAAAGAATGTAAAGGGGATAAGCATAATTAAAAAGTTTTTATCAATCCCTTGGTTTCGAAAAACAAACCATCCTTCTGAAAGAAGAAGCAAAAATGAGAATAGTAGTTTTGAGAAAGTATAATGATTTAAAAATGGATGATTTCGATAGGCATAAAGCAAATAACCAGTACTGATAAAAATAGGCATAAAAAATAATCCGTTTCGAGAAGTATAAAAAATGGCAGAGTAGTCTAAATAGATGGATAATATACGTGTATTTTCTAAGTATGCTGAATAGGTCTCAATACTTCCAATCAAGTAGAGAATGAAAGAAATTAAAAGAATATATTTAAATAAAAATTTCTCTTTTGCACGCTCAACAAGATAAAAACCTGTTAAAAAGGCAGGAAGATACCATAAATGATAACACATACCGATATAAAAAATTGCTGCAAAAAGCATGATCGGTAAAGTATACAGCGGTAAAGATAAAGACTGAAAGAATGCTAATCCATAAGGTAAAAAGATAATACTCCATAAGAGATACATTTTTATATAACGCTTAATGTAATTTCTTTGATAATTCGGATTAGATTCTGTTTTCAAATAGATAAAAAATGATGAACAAACAACAAAAAAAGGAACTGCCATTCTACCAAATAAATTTGTTTGAATAAAATGGATAGCATCGCTTTCAAATATTCTTGAACAATGAAATAGAATGACCAATATGGCAAGACTGAATTGAAGAAAGCTAACCATTCCATAGTTTATTTTATTTTTCATTTATCTCCCTAAATTCTTAAAAAATATTGTAAATAATTAAAATGAGTATATCATAATTACAAAGCAGAAAATATAGAAGTGTTATATTTAAATAGTTAGGCGGCGCATAATGATTACTGAATACAAAAAACATTTTGAAAAAGAGGTTGAAAAATTATTAAAGAAATATCCTTATTATATACAATGGGATGATACAGCATGTCGTAGACTAGTAGCCATTAAAGGTAATAAAGTAGTGGGTATAGGAAGTTTGTGGAGTAATACAATCCATCCACACCGAGAATATCTAGGGATCTATGTAACACCTGATTTTCGAAGAAGAGGGATCGCTACAGAACTTTACAAACAATTAGCTTGCGTTTCTCCAACTAAAAACTTTCAAGGGACTGTTCAATCTCAGGATACATCTGCTGTTTCTTTTTTAGAAAAATATGGTTTTTATCTTGTGAGAAAATCTTTTACCCCACAATTAATGGAGAGAAAATATAGAGTACAAAGCGAAAGAAATACAAATTATTATTCATACAATGAACTATCAAAAAATCAAAGTTTTGAATTAATTAAAATACAAATGAAAAATTATAAAGACTTTCACTATTCGATCAATCCTTTAAATGAAGATCTTTCAATAGAAAAGTGGAGAGGACTTATTTTAGAAGATTTGGACCAACAATTTTCTTATGCTTACGTAATAGAGGGTAAAGTAACGGCGTATATATTATGCTATAAAACAGATAACAAGGATGAAATTGAGATAGGTTATATTGGTGGAAGAGAAGTAGACCGCTTAGAAAACTATCTTTCATTTTATGAGAGTTGTTTAAATAAAATATTTCATCAATTTGAAAAGGTATATATTGAAGCGGATGATGTAGATCCATTTGCTTTTACAGTGCTAAATCTATTTGAGTATGATAAGAATAAATCATTCGATACTTATGTAAATTAATATATTTTAAAAACTAACAATAAAAAGTTTGTTAAAAGATGGCAATATTCACCAGAATATTGCCATCTTTTTAAATTCTTCACTAATATGTTATGTGTTGAACAAATAACATGTTTTTTAAAAATAAATTTACTTAAATAAAGAGCAGCATCAATAGGGGTTTAGTGTGATTGTTTTAATAAACAAATGTGTATTATTAAAAAGATTGGGAAAAAAGTTCAATATTCTTGTGAATTGGTGTATAATTTAATTGAGAAAGTATTGAGAATCTTAATATATATTGTAATCGTATTTAAATGTCCTTTAGGAAATGGAGTTAGAAATAAATATCATAAAAAGATAAGAGGGATTTATAGTGACAACTTTAGAAATAAAAAAATTACACGTCTCAATTGAAAATAAAAAGATTTTAAAAGGATTTAATCTCACTGTAAAAACGGGGGAAATTCATGCCATTATGGGACCAAATGGCACAGGAAAATCAACTTTAGCAGCCGCGATTATGGGACACCCAGCATTTGAAATTACGGAAGGAGAAATCTGGTTAGATGATGTGAATGTTTTAGAGTTAGATGTGGATGAAAGAGCTCGTGCGGGACTTTTTTTAGCTGTCCAGTATCCAAGTGAGATTCCAGGTGTGACAAATGCTGAATTTTTACGTGCAGCGATTAATGCACAACGTGATGAGAATGACAAGATAAGTATTAGAGATTTCATTGAAAAGTTAGATGATAAAATGGCTGTTTTAGATATGCCAGAAGAAATGGCTGAAAGATACTTAAACGAAGGATTTTCTGGTGGAGAGAAAAAGCGGAACGAAATTCTACAACTATTAATGATTGAACCAAAGATTGCTATTTTAGATGAAATTGATTCAGGGTTAGATATTGATGCACTACAGGTCGTTTCAAAAGGAATCAACGAAATGCGTAGTGGTCATTTTGGTTCCATAATTATTACACACTATCAAAGGCTATTAAATTTTGTAATTCCTGATTTTGTTCATATTGTAATGGACGGGCGCATCGTAAAAAGTGGTGATGCATCACTTGCAAGACAACTTGAAAAAGAAGGATATAAAGGTATTGCTGATGAATTAGGATTAAATGTTGCAACGGAAGAGTGAGGAAAGAAACATGATAGAAAAAAATGTTTTTAATGCACATCAAAAAACTGTAAAACAACTCTCAGAGAAGTTAGATGAACCGAACTGGCTTTTAAATTATCGGCTAAAAGCACTTCAGATAATAGACAAATTGGAACCTCCAAAAATAGAACGTGTTGATTACTCAAAATGGAATCTATGGAGTACTCCAAAAGCTCAAGAGCAAATAATTGAAGGAAATAAATGGAAGCTTGCAAATGAAAAGAAAGCATATTCTCTCAGTAATGATGAGATTTTAGTTTTAGATTTTGAACAAGCTGTTTTAAATCATGAGAATTTGTTTAAAAAAGTTTATGAGAAGTCTGATTTTATCCAACAAGATAATTTATTTAATGCTTTTACTATGGCATTTTTAACAGATAGTTTATTTGTTTATATTCCCGAAAATTTGCATGTAGACATACCGCTTGAACTATCTTTTATACTAAACAACAAATTCACACAAATTTCAAATCGACAAGTATTGATTTATGCAGCAGCCAATTCATCAATAGAAATTATTGAAAAATACTTAAGTGTAGAAAATGAAAAAGAAAACAAAGCAAATATTTTTGTTCAGATTATTGCAGACGTAGGAGCAAAGGTTCAATATTCCTCTTTGGATCGATTCGGAAAGAATACAACTGCTTTTATTCAAAGGGCAGCTAAAACGAAAAAAGATGCGGTTATTAATTGGGCGTTAGGTGCAATGAATGACGGCAATGTTATTGAAAATGTGTACGTGAATTTAGATGGACAAGGATCATCTTCAGATGTAAAAACTGTTGCCATCACTTATGATGACCAAGTTCAAGGAATTAATATCAATGTCACAAACATCGGAAGCAATACTGTTGGCAATATTTTTCAACATGGCGTAGCTTTGGATAAATCAACTTTAAGCTTTAATGGTATCGGGCATATATTAAGAGATTCAAAAAATAGTGATGCACAACAAGAATCACGTGTCTTAATGTTATCAGATAACACACGCGCCGATGCGAATCCGATATTATTGATAGATGAATATGAAGTCCAAGCCGGTCATGCAGCTTCAGTTAGTCGAGTGGATCAAGAACAACTTTATTACTTAATGAGTAGAGGCCTTGAACAAAAACAAGCAGAGAAATTAATGATTCGTGGTTTTTTAGGGATTGTATTATCAGAAATTTCGATTAAGGAAGTTCGACAAGAATTAATTGATACAATTGAAAGAAAGTTGGCACAATATGACAATTGATTGGACAAAAGTACGTGAAGACTTTCCAATTTTAAAGCGTAGAATAAATGATCAACCATTGACTTATTTAGATAATGCCGCAACTGCACAAAAACCTAAACAAGTAATAGAGGCGATGACTAATTATTATAAGAGTTACAATGCGAATGTTTATCGTAGTGTACATACTCTTTCAGGAGAAGCCACACAAGCTTATGAAGAAGTACGAGAAAAAGTTTCAAAGTTTATTGGAGCGAAACAAAAAGAAGAAATAATTTTTACAAGAGGTACAACAGCTAGTTTAAACCATTTAGCTAGAAGTTTAGCTTCGAAAATTGAAGCTGGTGATGAGATTTTACTCACTTATATGGAACACCATTCCAATATTATTCCTTGGCAACAACTAGCAAAAGAAAAAAATGCAAATTTAGTTTATGTTCAATTAACAGCAGATGGCACAATAGACTTAGAGGACTATAAAAATAAATTAAACGCAAAGACAAAAATTGTATCTTTTACTCATGTCTCTAATATCCTAGGTACGATAAATCCAGTTCAAAAAATGACAGAACTTGCGCATGAAAAAGGGGCCATTGTAATTGTAGATGGAGCTCAAGCTGTTCCTCATTTTGAAATAAATGTTCAAACGCTTGATGTCGATTTTTATGCCTTTTCTGGCCATAAGATGTTAGGACCAACTGGGATAGGTATTCTCTATGGAAAAATGAAATGGTTAGAAGCAATTGAACCAGCAGAGTTTGGCGGAGAAATGATTGAGTTTGTACAAGAAAACGAAAGCACTTGGGCAGCTATCCCAAATAAATTTGAAGCGGGAACTCCGAATATTTCAGGCGCAATTGGATTAGGAGCAGCAATTGATTACTTGAATACAATTGGCATGAAAAATATTGAGACGTATGAATATAACTTATTTCAATATCTATATAAAAAATTGATTGTCCTCGACGGAATTAAAATCTATGGACCGGATAATTTGGGTGAACGATCCGGAGTTGTTTCATTTAATCTAGATGATATTCATCCTCATGACTTATCGACTGCTCTTGATCTAGAAGGAATTGCAATTAGAGCAGGTCATCATTGTGGACAGCTTTTAATGCGACAGTTAAATGTTGTCGCAACTTCTCGTATTAGTTTATATTTTTATAATACAAAAGAAGAAGTTGATCAGACCATTCAAGCTTTAAAAAATACAAAGGAGTTTTTTAACGGGTGAGAAATAAACGCTTAGAAATGCTCTATCGAACTCTGATAAAAGAGCACTCTAAAAATCCAAGCAATAAAAGAACATTAAAAGATGCAACTGGAGAATTTGAACTTTTTAACCCTTCATGTGGTGATTTAGTCCTCGTCCAATTCAAACTAGAAGATGGGTTTATTACAGATGTAGGCTTTGAAGGACAAGGGTGTGCGATATCGATAGCCAGTGCTAGTATGATGACAGAGATTATTTATGGGAAAACATTGGATGAAGCACAAAAATTAACACATGCTTTTTATGAGCTAGTCAAAGGAAATGAAGAAATAGATACAAAAGCTTTAAAAGATGCTATTTATTTACAAGGCGTATCAAAATTCCCCACAAGAATTCGCTGCGCAACGCTATCTTGGCATGCATTAGAAGAAGGGTTAGAGAAAATAGAAAAAAGTAAAGATAGAAGGAGAGGCAATTAAATATGCATGAAAATGTACCCACTAGAAGTAAATATCAGTATGGTTTTCATGATGATGTTGAATCTTTATATGATACAGGGAAAGGTTTAACAGAAGAGATTGTTCGTGATATTTCAGCTAGGAAAGATGAGCCAGCATGGATGTTAGACTATCGATTAAGAGCATATGAACACTTTTTAGAGCGTCCAATGCCTACATGGGGAGCTGATTTATCGGATATTGACTTTGACGATTATACGTTCTATAGAAAACCATCTGATGGGCCAGCACGTACATGGGAAGATGTACCTGAGAAAATCAAAGAAACTTTTGACCGACTAGGGGTTCCAGAGGCCGAACGTGCTTATCTCGCAGGAACGGGTGCACAATATGAATCTGAAGTCGTTTATCATAATATGAAAAAAGAATTTGAAAAATTAGGGATTATTTTTATGGATACCGATACAGCTTTGCAAGAATATCCCGAAATTTTTGAAGAGTATTTTGGAACCGTTGTGCCTTTTGATGATAATAAAATGGCCGCTTTAAATGCGGCAGTTTGGTCTGGCGGAACCTTTATTTATGTTCCAAAAAATGTTCGCGTAGAGGTACCTATTCAAATGTATTTCCGTATAAATGAAGAAGCCATGGGACAATTTGAACGAACATTAATCGTAGTGGATGAAGGAGCAAGCGTGCATTATGTAGAAGGTTGTACAGCACCAACATTTTCAGCGAGTTCATTACATGCGGCAACCGTAGAAATTATTGTTAAAAAAGATGCTTACTGTAGATATACAACTATTCAAAACTGGTCAGACAATGTCTATAATTTGGTAACTAAAAGAGCTACAGCCGAAGAAGGCGCTACGGTTGAATGGGTGGATGGAAACATTGGCGCAAAAACAACGATGAAGTATCCAAGCATTTTCTTAAAAGGCGAAGGATCAAAAGGAACAGTTACAACGATGGCAATGGCAGGAAAAGGACAAGTACAAGACACTGGTACGAAAATTTATCATCTTGCACCAAGGACTTCAAGCACCATTGTTTCAAAATCCATTGCGCGTGATGGAGGAGCAGTAAATTATCGTGGTCAAGTTTATGTTGCAGAAAATGCGAGAAACTCGGATTCTCATATTGAGTGTGACACCATCATTTTAGATGGGGAATCAACTTCAGATACGATTCCTTATAATGAAATTCATAACTCTCATGTTAACTTAGAACATGAGGCAAAAGTATCTAAAATTTCAGAAGATCAACTTTATTATTTAATGAGTAGAGGTCTGACTGAACAAGAAGCTACAGAAATGATTGTCATGGGTTTTGTTGAACCTATTTCAAAAGAATTACCTATGGAATACGCGGTTGAATTGAACCGACTGATTAGTTTTGAGATGGAAGGTAGTGTAGGGTAGAACTAACGTAAGCTAGGAGTAGCTTTACTGAGCCGTTCCTAGCTTTTCTTAGTATAAATGATTATAAAATTTAGGCTGCTTTAACGATCTTTACAGAATATGCCCATTGAACGATCAAAGTGTGCGAAAAAATATTAGAAATTGTTCTCATAATTGAAAGGATTTAAAACCTTCCAATTTTTTACCTAAGAGATATAGTTGAGATTTTTTAACATGTCAATTAGTCTATAATAATTTCAACAAATTCTGTGGTTTTTCAAAAACATAATCAGGATGTAAGATACCTTCTTCCGAAACACTTCCCCATTTAGCATATCCAAAATCCATATTGGCCTGTCTAGCTGCTTTGTAATCTGCCAAGGAATCACCAATATAAATTGTTTGGTTAGCATTTAAATCTAATCTCTTTAAACATTCTAGGAGTGGAGCTGGATCGGGTTTATGTTTTTCAGTATCGTCTGCTAGTATAGCTGTAGTCATATATTGATCTAGACCTTTTGAAACAAAATCTATTTCATATTGTTCAATCGTTTTGGCAGATACTACTGCTTGAGTAATTCCATGTTTCTTAAATTGCTCAAACACTTCTTTAAAGCCATCGTAAAGGGTAGCTCCTTTTTCATATTCATTTACATATTGGACCCATCTAGCATATGTCTTTTCCTTATCTTTGATATTTAATTTTTCCATGACTTTCATTCCAGGATAAGGAGAAAATTTTAATACCTCTTCAAAAGTCCAATTTTCACCGGTCTCTTCTTCAATAATTTTTATCAAAGGATACATATTCATATTTAGGGTATTTAATATCGTGCCATCAATGTCATAGATAACAGCTTTATATTTGTTCATTTGTACACTCCATTTTTAGTTATTTACTTCTTAATATTTATTTTACTATAGAAATATGGGATGAGCTATTGTTATTCTTGAAATAAATTTTTGTTATTGCTAATCTAAAATTGAAAATAAACCATTTTTGAAACCCTTGGAAGGGGAAGTTGAGATGAAAAAAATCATCACATTACTAAGCGTTGTTTTTGGGAGTGTACTTCTATTAATGAGCTGTGGAACAAATGACTTAGGCGAGGAATCACCTTATGGAGAGAATACTAATCAGTTAGATGGTGTAGCAATTGAACTAACTCAAGCTACCTATCAACCGGAAGGAGATACTTTTGAACTGAGAGTGGTTAATGATTCTGATGAACAGATTACGTATGGCGCTCCTTATACACTTGAATATAATGATGAAGGTACTTGGTATGAAGTGGAGACGGATGAAGAGATTGCATTCATTATGATTGCTCATATTTTGGATGCGGGAGATGAAGCAATAGAAGAATTGAATCTTGAATTCTATGAACCGTTAGACCTTGGACACTATCGTATTGTCAGACAAATTAATGAGGAACCTTTGACCGCTGAGTTTGAAGTTGTAGAAAATTAACATGTTTTAAAAAAATAAAAGGAGTTAGCATTATTCAAAAAATGCTAACTCCTTATTTATCTATTTATTCATTGTTCTCAACGTTTTTCTTTAGTTGTTTTACTAATTTTTTATCTGGTGTAATAAAAACAGTTTGCTGATTGTCATAAATAACATAGCCTGGCTTTGCGCCATTTGGTTTACGAACATTCTTGATTTGAGTATAGTCAACCGGAACAGAAGAAGACATACTAAATTTACTATGATAAGCCGCTAAATGTGCCGCTTCTTCAATCGTTTCTTCACTAGGATTGTCGCTACGTATAACGACGTGTGACCCTGGAATATCTTTAGTGTGTAACCACCAATCCGATTTATTTGCTGTTCGCATGGTAAGTTGGTCGTTTTGATTATTGTTTTTCCCAACAAGAATTAAAGTACCATCGGAAGAATAATATTTATCTGGCTTACTTTTTTTCTGTTTTTGTTTTTTCTTTTGTCTTTGCTTTCTTAGGTATCCTTCTTCACGTAACTCATCACGTATTTCTTCGACATCCTGGCTAGAAGCGATCTCTAATTGCGTTAGAACGGAATCAATATAATCAATTTCCTGCTTCGTTAATGGAATTTGTGTTGCTAAATGTTTTTTACGGTTTTTCAATTTTTGGTAGCGACTAAAATACCATTGTGCATTTTCTGCTGGTGATTTTTGCGGATCCAGCTCAATTAGAATAGGTTCATTATTATCATAAAAATTTTCTAATTCAATTTCTGCCATGCCTTGTTCTGCTTGATGCATGAAAGCAGTTAAGACTTCTCCCTTTATGCGATAAGCTTCTGCATCATCTGCAGCTTTATCTTCACGATTTAATTTATCAAGTTTTTTGACATTTTTCTTACGCTCATTATTTAAAATTTGTGATAAATCATTTGTCTGTTGATGTACTCGATCTTTTTCAGCTCGATTTTCGTAATATTCATCCAACAATTCATATAGAGTCTCAAATTGTTCTTTCTCACCTTTTATTGAAGAGTAAGGTAAAGCAGTAAAAGAAGCGCGATTTCCTTCTTCAGTAAGCGTAGGCTGATATTGATTTTCAACATAGGGCTTTAAGAAACGATGAAAAATTTCTGTCTGATTTAAATGTTCATTTTTATCTATTTGGTGAAGAAGTTCTTTCGCTGAGTCTCGCCCGAACCCTTGGAATGTTGATTGAATAGATTTGATTCGTTCTTTAGTATTTGCACCAGAGATTTCTAGTTTATCTGAAAAATCAAATGGATTTATATTATCTTGTTCAGGGGCAGGTCGATATTCAGCACCAGGTAAAAGAGTACGGTAGCTATTCATACTTGGTGGAATATGTCGAATCGCTTCGTAAAGCTTATTTTCATCCTTATTTACCAGTAAGAGATTGCTGTGTCTTCCCATAATTTCTGCGATTAAATGATAATGCTGCTCATCACCAAGCTCGTCTCTCCCAGTAAATACAAATTCAATCACACGGTCATTTTCTGTTTGCTTAATATCAATAAGCATAGAGTTTTCAATATATTTACGCAGAACCATACAAAATTGTGGAGGTTGTTGTGGATTTTCAAAGCGTAAATTTGTTAACTGAACTCGTGTATATTGTGGATGTGCTGAGAGGAGCAGTTGATGATTTTTTCGATTCGCTCGGATTCTTATTAATAATTCATTATTAAAGGGTTGGTGTATTTTTGTAACACGCCCATTTAATAGATGTTCTCTTAATTCGTGTACGACTGCATGAGTAAACAATCCATCGTATGACATAATATCACCTTCTCAAAAGTATCTTACTTATTATAGCATTTATTACAGTTATATGCACAAAATACAAGCTATGTCATAACGAGCTAAAGCTTGCTGCAAAGATTAAATCTAGGTTACAATATCTATGAAATATTTACTTCACAAGGCTATTATGATATAGTTGACCCATACAAATGTATAGTTTTATAAGTAAACTAATAGGGGGAAATGGCATGGCACAAATGGTAGATATTAGCGAACTGCTTGATAAATTAAATACTTTCGATAATCAATTTTCTCGCATTAAAAAACAGATTTTAGATAAACAAAATTTAAATTCGTCAACAGTGAATCTCATTTCTATTATTGGAAATGAAACAATGACTTTAAAACAGATTACTGAAATAAGTGAACTTGATAAGTCAACAATTTCTCGTCAAATCAATGTGTTAGTAAAAAATGGATTAGTTATTCGAGAAGTAGGCGAAGATAAACGCTTTTCTTTTTTTGAATTATCAAAAGAAGCTAAAGACATGTACCAGCAATATATAGAAGATTTTGTCGATTATTTTGACGACACATTAAGAGGTTGGACAGAAGAAGAGAAACATATGTTCTCTGTATTAGTCGGACGTGCAAATTATAGTATGTCCAATGCTTTATCAAAAGATAATTAAAATATTTTAAAATTTATTGAGGTGAAATAATATGAGTAAAAATGAATCTAGAAAAGAAAGAAGAAGACAGGAAAATAATCCAGATACTGAAACGCGAACAGAGTCACATAGTGGAATTAGTAAAGTATATTATTATATTATTGGCTTTTTATTCTTAGTGTTACTTGGATTAGTTATTTTTATTTTTAGTAGAAGTGGAAATGACGTTAATCTCGAGGGAGATAATGAAGATCAATCTGCTTTAGTTAACGAAGAGAATCAAGAAAATAGTGAACCAGCTACTGAAAATGAAACGGAAAATGAAGAACCAGCTTCAGAAGAAGAGGCAACTACTGAAGATCCAGAGTCTGAAAACGAAGAAGAGACTACTGAAGAGGAACCAGAAGAACCTGAAGAAGAATCAACAGATGAACTTCAGCCAGGAGATTCTTCTGTAGTTAACGAAGATGCTCCACATGACACTGATCATGCAACGGATTATAATGATGGTTCCACAGACCGTGTTGCAATTAAAAATGAAATTATGGCAGCTACTGGTCTTAATGATGATTTAATTG
Organism: Carnobacteriaceae bacterium 52-44; assembly: GCA_041223305.1. GTDB lineage: Bacteria > Bacillota > Bacilli > Lactobacillales > Carnobacteriaceae_A > Atopostipes. The sequence goes on along the minus strand of JBCLPZ010000007.1, from coordinate 93,747 downwards.
AGTGGTGGGTTGGTAATGATGGACCAGGTCGAGTTGAAGCTACCGTTTCAAGTAGAGATCAGTCAGAAATTTATCAAGTCTATTTACAATATGGTGACGGGAATTGGCATGTATTAAACTATGAAAGATTGAGTAGTATTCCAAATAATTAAATAAAACTCGAATGGAGTTAGGTTTATAATGATGAAAAATTTTGACAAACATTTTGATATGGCTCAAGAAATATTAGATTTAACTGAAAAAGAATTGAAAAATTTAGCTCCAGTAAATATTTTAATGGTTGGAAAAAGTGGAGTAGGGAAAAGTACATTAATTAATAGCGTGTTTCGTGAACGGATAGCAGAAACGGGAATTGGGAAACCTGTAACAAAACATCTACAAAAGATTACGCGCAATGATGTACCTATTACTATCTATGATACACGAGGTTTAGAATTAGATCCCACTGTCCAAAAACAAGTTCGAGATGAGATCTATTCATTAATTGATGAAAATATAGGGACCGAAGATGCTGTTCATGTTGCTTATTATTGTATCCAAGCGACTTCTTCCAGAATCGAAGACTCAGAAATTAAAATGATTGAAGATATTGCAAAAAAAATACCCGTTATTCTTGTATTAACTCAGTCAATTGGTGAACAAGCTCAGGATTTCCACAAGTATATTGAAGAAATGAATTTGGATGTTGTGGCAGTGCATAGTGTGCTCGCACAACCATATGTTATATCAGATGACTATACGATTGAGCCTTTCGGTTTAAAAGAATTAATTGAGCGAACGTTTAATTTAATTCCTGAAAGTGTGCGAAAAGCTTTTACGAACGCCCAGCGAGTAGATATCGAAAGAAAGGTTAACACTGCGAAAACCTGGGCGAGAAGATATATAGCTACATCATTTGGAGTAGGATTTATTCCTATTCCATTTTCTGATGCTTCTTTGTTGGTTCCGATGCAAGTTGCCTTATTAGCTCATATTACTGTAATATTTGGAGTGCCTATTGATAAAGCCACTATTTTAAGTATTATTGCTGCAGTTGGTGGCACAGGCTCTGCTACAGTTGTTGGACGTTCTGTTGTTTCTAATGCTTTTAAATTCATTCCAGGTTTAGGTACAGTCGTAGGTGGTTTTATTAGTGGAACTACTGCATCCATTGTAACTAGAGCACTAGCTCATAGCTATATTCAAGTGCTAAAATTAATGGCAACTAGTGAACTAACGGGACAAGAAACATCAACTGATAAAATAGTTTCTATGATGCAAAAACAATTTAAAAAATATATTAAAGAAAACAAAAACGAACTAAAAGAAGAATCAAACCAATTGGAGACAAAGAATAATTCACCGCTTTCAAAAGTTGAAGTTGCAAGAAAAACTGTCCATAATTTTGTGAATAAAATTAAAAATAGATTTTAAAAGGAAATAATGTGTACTATAATTGTATATTAGTAAAAGCTAGATGAAGAACGGAGACATAATACAAGGATGGACAATATGAAAGCTAGAATAGAAAAATATGTAGATATTTTAAGAAAAAATGACATTCGTATGACTTCGCAAAGATATGCTATATTAGAATATTTAGCAGTAGATGGAAAACATCCTACTGCAAATGAAGTCTATGAAGATCTAAAAGATGACTTTCCGAATATGAGTGTAGCTACTGTATACAATAATTTAAATTTCTTTATGGAAGCAGGGATTGTCAAAGAATTACCTTTTGGAGACGGATCCAGCCGTTTTGATTTAACAGATACCCAGCATTATCACGTAATCTGCAATCATTGTGGGAAAGTAGTCGATTTTAATTATCCAGGATTAGCAGAGGTAGAAAAAGCTGTTGAATCTATGACTCATTTTAAAGTTGATGGACATCGTTTCAAAGTTACCGGATTGTGTGAAGATTGTCAGAAGTTGTTCTCTTAATTTCTAACAGATTACGATATAAAAGAGAGGGTGTTCGGTATGAACAGTGTATTATTGATTATTAACCCAAACTCAGGAGATAAATCAAGTATTGCAGTAGGAAATGAACTACAAGAAAAACTACAACGTAAAAAGATTGAAACGACGGTTTATAAAACAACTGGACAAGATAATTTTAAAGAATTAGTTCAAAATGAAATGAAAAAAGATTTAGATGCTGTAATTGCTTTAGGTGGAGACGGAACAATTTCTGAAGTTATCAACGGAATTGCGACCTTGAAGCATCGACCGAAAGTCATGGTTATACCTTTAGGCACAACAAATAATTTTGTGCAGGCATTAGGTATGGAATTAGATCTTGCAAATATTCTAGAAGCGATTGAAGAAGATTATGTGGTAGAGAAGGCTATAGATGTCGGTCATTTAAATAATCAATATTTTATAAGTACCGTATCTGCAGGTTCTTTACCAGAAGTAGCTTGGCAAACAGATGATGAATTGAAAGAAGAACTAGGATCTCTCGCTTATGTTTTAGAAGGATCAAAAGTAATTAATGATTTCAATCCCTTTGATATGAAAATTGAAACGGAAGAAGATACTTACCAATTAGATGATGTGATCTTAGTTGTAGTTGGCTTATCAAATAGTATCTTCGGAATTGAATCCTTTTTCAGCGAAGCTGAAGTTGATGATGGACTGTTGCATTTGTTTGCGATGAAAAAATCTAACTTAATCAGTGAAGCAAGCTCGATGGTGCAACATATTTTCAATCGCGACAATGAAGAAGACCCAAATAATGATTTATCTTTTGTTACTTCTTTTAAAAAAGCGAAAATTTCATCAACAAGTGACTTGAGTACTGCTGTTGATGGAGAAAAAGGCTCAAAATTCCCACTAGAATTAGATATTTTACATAAGCACATCACCTTTTTAATTCCTAAATCAATGAATGAATAAATGGATTAAGCAATCAGACTATCTTTTCTAGTCTGATTTTTGTTTTGAAAATACGAAAGAAATCATAGATTGACAACTTTTAAAATGGCATTAATGAATAGTGATATTTTGCAGTAGAAATTCTTTATGAAAATAAAAAAACTCCGTAACGAAGGGTTGGAGACGTTACGGAGATAAATAATATTTATTTTAAACGGAGAATAAGGGATTTGAACCCTTGAAACGGCGTTGGCCGTTTACACGATTTCCAATCGTGCTCCTTCAGCCTCTCGGACAATTCTCCAGTGTTTTAACAACTTTTTCATAATAGCACGAGATCTTAAATTAGTCAAATATCACTTTACTAATTTATACTAAAATGACATAGTCTAGATATCAGAAAAACTAACTTTTTTCATAAATTTATGATATATTACTAAAGTTAGAAAAACAAAAAAGCACGAATTAAATTAGGGGTTATGAAATGAAAAAGAGTAATGGGAAATTTTTTGTAGGAATTGGTATATTACTAATTATAGCTGGTGTACTTATTTTTTCAGATGATAGCATCATTGGAGTTATCGGAATTATTTTTGGTCTTTATAATGTGGTAAAAGGAATTCGTTTACTGCGTGGTATTCAGCCATTATTAATTCGAAAACAACAAGAGCGTTATAAAGATGAAGAAAAAGAATTAGAAAATAAATTTGATGAAACAAAAAGAAGAAATGAGAAACATAATAACAAAAAGTAATTTTACCATGAATAATTAAAAGAATTGAAGTTTCATTGTGTAGAAGGGAAAAAACGAATGAATTTTAAAACAAAGTTAGCAGTAATTTCAGGGCGATTTACCCAGTGGTTTCTCCAAACCTTCACAAATGGAGGATCTAGTTTACCCGGTAAGGTAGCAACTAGAATCAATCCAGATTTATTGAAAGAGCTAGCAAAAAATTATAAAGTGGTGCTGATTACAGGTACAAATGGGAAAAGTGTAACAACTTCAATGACAGTGAATATATTAAAACAAAAATTCAATCATGTGATGACAAATGATACAGGATCTAACATGCTGCAAGGTGTCGTTTCAAGTTTTATACAAGATGCAAAAAATGAAAAAGTAGAAGACAAAATAGCGGTACTTGAAGTAGATGAAGCAAGTCTTCGTCGTGTAACGGAATTTATTAATCCTGAAATTATTTTAGTTAATAACCTTTTCCCTGATCAAATGGATCGTAATGGTTCTCCTGAAGATGTTTATGATTTAATTTTAGAAGGAATTGGCAAGACACCAAACTCACTTATTATGCTAAATGGGGATGCTCCGATATTAAATAGTAAACCAATGGATAACAAACAGGAATTCTTTGGCTTTTCGCTTAAAGATTCTAACCATGTGATAGAGACCGAAGGAAATGCAACAGATAGTATCTGTCCAAATTGCGGAGAAAAATTAGAGTATTCTTCTTTAATCTACAGTGATTTAGGGGATTATTATTGTCCGAATTGTGGCTTCAAACGACCAAAATTAACGAACACTATAGATGAGATTATTGAAATGACAACAGAAAGTGCATCCTTTAAAATAAATGATTACATTTATACCATACCTGTTGCAGGTTTGTATAATATATACAATGCTTTAGCTGCTTATTCAATAGGTCATTATTTTGGTGTAGAAGAACCTAATATTGAAAATGGATTAAATTCTATGACTCGAATGTTTGGACGTCAAGAGGTTATCAAAGTAGGTAATAAAGACGTGCGTATGAACTTAGTAAAAAATGCAGTCGGTCTAAATGAAGTGATCAATTTAATTGATTTAGAACAGAAAGAGTTTTCTTTAATTATTATTTTGAATGATAATCTTGCGGATGGTCGAGATATTTCTTGGATTGAAGAGGGCGATTTTGACAAGTTCAAGAACATGCCTGTCAAAGAAACGTATGTTTCAGGAACAAGACAAGATGATTTGACGGACCATTTAATTAATAATGGATTTTCAACAGAGGAACTAAGACCTCTAGAAGATGCAAAGGCGATTGTTGAAGCAATTAAAAATATGCAGACGGATAAAGTTTATATTTTAACAACATATACTTCAATGCTTGATTTGCGTGAAGAAATGTATAATCAGGGCTTAGTGAAGAGTAGAATGAAAGCCTAATAAATTTAAAAATAAAAAGGTCATATGCGTCAATTCTCCAACATAAAGGGAGAGTCTTGAAGCACATATGACCTTTTTTTGTTAATTAAATGAAATGAAATAGATTAGTTGGAATTATTAGGATCATCCTGATTATCCTCATTGTTGTTATTCCCATTCTCACTATTATTTTCATCTGATTCATCATTTTCATTATTTGGAGGACCGTCGCCAGTATTTTCCTCTTCAGGTTCTTCTTCCGGTTCCTCAGGTGTTTCAGTTTCTTCCGGGTCAGTAGGTTCTTCTGGTTCTTCTTCCTCCGGTTCTTCTGGCTCTTCAGGTTCCTCTTCTTCCGGTTCCTGTACAACAATTTGAACTTCAGCAGGAGGGCCGGTTTCACCGTCAACTCGTACTGCAACTGAAATGGTCATTTCTTCTCGAGGAGGATTAGGAATAGTAAACTCAGTTTCTGATTGAACATTTTCTTGTCCATTAACTGATACAACATATTCAACATCTTCATCTACGTCCTCAGGTAATTCAAATGCATTCCAAGAAACTTCAACTTCGTCTTCTTCAGCTAGATATCGAGCACTTAGACCAGTAGGTGCACTTAATACATACTCTGGTTCAGCTGTTTCAGTAGGTTGCGTTCCACGAACAAATAATTCACTTACAGTGTTACTGCTCCCTGGTGCAGCAAGCATCGCGGGATCAGATCCATCTTCCACAGACACTTCTACCACTGAATCAGGGCGTTGCCAATCTCTTTGTTCTAAATTTTCAACAAGACGACTCATTGCTTCTCGATAAATATGGCGAGGGAGTCTTCTAGATCCATCTGCATAAGTCAGGTAATTTCCTTCTTCATTCGGCTGATCATATCCTACCCATACAGACATTGTATAGTATGGTGAGTAACCAACAACCCAGTTATCGGGAACACCATCTGAAGGAATATTTGCAGCAGCAATTTGTTCTGCTGTATAGTTTGTTGTTCCTGTTTTAGCCGCATGGATGTATCCAGGAATAGGCAATTCTGTACCATAATAAGAAATGACATCTTTTAGCATATCCGTTACCATGTATGCAGTGTAATCTTCCATTACTTTATTTGTGCTAGGTGTTAAATCTATTTCTTCACCATCACGGTTTACAATACTTGTTACTGTATAAGGTTCAGTATAATTCCCTTGGTTTGCAAAAGCTGTATAAGCACCCGCTAGATCTAGGGGACTCATCGTTCCATTGATCGCATTTTGAGGGACCAAGCCACTGTCTTGAGAAATCGCAGAAACATTGACTCCTAAATCCTCTAGGAAGTTTTCTATTTCTCCATGGTAGTTTCCTAAATGTTCTTCCTCATTAAAAAATTTAGCCGCCGGAATATTTCTTGAGTCTACCAATGCATCGCGCATAGATAGCTGACCTCTAAATGCATTATCATAGTTATTAAGATCCCAATTGGAATCTGTTAGAGGTGAATCATCAATTTGTTCATAAGTTGAGTACTGTAAAAGTTCAATTGCAGGACCGTAAACGGTCAATGGTTTTATTGTGGATCCAATATCGCGTCGCATTCCAATGGCCCGGTTTTCAGACAACTGTCCTTCTTGATGACGACCACCGATTAAAGCTGTAATTTTTCCAGTTGTGGAATCAATTAACGAAGCAGCAGTTTGGATTTCATCATTTGGAAAATTCACATAATCATTTGTATTAGCGACATCGTATAGAATTTGTTGAGCATTTGGATCATAATTTGTATAAACGGTTATACCAGAAGTATAAAGATTATAATCCGTTTTTTCTGCAACTTCTTCAAGAACGGCTGTTAAGTAAGCATCAAATACTAGTGTATTTTCATCTTCTGTCGGTTCTTGTAAGCCTTCAGTTACTGGAATTTCTTTAGCAGCATCCGCTTCAGCCTGAGTAATTGCTTCAAATTCAACCATCATATCTAAAACTAAGTTTCTACGTTCAGTTGCAGCTTCTTCGTTTTGGTAAGGATTATAATAGTTAGGAGCTTGTGGCATTCCAGCAAATAAAGCTGCTTCGTGAAGTTCTAATTCACTCACATGTTTTCCATAATATTCTTCGGCTGCCGTTGCTGCCCCATATACGTTACCACCCATGTGGATGCGGTTTAGATAGTAAGTCATAATTTGTTCTTTTGAAAGTTCACGTTCAAGTTGTAGAGCTAACCATGCTTCCTGCGCTTTACGTTCAAGTGTTTGATCTTCTTGTAAAGTAGAGAAAACAGATAGTTTAACGAGTTGTTGGGTAATGGTACTACCACCACCAACAATTTCACCTGCGTTAGTTACATAACCAACAGCAGCACGTGCAATCCCAATTGGATCTATCCCTATATGACTGTTAAAACGTCGATCTTCAATGGCCATTACTGCATCAAGCAATACTTCCGGGTATTCATCCGCAGCAGCATATTCTCTTTCTTCGCCACCAAAGGTATAAAATACATCACCATTCATATCTACTAAGTCAGCAGCATATGTTCCTGTTAGATCTTCTTCCGTTATTTCTGGAGCACTAGAGGCATAATAAGCAAAAAGTCCTAAACCACTTACACCAACTAGAAGGATTAATCCGAAAATCCCAAGTAGTATTTTCTTTCCTAATCCCATTTTATTTGAATTATTTTTCTTTTTATTAGTTTTCTTTTGTTTTTTTCTTTCTGACCTTGACATCGTCTCTTTATCAGACTTTGACACGTCAATCACCTTCTCTTTATTATCTTTAGGACATTAAAAATATTTGTACTAAATCCATAATATATTAGTACAAAATACACCATTTGTCATCTTTTATGGAGAAAAATTTGGATTTATAGGACTATTTCTCTTTTATTTCCTCAATTAACTGATCCACAATTTTTAAATAAGGAATTCGAGGATTAAATCCATATTCAATTAGATAATTTTCTTTTTTAATTGCTTTTAAGGGGATAGACTTGCGACCGTTCTTTTCAAATTGCTGATTCCACCATTCAAATAGGAAATCAGGACGCAATAAATAAATTTCATCTAACGTAGCAAAACGTAATATTGTAAAACAAATTCCGCCGTGTTCTGTACTTTGCTTCATATGGTTAATTTGATGTTCATGAAAGTTATTTAAGGGAAAAGATGTTTTGTTTTTTGTCTCTTTAGCTTCAAAATCTAAATAATAACCCTTATAAACACCATTATAGTCGGTTGTAGAGGACCGTCTATAATAAGCTTCAGTAATTTTAGCGGCTTCTCTTTTTGGATAATCCACTTTAACGACCTGGATAGGCGTTGGCTTTTTGTGGATGACCGCAATATTTTCTAATAAATATTGCTTATTCGTTAAATTTAATTCTTTTTCAAGACTCATACCTCTGTTACTATAAACATGCGACTTCTTTTTTTGAGGCTTAGTGAAGTCATTTTCATTATAGTGGTAAGGCTGGCCATTCGGATAATGAATTTTCAGTGGACTCATCCTTCCTTTTTTATATGTTATAATAATACCAGACAAATGTTTGTTCGTAAAAGGTGGAGGTGTATTTTTGCAAAATTTATTGATAAGTGGATACCGATCTTACGAATTAAATATTTTTGATCAAACAGATCCAAAATATAAATATCTAAAAAAATTTATTGAAAATCGAATACTTACTTTTATTGAAAATGGTGTTGAGTGGTTTATTATTGGTGGAGAATTAGGGATCGAACTTTGGGCAGGAGAGATTATACTGGAATTAAAAGAAGAACATCCAGAAATTCATCTTGCTGTTATCTTTCCATATGCGTCCTTTGGGAAAAACTGGAATGAAATGAACCAAGCACTACTTGAGCGAGTGACTCATCAAGCAGATTATGTTAATTATACTTCAAATAAGAATTATGAGTCTCCAGCTCAACTTAAATCGAATCAAGTGTTTAATATTAGAAATACAGATGGTGCTTTTCTTGTTTATGATACCTTGACAGAAGAGACAGCAGCTGGAAAGCCTAAGTTCTTATATGATTTGATTGTACAATATCAAGAACAAACTGAATATGAATTATATCTTGCTTCTTTTGAAGAAATTGAGTTTTTCATTCATGAATATGTGGAAATTCATGGTAGAATTGATAACTAAGCTTTATGTTTAAAATAAAATGTGGTAAAATATGTTTAGAAATTAACAAGTGACTGATGAGGTGACAGTAGTGAGAGCATTAACTCAAAGAGAAATTGTGGATAAAGATTTTAAAACAAAACTTCGTGGATATGATTCAGAAGAAGTTGATGAGTTTTTAGACTTGATCATTCAAGATTATAAATCATTTCAAGATGAAATTGATGAACTGAGACTTGAAGTGGAACGTCTGGTTGAAGAACTAGATGAAACTTCAAAACAATCTGATTTAAGAGCACAAAGTCAAGGAACAAATCAATCGACCGTTACAAACTTTGACATCTTAAAAAGATTATCTAATTTAGAACGTCATGTTTTTGGGTCTAAATTAGATGAAGAAGATAATATCGAATATTAATTTACTTAAAATTGTGTAATTTATGGATAATTGCGCATCCTTTTCAGGATGTGAGGTAAAGTCCATGCTCACACAAGCTGAGATGCTTGTAGTGTTCATGCGTGTCCAAACAATAAGACACGGACTTTTATGAAAATAAAAGAAACGGCAGTTAAACGAGCTAAGGGATGACTATGCTCAAGTAGACTTGAAAGTGCCACAGTGACGAAGCAACAATGGAAACGTTGTTGGTGGAACGGGTAAACCCCATGAGTGAGCAACCCAAACTACGGTAGGGGCACTCTTTTCACAGAATTCAATGTAGAAAAGAGGCGACTATTTTAATAGTTGCAGACAGATAATTATCTCTGGAACGATTGCCTAAGATCTTTCCTAGACAGAACATGGCTTACAATAAATTACACATATTAGGAAAACATTTATATCCTCCCACTTTTGTAAGGGGGGATTTCTTTTTGAAATCAAATATACATTTTATTTTTAAAAGACAATAGATAAGGAAGGAGCGAAGAGATAAATGACAACATTTAATTTAATTGCCACTTGTGCTGCAGGTGTTGAAGCATTAGTTGGAAACGAACTACGCGATTTAGGTTATGAAGTTCAAGTAGAAAATGGTCGCGTGCGTTTTGAAGGTACTGCAAAAGATATTGCAAAAACGAATCTCTGGTTACGCGTCGCAGATCGAATAAAAATAGTTGTTGGTGAATTTGAAGCTACGACATTTGATGATTTATTTGAAAAAACAAAAGCTTTGCCTTGGGATGATTACATTCCTATGGATGGAGCATTTCCTATTGCTGGGAAATCTGTAAAGTCTACTTTATATAGTGTTCCAGATGTTCAAAGAATTGTAAATAAGGCGGTAGCAGAAAAAATCAAAGAAACTTATTTCCGTCGAGGCATGTTGCCGGAAACAGGAGCAAAGTATCCTATCGAAGTAAGTATTCGTAAAGACCATACAATGCTTACATTAGATACAACTGGAGATAGTTTATTTAAAAGAGGGTACCGCACGGAAAAGGGTGGCGCTCCTTTAAAAGAAAATCTAGCAGCCGCTTTGATCGCATTAACGACTTGGCGTAAAGACCGTCCTTTTGTGGATCCAACGTGTGGATCAGGAACTATTCCAATTGAAGCTGCATTAATTGGACGAAATATCGCACCTGGTTTCAATCGATCATTTTTATGTGAAGCTTGGGATTGGATGTCTGAGGACATGTGGGAAGAAGTTCGTGCGGATGCAGACGAACAAGCTGACTACGATACGGAGTTAGACATTCTTGGTTTTGATATTGATGGCCGTATGATTGAAATCGCGAAACGTAATGCTTTAGAAGCAGGACTTGCTCATGATATTGAATTTAAACAAATGCAAGTCGCTGACTTTACAACAGATAAAGACTTTGGAATTATGATTTCTAATCCCCCATACGGAGACCGTTTGGGTGAAGATGAATCGGTCCACAAACTTTACCGCGAGATGGGCGATGCCTTTAGACCGTTAGAAACTTGGAGTAAGTATATTATTACAAGTGATTTAGATTTTGAAAAATATTACGGTGCCAAAGCAACAAAGAAAAGAAAATTATATAACGGTGCCATACGTACAGATTATTTCCAATACTGGGGTAAGCGCAACTAATAGTCACAGAAATATTGCTAGCACCAATTTTATAGATAATCAAAAGTAATTTTTAAGTTGATGTTTAAAATAGGAGCATATCAATGATTAGTAGAGGACCATTTAACAGCGTTCATTTCTTTATTGGGACTATACTGACTCCTGTCTTAATTATGGTAGTTAATGATATTTTAACTAATATATTTTCAATTTCAGGCGGTATATTACTACTATATATAATAACATGTTATATTACCTATAGTTTTTTAAATATTAATTATATTAAAAAACCATTCTCTCATTTGGCTTATCAAAGTATTACATTTTTAATCTATTTTATAAGTCCTTTTGTATGGTGTTATTTATATTTTAAGAAATCTTAAAAGTTAAAACTATTCAGGCAAAATAATTTTATATTAAAGAGAGCTCAAAACCTGTTTTTTTGGTTTTGAGCTTTTTTGTTTTATCGGTAGATAAATGTTTCTCTATAATATTATGTATATAATAATCATTAGAAGTAGTGTAACCTTTTAATGACGAATACGTATATAGTATGAAGGGAGGTTTCTCATGAAGTCTGATGCAATGGACAGAATTTATAAAAAATATCATAAGGAACTTTATCTGTATGCACTTAGTCTCTGCCGTGAAGAAGAAATGGCTCAAGACTTGGTGAGCGAAACCTTCTTTAGGGCCTTTATTGCATCTAATCAACCAGGAGGTCCTTTTAAATACTGGCTCTTTAGAATTTTGAAAAACCATTATATTGATCAAATAAGGAAAAAACAAGAACCCCTAACGTTAGGGATTCATAAAGCATTTATTATGGATAAAAAGTTACCAGATCCTTCAAGTCATTACATACAAAAAGAACGAAATGAACGATTGTTTCAACATTTGATAAACCTAGAACCTATTATTTACCGTGAAGTAATTTATTTATATTATTATGCAGAAATGAACATTAGGGATATATCTAAAACAATTCATCGATCTGAAACAAACACAAAAACTATTTTATATCGAGCACGTAAAAAGTTAGGAAGACATCTGAAGGAGGATACTTATGACTTTCAAAGATAAATTAAAGCGCTTTAAAGAAGGAAATGTGACAAAAGAGGAAAGAAAATATATTGAAAAAGAACTTGAAAAATATGAATCAATAGAAGAGTATTATTCAGAAGAAATTTCGAATCAATTATTTGATGAAGAGCTTTTAAATGAAACAGTTGAATCTGAAAAGAATGAAATAAAAGACATACAAAAAGTAGTTAATCGAAGATTAGGAAGAGTTGTGCTTACTTCTGTATTAATTGTAGTTCTTTTATATGTAGGGATTTTTTACGGAATTTCTAAAGTCGTAGATTATTTTTATTATGATCCAACAGCTACTACACAAAGACAAAAAAATATAACGCCACCAACGGATTTTTATTTTGATATGGAGGCATACACTAGCTTAAATATGCCAGGTTATTCGATTAGCTCACAAACCTCTCAAACTTCTACGGGTTTTGGAACTTATGACGTAGCTTATTCTTTTAGTGACTTATTTAATAATACTGTGCAACATCATTTTATTGACATATCAAGAGGACGTTTAAATCATGGTTATGACGGAATCTTTAGTATTCAAAACCAAATGTTTGATCCTCGAGTTTTTGAAAAAATTCATTCTCCATTTCCCAATAATTCGAGTGAAGAAGCAATAGATTTGAGAGAAGAAGCTTTAGATAGAAATAATGAAACAACGCTTAATTATTTGGAACAATTAAATAATTTGTCCTATATCTCTATGAATATTACTTTTAATGAAGATTTAACGATGGAAGAATTCCATACTATGAGAGAGAAATACCCAGATTTAGATTTTAAATGGGTTGGAGTACGTACAACCGAACCGGGGACTCTTTGGAGTGATGAGGCGTCAATGTATTTGATAGGTTTTAATCCAAGCATTAATGGCGATAATTCCTCTAGTCGAAGACCAAATCCTGAATTATATCCGTATTTTAATCTAGAAGATGTAAAAAAAGAGAGTTCGATTTCAGTAGAAGAATTTCCCAAAGTGTATGAAACTCATTTTCAATCTCGATTATCTTATTTAAATAATCGAGAAAAATTTGTAGAAGTATTTGAGTTTGATCCAGATAAAATTGATTTTTATACAAATGCTCTTAATTACATTGAAAATAACGGAATAAACACGTATGGTGTCTTAGTGTATGCAACAGCTGAAGACTTTTTGGAAAACATTAATAAGCTTCCTTATGATACTCTTTATATCAATGATGTTTTACCAACAGCACCGAATATTTACACACAGTAATGGAAAATAAAAAACTAGAAACTGGAGTTGTGTCCAATTTCTAGTTTTTTATTGAATAAATGTGTATAAAAAGATAACAATCCCACGCAACATCATCAGAAATGAAGAGTAGAAAGATTCAATCTTTCTCAAGTCCATTCGATAAGTAGGATAAAAATTCTACCCCATACAACTTCATCAGTTAAGTAGTATTGCGAAGATCTATTCTATATAACTACTTAAGATTAAGTAGAAAAAAGAATCTCACATCATAATAAAACATATTCTGCTGCTTGTTGCACTTTCAAATCTACATTTCGAAATAATTATACCCTTGGATAAAGAATTGGGCATTTTGATGATAGATCACTTTGGAATAATCGAAAGGTTGTCCGTTTTTTAAGAAAAATATAGACTCTAATAATATAGCTGGTTCTCCTTCTTTTAAATGCAGAAAAGAAGCATCTTCTTCATTCAAAGTTCCGAGTTTTAAGAAATGATCAGTAAATCCTGGTTTTAATTTCAAATCATTAATCAAGTATTCAAAAATCGAAGATTCTACAATATCTTGATTTAAGTAAGGAACAACAGATTTTAAATAATAAGATTTTTCGATAGAGAATGGTTTTTCATCAACCAATCGTAGTCGTTTAACATAATAAATATCTTCATCTTCTTCTGCGTTTAAATTCGCTAGGACTTCTGAATTCGGCTTAACAATTTTTAATTCAAGCATTTTAGACGTTAAATTGTATTCTCGAAGACTATTTCTTAATCCATTGGCTTCGGTTATATTAAGGTACCCTGAATGTTTTTGTTTACGAACAAAACTTCCGCTTCCTCGAACTTGATAGATATATGCTTGTTTTTCAAGCTCATTTAACGCAGTTAAAATTGTGTTTTTTCCCGCATTGTATTGTTTCATCAGTGTTTCAATACTTGGTAATTTTTCCCCTTGTCTCATCTCTTTTTCATTAATTTGTTCAATGATTTTCCAAAAAATCTCTTTATATTTTGGCATGTTGACACCTCGCTAACTTATACTAATGAGTATACCATATTTGGATAGTGTATGGGCATTGACAAAGTATACCCATACAATTATACTATGCAGGCATGAAAAATAAAGGAGAGATAAAAATAAATGGCAAATAACAAAGAAACGGCTAAATTTGTTATTGAGCATATTGGTGGCGAAGAAAACGTCAACTCGCTTGTCCACTGTGCGACACGATTACGATTTAAGCTAAAGGATACTGATGTGGTAGATGAAGAAGCTCTAAAAAATAATCCGAGTATTTTGACAGCAGTTGAAAGTGGCGGTCAGTATCAAGTGGTTATTGGTAACCATGTATCTAAAGTCTATGAAGAAATTATGGATGAATATAATATTCAATCGAGTGATGAAAGCAATTCAGCATCGAGTGGAGAAGATATTAAACAAGCGGCTCGTTCAAAGAATCCTATAGCCGTTGTTTTTGAGTATATATCTGGTACATTTTCACCCTTGATTCCTGCATTAGCAGGTTCTGGAATGATTAAAGCGATTTTAGCCGTACTGACTATGTTTGAATGGCTAAGTCCAGAAAGTTCAACTTATGCAGTTTTAAATGCTGCTTCAAATGGATTATTTTATTTCTTTCCTATCTTTATAGGAATTTCAGCAGCAAGGTTTTTAAAAGTAAATCCATTCGTTGGGGGAGTTATTGGAGCGGGACTGTTAGATCCAAGTTTTACGGCCTTGATGGATACGAGTCAGAATTTAGATTTTATGGGTATCCCATTAATCATTTCTGATTATGCGACTACTGTATTTCCAATGCTAGTAGCAATTGCTTTTTATGCACCAATTGAACGATTCTTTAAAAAATATACGCCAGATACCATTCAATTATTCTTTGTACCGATGATGGGTATTTTAATTATGGTACCATTGTCAGCATTACTGTTTGGTCCATTTTCTCAGTACATTAGTGGTTTAATTGCAGATGGAATTGTAACACTGCTTAATTTCTCTTCTGTATTAACAGGAGTTGTATTCGCAGCAATTTGGCCGTTCTTAGTTGTATTAGGTGTTCATTGGGGAATTACACCAATTGGACTTGAAAACTTAGCGCGTGGTGGAGATCCATTGAACGCAATGGCAGCAGGAGCTACTTTTGCGCAAATGGGTATCGCATTTGGAATTTTCTTGCGTTACCGTAAAAATCAAAATTTAAGTTCTTTATCATTAGCAGGGACGATTTCAGGTGCTGTAGCTGGTGTTACGGAACCTATTTTATACGGACTCATTTTACGTTATCGACGTTTAATTCCGATTATGGTCGTATCAGGTGCTGTTGGTGGTGGATTAGCTGGATTCTTTGGAGCTGAAATGTATAGTTTCGCCTTCAATAGTGTCTTGACAATTCCTGCTTATGGACCAATTCCACAATACGTATTAAGTATTAGTGTAGCCTTTATCTTAGCGGCCGTATTGACTTATATTTTCGGTATTGGTGAAGAACCTCAAGAAGCTACAGCAAGTGCAACTAATACAGAAACAGAAGAAAAACATGCTGAAGAATTAGCAGATGATAAAGAAGAATTAGTGGAAGGAACTGAAGTTGCTTTAAATTCTCCACTAAAAGGTGAATTAATTCCATTATCTGAAGTTGAAGATGAAGTTTTTTCTTCAGGTGCGATGGGACAAGGAGCGGCTATTCTTCCTAATGAAGGAAAATTAGTTGCACCATTTGATGGAAAAGTCTCGGCACTATTTCCAACGAAACATGCCATTGGTTTACAAGATGAGAATGGTGTTGAAGTACTTGTTCATATTGGAATGAATACTGTCGAATTAGAAGGTAAACATTTTACAAGTCATGTTGAAAGTGATCAAGAAGTCAAGCAAGGCGACGAATTAATCACATTTGATGTAGAGGCAATTAAAAAAGCCGGTTATCCTGTTGTTACACCAATTATTGTGACAAATACTGCCGACTTTAAACAAGTTGCTGGAGAAAAATCTCGTCACGTTGAACCGGGAGATAAAATCATAACCATTGTTAAATAATTATTTAAATACAATCAGGAGGTATATTGATGAGTAAGTTACCAAAAGATTTTTTATGGGGTGGAGCTGTTGCAGCACACCAATTTGAAGGTGGATGGGACCAAGATGGAAAAGGACCAAGTGTTGTAGATGTAATGACGGCAGGTGGACAAGGCAAACCTCGTGAAATTACAGATACAGTCGAAGAAGACAAATTTTACCCAAACCATGAAGCGATTGATTTTTACAATCGTTATAAAGAAGATGTGAAATTATTTGCTGAAATGGGCTTGAAAGCATTAAGAACTTCAATTAACTGGACACGTATTTTCCCTAATGGAGACGATGCAGAGCCGAATAAAGCGGGCCTTCAGTTCTACGATGATTTACTTGATGAGTTATTGAAATATGATATTGAACCTGTAATCACATTAACTCACTTTGAAATGCCTTTACACGTAGCGAAAGAATATGGTGGATTTAGAAACCGTAAAGTGATCGATTTATTTGTTCGTTTTGCAGAAGTTGTTTTCGAACGTTATAAAGATAAAGTTAAATATTGGATGACTTTCAATGAAATTAACAATATGATGGATTACACAAATCCAATTTTCTTATGGACAAACGTTGGAGTAAGAGTCGAAGAAGACGAAAATGCAAAAGAAGTCATGTATACAGCTGCTCATCATACATTGCTTGCAAGTGCTCTTGCAGTGAAAAAAGGAAAAGAAATCAATCCTGATTTTGAGATTGGAGCAATGGTTTCTCACTTACCAATTTATCCATTGAATGCAGATCCAGATAATGTCATGCTAGCTGAAGAGTCTATGCGATTACGTTATTTCTTTCCGGATGTTCAAGTGCGCGGAGAATATCCAAATTATGCACTAAAAGAATTTGAACGTGAAAACTTAAATATTCCAATTTTAGAAGGTGATGCTGAAATTCTTCTAGATGGTAAAGTAGATTATTTAGGATTTAGTTATTACATGTCGAATGCAGTGGATAAAAATGCGGAAGAAACCGTCGAAGAGAATGTTCATGGACAAATACCTTATGGTGTTGACAATCCTTATTTAGAAGCAAGTGATTGGGGATGGTCGATTGACCCTGTTGGACTACGATATGTCTTAAACCGTTTTTGGGATAGATACCAAATACCATTATTCATCGTTGAAAATGGATTCGGAGCCGTAGATACGGTTGAAGAAGATGGTAGTATTCACGACCCTGAACGTATTGATTATTTACGTAATCACATTAAAGAAATGATTAAAGCCGTTGATTACGATGGTGTTGAACTCATGGGGTATACACCATGGGGAATTATTGATATTGTTTCTTTCACAACCGGTGAAATGAAAAAACGTTATGGTATGATTTATGTAGACCGTGACAATGAAGGAAATGGGACAATGGAACGTTCTAAAAAAGATTCATTTAATTGGTACCGAAAAGTGATCGAATCAAACGGTGAAGAATTAGACTAAAATAGATTTATAGATCAATAGAATAAAATTTAAACTCCAATGTTAGACTCAATATCTAGCATTGGTTTTTTTTACTTATTTGATAACTCTCCATCTTGAAACCATCTACATGGATGGTATAATACATGTTAATTATTATTAATAAATGGAGGAAAGAGATTGAAAAAAATTAATGAAAATTCAGAAAAAATTACGATTAATGTAAATCATGTAGATTTAGGGAAAATAGATTTGCTAGTAGATAATGGTTTCTTTTCCAATCGAAGTGACTTTATTCGAACAGCCATACGAAATGAACTGAATAAAAAAGAAGCATATGTCGAAGAAAAAATTGATAAGAATGGCTTTGTAATAGGGGTTGTAAGATATAGGGTAGAGGATTTTGAAAAGGCCATTGAAACAAATCAATTATTTAATTATACAATTATTGGCTTAGTCATTATCGATTCTAATGTGACTTTGGATATGATTAAAAAGTCCGTGAAAAAAATAGATGTAAAAGGAACACTTGTTGCTTCAAAAGAAATTAAAGATTATTTAAAGGATCTTTAGAAGGGGGCATGTGAGAATGCTAATATTTAAAAGTAAACATAAACTTCTAGTGCTCTCTACGATTTTTCTAATGGCTGTGCATTCATTAAACAATGTTTTTCTAGCTGTAATTATCAGTAACATGATTGATGCAGCTGTAATTGGATCTATGCATTCATTTTTAGTGAGTTCTGGGGTTGGTTTGGTAGGGTTCTTATTTTTTATGGTAATTGGCTTGCTTATGGTTAAAAGTAAGACAACGTTAATGAAAAAATTAAATTTATCTATTAAAGAAATTTTGATAAAAGATATTATATATCATTCAAAAAACACAGAAGATTATACCACCGAATTATCTTTTATGACAAATGATTTAAAACAATTGGAAACTAAGGGGTTGGAAGCAGAAATAACGATTGTTCAATTGACTTTTACTGCAATTTTCGCATTAATCGCTGCTCTTTATTATGATGTATGGGTAACTATTGCATTCTCGATCGGTGCGTTTGTTCCAGTTTTATTCTCTATGTCATTTCAAAATAAGATAGAAACTTCATCCGAACAATGGTCACAATCTAACGCTATGTATACCAACCGATTAAAAGATTATTTCAATGGAATCGAGACAGTTCGAACATACCAAGTAGAGGATCAAGTAATCTCTAAAGCAACAGAAGAAGCTGAAAAGATGGAAGAATCCTTGAAAAATATGAATCAAACAGTTGAAATGCTGAATCAATATGTTACTACAATTGCGATGTTCTTTAGTATGATGATGCCATTTGGAGTAGGTGTTTATCGGATGATACAACATGGTTTAACATTGGGGGCATTTATAGCGATTGTTCAATTATCCAACTCAATAACGAATCCACTCTTACAAATCATGCAGTTAGTTAATGGTTATGCGACAACTTCTGGAATAAGAAAAAGATACTCAAGTGCAAAAGAGCGAACAAAAGTCAAATCAATGAATGAAATACCAAAACTTGTTCCTGCATTTTCTACCATTAAGTTAGAAAATTTCAGTGTGCAATTCAAGGAGAAAACTTTATTTTCAGATGTAAATTTAGATATCAGAAAGAATGATAATATATTAGTCATCGGGTCTTCGGGTTCTGGAAAATCTTCCTTACTACGCATTGTTCAACAAACCCTCCCGATGAAAGAAGGGCGTTATTTATATAATGGGGAAGAATGCAAAGAAGGTTTAATGCATCAATTTTCCTTAATTCGCCAACAACCTTTAATGTTTAATGATACGATTCGATATAACATTACACTCGGTGATGATTACACTGATGATGAAGTGATGGAGGCTGTGCGCAGTGCTCAATTAGAAGATGTTGTTGCAGAAAAAGGTCTAGATTATCTAGTAGGTGAGAATGGACGTCATTTATCAGGTGGTCAATTACAACGAATAGAAATTGCGCGTGCCTTAGTAAGGAAGCGACCCATTATTTTAGCTGATGAAATGACCTCGGCTCTAGATGAAAAAACAGCGAGTGCGGTTCGGCAAGCATTATTAAAAATTCCAAGTACACTCATCGAAGTCTCCCATAAATTTACTGAAGAAGACAAACTAAAATATTCAGAAATATGGGATGTTGAACTCTTTTAGTGAAGAATAAATTTTTAAACGAATGTTAAAGGAAAAATTCAATAGGAAGAGAATATAATTTATCTTTATATAATAAGCAATAATTAAATAAGAGAAAGGAGAGTTTCTATTGTCTGAGGGAATGATTCATCATATAGAGATTTATGTCTCTGATTTAAAAACTTCCGTAGATTTTTGGAGTTGGTTTCTTGAAGAATTAGGATATACTATTTTCCAAAAATGGGACGGTGGACAAAGTTGGAAAATTGAAGAAACATATATTGTTTTTGTGCAAACTGAAGAGCGGTTCTTAGATGTTCAATACCACAGATCGCGAGTTGGGCTCAATCACTTAGCTTTTCACGCAAGCTCATATCAACAAGTAGATAAAATGACGAGTAAGCTGGAAGAAAAAGGAATGACTATACTTTACCCAGATCAGCATCCTTTTGCTGGAGGTAAGAGTCATTATGCAGTCTATTTCGAAGACCCCGATAGAATAAAAGTAGAACTAGTAGCACCTTCTTTAAGCGAAGAATTTGTCGAAGTTAAAGGAGAGGAGAACCAATGAAAATGTATGAATTGTTAAAACCAGATGTGATTAAAGTATTTGAGGAGATTAATAAAGGGTGGTCGGCAGACAAAAAATATTATATACAAACGAATGACCAGCAAGAGTTTTTGATGCGCACGTCATCAATAGAGTTGTATGAACGAAAGAACGAAGAATTTAAAAAAATGCAGGAAATTTTTTCTTTAGGACTTCCTATATCTGAGCCGTTAGATTTTCTTATTCATAAAGACAAAGACATGATTCAAGCATTATTTACATGGATTGACGGTCAAGATTCAGAAAAGATATTGTCAAAATTAGAAGAGAAAACTCAATATGATTTAGGGTATCAAGCGGGTGAAATACTAAAAAAAATACATACTTTACCAGCTCCAAATGAAACAAAACCTTGGACAATTTCTTATCAGCAAAAAATCGAACGAAATATTAGCAATTATAAAAATGGTGAGCTGAAATATAATCAAGGGGAGTTGTTTCTAGAGTACATAGCTAAAAATCGTCATTTAGTAAATAATCGGCCCTTAACCTTTCAACATGGCGATTATCATACAGGAAATATGATTCTCTCTTCAATGAATGAGTTATCTATTATTGATTTTAATCGTTGGAGTTATGGTGATCCTTGGGAAGAGTTTGACCGAATTGATTTTAGTGCGATGGTAAGCCCTTTATTTGCGACTGGACAAGTGGATGGCTATTTTTCAGGAAAGCCGCCATTTGATTTTTTTCAACTAATGGCTTTATATATTTGTACGAATATATTAAATGCTTTACCGTGGGCGTTATCTTATTCAAAAAAAGAAGTAAAGACGATGAAAGACAAGGCGACAGATGTCTTAAAGTGGTATGATAATATGCAAAGCGTTGTGCCAAATTGGTATATAAAGGATGCGAGGAAAAAGTATGATAAGAAGTGAATTAGCAGTGTTTACGACGATGTGTATGGTGTATGACGACAAAGGAAATATTTTAGTCCAAGATCGAAAAAATAAAAATTGGCCAGGAATTACATTCCCTGGAGGACATGTTGAAAAAGAAGAGTCGTTTGTAGAATCTGTCACTCGTGAAGTATTGGAAGAAACGGGTTTAACGATCCAGTATCCTGAATTATGTGGTGTCAAACAATTTCAAGATGATGAGGGAGCGCGGTATGTTGTACTGCTTTATAAAACAAAACACTACACTGGAGACCTTCAATCTTCTGATGAAGGTGAAGTTTATTGGATCAAACGAGATGATTTATTAAAATACCCACTAGCAAATGATTTTGAGAAAATGGTTGAAGTAATTGAAAGTGATCATCTGAGTGAATTTTATTATTTCGAAGATGAAGAAGGTGACTGGGCATTAAAATTACTTTGATTAGAATGAAGGATGAAGATTTTGAAAGATATACATTTTAAAATAGTAGATGAATCAAACGAAAAACTTGTACGTAAAGTTAGTTTAAAGCCTGATCAGGATGACTTTATTGAAACGGTGGATGAATATCTGGCAGAAGCAAAAGAATACAAGCAATGGCAACCAGTCGCAATTTATCATAATGAAGATGTTATAGGATTTGCAATGTATGGATCTTTTGGACCAAATCGACATACTTGGATTGATCGAATTATTATCGACCAAAAATATCAAGGACAAGGTTTAGGTAAAGAAGCAATGAAAGGTCTCATTAAAAAAGTTTCAGAAGAATATAAAGTCGCTGTGCTTTATTTAAGTATTATTGAGGAAAATAAAGTGGCTGAGCGTTTATATAAGCAGATAGGTTTCAAATATACAAATAAAAAAGATCCAAATGGCGAATTAATATTTGAATATAAAGTTCATTAAATTTTGTGAAAATGACAATAAATATTTTATACTTATAAAATTATGAGAGGAAACTTTATTATGGCAATATCTGATTATTATAAAAATCTTCGTAGTCAAGTAGGAAATGACTTAATTTTTATGCCAAGTGTAGCTGCTATTATTAAAAATAATAAAAATGAGATACTATTTCAATATCCTGGTAAAGGAGAAAAATGGAGTTTACCCGCTGGAGCAATTGAACTAGGTGAAACACCTGCCCAAGCTGTTGTTCGTGAGGTGTGGGAGGAGACTGGTTTAAGAGTAAAACCTAAAGAACTACTAGGTGTGTTTGGTGGTGAAAATTTTCGATATACATATCCAAATGGTGATCAAGTCGAATACAATATACATGTTTTCGACTGTCTATATATTGATGGTGAATTAAGCCCAATTGATGGAGAATCTGAAAAACTTCTTTTTATAAAAAAAGAAAACAAACCGAAGCTTGCACTGCCATACCCAGAATATATTTTTGAAGATATTTCATCCGAGAGAACTTATTTTCAATGGGATGAACAATGGCTTGCTAATTTATGATCACTACTTTCATTGGAAAAGAGGAAACATTTTGCTGACATATAAAATAGATGAAGATACACACTTACGATTATTTAATGAAGATGATGCGGAAGAGTTTTTTCAATTAACCATAGACTCTAAAAAATATCTTAAAGAGTGGTTAGGTTGGCTCGATAACATAAGAACAGTTGAAGATACAGCCGCTAACATAAAGAGTCGATTAAATGAAATACCTGAAAATAGAGGCTATCCATTATCTTTTGCTATTATTTATAAAGGTAAAATTGCAGGGACGATCGGTTTCAATTCGATAGATAGTAAAACAAAAACTGGGGTAGTTGGATACTGGATTGGAAAAGACTATCAAGGAAAAGGTATTATGACTAAGGCTTTTAAAGCGTTATTAGGATATGGTTTTACAGAACTTGTACTAAACCGCATAGAAGTAAGAGTAGCGGCTGAAAATATAAAAAGTAAAGCCATTCCAGAACGCTTTGGTTTTAAAAAAGAAGGTGTCATTAGACAAGCTGAATGGTTATATGACCATTCTGTTGATCATGTATTGTATAGTTTACTATCTACAGAATGGAAATACTAAATACTTTATAATAGGAGCGGTTGGTTTGAGTAAGAAAAAGAAAAAACGAAAGAAAAATGAGATAGAAAGCATGACTGAAGAAGAATTATTCGGCTTTTACTTCATCGCTGGATACACATCAGGTGGAGCACCATATGGAATTACAATGGAAGAAGCTGAAGAACAAGGATTGCTTGAAGAAGAGAAAAACAATTCAGATTCATTTGAAGATGATTTACCATTTTAAATGAAAAGCACAAAGTGACGACTTAAATCATCACTTTGTGCTTTTTAAATTTCTATATATTGGTACTAATACTTTTATTTAATTAATTTAACTCACATGCTGTTGTGATCTCATTTGTGAGAATAGCAATATTAAATATTAATTTTCTTCTAAAATCGTTTTTACTTCGTCAATCTTATCATGAGTTTGATCGAACATTTTTTGAAAATTTGTAATATTAAAAATAAACATTGCATTTTCAAATTCTTCCATTGCTTCCTTATAAAGCTCTTTTTTACGTAATAAGAAGCCTTTAAGATAAAAAAGATTACCAAGATTATATAAAGATTGTTTCTTAATCAATTCATCAGTGGCTTGAACAATGATTTCCAATGCTTCTTCATCTTTGCCGATGAAGCCGAGATTTAAAGCGTAGTTGTATAAAAAACGAATTCTGAATTGATAATCTGTATGACGATTCAATTTTTCGATAACTTTTTGATAAGTTTCGTCGGCTTTAGTATGTTGTTCATCAAGATAGTAAACAACACCAAGGGATGCTAATATTTCTAAATAGAGTAGAGAGGAAAGGCTCACTTCGTCTAGTAAATTGTTTAAGCCACTTATAGCTGCACTAACATCTTTATCAACGTAATAATGATTCGAATGATAAACCATCTCATAAAACTGTTTATAATAATCTTTCTCTGCATTTAAAAATATTTCTTTGTTTTCTGTTAATTTTTCTAGGGCTTTTAAATGCTCGCTTTTATTTATACAAGCGCGAACTTCTTCTTCAACTTTTTTAATTTTCTTTTCTTCATCATCGACTTCATAAAAATAAGAAATAGGTATTTCCAGTCGATCCGAAATAGCTTTCAATAAACTGCTACTTGGATTAATAATACCTTTTTCAATTTTACTGACCATTGCTTGAGTACAAATACCTTCCGCTAGTTCATTTTGAGTCATTTGTAATTCTTTTCTTCTTTCTTGAACCAATTTTCCAATATTCATAATTGCTTCTCCTTGTGTCGCTAAACTTTACCACAATTTATTATAAGCAATAAAAGAAAATTACTCAATTAAAGTATGAATTAAAATTGATAAAGTCCATATAATTGTGTAAAAGTAAAAAGGCCATATAAACGTCCTTTTACGGTACAATGTTTTTAACGCAAAAACATACCTAGGAGGACTTCATATGACCCAAGTACATTTTACACTGAATAACGAAGAGGTTCAAAGCATTATTGAACATTCTGTCAAAGATGACGTATCGAAAAATATTTTAACCACCATTTTCAATCAACTGATGGAAGAACAACGAACGGAATATATCCAAGCCCAGGAATATGAAAGAACGAATGATCGAAAAAGCCAACGGAATGGCTATTACGTGCGAGCGTATGCTACACGTGTTGGAACGCTTGAATGAACCGTCCCACGGACAAGAGATGGTGAATTCTCGCCGACCATTTTTGAGCGTTACCAGCGGAACGAAAAAAACCTTCTGGCTTCCATGTTGGAGATGTATGTTTCTGGCGTCACCACTCGAAAAGTTTCGAAAGTCGTCGAAACGCTCTGTGGAAAATCCGTCTCTAAATCCTTTGTTTCAACGCTAACGAAGGAGTTAGACCCTTTGGTCAAAGAATGGCAAGAGCGCTCCCTGTCTGACACGAAATACCCTTATTTAATCACGGATGTGATTTACATAAAAGTTCGTGAGAATCGTCGCGTTGTCTCCAAAGGTTGCCATATAGCGATTGGGATTACAGAAGACGGCAAGCGCGAAATCCTCGGCTTTATGATTCAGGGCGAAGAGAGTGAAGACACTTGGGAGACCTTCTTCGAATATTTAAAAGATCGAAATTTAAGCGGTCTTGAAATGGTCGTTTCGGATGCTCATAAAGGGTTGGTAGCTGCCATACGAAAATCTTTTACGAATGTTTCTTGGCAAAGGTGTCAAGTGCACTTTCTCAAGAATATTTTAAGTAAAATACCTAAGAAAAATTCCAAAGACTTTAGAGACGCTGTAAAAGCAATTTTTCGGCTAACGAATATTGACGTCGCACGAGCCATGAAAAATACGGTAGTCAACGAATATATCGAACAGCCGAGATATACGGAAGCCTGTGAAATATTAGATGCTGGCTTTGAAGATGCTTTTCAATACACCGTGGCTGGTCAAGGACACAATCGCCTAAAAAGTACAAACGTACTGGAAAGACTAAACGAGGAAGTGCGACGCCGTGAAAATATCATTCGTATTTTTCCTAACCAAGACTCTGCCAATCGTTTGATTGGTGCTGTTTTAATGGATAAGCATGAGGAATGGGTAGGGTCTAATAGAAAATATATTTCATTGAAAGTTTAATCCCATGAGGCCTTGACAACGAGCCTCCTTCGGTCTGCCTTTTTGTCTGTGTGGCCGATCAGGCCAGCCTGTCACAAGACTAGCAGACCGAAGCTCATTATCAAGGCTCATTCCTTTGTTAGATTATTGAACAACCAGCGTTAATCACATTGTCTACTATTTTACACAAGATTATGGACTTGACATATTTTATTGTTAGTACAATTTTCTTACTTTTTGTTGTAGTAGTTTACAGTTTAATATAGAGAAATAATAAAAATAAGTGTTGTCTTCTTTAACGAGAAGGCAGCACTTTCGTAAATTGTTCGTAATATATTTGAAATATTTGTTGCATTCTAATTGAACGAATAAACAAAATATATTATAATAATTATAAGTACATAGTAAATATTTTATGCACGATGCACTAAAAGTTCAATGACTTTTATTAACGGCATCTATTCGTTAATAAATAAGAAATGTCCTTATGAGAAATTACTCCCAATTTCTTTTTAAGGGCATTTTTTATTTTTCATTTGTTCTATTAAGCTCGAAATATCAAATCGGGTATATTATTCAGAAAAAATTTCTTCAAATACTAAAGGACTGCCAAAGAAATAACTTTCAATTCCACTCAAAGTTATAGGCTTACCATTAAACTGAATCATTTCCAATCCTAACTCCTCAGCAAATAAAACAAAAGGAGCTCTATCCCAAGGCTCTGATTCTAAATTAATTGACGCACTAAACTGTCCATTTATTACACGTATTCCATCTGCAATAGAACTTCCTAAAAATCGGAGATCAAATGCATAATCTGCAACATATTGGAATATTTTTGTTTGAAACATCTCTCTTGGATTAATGGATACAAAATTATCTCGAAGAGAAAAATGTTTTGGAGATTCTATTTTTACATTATTTAAAAAGACCCCTTCATCTTTAATCGCGGAATATAATTTGTGATCTGCCACATCATATAAATAACTGAGAATAGGCTCGCCATGCTGAAAATATGCAATCATTATTCCATAATCTTTGTTTTGTTTCAAAAAATTTGCTGTTCCATCAATCGGATCGAGCACCCACAAATGTTCACTATTAATCTCTACATTTTTATTGTTCTTTTCTTCACCCAAGATAGCGTGTTCTCCAGGAAGGCTAGTAATATATTTACTTAAATCTTTTTCAACAGCAACATCTACTTCACTCACTAGATCTCTAAAACTTAATTTTTCTTTTGTATTATAATGTGTATAGGAGTGTATTAGTTTTTCTAAATTTGATAGCCAGGATTTCACGGTCCGATCTAATGTAAGTATATCTATGTTCAATTTGAGATGCCCTTTCTTCTATCAAAAGAAATTCGCTTATTTCTCTTGATTCACTTATAATATTCACAACTAATTCTAAATTCAGTGCTAAAGTTAAAATAGAGAAAAGCTAAGTAGCTCTTAATGTTTTTTGCAATGCTTGACGAGCCAGGTTATCTGCACCTTTATTCTGGTTTTCTGGAATCCATTCAATCGTCACAATTTTAAATTGAGCCATCATTTCTAGAATTTCTTTTAAATATTTTTGAGCGATAGGATCTTTTACATGTTCTTTTTCAACAGATTGAGCTACAATTTGGCTATCTGTATAGCAAAAGGTCATTTCATTGGTATAGTTATTTTCAATTAACCAAGAGAGACCAAGAGAGACTGCTTTAAATTCAGCATGATGGTTATTCCATTGTCCATCTAAAGGGATAGTAATTTGATGTTGTTCGTTTTCTTTCACAATCAATAATCCAACACCTGCTGACCCTGGGTTACCATTTACTGCGGTATCTGTATATAATCGTATCATTAAATCACCTACGTTAAAGTTAGAAAGTTTGTGTTTATATCAATGAAAAATAATAAAAATGAACCATTAAAATTGAATATTTGTTTTGAATTAGCCTATGAAATTATTTATTACTCTATTCTTGTCATTTTGATTGGGCTTGCTTTTATTTTTGCTTCGAATTTATTAACTTTTAATTGGTATTCGGTTATTTTTGGGTTATTAGCTATTTTATTAATTATTTTAAAAACAAAAAGTTTTTTATTGATTGAAGAGGGCACACTTTCTATTTATTATTTAAAATATTTACATAAAGCTCAAATTGAGATGAAAACAATTGATGAGTTTATTTTTTATGAGCGTGAACGTAGAGTAGAAGTAAGATCAAATAAAAAAACGATACTTGTTTTATATTTAAAAGATAAAAATAAAAAGAGATTATTGGATTGGCTTGTACAACACTATCCGAATATTCCTTGTTTATTCTTTAACGAAAATGAAATAAACGGCTAGAAAAAATCTAGCCGTTGAAAATTTTTATTCATCTTCTTCAGCGTTTGACTGAGCTTCTTCTGGTAAAAGTACAACGTCGGTTGCTTGTAAACCACGTGCACCTTCCACCGCCTCAAATTCTACAGCTTGTCCAGCTTTTAAAGTCCGGTATCCATCCATTTGGATTCCAGTAAAATGGACAAAAATTTCTTCTGTCTCATCATATTCTATGAAACCGTAACCTTTTACATTGCTGAACCATTTAACTATGCCTTTTTTTGTCATAGTAATCCCCCAAATCCAATCCACATTTGATATGAGTTACGCTTTCAGTATAAAGGAAACAACTGAATCAAGTCAATTTTCCTCTATTGTCTTTAAATAAAAATTTATAGCGATTGGCCATTTTTATCATCCTATTTAAAGGGGATTTTAGAAATCAAGGGGGCAGAAAAGTTCGTCTTCTACCTGTATAAAATACATTAAAATTATGTTAGAATATAAAAGATATAAAGAAATTTTCAAAAATTATATGTTTAAGAAGGGAAGATATTTTTGAAAGAAATAAAGATAGAAAATCTATCCCATTCAATAGGTACAAAAGAACTATTTAATCAAATAAATTTTTCAATAATGAATGAACAAAAAGTAGGTTTAATTGGTCGAAACGGTAACGGAAAATCTACTTTTTTAAAAGTGCTTGCGAGTGCTTTAGATCCAGATCAAGGATTCCTGACAAAACCTGGTGATTATCAAATAGGCTATTTAAGTCAAGAGCCAGACTTGAATGATGCAGCTACGGTTTTAGAAACTGTGTTTGAGGGAAACACACCTATTATGAACGCTGTTCGTAAATATGAACAACTACTTATGCAATTAAGTGAACATCCTGATGATGAAAAGATTCAAAAGCAATTTACAAAAGCTCAGCAAGCGATGGATACAAACGATGCTTGGAATGCAGATTCATCCGCTAAACGTATTTTATCTATTCTAGGGGTAAAGGATATGAATCAGGTAATTGGTTCAATGTCTGGGGGGCAGAAAAAACGTGTAGCACTTGCTCAGGTTCTTATTCAAACACCCGATTTATTGATTTTAGATGAGCCTACGAACCATTTAGATTTTGAAATGATTACTTGGTTAGAAAACTATCTGATGAATTATAAGGGAGCATTACTAGTTGTTACACACGATCGTTACTTTTTAGATCGAATCGTCGACAAAATTGTAGAACTAGAAAATGGCCAACTACAAGAATACGCTGGAAATTACCAAAGTTATGTTACTGAAAAAGCAGAACGAGAAGAGCAAATGGCTTCCTCACGACATAAAGCAAACCAACTCTACAAGCAAGAACTCGCGTGGATGCGTGAAGGTGTTCGGGCACGGGGAACAAAACAAAAAGCACGTATTGAACGTTTTGAAAATTTAAAAGGTCAGGTAGGTCAAACAACGCAATCTTTTAATTTGGATATTGATTTAGCTTCTTCTCGATTAGGAAAGCAAGTTTTTGAACTGCACGATGCATCTTATTCGATTGAACAAAAAGTTATTTTGGATGATTTTGATTATATTGTTCAAACCCACGATCGAATTGGAATTACTGGAGCAAACGGTTCTGGAAAGTCAACTTTTCTAAATTTGCTAACAGAAAAAACTGAACTAGATTCTGGGAAGCTAATTGTTGGAGAAACAGTTCGTATTGGTTATTTTCAGCAAGATAATATAGATGTTCCGAATGATAAACGTGTGATCAATTACTTACAAGAAATTGCGGATGAAGTTTCAAAAGTGGATGGTTCACATGCGAATATTTCGCAGCTTCTCGAGCAATTTATGTTTCCAAGAGCTCAACATGGAGCTTATATTCGCTCGCTTTCTGGTGGGGAGAAACGTCGCTTGTATCTTATTCGATTACTGATGGAACGTCCGAACGTTTTATTATTAGATGAACCGACAAATAATTTGGATATTGATACGTTAAATGTTTTAGAAGAATATATAGAAAACTTCCCTGGTGCAGTAATTGTTGTCTCACATGACCGTTATTTTTTGGATAAAATTACAGATAAACTTCTTGTGTTTGAAGGACAAGGTCAAATTAATGAATTTTTTGGTACTGCGGATGAATACTTCAAGGAAGCAGAACAAGAAAAAGCCGATGAAAAGGCGACAAAAAAGACAGTTCATCATAAAGACAATAAAAATCATCAGAGAAAAGAAAAAACAAAATTAAATTATATGGAAGAAAAAGAATGGTCAACTATCGAAGATGAGATTATGACTTTAGAGCTAAAAATTGAAGAAATAGATGAAGAAATAATTGAAGCTGGCAGTGACTATGGAAAAATCGGTGTATTATATAAAGATAAAACAGCTTTACAAGAAAAACTAGATGAAAAGTATAGTCGTTGGGAATATTTAAGCGAATTTGTCCATTAAAAAACAAAGAAATCATAGGGGGTAGCAGATCTTTGAAACAATATTTAGAGCTTGCACAGAAAATATTAGATGAAGGTACTACAAAAGAGGATCGAACAGGGGTGGGGACAAAATCAATTTTTGGTCACCAAATGCGTTTTGACTTAAAAGAAGGATTTCCATTACTCACAACTAAGAGAGTGGCTTTTGGTTTAATTAAGTCCGAGTTATTGTGGTTTTTAAAAGGAGACACAAATATTCAATATTTGTTAGAACATAATAATCATATTTGGGATGAGTGGGCATTCGAACGATATGTGGAAAGTGACGATTACCACGGGCCAGATATGACAAATTTTGGTTTGCGTGCTCAAAAAGATGAAGCATTTAACGAAGTGTATAAAGAAGAAATGAAGAAATTTACAGATCGTGTATTAGAAGATGATGCATTCGCAAAACAGTACGGGAGTTTAGGAAATGTTTATGGTGCACAATGGCGCTCTTGGCCAACGGCTGATGGAGGCTCGATTGATCAAATTCAAAAAGTAATTGATTCGATTAAAAATAATCCAGATTCAAGAAGACACATCGTATCCGCATGGAATCCGGATGAAGTAGACGATATGGCTTTACCCCCATGTCATACATTATTTCAGTTTTATGTAGCGGATGGAAAGTTAAGCTGTCAATTGTACCAACGTAGTGCAGATGTATTCTTAGGGGTTCCTTTTAATATCGCAAGTTATGCGTTGTTAACACATTTGGTTGCGCATGAAACAGGCTTAGAAGTTGGCGAATTCGTGCACACATTAGGAGATGCACATTTGTATTTAAATCATTTAGATCAGATTAATTTACAACTTTCTAGAGACACAAAAGCACTCCCTCAGTTAGAATTAAATCTAGAAAAAGAAAGTATTTTTGATTTTGACGTAGAAGACATTAAAGTTACAAATTATAATCCTCATAAAGGGATTAAAGCACCAATCGCTGTTTAAAAGCAGCTGAATATGAAGAATAAAGGAGTTTAGATACAAATGGGTGAAAATATAGAAGGTCGATGTTGGCAGAAACTTAATACACCTTACATGACTTTTGTATGGGCAGAAGATAGCAATGGTTTGATTGGAGATGCTGGAGATCTTCCTTGGAAGTTACCTTCAGACATGAAACATTTTAAAGAAGTGACTATGAATGATGTTGTAGTGATGGGAAGAAAAACGTATGAAAGTATTCCAAACCGTCCGCTAAAAAATCGAATAAATATTGTATTAACGAATAATATGGATTATCAAGCGGATAGAGCTGTTGTCTGTCATAATAAAGAAGAAGTGTTAAATTATATTCGAGACAATCATATTGAAAAGCCAATTCATGTCATAGGCGGAACATCAATTTTTGAAATGTTTAAAGATGAAGTAAATATTCTCTACCGTACAATTATTGATGAAACTTTTGAAGGCGATACTTACATGCCGGCGATTGACTATAAGTATTTTCGTGTGATTGATGTAATAGAAGGAATAGTGGACGAAAAGAACCTATATCCACATCGCTTTTTTGTATATGAACGAAAAAAATTTGTTGATCTTATTTAAGTGAGATCACCGGAGATGATTGAATGGATGATCAAAAAAGGTCTAAAAACAAAAGAAACAATTCTAGAATTAACTGGTGGAAATGGGCCTTTTTAGGGCTTATAGCACTCATTATAATATTTTCCATTCAGTTAATGAGTTCTATTGAAACAGTGTCTATAAATGAGCCAAATATGGATACAGTAGAATATATGAACCAAGAAATGGTATTTACAACTTCGGTCACTCGTGAAGACACTGAACAATTTATTAATACATTTTTATCGACAACTTTGGATGAAGAATACGATAATTTTTCAGTTGAAATACAGGATCAATTAAATGTGCATGGTCAATTAGAAGTTTTTCAATTTACCGTCCCTTTTACACTTTCATTTGATCCTTATGTTCTTGAAAATGGAAATGTTCAGTTACGAGCAGATGCTGTAAAGCTTGGTAACTTCTCTTTGCCAGTAGGAGCAACAATGAGCTTGTTAGCTAACCAATTAGAGGTGCCTTATTTTATTTCAATAGATAGTGAATCAGAAATGATTGTTATTAATTTAAATGAATTTAGTGAAGAGCAAGATATTGGGATTCAAATGGTTCGGATTGATTTGCCAGAAGATGTTATCCAAATGAATTTATATGTTCATGAAGATATGATTATGGAAAATTTCAGTCATGAGCCTTTGAATACGCCAACTGAATAAATAGAATTAGTAGAAAAGGATGAGTTGATTGGAGAAAGCTTTATTTGCAGGCGGTTGTTTCTGGTGTATGGTGCAGCCGTTTGATACTCAGCCAGGAATTGAATCGGTTGTGTCTGGTTATGCGGGAGGACATGTTAAAAATCCTACGTATGAACAAGTAAAAGAACAAAATACTGGACATACAGAAGTTGTCCAAATTACTTTTGATCCAGAAATAATAAGTTTTGAAGAATTGATCACAATATATTGGCAAGTTACCGATCCAACAGATGCTATGGGGCAATTCATGGATCGTGGTGATAGTTATCGCCCGGTCATTTATTATTATTCAGAGGATCAAAAAGAAATTGCTAAAAAATCTAAGAGAAGTCTTGAAGAGAGTGGTAAATATAAAGAGCCTATCGTTGTGACGATAGAAGATGCTCCCGTTTTTTACGAAGCGGAGGAAGAACATCAAGATTTCTATAAAAAGAACCCAGAACGTTATCGACAAGAAAAAGAAGAGCGAGCTGCTTGGGCGACGGATAATAAATAGTTGAATATTTGAGAAAATGTAGGTGGATAAAATATGGAGATGAGTTTTTACCAGTATTTAATGACTGAAAGAGATCCTTATAAAAAAGACGATATTACATTATTTGCAAATGAAGCCTTTAATGATCGTACTTTCCCAAAGCAATCAGAAGACTATGATGAAGTGAGTCGTCATTTAGAATTGAATGTTGACTATTTACCTTCTTTAACTATTTTTGATGAAGCTTGGGAAATTTATCAAGCACGTCATAGTGAAAAATAATTTTCAGATGTGACATTTTTTAAATTTTTGTTATGATGAATTTAAATAAAAGTGAATAAAGGAGAGTGTATAAATGAGTACACATATTGGAGCAGAAAAAGGCGATATCGCCAAAATTGTTTTATTACCAGGTGATCCACTACGAGCTAAATACATTGCAGAAACATTTTTAGAAGATGTAAAGCAATACAATACAGTTCGAAATGCCTTTGGTTATACTGGTACATATAAAGGTGTTCCCGTTTCTGTACAAGGAACAGGTATGGGTGTACCTTCAATTAGTATTTATGTAGAAGAACTTATTCGAGATTTCGATTGTGAAATTTTAATTCGAGTAGGATCAGCAGGAGCAATTCAAGAAGATGTTCATGTCCGTGACGTTGTATTGGCTCAAGGAGCGACAACTGATTCAGGTATTAACCGTCAAACTTTTAATAATCAAGTCGATTTTGCACCACTAGCAGATTTTGGTTTACTTAAAACAGCTTATGAAAAAGCGCTAGATAATAAATATGAAGTAAAAGCAGGAAATGTACTTACTTCAGATCGTTTTTATAATGATGAGTTAGATAAGAAGAAATTAGCAGATTATGGTGTTTTGGCTGTTGAAATGGAAGCTGCTGCTTTATATACGATTGCTGCTAGACATAAAAGAAAAGCACTTGCTATTTTAACAATTAGTGATCACATCTTAACAGGAGAAGAAACGACTGCGGAAGAACGAGAAACAACATTTGATGATATGATGATTGTTGCATTAGAAACCGTGTTAGAACATAATTAACCCTAACACAGTAGAGTGAGGAAGATATTGAGATGAGCAAACAAGATAAGAACAATAAAGGCTTTAGTATAAGCAAAAAGACTTTTATTATTACACTAATTTTTGCATTATTAATTGGTGCAGGAGGCGCATTGGCGATTGGAAATTATTTTTCAAATGATGCGAGTGAGTCGGAAGAAAACTTAGCTGATATAGACTCTGAATCCGATGCTTATACTCAGTATCTCTTTGGTGATTCGGAAGAGTTGTCGTCTATTAATAAAATGTTGACTATTTTAGAAACAAGCTATTTTGAAGAATTAGATACTGAAGCGCTTATCGAAGGGGCTTTAGATGGGATGGCTAGAGCAACTGAAGATCCTTATACAGAGTATTTGAATGAACAGGAAACGACCAGCTTTGAAGAAGATGTTTCTGGATCATTCCAAGGAATTGGTGCGGAAGTGATGAAAGATGGAGAATTCGTACGGATTGTTTCTCCAATTGCGAACTCTCCAGCTGAAGCTGCCGGCTTACAGCCAAATGATCTGATCGTTGAAGTGGATGGCGAATCCGTAGCAGAGTTGACAATTAACGAAGCTGTTGCTTTAATTCGAGGACCCGAAGGATCAGAAGTGGAATTGCTTATTCAACGTGGAGATAATCAATTTACGATTTCAGTAACGCGCGCAACCATTCCAGTTGAAACTGTCTTTTATGAAGTCGATGAAAGTGATTCTACCGTTGGTTATGTAAATATTGTGAATTTTAACATGCCAACTTATGAAGAAACGGTTGAAGCGATTCAAGATTTAGAAAGTCAGGGCGTTACAAAAATAATTTTTGATGTCCGTGGAAATCCTGGTGGCTTACTAACAACTGCGATGGAAATTTCAAACATATTTGTTCCAAATGGTGAGCCTATCACAATGACACAAAATAGAGATGATGAGGAACCGGTAGTCTTAGAGGCTTCGGAAGAATTTGGTGACTTCAAGTATGGCGGAGAAGCTATTTTACTCGTTGATGAAGGAAGTGCAAGTGCTTCAGAGATTCTTGCGGGAGCTATGCGATCAGTGGGGATTCCAATATATGGAACAACAACTTTTGGAAAAGGTACTGTCCAAAGTGTCGTTGGGCTAGGAGCCACTGATGAGTTGAAATTTACGAGCGGAAAATGGTTAACAGCAGATGGTGAATGGATCAACGAAACGGGAATTGAACCAGATGTAACAGTAGAATTACCTGAATATGCGACATTATTTGTTGTAAGTCCAAGTGATTCTTTTGAAACTGGTGAAGCATCTGCAGAAGTTTCAAACTTGAAGAGTGTACTATCAGCATTAGATTATGATGTTTCGGAAACTGATGTATTCGACGAGTCAGTTGTGGATGCTATTCAAAATTTCCAAGAAGAAAATGATTTAGCGGTAGATGGAACGATTACAAACGATACTGCAAGAGCCCTAACTGATGCACTAAGAGCTAAAATCGAAGAAAATGATACACAATATGATGCAGCAGTAGAAGCCCTTCAATAATTAAATATTTTCAATAAACGGGTAGAACATCTTTTGTAGATATTTCTACTCGATTTATTTTTATAAATAATTAATTATATTCATTGAATAAGATAATCGACAAAAAAACAAAATCTCTATAGGAGGCTGATTATGGAGTTATTTCAACTAGAACACTTTATGGGACTAAGAGGCATTTTACTTGCCTTATGGTTGATTTTATTTGTGCTTTCAATCTTATTGATTATTAGCGGAACCCAAATAGAAAGAAAAGCTGTGAAGATGATCCTTGTTATACTTGGTGTGATCCTTGCACTTATTTCTATATATTTATTTGTGTATACATTATTATTTGGTTTCAACTCTTAACTAGATGAGATATGTCAATAAATAAAGGAGAAGGCTCGTAATTGAAGTTGATGCAACATAAAAACAATAAATCGATTGGAAAGAAGCGAAATAACATGGAAATCTATAATAAGCTGGTACGCGATAAAATACCAGACCTAATTAAGAAAAATGGTGAAAGTTGTAAAGTTGAAATTTTAGAGCAAGAAGCTTTTATTGTTGCACTCAAGAAAAAGCTACAAGAAGAAGTTGATGAATACCTAACTTCACAGCATGAAGAAGAGGCTATTGAAGAGCTCGCTGACATTTTAGAGATCATTCATTCTTTGGCTCAGACACATCATCAAACAATGAATGAAGTAGAAAAAGTTCGACAAATAAAATATAAAGAACGTGGCGGGTTTAATAAAAAATATTATTTAATCAATACAAATAAAAAATAGGCGTTTAAAATGCCCATGGAATTAATCCACTTGGGCATTTTTCTCTTGCCAATATTCTAAATTTACTAAGTTTTCTTTTAACATTAGTCGTAACTGTTTTTCATCAGATTCTGGATTCATATGCAATATATTATTCATACATACCTCGATTAATTCATCAAAATTATTGTGATCATATTGATGTTTACCATCAACAAAACACCATTTACAATATTTTTCCTCAAAGTAGCCATTGTTATCTTTTCCAATGAATTCATCTTCTTGTAGAGGCATTCCGCAAACCTGACAAATAAGTACTCTAGGTGTTCCTAAGAGTGTGTTAATTGAAATGTTAAAGGTTTTAGAAATAAGCTTAAGCGTTTCTACATTTGGCTCTGTTTCTCCGACTTCCCATCGACTGATAGCTTGTCTTGAAATTAATAGCTTTTCAGCCATTTGTTCTTGCGTCAGACTGTGTTTTTGTCTTAATTCTTTTAGTAGTTCATTCACTTTCATCACTTTGTCCTCCTTGTATACAATTATATTATTCCTATTAATTAAAATAAAAGCAACTAATAGTGGCGATAGAAAAAATTAATAAAAAGTATTGCCTTTCAGATTTTTTATTTGCAGAAAATTTTACAAAAGATAAAACTACAAAATCATATAAACTTCTTTGTGTTTTATACAATATTTCACTCAAAAGTTCTTCTTAAAAGACTTCAAGTAACTCAAATGCACTTCTTATCAATTGTTGATTTGTTGAGAATTGAGTATAATTTTTATTCGTATAATTATAATCAAAAAAATATTTTTTTAATGGAAAACACTTACAATATAAAATAGTCTAAAATGGTGTTGCCAACGCGTTTAAAAATGTTATAATGCCATGTATCATTAAAATTTGATTAGAGTTAGTGGATAGGGGAGTTAAAATGGAAGAGGTATTTTCAAGCAATTATTTTTACTTTTTTATAGTGATGTTGGTATATGGAATTGGTGACTTTTTAGGTGTAATAACGAAGGCAAAGATTTCTTCTGTTTTTGTTGTTATGTTTACTTTTCTCGTTTTATTTATGACAGGAATTTTTCCAGCCGACATTATTGATCGAGCAGGACTTAGCTCTATGGCAAGCATGTCTGCCGCTTTATTAATTTTTCATATGGGAACGACGATTAATTTAAAACAATTAATCAATGAATGGCGTACAGTCGTTACAGCTATACTATCTATGCTTGTGGTAGCATTAGTTGTTTTTCTATTGAGTCCAATTATTGGATATGAAAATGCAATTGTTGCTATTCCCGTTTTAAATGGTGGTATTATTTCAACTCAAATTATGAGTGAAGCTGCAATGGATGCGGGCTTAGCAGTTCCAGCAGCACTAGCCGCTATATTATATGCAGTTAAGAAGTTTGCTGGATCATACCCTGCTTCAATGCTTGGGGTTCGAGAAGCAAAAGATGTATTAGAGAAATATCGTGCAAATCCAGATGATCCGATGTTTGCTGATACTAATAATGAGACAGCAGATGGCAAAGTAGGTTTTGCAGACCGCTATCAAAAATATTTTACAGACTTTGTTTGTATTATGATTACTGTTTTCTTTGGTTGGGTATCTGTAGCTTTAGGAACCCTAATTCCGCAAGTTAATATGTCTATCTGGGCTTTAGTATTAGGTGCTGTATTAGGTTACTTTAATTTGGTACCTGCTCGTATATTAGATAAAGGAAAGTCTACTGGAATCATTTCAGTATTGACGTATGCAGTAATTATCCCATCTTTAGCTAATATTAATTTAGAACAATTAGCTGACTTAGCTTTCCAAGTTGTTGTGATTTTAGTTGTTACAATTATCGCCTTAATTGTTTTCTTTGCAGTCCTTCCAGGTTACAAAATTATCGGCTCAAAACCTCTAGCAGCAGGAGTAAGTTTAACACAATATCTTGGTTTCCCTGCAACGTTCTTAATTTCTAATGAAGTAGCAAAAGCTGTAACAGATGATCCAAAAGAACAAGAAGTTGTACTCAATAGAATCATGCCAAGTTATGTTGTTGGTGGTATGACGACTGTCACGGTCTTTTCAATTGTTATTGCAGGTATTTTTGTAAACTTCATTTAATAATAGAACGGGTAATAGAAAGGAATTTAAAAATATGAAATTTGATCCATATATGTATCGATATCCTTCTCGCCGTAACTTAGTTTACGGAAAAAATGGCATGGTAGCTTCCGGAAGTCCTTTAGCTTCTCAAGCTGGTTTGGATATTTTGAAAAAGGGAGGAAATGCAATTGACGCCGCAGTTGCAACGGCTGCTGCTTTGTCAGTCGTAGAGCCTTCAGGAAATGGAATAGGCGGAGATAATTTTGCAATTATCTGGTATGAAGGAGAAATTTACGGAATGAATTCCAGTGGATTTGCACCGGAGAAAATGTCTCGTGAAAAATTGCTTGAAAAAGGAGATTCCATTTCTTTATTTGGTCTAGATCCAGTCACTGTCCCAGGAGCTCCGGGCGGTTGGGCTGCTTTATCAAAACGCTTTGGAAATTTACCATTGAGCGAAACGATGGAGCCAGCAGCCGTTTTAGCTGAAGATGGTTTCCCTGTAGCTGCGAATGTAGCTGCTTTATGGAGACGATACTTCAGTATTTACGAAGGGCAATTAGAACAGTATCCAGTATTAAAAACTTGGTTTGACACTTTCTGTCCAGATGGTCGACCACTTAATGCCGGAGAAGTTTTTAAATCTCCAGCCCATGCTAAAACACTTCGCGCGATAGGTGAAACAAATGCGGAAGCTTTCTATAAAGGTGAGATCGCTGATGCAATTGATGCTTTTTCTAGAGAAAATGGCGGGCATTTACGAAAAGAAGATTTAGAAAAATATGAAGCAGAATGGATAAAACCATTATCGACAAATTATAAAGGTTATGATGTTTGGCAATTACCACCGAATGGTATTGGAATTATCGTGTTGATGGCTTTAAATAACCTTGAACAGATGGAACTTCAAGGAAAAGATGATGTAGAAACTTATCATGCTCAAATAGAAGCTCTAAAATTAGCTTTTGAAGATGGTGATGCGTATATTGGTGATCCATCAGATAAAGACATTGATATTGATTTAGAAACGCTTCTATCAAAAGAGTGGGCCAAAGAACGTACGTCTCAAATTACAGATGAAGCTATGGAACCTAAACCCGGAGAACTTCCTGCAAGTGGAACTGTTTACTTCAATGTGGCAGATAAAGATGGAAATATGGTTTCCTTTATCCAAAGTTGTTACACAGGATTTGGCTCAGGTACTGTCGTTCCAGGTTACGGAATTAGTTTGCACAATCGTGGAAACCAATTCTCTCTTGAAGAAGGACATCCAAATGAAATTAAACCAGGTAAACGACCATATCATACAATTATCCCTGGTTTCTTAACGAAAGATGGAGAAGCAGTAGGACCATTTGGTGTTATGGGTGGACCACTACAACCACAAGCACATATGCAAGTTGTGAGTAGTATGGTTGATTTTCATTTGAATCCTCAAGAAGCATTGGATGCTCCGCGCTGGCAATGGACTAGTGGAAAAACGGTTCAGGTGGAGCCTTCCTTCCCATTCTATATTGCAGAATCTTTAAAACGCCGTGGACATGATATTCAGATTCTAAATGAAACAATCATGATAGGACGTGGTCAGATTATCTTGAAACAAGATGATGGCGTATATGTTGGAGCAACTGAAGGACGTACAGATGGTTATATTTCTGTTTGGTAAAAATATTTATTCACAGTGATAAAAAGCAGCCGTTTTGATTGAATTCAAAATAGCTGCTTTTTATTTTGTCTATGTTTGTACAGTTAAAAAGCTAATTGGGTGTTATTCTTTAAAGAATAACTATTTTTTATAGTATGATTAAGGCGGAAGTTATAGGTAGCTAAATGGATTATGTTTTATTAAAAAATAGAGGCTAGATAACGATAATGTGGAGGAGAATAGCCGATGAAAAAAGTATTCCTTATTTTATTCCTATTGATTTTAGCTGGATGTGATTCGTCAACACCTGTATCACCCA
Organism: Carnobacteriaceae bacterium 52-44; assembly: GCA_041223305.1. Lineage (GTDB taxonomy): Bacteria > Bacillota > Bacilli > Lactobacillales > Carnobacteriaceae_A > Atopostipes. The sequence continues at coordinate 52,569 of JBCLPZ010000007.1, read as the reverse complement.
ATATAACCATTCAGCCTGATAATTTAGATAGAGATACCCTCATGGAAGAAACCGATCCTGAGCTTGTAGATAGTTTATGGGAATTCACTAGTTTAACGCAAGAGTTATTAGAGAGTGAAGACAATGAAGTTTATTCACCATTAAGTTTATATCTTGCTCTAAGCATGTTATTACCTGCTACTTCAGAAACAACTCATGACGAATTATTAGAAGGTTTATCTATTTCGTCAACTGAAAACTTTGAGGAAAATATTCAACCTTTATTGAAAAAGAATAATATTTTGGATGATGAAGAAGATTATGCGAGTTTATTAACAAATTCAATATGGCTACAAAATGATCGAGATGATTATGACGAAGAAATACTAGAAGCATTAGAAAATAGATATCAAACCATGCATCAATTTACAGATTTTAAAAATGAGGAAGCAACTAAAGAAATGATCGAAGCTTTCATTGATGAACAAACAAATGGTTTCATTCAAGAATTAGATTTAAATATTGACTCAAGTACTACATTATTACTACTTAACACATTATATTTTAAAGATCAGTGGCAAGAACAGTTTAAACAAGAAACTGAATTTGAGTTTACGACCAAAGATGATAAGACAATAGAGGTCAAAGGCGTAATGAAAAAATTCGAAAACCCAAAATATTATGTAGAAGATGATTTAGAAATGGTTATGATTCCGTTTAGAAATGGCAATCAAATGTTATTTATTAAACCGGAAGATATCGAGCATTTTTTTGAACAAGATAAAATTTCTGATATTCATTCAACACTTGAAAATTTGGAATATTCTGAAAACACAAGTGTCAATTTAACTATGCCCGAAGTTGATATCAGTTCAAATTTTAAGGAATTGAATAAGTTCTTGGCTTCACTTGGTTTTACAGAATTAATGAGTGATGCGCCTTACCTTTCATATATTGAAGGAGAAGAAACTGGAATGATCATTAATGATATTGTTCAACAAGCAAGAATAACTGTTGATCGTGAAGGTGCTGAAGCGGCAGCGTATACTTCGATCGGAGTGGAAGAGACTTCTATTCCAATAATTGAAGAAGAAATTGAAATGATTTTAGATCAACCTTATGTGATGGTTGTTTTGTCACCTGAATATATTCCTATGTTTGTTTCAACGGTAAATAATCCGACAAACGAATAATATAGGAACTTCTGAATTAAAAATTTAAGCGAAAAGAAATATCAAACAGCAGACGGTCTTCACATATAAATATGCGTAAAGAAAAGGTTCCTTAAAGAAATCTCTTTAAAGGAACCTTTTCTTTTATTTATCTTCAACATACTCTAAAATATCACCAGGTTGACAATCCAGTGCTTTACAAATTGCATCTAAAGTTGATAATTTAACGGCCATTACTTTACCGTTTTTTAATCTAGATAAATTTACATTTGTAATGCCTACTTCATCTGCTAAGTCTTTAAGAAGAACTTTTCGATCTGCCATCACCCGATCTAATCGAACAACAATTGCCATTTCAAGTCCTCCTTATACTGTATTATCAGATAATTCTTGTAATTCAATCCCATAATTTAATATCCCTGAGACTACATAGAGAATAATGCCGACTACGAAGTTACTAGCAATTCCTATTTGGAAATAATAACCTTGTTCTATAAGTAAAGTAAGAACTAATGAATAAAATAACGGAGATAAAATATCTATAATGATCATTAGTAGACTTAATCTTTTAATTGCATTTGAGAATTCTAAGGCAAAAGGCGTTTTACCTGTTTTTAAATAATCAAAGAGACGACTACCTCGCCATATGATATAAAGATTTATAATCCCCAAAATAGGGGTTACAATTGTAGCAGCTAAATCTTCATTTGCGGCAGCAGGACCGTTTCTAACTGCTTGAAATAGAGATAAACCACTGAACTCATAAATAAATTTAAACATCGAATCTGGATTTACAATCTGACGAAATGTAAACCATAAGATCAAACTTACTAACAAAATAACATAAGCCTTTAAGAGTATTGAAATAACATGACTCACTCTACGAAATTTTTGAATATTCATCCTATTCACTCCTTGTATTTATTAATTTCAGTATACACGATATATTAAACACGCACAACAATAAATTATCGTATTACGATAATTTATTGTCTTTTTGGGATAATAAAAACTTAGATAGATAAAAATAAAAAGACCATAGTTAACTACGATCTTTTAGAAGTATTTGATATTTTATATAAACATTACGTTTTTCTCTTCTTTGGTCTTAAATAATATATTGAAAAGCTTAGTACAATAAATATAATACCAACTAAAATATTATGGATTATTTCATTTGTAGTATTTCTTGATAGGATGTAAGCAACTAATGAAATCACAGTACCCATTGGATAGTATTTTCTTTCTTTTTCTAGTAATTCTTCAAAATCGTATTCTTTCTCTTTATTATGTGTTTTAAAAACACTATAATAGGTGCTTATTCTGATAGCTTTATCGTTATCGAGGGAACTTTTCAGTATACTTGTTAATGCGAATAGGATAAAAACAATTAAAATAAAATCTGTAGCGTCCATATAAAACCCTTTCTTAAGTGTTTTTGATAGCATAATATTTATTTAATTTATGGTGCTCTGACTTTCATTATAACATTAATATAATTATATTAATAGTTTTATGATATATTTTCATTTTTTTCAAATATCTGAGCTAGTAATGTGCTGTATATTTTTATAGGTAATTATTTTTCGATGAGTAAAAATTGAAAATCGTCGAAACTGAATGCTATAAAATGTTTTGTTCATGTATTTTTTGGTGAAATGTGTTATTATTATATCTGTAGGAATTAAGCTATTAGAATTTATTCCATAGATATTGGAGCGGATATAATGGGAGATCATCAATCAAGTTTGCCTCCGCGCAGTGAGAGACATGCGGTCAAGAAAAATAAAAGAAACAAAAACAATCAACAAAACAGCAATTCATTATTAAAAGATATTCTTTCAACGTTATTATATGTTGCATTTTTATTTGCAGCTTTTTTTATTATTCATCGTTATTTTTATGCCCCGGTAGTCGTTGATGGAGATTCTATGGAGCCCACATTACATGATGGCGACTATTTGATTTTAAATAAGTATTCAGATATTGAAAATTTTGATGTGGTTGTCTTCCCGCCACCAGATGAAGAGGAAGAAGAGGAAACACTTTATATCAAACGCGTCATTGGTATTCCTGGCGATACGGTTGAATATCGAAATGATGTCCTTTATTTAAATGGTGAAGAAGTAGAAGAATCGTTTTTAGACTTCTCGACAAAAGATCAGGATTATTATGCATCAGGCAATTTTTCATTACAGTCATTATTAGGCATGGAAGAAGTACCTGAAGGTCAGTATTTTGTGTTAGGAGATAATCGACTAAATTCTAGAGATAGTCGAAGTTTTGGCTTCGTTGAAGAAGAATCAATACTTGGAAAAGTTTCTTTAAGATATTGGCCATTTGATGACTTTGGTTTTGTTGAATAAGAATATGTTTTAAAATTTAAAACCGTGTTAGCATTTATTCGCTGACACGGTAATTTTGTGATTAAGAAGGTGTTAATATGGCAATTATACAATGGTACCCTGGACATATGGCAAAAGCTAAAAGAGAATTAACGGAAAAATTATCTCTTGTAGATGTGATCTTTGAACTTGTAGATGCTCGAATTCCTGTTTCATCTAGAAACCCTGATGTTGTAGAACTCATTCAAAACAAACCACAAGTTCTTATTTTAATGAAGTCTGATTTAGCAGACCCATCTATTACAAATCAGTGGTTAGAATACTATAAAAATCAAAATATTGAAGCCGTGACTTTTAATGGAAAATCTGCTAAAGGGATCGAAAAAATCATTGATGCCGCGCGAAATGTACTAGAAGAGGATGCTTTAAAAAGAGAAGAAAAAGGCTTAAAAGAACGAGCCATTCGAGCCGTGACCGTCGGGATTCCTAATGTTGGAAAGTCAACACTTATTAACCGATTTGCTGGTAAAAATATTACTACAACAGGCAATCGTCCAGGTGTCACAAAAGCTCAACAGTGGATTAAATATAAAAATCAGCTTGAATTATTAGATATGCCAGGAATTTTATGGCCAAAATTTGAGGACCAATTAATTGGCCAAAAGTTAGCTTTAACTGGCGCAATTAAAGACACACTTTATTATAAAGATGATATTTCAATTTTTGGGATTAATTATTTAACCAAAAATTACCCAGGTGCTTTAGCTAAAAGATATAATTTTGATCCTGCACTTGAAGCAGAATTATCCGCACCAGATATTTTATTGTTGATTACAGAAAAACGTGGTTACTTTGACGATTACGATCGCGGTGCAGAAATGATGTTAAATGAATTAAGAGACGGGAAATTAGGTAGACTCTCATTTGAAAAACCAGAGGATTTGAGTACAGATGAAAATGACAGTGAGTGAAATTAAAAAACAATTACAATTAATAACCAACCCAGACGATGATTTTTTGTTGGCTTGTCAAGCAGATGAACGAAAAGGTGTTCAAACAGCCGTTAAACAATGGCATAAAAAACAAAAAGCTAAACAAGAACTTTATGACCGTTATAAAACAATGAACCAACTGGAAGAGCAGGCCTATGCTGCAGGTTTTCAGCTTGTTGCAGGTATTGACGAAGTAGGTCGCGGGCCGCTCGCTGGTCCGGTTGTTTCTGCCGCGGTAATATTGGATAACAATCAGCAAATTTTAGGATTAAATGATTCAAAAAAACTGTCTTTAAGTAAACGACATGAACTTTTTGCTGAGATCGAAGAAAAAGCTTTGGCTATTGGTGTAGGTATCATTCCAGCAGAAGAAATTGATCGATATAATATTTTAGAAGCGACAAAATTAGCCATGAAACAAGCAGTAGCAAAATTATCAAAACAACCTGAACTTTTATTTGTTGATGCAGTACGTTTACAGACTCCTATTCCACAACATACAATTATTAAAGGGGATATGAAAAGTAATAGTATTGCTGCTGCTAGTATTATTGCCAAAGTTACTCGAGATAAAATGATGATTGAATACGATAAAGAATATCCTGGTTATGGCTTTGCAGATAACGCAGGTTATGGAACAAAAGAACATCTAAATGGACTAGAATTATTAGGTGCCACTCCTATTCATCGTCAATCTTTTTCACCGGTTAAAAAATTTATTTAAAATAAAAAAGTGGAAATCCGATTTTTTTGCAAATTATATATATGTAAGGCAATTTCAAAGAAATGAGTGATTTTCATGCAAAATGTTGTAACAGTAAAAGAATGGCTCTTCGCTTTAGGTGTTTATCCCTCGCTACAGGCCATTGAAAAGTATAGTTTATTTGTTGAAATGGTTGAGACTTCAGCTAAGAACCATTACCCCAATGAGGATGCACTTCCATCCGTATTTAAATCTGGAAAACTTAAGAAGCTTTCACAGAAAAAGAAAGCTTCTTTTACTTCTTTTCTAGAGACCCTCAATTTATCTAAAGAAATGTCAAAATATGAAAAAGCAGGAATTAAATGGATCACTATTTTATCGGATGATTATCCATTTCTTTTAAAACAGATTTTTGCTCCACCCATTGTTTTATTTTATAAAGGAGATTTTGAATGCATTGAACAGCATACTTGGTTAGGTGTTGTTGGTGCTCGAGCCTGTACGAATTATGGTTTAGAAGCTACAAAACATCTACTAGAACCTTTAATCCCAAAAACAAAACAAGAAATAGGCATCATCAGTGGCTTGGCGAAAGGAATTGATACAAAAGCCCATCAGATAGCTATTGAAGTGGGAGGACGCACAATTGGTGTTATAGGCACAGGTTTAGATCGATACTACCCTTATGAAAATCGATCATTGCAGCAAGAAATGAGCAAAAAACATCTTGTAATTAGTGAGTATCCAATGGGCTCCAAGCCTTTAAAGTTTCGTTTTCCGGAAAGAAACCGTATAATTGCAGGACTGAGCCGAGGCATTTTAGTTATAGAAGCTAAAAAACGAAGTGGTAGTTTAATTACTGCTTATAATGCTTTGGATGAAGATCGTGATGTTTTTGCGGTCCCGGGTTCACTATTTGATGCCAACTCTGAGGGGTGTCATCGACTGATTCAACTGGGTGGTATTTTGACAAAAAATAGTGAGGATATTTTGAAAGAATGGATGTATATATAGTAGAAACTTTTTGAAAATAAAATAAAGCAGTTGACAAGTCTTATTCATATGTCCTATGATATGTAACGATTTTACAAAATTAACGAAAATCATATAAATATTAAAAAGATTCAAGTAGAAAGGAGTTTTTGTTTGGCTTATAAGTATCTAGTAATTGTTGAGTCACCAGCTAAGGGTAAAACAATTGAACGTTATTTAGGGAAAAATTATAAAGTTGTCGCTAGTAAAGGACACGTTCGTGATTTACCTAAAAGTCGTATGGGAATTGATTTTGAAAATGATTACGAGCCAGATTATATTACGATTCGGGGGAAAGGCCCAGTCCTTAAAGATCTGAAAAAACATGCTAAAAAAGCTGAAAAAGTATTTTTAGCTGCCGACCCGGACCGTGAAGGTGAAGCTATTGCATGGCATATTAGCCACGCGCTCAACCTAAATGATGATGACGAAAATCGTGTAATCTTTAATGAGATTACAAAAGATGCTGTGAAAGATGCCTTTAAAAAACCACGTTCAATTGATAAAGATTTAGTGGATGCTCAACAAGCGCGTCGTGTGCTTGACCGGGTAGTTGGTTATGAAATTAGTCCAATTCTTTGGAAAAAAGTAAAAAGCGGACTAAGTGCTGGACGTGTTCAATCTGTTGCATTGAAAATGATTATTGACCGTGAAAAAGAGATCCGTAACTTTAAACCGGAAGAATACTGGTCAATCAATGGTGAATTCAAAAAAGCAAAGAAAACATTTGAAGCATCATTTTATGGCCTAGACTCAAAGAAAAAAGATTTACCAAATCAAGAAAAAGTATCTGAAGTCATGGATAAAATTGAGCAAGATCGCCCTTGGCTCGTATCCGAAATTAAACGAAGTAAAAGAAGACGTAACCCACAGAAACCTTTTACAACGAGTACACTTCAACAAGACGCAGCGAATCGTTTGAACTTTAGAACAAATAAAACAATGCAAGTTGCTCAACAATTATATGAAGGAGTTTCAATTCAAAGAAATCAAACGGTTGGATTAATTACGTATATGCGTACCGATTCCACACGTATTTCAAATACTGCACGTAATGAAGCAGTCGATTTCATTGAAGAAACTTATGGAAAAGAATATGTTGGTACAAAGAAAAAAGCTTCAAACAACAGCAATGCACAAGATGCGCACGAAGGGATTCGTCCAACAAGTGCAAGTCGTACACCAGAATCGATTAAAAAGTATCTTTCGAAAGATCAATACCGTTTATACCAATTGATATGGAATCGATTCATTGCCAGTCAAATGAAACCAGCTGTATATAATACAATGCGTGTAGATTTAACACAAAATGGTGTAACTTTCCGTGCAAATGGTTCTCAATTAGCTTTTGCAGGATTTACAAAAGTGTATAAAGATCGCTCAGCTGAAAAAGATAATATTTTACCTGACTTAGAAGAAGGGGAAAATGTTGATCTAGTTAAGCTTGATCCGAAGCAACATTTCACCCAACCGCCTGCTCGTTATTCTGAAGCTACTTTGGTTAAAACCTTAGAAGAGATTGGTGTAGGACGTCCATCAACTTATGCACCAACGTTAAATACGTTACGTCGTCGTTATTATGTAACGATGCAAAGTCGACGTTTTGAACCTACAGAACTTGGTGAAATTGTCAATGATTTAATTGTTGAATATTTCCCTGACATTGTGGATGTGACTTTTACGGCCGATATGGAAGAACGTCTAGATGAAATCGAAGAAGGTAAACAAGACTGGATTGAACTGATTGATAACTTCTACAAACCTTTCCATAAAGAAATTGAAAAAGCAGAAGAAGAAATGGAAGAAGTAGAAATTAAAGATGAACCGGCAGGGTTTGATTGTGATGTTTGTGGTCATCCGATGGTCATTAAAATGGGACGTTATGGGAAATTTTATGCTTGTTCGAACTTCCCAGAATGTCGAAATACAAAACCGATCTTGAAAAAAATCGGTGTTACTTGTCCAACTTGTGGAAAAGGTGAGGTCGTAGAACGTAAAACAAAAAGCAACCGTATTTTTTATGGTTGTGAACGTTATCCTGACTGTGACTTCTCTTCATGGGATAAACCGATCGGAAGAGACTGTCCAAAATGTGATGAATATCTAGTAGAAAAACGGACTCGTAAACAAGTACAAGTGGTTTGTTCAAACTGTGATTATGAAGAAGAACCACAAAAATAACAACAAATAAAAATGCTGAATGAGAAGATTCATTATTTTAACACTCTAAATAATGAAGAACTTTATTCGGCTTTTTAATTTTTCATAGAAATTTCAATTTGTTTTATCGGTCTTTTAATTTATATATGATAAAATGACTTAAGAATAAAGAATTTATCCAAAAGTTAAAGTAGGAGGCGTGTGGATGCATTCAAACGATGAGTTGATTCAAGAATTTAATAACTATTTAGCACACGAAAGAAATTATTCTAACCTCACAAGTGAAGCTTATCTAGAAGATATTGAACATTTTTTAGAATTCTTAGAAGAAACGGGTGAATCTAACTTACTCAAAATTAATTTAACCGATGCTCGCATTTATTTGAGCCGTTTAACAGATGAAAAATATAATCGTTCATCAATCTCTAGGAAAATTTCTAGTCTACGAGCGTTTTATCAGTATCTACTCAATCATGATTTTATAGAAGAAAATCCGTTCTCCTATCTACATTTAAAAAAGACAGGACTCCGCTTACCAAATTTTTTTTACAATGAAGAAATTGAGCTTTTATTCAATGCAGCATCAGGCACTGAGCCTTTGGATTATAGAGATAAAGCTTTATTAGAAGTTTTATATGGGACAGGTATACGTGTGAGTGAATGTCAAAATTTAACGTTAGAAGATGTAGATTTAGACCTAGGTGTTATGCTAGTTTTAGGAAAAGGGAACCGTGAACGTTACGTTCCTTTTGGTGAATATGCTAAAATGGCGATTGAAGATTATATAAAACATTGTCGTTCATTTCTCATGAATAAGTACAATAAAGAACATAACTATTTGTTTATTAGTCAATATGGTGATCATATTTCCGTTTCAGGCATACAATATGCACTCAATCAATTAATCAAAAGCACAAGTTTGACTTCATCCATCCATCCACACAAACTGAGACATTCCTTTGCGACTCATTTACTGGATAATGGAGCAGACATGCGTACAGTGCAAGAATTATTAGGACACAGAAGTTTGTCTTCTACACAAATCTATACGCATGTTACAAAAGATCATTTGTTAAAAGACTATAGGCAATTTCATCCAAGAGCTTAAAAAGGAATTTTTTCCTACTAAGGTTGGATATAAAGAACAAAATTTTATGTTATAAATGAAAGAACAATAAAAGAAACACTATCTGGAGGAGATTTAATGGTGAAGTTTCACGCAACAACAATACTAGCTGTGCATCATAATGGTGAAGCCGCAATGGCTGGAGATGGACAAGTCACAATGGGTGAGTCCGTCATTATGAAAGGTACTGCACGAAAAATCAGAAAAATTTATGATGATCAAGTGATTGTAGGCTTTGCTGGAAGTGTGGCAGATGCTTTTACGCTTGAAGAAAAATTTGAAGGAAATTTAAATAAATATAGTGGTAATTTACAAAGAGCAGCAGTTGAGCTAGCTCAAGAATGGCGTTCAGATAAAGTTATGCGTCAACTCGAAGCTTTGCTCATTGCTATGGATAAAGATACAATGCTTTTAATTTCTGGTACAGGAGAAGTTATCCAACCAGACGATAATATTTTAAGTATTGGATCAGGCGGCAACTATGCTTTAGCAGGAGCTCGAGCATTAAAACGTCATAATAAAGAATTAACCGCTGAAGAGATTGCTCGTGAAGGATTACAAATCGCTTCAGAAATTGATATTTTCACAAATGATAATATTATCACTGAAAAACTGTAAGAATTGGAGTGTATAAATTTGCAAAATACAAATGAATTAACACCAAAAGAAATCGTCAATCGTTTAGATCAATATATCATTGGACAAGGCGAGGCAAAAAAAGCAGTATCGATTGCATTGAGAAATCGTTACCGCCGTCAATTGATTGAACCAGAAATGCAAAAAGAAATTACCCCTAAAAATATCTTAATGATTGGGCCAACTGGAGTAGGTAAAACAGAAATTGCACGTCGTTTAGCCGATATTTTACATGCACCATTCCTTAAAGTAGAAGCGACAAAATTTACAGAAGTTGGCTATGTTGGGCGAGATGTTGAGTCAATGGTTCGCGATTTACTTGAAGCAGCTATTCAACTTGTACGTCGTGAAAAACGAAGTGAGGTTCAGGCACGTGCTGAAAACGAAGCAATTAAGCGAATTGCTAAAGCACTAGCCCCTGGAATTCGTAAAGAAAAATCACAACAAGCTACAAATCCTTTCGCACAATTCTATCAAAGCATGGGAATGAATCCTGATCAAATGAATTTTGGTGGGGAAGAACCCGAAGAAGAAGAAGAAGTGACAGAAGAAATTTCTTCAAAACGTAGTGAATTAGTTGACCAAATTAAACGTGGTGTGCTAGACAGTCGCGAAGTAGAAATTCAAGTAGAAGAAAAACAACAAAAAACAGCTGGACCGATGAACGAACAATTCGAACAAATGGGGATTGACTTATCGGATACCTTAGGTGCTTTAAGACCTCCCCGTAAAATTAAACGAACAATGTCTGTAAAAGAAGCAGTTGAAGTTTTAACGGAAGAAGAAGCAGACAAGTTAATTGAAAGTGCGGATATTGAAACAGAAGCGATAAAATTAGCTGAAAATAATGGTATTATCTTCCTAGACGAAATTGATAAAATTGCTTCAAAAGATGAAGGAGGCCAAGCTCAAATATCTCGTGAAGGAGTTCAAAGAGATATTTTGCCTATTGTTGAAGGATCTGTTGTTCGAACAAAATATGGAAATGTTAAAACGGACTATATTCTGTTTATCGGATCCGGTGCTTTCCATACATCAACACCAAGTGATTTAATTCCTGAATTGCAAGGACGTTTCCCGATTCGCGTCGAGTTAGATGATTTAACTGCGGAGGACTTCGTTAAAATTCTAACAGAGCCTAAAAATTCATTGATTAAACAATATCAAGCTTTATTAAACACTGAAAATGTAGAAGTGAAGTTTACAATGGATGCAGTAGAAGAACTTGCAGAAATTGCACAAAAGGTCAATGATGAAACAGATAATATTGGGGCTCGTCGTTTGCATACCATTTTAGAAAAACTATTAGAAGAATTATTATATGAAGCAAGCGATATGCAAATGGGTGATGTGAATATCACAAAACAATATGTTCAAGATAAAATTGGCCATATTGCAGAGGATCAAGACTTGTCACAATATATTCTATAATTGTATATAGAATGAAGAAATTGCTAGTTTGTTCGAGAAATATGAACAAGCTGGCAATTTTTATTTTGTATAATAGAAATACTGTTTATGAAAGAATTAAATAAAAAAAGTGTTAATGAACCGATATGATTCATCAACACAAATCTTCAAACGATTAAATTTGAACAAGTTATTTATCTTTTTTTGAACTTCGTAGACCAAAAGGAACTTTATTTTCAGAACCTTCTCTAAGTCGTTTGATATTTTCTCGGTGAAGATAAAGAATCAAAAGGGCAATAACCCAAATGATCGCTGAGAAAATAGGATCATTTAAGAATAAAGAACCAATGGCTGCAAAAGATACAGCGAGGATACTTGCAATACTTACGATACTTGTCGTAAATAAGATAATTAAAAAGACACCAACAAAAATGAATAAGAAAACAGGATGTAAGGCTAAAGCCACACCGGCTGATGTCGCAACAGCTTTCCCGCCTTTAAACTTAATGTAGAGTGGGAAAATATGACCGATGATCGCAAATATACCAATAAATATAGGATGGATATTTGTATTGAACCAGATGGGAATTAAAGTAGCCAGAGTTCCTTTTAACACATCCATGATTAATGCAGCAATTCCTGCTTTTATACCTAAAATACGGAAAGTATTTGTAGCACCTGTATTTCCGCTTCCATATTCACGGATATCTTTATTGTATATTAATTTTCCAATCCAAACACCTGATGGAATTGAGCCTAATAGGTAGGCAATTATCATTTGAATAAGAATATTCAATTTAATCTCTCCTCTAAAATTAGGGCTTAAGAAATGATTAGTTTCATTCAAAATAGGCCTTAAAGCGATATGTATAGTTTACCATGATTCAAACGGTACTTTAACAACTATTTTTTAAAAAGACTTTAACGATAAAATATAAAATTTACAAAGCTTGATAAATCAATTGTTATAACTATATTTGACAATTTTATGGTATAATTGTAAAGTATGCTTGTTGTATGAGAACAAGCGTTTCTTAATAACGAAAAAATTAAATTAATAATTAAATTGGTAGAAGGGGTGCAACTATAAATGGCACGACAAGAATATTCAGATTCTTCTATTCAAATTTTAGAAGGTTTAGACGCCGTAAGAAAACGTCCTGGTATGTATATAGGATCAACTGATTCACGAGGTCTACATCATCTAGTGTATGAAATAGTAGACAACTCTGTCGATGAGGTACTCGCAGGGTACGGCGATACAATTGATATTAAAATATTTGAAGACAATAGTATTAGTGTAAAAGATAATGGACGAGGAATGCCAACTGGGATGCATAAATCAGGGATTCCGACATTACAAGTCATCTTTACGATTCTCCACGCAGGTGGGAAATTTAGCGAAGAGGGCGGTTATAAAACCTCCGGAGGTCTCCACGGTGTAGGAGCGGCTGTCGTTAATGCTTTATCTGAATGGTTAATCGTAACAGTCGAAAGAGATGGTTACGAATATACACAGAAATTTAAAAATGGTGGTAAGCCGGACGGAGACGTAAAGCGTAAGAAAGTAAAAGGAAAAGCAACAGGAACAACCATTCACTTTAAACCCGATCCAGAGATTTTTAAATCCATTGAAATTTCTTATGATACTTTGTCTGAACGAATGCGTGAATCAGCATTCTTACTTAAAAAGACAAAAATTCGTATGGAAGATACACGGACTGAAGAAGAAGAGGAATTCTATTATGAAGAAGGAATCAAGTCTTTTGTCGAATATTTAAATGAAGATAAAGATACCTTAACACCTATTGGTTATTTCGAAGGAAAAAATAACGGCATTGAGGTAGAGTTTGCTTATCAATATAACGATGGGTATACAGAAAACTTTTTAAGTTTTGTAAACAACGTACGTACCCGTGATGGTGGTACGCATGAGATCGGTGCTAAAACGGCTTTAACGAAAACATTTAATGATTATGCTCGTCGAACAGATTTATTGAAAGAAAAAGAAAAGAATTTAGAAGGTTCTGATATTCGCGAAGGAATTGCGGTTATTTTATCTGTGCGAATACCAGAAAATATCCTTCAATTTGAAGGTCAAACAAAAAATAAACTAGGTACACCAGAAGCACGTGCCGCGACTGAGGCAGTTATTTCTGAACAGTTAGGCTTTTATTTAGCTGAAAATGGCGAAATGTCTCAGCAAATTATCCGAAAAGCCTTAAAAGCCCGTGAAGCACGGGAAGCGGCAAGAAAAGCTAAAGATGCAACTAGAGATGGAAAATCGAGACGCCAACGTGATACTTTAATTTCAGATAAATTAACGCCTGCTCAAGGACGCAATGCAAAACGGAATGAATTGTACCTTGTAGAGGGGAATTCTGCGGGTGGTTCTGCAAAACAAGGACGAGACCGTACTTTCCAAGCGATTCTTCCTTTGCGTGGAAAAGTGATAAATACTGAAAAAGCTTCGATAACTGATATTTTCAAAAATGAAGAGATTGCAACAATGATTTACACGATTGGTGCAGGAGTAGGTCCTGAATTTGATTTAAAAGATTGTAACTATGATAAAGTAATTATTATGACGGATGCGGATACAGATGGTGCACACATTCAAACATTATTGCTTACTTTCTTTTATCGTTACATGCGTCCATTAATTGATGCAGGGAAGGTTTACCTTGCTCAACCTCCTTTATATAAAGTAACTTCTGGTTCTGGTAAAAAGCAAAAATCAATTTATGCTTGGACAGATGAAGAAATGACAGAAGCCACTAAAGGACTTAAAAATTATTCTCTACAAAGATATAAAGGACTTGGAGAGATGAATGCCGATCAGTTATGGGAAACAACGATGGATCCAGAGAGACGCACACTTATTCAAGTAACGATTGATGATGAAGCACAAGCAGAGCGACGTGTTTCTGTATTAATGGGTTCTAAAGTTGCTCCACGTCGTGACTGGATTGAAGATAATGTTGAATTTACGATGGAAGAAGACGGTAGTATTTTAGATACTGAGGAAGTCCTTGAAGAAAATGAAGAAGACTTTCAGCAAGAAAGGTTAGATGTTTAATGGCAGAAAGTTCAGGAGTTCAAAAAATAACATTAGAGAATGTTATGGGAGACCGTTTTGGAAGATATTCGAAATATATTATCCAAGAACGTGCGATTCCAGATATTCGAGATGGATTAAAACCCGTACAGCGTCGTATTATTTTTGCGATGCAAAATGATAATAATACTTATGATAAAGCTTACCGTAAATCTGCAAAAACAGTCGGTAATGTGATTGGTAACTATCATCCACACGGAGACACCTCTGTTTATGATGCGATGGTTCGTTTGAGTCAAGAGTGGAAAATGCGTGAGCCTTTAGTGGATATGCAAGGAAATAACGGAAGTATGGACGGGGATCCGGCTGCCGCAATGCGTTATACGGAAGCTCGTTTATCTAAAATAGCGGATGAATTAGTGAAAGATATTAATCTGGATACGGTAGACTTTATTTTAAACTTTGATGATACCGATGAAGAACCAACTGTTTTACCTGCTAAATATCCAAATTTACTTGTAAATGGTGCGACTGGTATTTCAGCGGGGTATGCGACAGATATTCCTCCCCATAACTTAGGAGAAATTATTGATGCTACCGTTCATTTAATTGATCATCCCGAAGCGCGTTTAAAAACGTTAATGAATTATGTGAAAGGACCTGACTTCCCAACGGGAGGAATTGTCCAAGGAGCTAAAGGATTAAAGAAAGCATTTGACACAGGTAAAGGACGTATTGTCATCCGCTCGAAAACGGAAATTGAGAAAATGCGTGGCGGCCGTGAGCAAATTGTTATCACGGAAATTCCTTATGATGTAAACAAAAGTAATTTAGTCAGTAAGATGCATGATATCCGAATCAATAAAAAAATTGATGGGATAGCGGATGTACGTGACGAAACAGACCGTACTGGTTTACGTATTGTGGTTGAACTAAGGAAAAATGTAAATGCGGAAGGTATTTTAACTTATTTATTAAAAAACACTGATTTACAAATTTCTTATAATTACAACGTCATTGCGATTGACGACAAACAACCTAAACAATTAGGTTTAAGAGAAATTTTAAATAGCTATTTGAATTTCAGAAGAGAAGTTGTAACTCGTCGTACAAACACTTTGCTTAGAAAAGATAAAGATCGCGAACACATTGTCAAAGGACTAATTAAAGCTATCTCTATTTTGGATAAAGTGATTGCTACGATTCGTGAAAGTAACAATAAATCGCATGCTAAAGTGAATTTGATCAATGATTTTGAATTTAGTGAAAGACAAGCTGAAGCTATTGTTAATCTTCAACTTTATCGTTTAACCAATACCGATATTACTGAGTTGGAAGAAGAAGCAAAAGATTTAGAAGCACGAATTAAAGAATATAATGAAATTTTGAAAAACAAAAAGAAACTTGATCAAGTGATTAAAGAAGAACTAAAAGAAATTAAAAAGAAATATGCAACTCCACGTTTAACACAGATAGAAGATGAAATTGAAGAACTTAAAGTTGAAAAAGAAGTATTGATTTCTGAAGAAGAAGTTATCGTGACTTTAACTCGAGAAGGATATTTAAAACGTACAAGTATACGTTCGTATCAGTCTTCATCACCAGAAGATATTAGTATCCGTAATGGTGATAAGGTGATTTTTGCAGAAAAATTATCTACTTTAGATCAAATGGTCATCTTTACAAGCAAAGGAAAGGTCATCAACCGGCCAATTCACGAATTACCAGATATTCGTTGGAAGGATGCAGGACAGCATTTATCCCAAAGTATTTCATTTGAACCAAGTGAACGAATTATAGCTGCATATAGTTACGAACAGCTTCCAGATGAAGATACGTTTGTATTTATTACTCGTAATGGGTTTATAAAGCAAACAAAAGTATCGGACTTTGCACATAAAAGAAACTATAGAACACAAAGTTCTACAGCTATTCGTCTAGAAGATGAAACCGATGAATTATTAAATGTTTACGAAGTGGAACAAGCTAAAAATTATGATGTCTTTTTAATTAGTCACCGAGGTTATGGTTTACGTTATCCACTAGCTGAAGTATCTACTTATGGTACAAATGCTAAAGGGGTTAAATCGATGAACCTGAAAGAAGGGGATTACGTCGTGTCAGGCTTCGTTTTTGAACCTAGTGACCCTACTGCACCGGTAATGATTGTGACGCATCGTGGAGCAGTGAAGAAAATGGATTTAATCGATTTTGACGTAATTTCACGTGCGAAACGTGGATTATTAGTTCTTCGAGAATTAAAATCAAATCCACATCGAGTGGCTTTAATGTTTGGAGTTACAGATAATAATGAAAATGTAACTATAATAACGAATAAAGGACAGGAAGTAACTTTCCAACCGAAAGACTATGGAATCAGTGATCGATATAGTAATGGCTCGTTCATTTTAGATGAAACTTCTGATGGACAACCTATTATGTATCGAAGAGATGATTTAATTTACGAAGAACCTGAAGAAGAAAATAACGAATAACATATAGAAGATAGGAGCTTTCGAGCTCCTATTTTTATTTCACATGTATTGTGAAGATGTAATCATGTTTATCAATTCTCAACAGATTATCAATTAACACGCTTTCATGTTGTCATTTAAGCATTTATATATAATTAATTAATAAAAAATTATCAATTCGCTTGTTTATTGTCAATAGTATGTGATATTATTAATATGACCAAAATATTGGAAGGCAATAAAAAGAATAATTAAGGAGTTGTATTTATGCAAAAGTCAATGGATTCTACCTCTTATGATAAAGCCTGGAAAGGTTTTAAAGGGGATAAATGGAAGCGAAATGTTACTGTTCGAGACTTTATCCAACTAAACTATAAACCATATGACGGTGATGATACTTTCTTAGAAGGACCAACAGAAAACACTGCTCAGTTATGGGATCAAGTAATGGATTTAGATCGTAAAGAAATTGAAGCGGGTGGAGTATTAGATATGGATACAGATATCGTATCCTCAATTACTTCGCACGGACCAGGATATCTGGATAAAGATAAAGAAACAGTTGTTGGTTTCCAAACAGACAAACCATTCAAACGTTCATTCCAACCTTATGGTGGTATTCGTATGTCTGAACAAGCTGCAGAATCATACGGTTACGAAATTAATCCTGAAAAAGTCCATATTTTTAATGAATACCGCAAAACACATAATCAAGGTGTATTTGATGCTTATACTCCTGAAATGCGTGCAGCTCGTCGTTCAGGTGTAATTACAGGATTACCAGATGCATACGGTCGTGGTCGAATTATAGGTGACTATCGTCGTGTCGCTTTATACGGAATTGATTTCTTAATTGAAGAAAAAATGAAAGATAAAGATAATTATGGTGGCGGAGTAATGTCAGAAAACATTATTCGTCAACGTGAAGAATTATCTGAGCAAATTAAAGCCTTGCATGAGATTAAAGAATTAGGACATATTTATGGCTTTGATATCTCTCGTCCAGCTGAAAACGCTCAAGAAGCATTCCAATGGTTATACTTAGGCTACTTAGCTGCTGTTAAACAACAAAACGGTGCGGCAATGTCATTAGGACGCACGTCAACTTTCTTAGATATCTATATCGAAAGAGATTTAGAAAACGGATCTTTAACAGAAGTGGAAGCACAAGAACTAGTTGATCATTTCGTAATGAAACTACGTTTGGTCAAATTTGCGCGTACACCTGAATATAATGAGTTATTTTCAGGAGATCCTACATGGGTCACAGAAGCGATTGCTGGTATGGGTGTTGACGGTCGTCACATGACTACAAAAAATAGCTACCGTTTCTTGCATACATTAAGAAACTTAGGACCATCTCCAGAACCAAACTTAACTGTTTTATGGTCAGTCAATTTACCACAAAACTTTAAAGATTTTTGTGCAAAAGTTTCTATTGAAACAAGTGCCATCCAATATGAAAATGATGACATTATGCGTCCGATTTACGGAGACGACTATGGAATTGCTTGCTGTGTGTCTGCAATGGAAATTGGAAAACAAATGCAATTCTTTGGTGCTCGTGCAAACTTAGCAAAAGCCCTCCTATATGCAATTAACGGTGGTATTGATGAAGTTTCTAAAGCACAAGTTGCTCCAGCCTTTGCGCCAATTACATCTGAATATTTAGAATATGATGAAGTACAAGAAAAATATCAAGATATGATTGATTGGATTGCTGGTCTATATATTAATACACTAAATGTCATTCACTTTATGCATGATAAGTATAGCTATGAAAGTTCTCAAATGGCGCTACATGATACTGAAATATTACGTACAATGGCAACAGGTATTGCCGGTTTTTCAGTAGCTGTAGATTCACTTTCAGCAATTAAACATGCAAAGGTAAAAACAATTCGTGATGAGAATGGTTTAGTGGTAGATTATGAAATTGAAGGCGATTATCCAAAATATGGAAATAATGACGATCGTGTCGATGACATTGCGATCGAATTATTAGAGCGTTTCATGACAAGTGTTAAAAAACATGATACTTATCGTGAATCTGTTCATACAACTTCAATCTTAACGATTACATCAAACGTTGTATACGGTAAGAAAACTGGAAATACACCAGATGGACGTCGTGCAGGTGAACCATTCGCTCCAGGAGCAAATCCATTACACGGGCGTGATGAAAAGGGGGCATTAGCAAGTTTAAACTCTGTGGCTAAATTACCATATGAATTTTCATTAGACGGAATTTCTAATACTTTCTCTATTGTACCGAATGCTTTAGGTAAAACAGAAGAAACTCAAATTAGAAACTTAGCAAATATGCTGGACGGTTACGTAATAAAAGGTGGACATCACTTGAACGTTAACGCATTAAACCGTGATACATTAGTAGATGCTATGGAACATCCAGAAGAATATCCACAATTAACAATCCGTGTATCTGGATATGCCGTTAAATTTATTAAATTAACACGTGAACAACAAATGGATGTTATTAGCCGTACTTTCCACGCAAGTCTATAAATAAAATAATCAGTTAATATTAATGCAGGTAAAATATTAAGTATAAGGATGATTAAATAATATGGCAGAAGAAACGTTAGGATATGTACACTCTATTGAAACATTTGGCTCCGTAGATGGACCAGGTATTCGGTTTGTGGTCTTTATGCAAGGATGTCGACTAAGATGTGCTTTCTGCCATAATCCTGATACTTGGAATATGGGTGGTGGCACACCTTATACCCCCACAGAACTAATCGAACAAGCGGCTGACTATCAAGCTTATTGGGGAGATGAGGGAGGTATCACAATTAGTGGTGGAGAGCCTCTGCTACAAATTGATTTTATTTTAGAACTCTTTAAATTAGCAAAAGAAAAAGGAATTCATACCGCAATTGACTCATGTGGTGGACCTTTTACGCGAGAAGAACCATTCTTTAGTGTTTATGATGAATTAATGCAGTATACAGATTTAGTGCTAATGGATATTAAACATATTAATAATGAATTCCATAAAAAGTATACAATGGCAGAAAATACAAACATTCTTGAGATGGCTCGTGATTTAGCTAATCGAGAAATTCCAATGTGGATTCGTCATGTTTTAGTGCCGGAACATTCTGATTTTGATGAAGATTTAGAAGCATTAAGTGATTTCATTCAATCCTTAGGGTCAGCTGTCAAGAATGTGGAAATCTTACCTTATCATGAGTTAGGTGTTTATAAATACGAAGAACTTGGTATACCGTATCGTCTAGAAGGAATTGAACCACCAACACCAGACCGAGTAGAAAATGCGAATCGTATTCTAAAAACTAGTTTATATCAAAATAAATAAGTAATATTTAACCCTATATTTGCTCGATTATTTTCGAGAAATTTAGGGTTTTTTGTTATTTTTGATGAATATATTTATATACTAAAAGTAAGTCATCGTACAATTACACCTTCATTTGATAGAAGGGAGATTTTTTCCCGTATTGCATTATAAGCTTAAAATGAGTATAATATTAGAAACATTAAATAATTATTAAATTATTCAATGTATTATTCTTATCAGATAGAAGGAAGGTGCAATAATGACTATACGTAAAAATACAATAAAATTATTTAGTGCTTTATTTTTCGTTTTCGCACTTATAATGAATAGTATAAATACAGTCAATGCGCAGGAAAGAGTTTATATCATAGGAACCGATACAACGTATGCTCCGTTTGAGTATGTCGATGAAAATGGAGATTTTGTAGGAATTGACATGGATCTGCTAGAAGCCATTGCAGAAGATCAAGGGTTTGAATATGAACTGAGTATTTTAGGATTTAATGCTGCTGTCCAAGCACTTGAAAGTAATCAAGTAGACGGTGTGATTGCAGGAATGAGTATTACAGAGGAGCGTAGAGAAGCTTTTGATTTTTCTGATCCATATTATTCTTCTGGTTCTCAATTTGCCGTTTTAGAAGATAGTAACATTGATTCACTAGAGGATTTAGAAGGAATGAGTGTAGCTGTTAAGACTGGAACCACAGGTTTTGATGTTGCAACAGAGTTATCCGAAGAATATGGGTTTACATTAAATGCTTTTGAAGATTCAGTGAATATGTATGAAGACATGCAAGTAGGGAATTCGGCAGCGGTTGTGGAAGATTATCCCGTTATGTTATACGCACATTCTACAGGTCGTGTTCGTTTGAAGTTTATTGGAGAACAACAAGCTGTTGCAGATAATGGCTTTGCTGTAAATAAAGGTGAAAACCCTGAACTTTTACAAATGTTTAATGATGGACTCGCTAATTTAAGAGCTTCAGGAGAATATGAAGAGATTATTGCCCGTTATTTAGGGGAAGAGGCTTTAGAGGAACAAAGCGAGAACCAAAATATTGTTACTCAATTTGTAAATAATTTAGGACCTTTAATGAATGGGTTATGGCGTACGATCTGGTTATCATTTATAGCTTTTTTCATTGCATTATTCTTTGGAGTAATTATTGGGTTAATGCGAACAAGTGACGTTGGATTATTGAAAATACTTGCTCAAATTTATATTGATATTATGCGTGGAGCTCCTTTAATTGTATTAGCTTTCTTTATATACTTTGGCGTTCCGCAAATGATGGGCTTACAATTTAATGCCAATATTGCTGGAATAATTACATTAAGCTTGAACGCTACCGCTTATATTGCTGAAATTGTAAGAGGTGGTATACAAGCAGTGAATAAGGGGCAAATTGAAGCTGGGAAATCTTTAGGACTAACAAATAGTATTACGATGCGTCGAATTATATTACCACAAGCTTCAAGAATTGCTATGCCATCGCTTATTAACCAATTTGTTATAACGTTAAAAGATACCTCTATTTTATCTGTTATCGGAATTATTGAATTAACTCAAACAGGTAAAATCATTATTGCTCGTACTTATCAATCAGGAAGCATCTGGTTAATTGTAGGTGCAATGTATATTATTTTAATTACTATTTTAACTAAACTATCAAATCGTTTAGAGAAGGAGCTGTAAGAATGACCATTATCGAAGTAAATAATTTACAAAAGAGTTTTGACACAAACGAAGTTTTAAAGTCGATCAATTTAAATGTCAATAAAGGCGAAGTAATTTGTATTATCGGTCCTTCAGGCTCGGGAAAATCCACCTTTTTGCGCTGCTTAAATGGACTAGAGCCAATTGATGATGGGGAGATTATAGTAAATGGGAATAACTTAACAGACCATTCAACTAGAATTGATATCATCCGTCAGAATATTGGAATGGTTTTTCAACAATTTAATCTTTTCCCTCATTTAACGGTATCAGAAAATATTACATTAGCTCCAGTCGAATTAAAGAAAATGTCTAAACAAGAGGCTCGACAAAGAGCTTTAGAATTATTAAAGATGGTAGGCTTAGAAGAAAAAATTGATGATTATCCGGACTCACTATCTGGTGGGCAACAACAACGCGTAGCTATTGCCAGAGCTTTAGCAATGAATCCTGAAGTTATGTTATTTGATGAACCGACATCTGCTTTAGATCCAGAAATGGTTGGAGAAGTACTAACGGTAATGAAAAAACTTGTAGATGAAGGAATGACGATGATTATTGTATCTCATGAAATGAGCTTTGCCAGACAAGTAGCTGATCGAGTTATTTTTATGGATGGTGGGTATATTGTTGAAGAGAACGTACCAGATAAGTTATTTGATGAACCTTCAGAAATAAGAACTCAACAGTTTTTAGATAAAGTTTTATAATGAAGATTGAAACATCTTTATAGACTCTAGGTGCATGTCGCCAATTCTATAAAGATGTTTTTATTTTTATAAAATACAATTATAGAATAATTGCTAAAAACTATAATTTGCTTTAATCTATATAGTGTGAAGATTATAAATTAGGAGTGATAAAAATGAGTAAGCTTTTAGTATTTGGTCACCAAAATCCGGATACAGATACCATTGCATCAGCAATTGCATTATCATACTTACTGAATGAAGTTTCTATTGAAGCTGAGGCAGTTGCATTGGGTGAGCCAAACGAAGAAACTAAATTCGTACTTGATTATTTTCGAGTGGACGCACCTCGAATCATTGAAACAGCATCTAATGAAGTGGACGAAGTAGTATTAGTCGACCATAATGAATCCCAACAAAGTGTTTCAGATATCAGTAAAGTAACAATTAAAGCAGTAGTTGATCATCACCGTATCGCAAATTTCGAAACGAATGACCCGCTATTTTACAGAGCGGAGCCAGTAGGGTCTACAGCTACAATATTACTAAAAATATTTAAAGAACATGAAGTAGCCATTCCAAGCGAAATTGCTGGTTTAATGCTTTCTGCTATTGTTTCTGATACATTACTACTTAAATCGCCTACAAGTACGTCAGAAGACGTTTTAGCTGCTGAGGAGCTAGCGGAGATTGCAGGAGTATCATTAGATGAATATGGCTTAGATATGTTAAAGGCAGGAACTGATATTTCATCTAAGACACCAGAAGACATTTTAAATGATGATGCAAAATCTTTTCCAATGGGAAGAGAGCTTGTGCGGATTGGTCAAGTGAATGTTGTTGATGTCAATGACGTTCTGACCCGAAAAGCTGAAATTTTAGAAGCGATGAGAAAAGAAACAAGGGAAAATAATTATGATTTATATGTTCTTTTGATTACAGATATCATTGAAAATAATTCGGTAGCTATTGTAGATGGGCCAGCATATCGACAATTTGAAATGGCCTTCAGTAAGCCTATCCAATTAAACATGGTGGATCTAGACGGTGTTGTTTCACGTAAGAAACAAGTTGTTCCTCCATTAACAGAAATTTTTAAAAAAGAATATTAAAAAAACTGAAGTATGTTGTTAAATAAATTAAAAGAAGGGGAGATGATCAAAGTTGATTCATCTTCCCCTCTTTAAATTTTTATGAATGTTATTTCAAATATATTTTTGTTTACTTGTCATAAATTCTGCTGAATAAGTAATCATTTTTCTTAGACCAATGGAAGCTTGATATGAAAGTAAACTTAGGAAGCCAATTTTTCCACCAATTCCATCTAAAATATGGAAAGAGGGAATGAATAATATAAAGCTAATAATCGCAACAACAAATAAATGACCGTATCCTTCTATACGATCTTTTTTAGACATTCCAATAACGGTTCCTGCGAAAATAGCTGTAGTGACTGTATATAGAGTAGCTGGCAAAAGGATTGCCGCAATCAGAGAAATAGACGTCGCAGCTTTGACTCCGCTTAAAAGATTCTTATCCTGTAAAAAATATGTGAGCAATGCACCGATTAAAATAGCGAATAAAGAAGGTATAATGAATTCAGATTCAATGGGTTGTCGTTGCTCCGGGTTTAAAGATAATACTAAGCGTACAGAAACCATTGTAGCCATATAAGGAATAGTCCCTCCGCGTCCACCAATATTTTTAAAATAGGGGATAAATAATATGAAAGTAATTCCAGTCATAATTGCTGTTAACAAAGCAATTGACCAATGCGAACATAAATAAGCGCCAATCATTCCAGCTAAACTACCACTATAAGCTTCTGCTTCAAATCTCGGAAAAATAAAGGTAGAAATGAAACACACAAAATTTGCTGAAAATATAGTTGATGTACCAAAGTAGGTGGCGATGAAGTAAGTAAGCATTGTATTTAATGTGATTACGCCTAAAATTTTTACTCGATTAGATAAATTATACTCCTTTTTGGGACTTTTTATTTTCTTTTTAGTAGGTTGAAATTCTTCGCGCAAACCTAGAAAAATAAGGAGACTAATAATGAGTGTAAAAGTTGTCCATAAAAAGTTTGGCGCATAAAAACTACTTTGAATAGTTTGATATAAAAATTGGCTTATAAAAAGTAAACTTAAAATATAAAACAATAATGGTATAGTATTTAACTTTAAATGTTTTATCATAACTTCAGTGATCCCACCTTATAATAGTGATTTTATTCACATGATATTTTAAAATTTTTCCTTATTTAATTGTTATTATAGCACAATTTTTATTTTAATAACATGTATAATCATTAGATTTTTAAGGATAATTGTTCAAATATTCATAAATAAAAAATGCAGCAAAAATAAAATTTGCTGCATTAAAATGAATCATATTAAAGGTTATCAAAAGTATAGAATCCAGAATCTTTTTCAATTAACTTTGGAGCTACCTGTAAAGCACCATTTGCAAAAATATCTTTGGACTGTGCACGATGGGAGATTGTTATTTCTTCATCTAAACCAGCAAAGAGCACATCATGCTCGCCAACAATCGTTCCTCCACGTATAGCAGAGACACCAATTTCTTTTTTCTTTCGTTTTTCTGTTTTATCATGACGATCATATACTAGTTCTGAGTCTTTACGGGCAGAAACACCTTTGATTGTATCTAATAATAAATTTAATGTTCCACTAGGAGCATCCACCTTTTGATTGTGATGTTTTTCAAGTAACTCAATATCATATTCATCAAGCAATTCAGTCGCTAGAGCTACTATTTTTGTCATTACATGCACACCATAACTCATATTAGGGCTGAAGAATACTGGCTGTTTTTCAGCTTTTATTTTTGCTTTTTCAATAATTTCTTCTTTACGACCAGTTGTTGCAATAATAATCGGTAAAGTCATTTCATCAGTTTCTAACATCTCAAGCGTTAAATCAGGGTGTGAAAAATCTATTACAACATCTGCTTCTGGAAAGTCTTTAAAACTATGGACGGTTGTGTAAGGAGTTTCTTCTCCCTCAGGAACCATTACGGCTTCAATTTTATAGTCTCGTTCCTCTGCTAGAGCAGCTACACTTTTTCCCATCGCACCAAAACCAACTAAAATTATTTTCATTAATTATTCATTCCTTCTTTTAAAGCTTCATATGAACGCATTATATCACTGACAACCTCATCTTCTAATGCAACTAAAGGAAGACGTACTTCATAATCGCCAAATCCGAGATGACTGACAACGGCTTTAATTGAAATAGGATTTAATTCTGCACCAATAGCGTCAGTAAATGGAAAGAGACGATTATTTAATTGGAGCGCTTCTTTAGGATCATTTTGCGCTAACATGTAAAGTTTTTGATGTTCACTTGGTATAACATTCGCCACAACCGATATCAAACCTTTTCCTCCTGCTGCATAGAAGGGCAGAGCAATATCATCGTTTCCACCATAAAATGCAAAGTCTTCATCAACTAAATTCAACATTCTTGTTAAATTCGCTAAATCACCCGTCGCATCTTTTAACCCAACAATATTAGGACGCTTTGACAAGACAGCCACTGTCTCAGCTTCTAATGACATCCCGGTTCGAGCAGGCACATCATATAAAATAATTGGTAAGTCAACAACAGCATCGGCAATCGCTGTAAAATGAGCAATGGCACCTTTTTGAGTTGTTTTATTATAGTAAGGTGTAATGACTAAAAGGCCATCTACACCTAATTCTTGAGCTTCTAATGAAGCATCAATTGACCCCTGAGTATCGTTTGATCCTGTACCGGCAATAACGGGGATTTCTTTATTTGCCACTTTAACTGCCGTTTCAATTGTTTGTCTTTTTTCAAAATCAGTTAACGTAGATCCTTCGCCAGTTGTCCCATTAACAATAAAAGCTTGAATATTATTCTCTTTTAAAAACTGTAAATGTTTTTCAAAACTTTCTAAGTCAACTTTCCCATTTTTAAATGGTGTAGTGACAGCGGCAGAAACACCTTCAAATAATAAACCCATTGATATATTCACCTTTCAATTCTTCTTGTATTTTATTCTATTTTTTATTGTATAACATCTATACTTCTTATGCTTGAATTAATTGTTCTAGGATCTGTACAGCATTAAGGGCTGCACCTTTTAATATATTGTCACTTACAGACCATAAATGGAAAGTATTTTCTAAACTCTCGTCTTTTCGAATGCGGCCCACTAGAATATCATCTTTGCCAGCAGCATCAATCGGCATAGGATATTGTAGATTTGTAGGATCATCTTTTAAAGTGATGCCTGGTTTATTTTTAAATGTATTTTGAATATCTATTATAGTTGGATCTTTTTCAAATGTTACATTCATTGCGATTGAGTGAGCGGATTTCACCGGCACACGAACACAAGTTGCAGTAACTGGTAAATCAGGTAAGCCAAGAATTTTCCGAGTTTCATCAATCATTTTTTGTTCTTCTTTGGTATAGCCGTTTTCCAAAAAGTCATCAATATGAGGCAATACATTATTATAAATAGGATATGGATAATTTAATGGTTCTTCGCCACGTTCTCCACGCTCAAGATCCTCAATTCCTGCCCAACCAGAGCCAGATACTGATTGATAAGTTGTATAAGCTACACGTTTTAAACCAAAAGCATCGTGTAGAATTTTTAATGGAGAAACAGATTGAATCGTTGAGCAATTTGGATTGGCAATAATTTTACGATTTAGCGAGGGTTGATTTACTTCCGGAACGATTAAATCAATTTCAGCATCCATCCGCCATGCACTAGAATTATCAATTACAATAGCTCCATTTTCTTCAAATAGAGGAGAGTAGTGTAAACTTGTACTACCTCCAGCAGACATTAAAACATAATCGAAAGGTTCTTTCGTTGCTTCTTCAGTTAATTCACGAACAATGAGTTGCTCACCTTGAAAAGGGATTTCTGTTCCTGCTGAGCGCGCAGAAGCAAAAGGAACAAGTTCATTTATCTCTATATTTCTATCTTCTAATAATTTCAGGATTGTTGAACCAACTAATCCCGTCGCGCCAATTATAGCTACTTTTGTCATTATTTAGTCCTCCTGTAATATTATAAATTAAAAGTTTCGCAAAGAATTTGTGTTGCTTTTTGATTATTTTCAGCATCAATCAAGAAAGTAATACTTATTTGTGATGTAGTAACTTGAGAAAAAGAAATATCATTTTCAATCAGTGTCCGGAATACTTTAGACGCCACTCCATGCATATCACGCATTCCTGCACCAATGACCGATAATTTAACAAACTCTTCATTTAATACGATATTTAATTCTTTATAAGTTTCTTTTAAAACGTTAGTCAATGCTTGGATTTGAATTTTATCATTATGTTTTGCAGTGAAACTAAACTGTAAATGATTTTCATCATCTATTTGAGAAATCATATCAATATTAATTTCACTTTCGTCTAGTAAATTAAATAAGTCATTTAATAGTTTAAAGTCAGTGGTGGGATAAGAGAGAACAACCTGTATGACATCATCATCTAAGGCGACTCCTGTCACTGCTTTTCTTTCTAACATTTTATCGTCTGGCACAATCCATGTTCCTTTCTCATTTGATAGAGTTTTTCCTATATATAATGGAATATTATTATTAAAAGCAATTTCAACACATCTGGATTCCAATACTCCTGCTCCTAACGAAGACATTTCCATCATTTCAGCAGAAGAAATTTTTTCTAATTGTTTAGCATTTGAATATAGTCTTGGGTCTGTACTGTAAATTCCTTCAACATCTGTATAAATTTCGCAAGGACAATTTAAAATAGAAGCGATCGCTGCAGCTGTAGTATCTGAACCACCTCGACCAAGTGTTGTTAATTCACCGAATTCATTGAAGCCTTGAAATCCAGCTACAATAATAATGTCATTGGTTTTAAATAGTTCTAAAAATCGTTCATCAGAAATGGACGCAATTTTACTTTTTAGATGATGCCCAACGGTTTGAATACCGGCTTGGTATCCAGTTAATGATTTTGATTGAACATTAAGTTTCTTTAAAGCCATCGAAAGATAAGCAATCGATTGTTGTTCGCCTGTCGTTAATAGCATTGCTAAGTCTTCTTGATTAGGGTCGGCCGTAATTTGAGCAACATTTTCAAGCAACTTATCGGTCGTTTTCCCCATTGCAGAGACTACAACGACTAACTGTTCATCATGGCTCACACGTTCTTTTAAATAAGCAGCAATATTTTGGATTTTTTCAAAAGTACTTAAACTAGAGCCTCCGTATTTTAATACCGTTAGATTACTTTCCATATGAATCAACCTCTTGATTGTAATATAATATTTATTGGGAAAAGATATAAGGGACAATGAAGAGCATAATGTAGAAAAACAAAAAAACAAGCCGATACACTCCGCGACTTGTTTAATAAACGTATTTATTACAAGGGAAGCTCATCAATGCTAAATGCTCTGACAGTTTGTAAATTTTTCATATACAACCCAACAATTTATAAGCTGTAACTTATAAATCATTTCGGCAAAATCCCCTTTTCATATTTGTAAATTACAGTTTAAAATCAAATATGTACTCTTGTCATTTGCGCCTCATCCAAAGAATATCTTTATTCAATTAAAGATAATATAACAAAAAACGAACTTAAAGTAAACTTAATTGTTGAAATCATGTAAAGTTCAAACTGAAAACCTTATCTATTAACAAGAATGCAGAATGCCCTTGACTGTTATAAAATTAGGTGCTAGAGTAGTTCTTGTTGACAGTTAAATAAAGTTTGTTAGGTGAGGCTCCTATATGGACACAGGCTACTGCCCAAAAATGTCGAGAGACGCCAATGGGTATAACAGGATTGACCGAAATAAGGTCGTTTTAATGTAGCTAAAATTTATTTTTACGCCATACAGTGCTAAAACTCGACGAAGGATGAATATTGAATTTAAAGAAGCTAATTTTATAAATTTCTGAATTCCGAGCCTCCACTTTTTTATAGTGGGGGCTTTTTACATTTTTTTGGTGTTTCAAACTTATTTAACTTATAGGGTTAGCTTTGCTTATAGTATGAGTTATTATTAAAAGCTATAGCAAAACCCTGATCAGATAAAAAGAAATGGCATCAGGAGTGAGAAACATGAGAAATGAAAATGAAAAAACATCGAGAATAGATTATGGAATTATATTATGTGTAATGCTACTGGCAATTATAGGGCTGTTTTCTTTGTATTCAACAACAGTATTAGTACAAAGTGGTAGTATTCGAATGACCATTATGCAAATCATATGGTACATCATTGGTACAGGTGTCGCAGCAATGGTTATGTTATTTGATTCAGAACAGCTTTGGAAAATAACACATTATTTATATTGGATAGGTATTATTGTGTTAATCTTTACTTTAATCTTTTATGATCGTGAATTAGCCATTAGATCTGGCGCTCGAAGATGGGTAAATATTCCAATTATTAATTTTATTTTACAACCCTCTGAATTTGTAAAATTTCCTTATATTTTAATCCTTGCTAAAACAACCACCTTACATAATACGAAGTATAGTAATCGAACCGTTCAAAGTGACTTTATACTTCTTGGAAAACTCCTGCTATGGTCTGTTTTACCACTTGCATTAATTATGCTTCAACCGGATTTAGGAACAACATTAGTTTATGTAGCTATTCTTAGTGGTATTATTTTACTTTCTGGTATTCAGTGGAAGATTTTACTCCCAATAATATTAGTGATGTTATTAGTCGGTGTTGGCGCAGTTTATCTCGTTGTTTATAATCGTTCTTTTTTAAAAAATGTCTTTGGACTGCATGATTATCAATTCTTAAGAGTCGATACATGGCTTGATCCTTATCATGATACGACGGCCACCTCTTACCAAGTAACACAAGGATTTAAAGCTATAGGATCAGGTGGTGTTTTTGGAAAAGGATTAGGAGTCTCTGAGGTTTACGTACCAGTACGTGAGTCAGATATGATTTTTGCAACGATTGGAGAAAATTTTGGATTTTTAGGTGGATCTTTATTGATCTTTATTTACTTTGTTCTTGTCTATAATATGATAAAGATTGTTTATGATACTAAGAATGAATTCTATGCTTATATTGCAACAGGTGTCATTATGATGCTTGTTTTCCATATATTAGAGAATATCGGGATGAATATTGGTCTCTTACCTGTTACAGGAATTCCACTGCCATTTATCTCGCAGGGAGGATCCGCTTTACTTGGAAATATGATAGGAATTGGTCTGGTGATGTCTATGCGTTTCCACCATCGTTCATATATGTTTTCAGGTGATGATGATGAGTTTCATTCAGGTATATAAATGACTCGATGCATTCATAATTAGCCATTGGGCGTACTAAAACTAAAAGAATGTATCAAAAGGGAGTATGAGAGATGCAAAAAACAGATTCAAATAAAACTTTATTTAAACGATTAATTCTTCGGTTCATATTTTTTATTTTACTTATTCTTTTAACCATTTATGGATTACCATTCTTCGTTCAATTGTTTTATCCATTTATTTTAGCGTTTATTGTAGCGACTCTGGTAAATCCATTAGTGAATTTGGTGAATAGTTGGTTGAATCGACTGAAGATTGATTCTGTGTCTTCTAGGAATTTTATTACATTTATTTTAACGATATTCATTTTAATGTTTATCTCATTAATGTTCTATCTAACCTTTTCTGTTCTTATTCGTGAAATTATAGGATTAACTACGAGTATTCAAGAGAATTGGTCAAGTATTGTTTTGGGCTTTGATAACATTCAAAATTGGTTCACTATTCAAATCGCTGTTTTACCAAGACAAGTCATAGAACTTCTAGATAATTTCACAGAGAATATTCTTGAATTTATTCAAAACTTTAGTCGTAATTTATTAAACACCACGGTTGCAACAACGAGTTCTATTATTTCTAGAACAAGTACTTTTTTCTTGAATTTTTTAACTTTTTTCTTATCTTTGTATTTTATGATTTCTGATTATAATAATATTAAAAATTTTATCAAAAAACATATGGATAAACGTATGTTAGACACAATATCTTTATTAAAAAATTCTACTTTATTTGCTGTAGGAGGTTATATAAAAACTCAGTTTATTTTAGCATTTATTGCTTTTGTTTTTATGTTCATTGCTTTTATTTTTTATGGACAAGAATACGCTCTGATCTTAGCCCTTATTTTAGCACTTGTAGATTTATTGCCTTTAGTAGGGACTATTGCAGTACTTTTACCATGGGGTATTTTTGAATGGATCATTGGCGACCCAAGTAAAGGAGCATTCTTAGTTACTTTAGGTATTGGCTTTTTTCTTTTTAGAAGAGTTACAGAACCTAAGATTATGGGAACTCAAACAGGTCTACACCCACTTTTAGCATTGATTAGTATTTATGTAGGAATTGAAATTTCCGGTTTATGGGGAGCTTTATTAGGACCATTAGTAATGGTTATTTTGATCAGTGTCTTCCGATCAGGATTTTTTAAAAATACATTTTCGGATTTAAAAGAACTCTATTATAAAATCGTAATGACTTTAGAATAGAAGGGTACAATGAAAAGTATTTTAGAGATCGAAATAAAGTTGTTAGTAACAACAACCAAAAAAATATTTATTATAAACACATTCAAATCTTTGTCGTAACAACATTAAAGTACCGTGTATAACACAACTAAATAACTATAAAAATTACGCCTTCTTTGCTTATTTTTAATGAAATAAGTGTAAGAAGGCGTGTTTTAATTTTATTAACGAACTTCTTCATAAAGTGTTTCGTCAATTTTATTTAGACGTTTTTCCCATTCTGCTTCAGACAAATTATGTTCTGTAACATAACGGTTTCTAGGGTGTTTTCTACATTCAGCTGTACAACCACGAAGATATTTATGTTCATTTTCTTCGCTCATCAAAACTTGTTCATTACATTCGGGATTCGCACAATTCACATAACGATCACAAGGTGTTCCATCATAATGGTCTTTACCAATTACTGTTGGATTGACTTGGTTAATTGGAACGGAAATACGTTCATCAAAGACATACATACTTCCTTCCCAAAGATCACCTTTTGTTTCTGGATCTTTCCCGTAAGTGTCAATGCCACCTTCTAATTGTCCAACTTGTTCTGCAAGTCCTTCTCTTAACATCCAACCAGAGAATTTTTCACAACGAACACCACCTGTACAATAAACAACAACTTTTTTATCCATAAATTTCTCTTTATTTTCTTTTACCCAATTTGGTAAGTCACGGAAGTTACGAATTTCAGGACGAATTGCTCCTTTAAAATGACCTAAATCATATTCATAATCATTACGTGTATCTAAAACAATTGTATCTTCATCAATCAAGGCGTCTCTAAATTGTGTAGGCTTTAAATAGTCCCCAGTTATCTCTTCCGGATCAATGTCATCATCTAAACTCAATGAAACAATTTCTTCTCGGGAACGTACATGCATTTTTTTGTGTGCGTAGCCATCAGCTTCATCTTCTTTAAACCACACATCTTCAAATCCTGGAAGAGAGTGTAGATAATCTTTATATTGTTCTGTTTGTTCAAGCGTACCAGAAACAGTTCCATTAATTCCCTCAGTACCAACGAGAATTCGGCCTCTCAAACCAATACTTTTACAGAATTTTAGATGTTCATCTCTAAAATTCTCTGGGTCTTGAATAGGTTCATACTTGTAATAGAGTAGTACTCGATAATCTTTTGACATAATAAAAGTTCCTCCTTGTAGTTGCAAGCTACAAAAAATATTTTTCTATTCTTAATTATAAAGGTATTTGTTTACAGACTCAATGATATTCCATTAACTCATTATTTTACCTATAAATAGATAAGCGAACTTTAAACATAGTATAATTAAATAAAACGATAAATTAAATATAGAGGAGGAAAAGAAATGATCGATACACTCCATGTGATTTTAGATGATAAAGTAGTTGAGGTACCTCTTGAGAAAATATTTGATACACAAAAGTTTGATACTTTTTTAGGGAGTACTTTTTCGGTTACTCCATCTTTTATGAATCGTTATTTAGAAGGATTTACTAATATAAAACTAGTTGTAGGTATCCCTGAAGAACGAGTAAAATATGGAGCAAACCAGGCGGCTAAACAAATAAAAGCAAAGATAGAAGGCGATCTAAATAATGAACCCGCCGAACTTTATCAAAGTCTTACAACAAATATAAAACAAAAAATCGCTGAGAAGAGTGTTGAATTATTTATTCCGTTGGCGTATATTATCCATTCTAAATTTTATTTAATGTCGAACAAAAAAACAGGAAATACACGTGTAGTGATAGGATCTGCTAACCTCTCTGAACAAGCATTTAATAAACACAGTAACCAATTTGAAACGCTATATATTATAGATAATCATCCCGTTTATAACCTTTATTTAGACTATTACAAAAATACTCTAAGTCCTATACTCATAAATTATCTGCCAAAAGAATTACTGGATATAAATGTAAAACGGCTTAAAAAATACAATAAAGATGAAGAACAAAACATCGAAGAAATCATTCATTTAAATAACCAAGAAATATCTACGATTAAAGAAAGTTCTATATTAGAAACACTTAATCAAACTGATGAAAAAATAAAACTAGGTGTATTAGAAGTTAATGTTAAAGAAGAAATGAGAAATATTAACGATACACGTCAACACGAAATTAAAATGCAGCGTGAAGAAAGACGACAAGAAGACATTGCATACAGCCTTATTAAAGAATCTATTTCTCCTAGAGCAAAAGAACCCACAATGAAAAGCACACCATCACTTAAAAAATTGATAAAAAAACGAGTGACTATTCAAGTAAGTCATGATATAGATACCGGATTGCCACAACGGTCAATGATGATTAATTCACCTCAAGAAAGAAATTTAAATAAAAATATCACTGGATTATTTATTCCAAGCGATTTAGATGAAGAACAATTACAATCGATCGGAAAAAAAGCTACAACAGACGAATTAAAACTTTCATTAGAAAATCTCCATAGATTGATTCATTCTTTTGAAAAATATACTGTGAAATATGATGATTCGTATGGAGCTCGGGTTATGGAAGCTATACTTTATACCTTTACGTCACCTTTTTTATTTGAGATAAAAAGTCGTGCTCGTTCAGAAGAAGAAAGAAATGATATTCCACAATTTTTATTTCTGGGAGGGACAGCTGGTTCTGGTAAATCTAATCTATTAAAAGCAATTGCTAAACTTACTAGTCAACCATATGCGGTTGATTATAATTCGATTGTTATGACTGGTAGTAGACGTAAAAAAGAAACCGTTGATACATTGAACATATGGATGAATGAAATGAATGTAGCGCCATTATTAATTGATGAAATTCCCGAAGAATTCTTTACTAACAAAAATTATGGCAATGAATTAATTGTAAATACATCAAACCGGACTGCTTATGATCTGCGTGCTTGTCCTGCTTTAATTGGGACTACCAATGCAGATGGATATACATTAGAAGAAAGAGCAAGACGACGAAGTTATTATTTAAGACTAGATAAAGTTTTTGATGAAATGTATAGAGAAGAATCTCAACCTGTTTACAATCAAGTATATGCAAATTTAAATGCAAAATTATTTAATGATTTTATCGTTCGATTATCCGATCGTCTGAGTAATGATTCACTAGATTGGGCAAACTTTGGAGATACTGGAAAAATTGATTTCCTATTTCATTCCAGAGAAATATTTAAGGAGTATTATACAGAAACAAATATTCCTTTACCAAGGTATTTCCCAATCACTCGCTATGATGACTCAAAAGAAACAAATCAAGAAAAATGGCGAAAATTGTTCTTAGGGACTAGTCAAGAAGACTTTAAATTTGATGAAAAATCAGGAAACTTGCTATTCAAAATGGCCATATTAGATGAAAATATTTCGAAATTTGGAGGAGGAAAGCCTTCTGAAATATATAAAAATGCTTTGTCACCAAAAGTAATCGTGGGTTCCAAAGATGGGACAGATATTGAATTAGACACACCTTTATTTTTTGAATGGATAGGCATTGATAACCCATTTTTAAAATATTACAAAACGGAGATTAAAAAAGCATATTTAGAAAGACCAGATTTCTTTACTGAAAACAAACGAGAAAAAAGTATTCAATTCGATTTGAAAGATATAATAGGAAGCGATCACCCAATTATAATCCATCGATATATTGAGTATATTTCTCAAGAGAATGTAATAGAAAAAGAAAGAAGTATATTAACGATAAAAACAGAAGATTTTTATAAATGGATAGAATTAATACCCAAAAAAACATTAATAGAAAAAATATTTTCTTATTAATGAATTGGTCATTTAATTTTGAAAGCTATCCTTGTCACAAATAGGCAAGGATAGTTTTATGAACATTTTGAGCCATTTGTTTAGCATTTAAGAGTAGATTTCATATAAACTAGTAATATAAGTAAATGGTTCAGTATAGGAAAATAATTTTATGAATGAAAATAAGTAAAGTTATAAAAACTGTTTAACTAGAAAGGGCCAACCTATGTATAAAAGAGGAATATTTTTATTAGCGAGTGTGATGTTGCTGGGAGCATGTGGAGGAGAAGCAAATGAAACAGAAGCTGATGATGCCACAGTTGACGAGACTGAAGTGGAGAATATAGAAAACCAAGATCAAAGTACCGATAACTCCACAGAAACCAAAACTGATAATAATCTACATAATTTTAACGGATTAGTTAATGAAACAACATTTACAGAAGAACACGGTTTACAAGCTTGGGAAGATTATCAAGCAATTATAGAGGATACCACTCTTGGTGAAATTACCCTTTTAAATGAGGAAGATATTAATTATGAAGATCTAAATGGAACAACTATTGACGAAATCCAAGAACGGATTGATTCTATTGAGATAAGAGAAGACGTTTTTCAGGATGAAGTAGAATTAAGTGAAGAAGAGAAGTTGGTTTTTTATCGGTATCCTCCAGCAACGGATAGTGAATACAGTGAAGTAGCCGATTTTCTAGCAGAACTTACCTTCTATTATGCTGATGATAATCTAATGTTTTCTTCAATTACTCCTGGATTTTATTCGGTAGAATTGGATAATCTACCAGCAGCAAATGATCTTATGATGATGATGACTGTATCCGAGATAGAGGAAATAAATCCAAGAATTTATACGATAGCAGAGATGCAAATTAACGGAGAAAAAATCCAACAAGTGATGACCCCTGCTATGGAAGTTAATGAAGAGGGTAGCGAAGAAATGATGGCTTTCTACTTCTTTACAAAAGGGGAGGATATCCTTCAATATGCATATTTACCCTTTGAAATGGTTAGCCAGGATTTCCCTACAAATTCAATCTTACTGTTTTACCAATTAATCCCAGAGTTAGAAAAACTATAATACTTTTATAAAATTTATTGTTTAGTAGTAATTAAAACACAAATGTGTTGAACACATTTGTGTTTTGTTGTATCATATTGTTGAATAAGAAATAAAGGAGTGTTGTAAATGGCTACTATAACAGTGAGAGTTTCTGAATCAGAAAAACAATTTTTAGATGCAATGGCTAAATTTGAAGGTAAAAGTTTATCAGAGCTTTTAAAAACAACTACTTTAGAGAGTCTAGCGGACAACTATGATGCAATTGTTGCTGAAAAAGCATATGAAGAATATTTAGTTGACCCAATAACAATTGATCACGAAGATTTAATGAGAGAATTAGAGTTATAATATGAAAAAATCATATAAACTCAAGTATTCAAAAAGATTTGTTAAACAGATAAAAAGAATGGATAAATTTGTACAAAGTAATATTATGAAATGGCTTGATTTGAATATCCAAAGTACGGATAATCCTAGAAAACACGGAAAAGCTTTAGTGGGTAATCATAAAGGAAAATGGCGCTATCGCATAGGTAATTACCGAGTGATATGTGTAATTGAAGAAGAACAACTGATCATTCTTGCGCTCGAAGTCGGGCATCGTAATAAAATTTATAAATAATATTGAAAAAAGCATTTTAACATTTTGGTGTTGGAATGCTTTTTAAAATTGTCAATTTACTTAGTTGGTAACGCTTTCGTTAAGGCGTCAATAATTATATAATTTATATGCAAAAATATAATATAGGAAGAAGTTGATAGTTATGTTGATAGATTCATATCCGTACTTTATTTTTGATGGAAACGCTGCTGAGGCTATTGTTTTTTACAAAACTATTCTCAATGCTAAGAATATAGATATCACTTATTTTCGCGATTTGCCTGAAGATCCAGACTTTATTATTCCTGATGAAGCAAAAGATCTGGTAATGAATGCATCATTTGAATTGCCAAATGGCGGGTTGTTTATGTTCTCAGATAACTTTCCAGGCATGCCATTTAGCATCGGTGAACAAATTTCAACAACGCTGATATTTGATAACGAAGAAGAAACTCGACATGTATTTAAACAACTAAGCGAAGATGGAAATATTCTTATGGAGTTACAAGAAACATTTTGGAGTCCATTATACGGAAATGTTATTGATAGATATGGTAATCAATGGCAAGTCAGTACGGAATTAAAGAATCAATAATGCTATCAATACAAAAAGATTCTAGTAGTTATAGTTATGTATTTAATACTAGAATCTTTTTTACATAATATGTTTTATTTAAGAGCATTTATTCAATAGAAATAAAAGAATATCATAGAAGAGAGGGACAATTAAAAGTGGTTTAAATGACGAAATATTAGAGATTTATGACATATTTTATGCATATAACTCAGTATAATATATATTATGTAAACTGAAATATAAAATTTAAAATAAACAGCCGATTTTTGGTTGAAAAACTTTTTACCCTCTCTTTTTGCTCTCTTTTAATACTTTTTGCTCTTTATTTTTATTATATTCCTCAAAATCTATCTTTTTATACTTCGGTAGCTAATAATTTTATTTCTTTTATCATTCTTCTTATTTATATTTTTAAACATGCTATAAATATTTAATCTATTTTGACTTCTCGTTTATGAATTCTTATTTTATTGCTATTGATGTTAAATCTCAATTCTACTTATTTTTAAATACCTTTTGTAACTTCTTGTATTTTTAATCTTTCTAGTTTTAAATTTTGTTTTTCTTTTTTATACATATATTAATTAGATGATTAAGTTTTCCTTCCTTTATTCTCTCTGATCCTTTTAACTGTAATTTCCTTCTTAATCTTTCAAATCTCGCTGTTTCTCAGGATGATTCTGAGACCCTTTAAAATCTCTATATGGATATTCGTCTGTTAAGTCCTCACACAGCGTTCATGTAGGTTCGTCCTTGATGTCATATAATCGTTCAAAAAAGCTATTATGAAAAGACATTGATTTTGTGCATGAATAGATATAGTAATGGTTCTACATACAAAATAGACGTCGTATTATTCGCATCTCCTATAAAAGGGTTTAGCAAATATTTACGACGTCTTTTGGTATCACATAAATATACAATAATTTGTTTATAACCATTTAAAGCTATATTTAACTGAGAGAGTTATTTAATGCTTTTTAATATTTACTCATCAATGATCAAACGGCGTGTATAAACGGCTTGTCCAGAATGCATAACGGCATCATCCCGTCACTTTTATACATTGATTCTTCATCTTTTAAATCAAAGATCTGCATATCAAGTTCACGAGCTGTATGCCAAAAAAGCCAAGTGACTGATTTAAGTAAAGGATGTGGCATTTTGTTGGCCTCTTCTACAGTCATTTTATCCAACGTTTCTTCAAAGCGGTCTTGAACGTGATCCAATAAATCTACTTCCATAGTTGTCATTTCTATCACTCCTTGCGGACATTTTATCACTAATGATTGAATTTGTTCATTTATTTAAATTTGCTTTCAAACTTCTTCTTAATCTCCAAGTCTTAGTTCCTTTACAATCATGCCTGCTCAAGATTTGAATTTTCATCTTCAATTTTAGTGACTTTCAATTTAGTAACGGACACTTCATTTACTTCTATTAATTCTAAATTATAACCTTCAATTTCTAAATGAGTGCCTATAGTTGCCTGACTAGGAACAATTTCTGTTTTAAAAGTAAAATATCCGCCGATAGTATCTACTTCAGTACTAGTAATAATGGTACCAAAAGTCTCATTAAAATCATTAATATTCATCAGGCCGTCTACTACCCATGTTTGTTCTTCTAACTTTTCAATCATTGGGTCATGCTTTATAAGATCATATTCATCATAGATTTCTCCGACAATTTCTTCAATGACATCTTCTAAGGTAACAAGTCCCGCCGTCTGTCCATATTCATCTTTCACAATGGCTATGTGGTTACTTGTTTGTTGGATTTGTGCGAATAAATCGTCTAGCAATAAAGTTTCTGGAACATTTAAAGGATCATGTGCTAAATCTTTTAAATCGACTTCTTCATAACTGTTAGCCAACGTACTTGCTCGTAAATAGTCTTTAACTAAAATAATACCTAAAACATGATCTCTATCTTCTTGATAAACAGGAATTCTAGAATAAGTAGAGTTTACAATTAAATCATGGTTTGTCTTTTTATCCTTATCGATATCAATCATGAATGTTTGATTGCGTGGGACCATCACTTCGCGAACCATTTTACGGTTAAGTTTTAACACACCTTGCATCATACCCACTTCTTCTTCTTCAAGCGCTCCCTCTTCTCCCCCACGAATAACAATTTCTCGAATGTTGGAAAAAGTTAGCTTGTCATCTTGATTAGAAAAATCAATTGGTAATAAAGATTGGAAAAAAGAAAGTGCCTTTGTTAAGAACCATACAACAGGTTTAAATATCATATAAATGAAATTTAAAACACGAGATGAAAAGGTAGAATATTTTTCTGGAATAGCTTGACCAATCGATTTTGGTAATAACTCTCCAAAAATTAGCGTTAGAATCGTCACAATTAAAGAAATGACAAGAGAAGCTCCTTGCTCACCAATGTAAGGAGACAAAAATTGAGACAATCCACTCGTCGCAAAGGAAGCATTTAACGTACCAATTAACGTAATAGCAACTTGTACAACAGCAAGGACTCTATCCTGGTTATGATACAAACTCAATGCTAATTTAGCCGTGCGGTTCCCTGCATCCGCTTCTTTCTTTAATTTATTTTCATCTACAGTAATAAAAGCCATTTCCGAACCTGAGAAAAATCCATTTAACAAGGTAAAGGTAATCAGTAAGAGAATAGGTGCTAGCATAATGGACTCCTTCTTTAAGGTATTTAAAAATCAATCAGTTAATCATTCCTATTATAAAGAAAAATCCTATGTAATGATAATAAAATAGTTCTTATACACGATAAACAAAGAATTTTTATTACCGTAATTTAAAAGTTTTTCTGAAATGATTCTCTCACCCCTATATTGAAAAATATTATTCACTTCCAATGAATTCGTATGTATCTAATGGTCTGTCAGAGCCAAAGATGAATTGAGAATCA
Source organism: Carnobacteriaceae bacterium 52-44 (assembly GCA_041223305.1). GTDB lineage: Bacteria > Bacillota > Bacilli > Lactobacillales > Carnobacteriaceae_A > Atopostipes. Next base: position 11,274 of record JBCLPZ010000007.1, on the reverse strand, counting down.
AAATCAATGATTTCTAACTCAACTAAATCATGGATATCAGAAATGCTGGTCACATCAGTAATTGGAACTGTTGCCCTAATCTCTTCCCACTTGTCACCTTCTTTAATTAACCATGAAGCTGTAAAAGCTCCCTCTTGGAAATCATAAATCATAGTAGTAATGTCTCCAAATTCATTTGAAAAATCTTTAATAGTAAATTTTTCATCTGACTGATTAGCTTCTTTTTCTTCAAAAATCTCAGTAAATTTAAACAAAGCTTCTTTTTTCTTCTCGACTTCCTCTTGAGTATCTTTTTCTAAATAAGCTTCATTGTACCGTCTTTCCATTATACGTAATTTAGCTCTCTCATCAATTTCATCTTCAAACAGGAATGAAAGAAATTCTTTAGGTGAATAATCTACATTCCCATCATCGAAATAATACTGTTGATTTAAAAACCACGTATTCCAACCACTTTGTTGTATTTTTCTAGTTGGTTTTTTGTTCATTATTAATTGTGAGATGTCTTCGCCCATAATAGGCTCAAATTGGTCATTTTCTTTATTGTATTGAGTTTGATGATTTATAATCGTATCAATAAATAATCGATCTAAGCTTTGCGCATCATAAAAAGTACCTTCAAAGTCTTCAATTACATATTCATCAATATTTCTAAAATACTGATGAATGTTCAAAGTGATATCGTCATAATGATACTGGTACACTGTATCAATATAATTCATATCAACATCTTCAACAATTTGATCGGGTTTTCCAAATAAAGTCTCAATGTCCAAAAAAGTTACTTCTCTCTTTTCTCCTCCCTGTACTTTATTAAATGTTGAAGAATTGAAATGTCCATCTAACATTTCAAGCCGTTCAAAGACATCATCCATCGTTTCTATTTCAACATTTTGATATGATCTAACATTTCTTCTATATTCTCTTCCTGCTTCATTCACAGGACTTGTATACTTAAACCAAGCGAAAAAGAGAATAACTCCAAGGACGAAAATACCAACAACTGTCAAAAGTATCTTTATAAAACCTTTAAAGTATCTTTTAATAAATCATCACTCCTAATAGTTTTATTCTTCCATGTTTTTATACATTATACTTAGTTTGTTTTTACAAGACCTAAGGTTATTGTCCTAATGAATCAAACATTTTTAGTAACTAAATTTTATTGAAGATTTTTGCTAAATGTTTATATGATTGTACACGAGCATTTTCTTCAAATATTGGTGCATAAACCATCAGCTCATCAATATCGATTGTTTCAATCTCATCCGCTAGAATTTTTTCAACATGTTCTGGTGTACCTTTGATAAGAAATCGTTTTTTATAGTGATTGTCTAAGTAATTTATTTCATCTGGTCCGCCACCAGGTGCCCGTCCTAATCCAAGGTCTATACGATTGGGGGCTAATGTGGTAAGGGTCTTAAAATTTTCTGCAATTTTCAAAGGTGAGTAATGCATAATCATAGTCCCGCCAGTACCTAAACGCAATTTTTCAGTAATTGCTGACATATAAGCAGCCATCAATTCGGGAGAAGAACTCGCGTGTTCTTGTGAACCATGATGCTCAGCAAACCAATAGCGCTTATAATTTAACCCCTCTATTTCTTTAACCAAGCGTTTCGTATGCTCATACCCTTCTTCTGGAGTTTCATCGTTGTTTAATGTGACTAAGTCATGTACACCTAATTCCATTATCATCACCCTTTCAATTATTTAGATCGCTTTAATTGTATCAGACTATATTAAGATTATCGACTTACAGAAATAATGTATTTATTGCTTATTTTCATTCAATAGACTTATTATTTTTATTACGTTATTATCAAAACATAGTAAGGACAACTGTTAATTCGTGTTTGATTACCTTAGCTTTGCTACACTTTTTTATAATCTAAATTAACTATAAAATATTTTGTTGCCATATATATGGAAATTTGTTAAAATGTCCTTAAATAAGGAAACTTTTAAAAATTTCCTTTAGGAGGAATCACAATGACAAACTATCTCGCCATTATCGGTGATATTATTCAATCTAAACAAGTTGAAGATCGTGCACAGCTACAGGACTCGATTAATCGTGCGTTTGAGACGATTCATAACCTATATCCAGACTTGATTCAATCTAAATTCACTTTGACCCTTGGTGATGAATTTCAAGCTTTGCTGACACCTTCAAAACACATCTTTGAATTATTGGATGCCTTAGAACACTTAATTCCGGTTCCATTTCGTTTTGGCCTCGGTTATGGTACTTTGACGACTGTTTTTGATAAAAATGTTAGTATCGGAGCAGATGGACCTGCCTATTGGTATGCACGGGAAGCGATTGACATCATTCATGACCAAAATTGGTCAGGTAAAACCAAAAGCTATATCATTACAAAAGATGAGACTTTTGATCGAACGATGAATAATCTCATTTTACTCTCTGATACTTTAAAAAGCGAATGGACAGATTTGCAAGAAGAAACCTTTGAACAAATGTTAGATAAGAACATCTACACAGCTGTTTTTAATCAAAAACAATTTGCTGAATCATTGGGCATCTCTGCTAGTAGCTTAAGTAAACGTCTCAACAATGGGAATATTAAAATATATCTGCACTCACGTAACACGATGGGTTATTTATTGGAGGTATTTGATGAGTCTACTGAATAATGTAACAATTGTTCTATTTATATGTCATGTTCTGGGAGATTTTCAATTTCAGTCTCAAGAAATGTCCGATGTAAAAATAAAGTCTTTATACGGTTTAATTAAACATCTACTTATTCATGCTTTAGTGCTGATCCTTTTACCCATCTTATTGTTCGGGTGGAATATCCTTTCTGAATTATGGTTGCTTGTTTTTTCCGTTTGGCTCAGTCATTGTATATTAGATATGATAAAATTCTCTCTTAGAAGTTATAAAAAACTTACCCAAGAAACACTCTATATCGTAGATCAATTGCTTCATATTCTATTGATCCTTTTACTCAGCGAATATGTATTTAACTCTAATCGAACACTGAATATTGGTAGCTCAAATATCTTAAAATGGATATTACTTTTGTTAGTGATTGCGAAACCTGCGAATATTACTTTCAAAATCGTTTTTCAAAAATTCCAATTCAAAACAAATTCAGAAACAATTCCTGGTGCGGGTGCAATTATCGGTAACCTCGAAAGAATCTTATCAGCTATATTTTTGGCCATGAATCAAATCACTGCCATTGGCTTTATCTACACTGCAAAGTCTATTGCTCGTTTTAAGGAAATAGAAGAAAACAGAGGTTTTGCCGAGTATTATTTAATCGGTACACTTTTCAGTATTTTGTATGTTCTAATCGCTTATTTTTTCATTATCGTATTATGAACTAAATGACTAGGTATCATAGTTCTTTCACAATGGGGGTTAAAATAAAACTGACTTTCAAATATTTGAGTGCCAGTTTTATAAGTGATTCATTCTAATATTAATTAGAAGAACAATATAAAGTTGCATTAAAAAAAGCACTTCATTTCCATAAAAAATGAAGTGCTTTTTAATATATTTAGCATTTTTATAGCCTTGTGTATAATTTATAGTATTGGCCTTGCTTAGCGATTAGTTGATCGTGATTACCGATTTCAATAATTTTTCCATTATCTAAGACATAAATTCGATCACTATCTTCAATGGTCGTTAAGCGGTGAGCGATGGTAATGGTTGTTCGTCCCTCAGCCAATTTATCTAAAGATTCTTGGATGATAATTTCACTCGCATTATCTAACGCTGAAGTTGCTTCGTCTAGGATTAATATTTGTGGATTTTTTAAGAAAACGCGAGCAATGGAAATTCTTTGCTTTTGTCCGCCTGAAAGACGCACACCTCGTGAACCAATATCTGTATTGAAACCTTCTGGCAATGCATCTATAAACTCTGTTGCTCCTGCTAATTCTGCAGCATACCGAATTTCTTCATCTGTTGCACCCATTTTTCCGTAGCGAATATTGTCAGCAATAGTACCCGCAAAAAGATAAACATCTTGTTGCACAATTCCAATATTATTACGTAAAGAATGGAAGGTTAAATCACGGACATCATGTCCTTCGATATAAATTGCTCCTTTGGTTACATCATAAAAACGAGGAATTAAATTAATAATGGTTGATTTTCCAGCACCACTGGGACCTACAAAAGCCACTTTTTCACCAGGCTCAACCTTAAAAGATACTCCATCAAGAATTAAAGACGTATCGGATGATGCGTATTTAAAGTCGACTTCATCAAATATAATAGATCCTGCAACTTCTTCAAGCTCAACTGCCTCTTTCTTCTCCAGCAAGTCTGATTGAGTGGACATGACTTCGTCAAAACGTTCGATCCCGGTAATTCCTTTTTGAAATTGTTCAATAAACTGTATAATCCGACGTAAACTAGTCACCAACATATTGATGTACATAATAAATACGATTAAACTCGATGGGTTAAATTGGTTTTGGATGATTCCTATGCCTCCAAAGACAAGTACGACTAAATACATTAATCCTTCAAATAGTGACGTGGTGGAGGTGAAGGATGCCATAGCCACGTAGAAATCTCTTTTTATGGTAAGGAAATGCTGATTACCACCTTCAAACTTATTGATTTCTATAGGTTCATTGGCAAAGCTTTTTACCACCCTAATCCCTGATAAGCTATCTTCAATTTCAGCATTCAAGTTTCCGACTTGCTTACGTTGATTCATTTGTTCATCTTTCATACGTGAACGATTTTTTCTTGAAAATAAAAACATCATCGGAAGTAATAAAAAAATGAGTAGGGTTAGTCTGCCATTAATACTTCCTAAAACGCCTAGTGATACAATGATTTGAATTGTTACAATGAAAACTTCTTCTGGTGCATGATGGGCGAATTCAGTGATGTCCGCTAAATCACTTGTTACACGAGTCATAATGTGTCCGATTTTTGTATCATTGTAATAACTTGTAGGCAGTGACATTAAGTGATCATATAAATCGCTTCTCATATCTGTTTCAATCATTGCACCCATGCGATGCCCTATATTTGTCATAAAATAACGTGCAATGATTTCAACTATCTTTAAGATGGCATAGGTAATACTTAAAGAGATGATAATAGATAGTGTGAGTGTGCCGCTCATCCCTAGATTTGTCAGTTCACTAAGAATCAGGGGTAAAATAAAACCTGCAACGGTTGTCAGTGAAGCAGCGATTAAATCAATAACTAAAATACGCCAATATTTTTTAAAATAAGGCAAAACAGTTCTTAATAAATTAAATGTATTTTCCATATCTCTCTCCAATTATCCAATTCAAGGATTCAAAATAAAACGACACTTTTAAAAAAATATGTATTTACAAAATAAGTTCCTTTCTAGGATAACATATCATTTAGATTGATTGCTAAAATTATTGTTTAATTCATATTTATTGTGAGCTTGATTGCGGAAAGAATAATAAAAAGCTATTGCCTATATTAATAATAAGCGCTCGAAAATGAACAGATTGACAAAATTGTCTATCTCCCCTAGTCCATTTCTGTTATTCTAGTATCATTGAATAGTCAATGGAGGTAATTATTATCAAATTCGAACATAAAATGCGAGGAAATGTTTCACTTGGTGTCAATCCAATTGGTTGTAAACAGGAAGTTAATAATCAAATCAATTATGTGAAAGAACAAGGGAGTTATGATGGACCTAAGAAGGTATTGATCATTGGTGCATCTTCAAGTTATGGTCTAGCCACTCGAATTAGTCTAGCCTTTGGTGCGGGTGCTGATACAATCGGAGTTTCTTTCGAGAAAGGCCCTAAATCTGAAAGAAATCTAGGAACAGCTGGTTGGTATAATAATATCTACTTTAAACGGGCGGCAGAAGAAGAAGGTTTAATCGCAAAGAACTTTGTTCAAGACGCTTTTAGCCACGAGACAAAACAAGAAGTTATTGATTACATTAATGAAGAGTTCGGCGGTAAAATTGATTTAGTTGTCTATAGCCTAGCTTCAGGTATCCGTATTGATCCTGATACTGGCGAACGAATTAATTCTGTAATTAAATCAATTGGTCAAGAAGTTGTAGGTCCAAATGTAAATATCCAAAAACAAGAGTTTTACGAGCAGACTTTAGAACCTGCTACTGAAGAAGAAATTGCAGATACGATAAAAGTTATGGGTGGAGAAGATTGGCTATTATGGATGGAAGCTTTAAAAGAAGCGGATGTCCTTGCGGAAGGTGTCCAGACTGTTAACTATTCTTACTTAGGATCGGATTTAAATAAACCTTACTACGGTGACGGTACATTAGGTCGAGCTAAAGCAGATTGCGAAGTGAAAGCTGTCGAAATTGATGAGTTATTAACTGATATTAATGGGAAGGCAACGATTGTTGTAGCTACTGCTGTCACCACAAAAGCCAGTTCTGTTATTCCATTCTTCCCCGTTTACTGTATGGGGCTTTATCGTGTAATGGAAGATAAAGGGACTCATGAAACACCAATTATGCATCAAGACCGTATCTATCGCGATATGCTTTATGGAAACCATCCTGAGTATGATGAAAAAGGACGTTTACGTCCAGATAGTTGGGAATTAGATCCTGAAGTACAAAAAGAAACAGAAGATTTAATTAATAAAATCAATGAAGATAATTTTAATTCTAACCTTACAGGCTACAGTATATTTATAAAAGAATATGCGAACTTAAGTGGATTCCAGGTCGATGGATATGAAGAAGAAGATGTCACAATTGAAGATTTGCTTGCTTTAGAATATTAAAATAATTAAATAAAAAGTTATTCTATAAAAACTAGTCATTCCTATATATGGTTTGACTAGTTTTATAATTAATGGTTCTAATTTTATCTCAGTGTATTTTATTTCATATTCAATTAAAAAAGGACAACGACCGTTACGGTAATTGTCCTAAGTTATTTTATATTACTGCATTAATATGTTTGTTCTTTAATTTCTCCTGTTACTTTTAAGTTCTTATCTAATAAACTTTCAGTACTTTGAAATGCGTATCGTGAACCAACAGCATGTTTCGCAATTTTCACTGCATGATCACTCATTCGTTCTAAACTGGAAACAATATCAACAAACATAATTCCATCTGAAGGACGACCAACACCTTGGTTTAATCGGTCAATATATTTTTCACGTAGTTGTTCTTCTAATGCGTTAATTTCTTTTTCACGTTCAATAACATTATCTACCAATTGAGGATTATTGGTTGTGAACGATTTGATTGCTTCAGAAATATTTTCTTCTATTAATTTAAACATTCGAGCAACATCTTCATCATATAAATACTCAACTGTTTCGTCATTTTTAACGAAATTTCTTGCTAATTGGTTTCCTTCTTTAATATTAATTAAGATGTGCTCTCCATGGTCTCCAATTCTTTCTAGATATTTTGTTACTTCAACTAAAGTAGTATGTTCATTGGAATTTTTTAATGGAAGCTCTTCTGTTGAGATCAGCATTAAATATTCGGTCAATTTTAGGTCAATTTGATTAATAACTTCTTCTAACTTTTTCGTTTTTTCAAAATCTGTCTCATCACGATTATTAAAGTAATCAAAAACTGAACGCACTTCATCCATAACGATTTCTCCCATATGCTCCAATTCAACTTTTACTTGATTTAAAGCCATGCTAGGAGATGAATGGATTAAAGTATGATCTAAACGAGAATCGTCGTATCCAATGATTTCATCTTCACCTGGTATGATTTTTGTAACGATATCTGCTATTTGACTAATAAACCACATTTGAACTAAAACATTCAGTATATTAAATAAACCGTGTGCAAAAGCAATTTGCATTGCAGGACTTAAATTTAAATAGTCTGCTAAAAGTTTAACTAACGACGTAAATGGTGTTAATAATAGCATAACTATAATCGTTCCAAGTAAATTAAAAATAATATGTGATGCAGCTGTACGTTTTGCCACTATACTTGTACCAATTGCAGCTAGAACAGCCGTTATGGTAGTTCCAATATTACTACCAAATAAAAGCGGTAAAGCAGCATTTAAAGTCATTGAACCATGTGAGAACATTTCTTGAAGAATTCCAATCATTGCGCTTGAACTTTGAACAATTAATGTCAAAACTGCTCCAACTGATACGCCAAGTAATGGATTATCAGAAAAATCTAACATTAATTGACGGAACTGCGGTAAACTTTCAAGTGGTGCCATACCAGATCCCATTAGTTCTAATCCGATGAAAAGCGAACCAAATCCGAAAATAATTTTCCCGATATTATGTATAAGTGCTTTTTTAGAAAAGGAAATCAAGAATGAACCAATAGCCATAATCGGTAATGCATAAGCACCGATATCAACACCAATTATAAATGCAGTAATGGTTGTCCCAATATTAGCCCCCATAATAACTCCAATAGCTTGTTTTAAAGACATAAATCCTGCACTTACTAATCCAACAGTTAAAACAGTTGTTGCGGAACTACTTTGAATTAATACAGTTACTCCCGCCCCTGCTAAAATAGCCCGAAAAGGTGTTGAAGTAAAGGCATTTAAAATAGAACGTAAATTATCTCCTGCTGCTTTTTGTAAGCCGTCTCCCATGAAATTTAATCCAAACAAGAAAATTCCTAAACCACCAATAAACTCAAATAACATTTCTTGAATATTCACAATGTACCCCCAATAATATATTACATAATAGATGACTCCCCAAAGTCATTTTTTACATTCTATTTTATTATATCGTTTTTGTTCGTTAAAACAAAGACTTCTTAAAAAAATAATTTTTTAAGCTAAAAAAGCTACCCTTATATATTAAATAAGGATAGCTTTTATAGTGTGTTTTATTTTTATTCAAAGGTCTGTTCAATTAAATTGAATTATTTCTATAATAATCAATCACTCAAATTTACGAAAAACATAAACAATTTTTCCAATCACTTCAACTTCATTAAACTGTTCTTTTTTATAAGTCAGTGTTTCAAATCCTTTTAGATGGGAAAATGGTTCAAGATAAATCATAGAATCTGTTTTTCTAAAAAGTAAAATCCTAAAATTATCATTCACTCGAACAATGATAATATTTCCGCTTTCTAAATGAAGGTCATCCATTTTAGTAGCATCTAATACTACAACATAGTCTCCATTATTAATTCTTTGACTGAAAGAATCTGTTCGAACAACAGTAATAAAGTATTTATCTGGTGCTTCTTTTAAAACATATTGCGGGACTTCTATTTGCGGAAACGTTTCTTCTGTATGCTGTGAAAGTGCCTGATTATAGTAATATGGATCTAATGAACCAATAACATTTACTTTAACAGTATGTTGGATATCATTTGTTATTTCATCAGAAGGATGATCATCTAAACCTAATAAATAATCGGTGGATACTTCAAAATAAATCGCTAATTTTTTTAATTCATTTGCTGGAGGCAGTGTTTTATCTGCTTCCCATTTAGATACTGTCGTATAGGTTTTATAGCCTAAGTCATTCGCTAGTTCTTTTTGACTTTTCTGACGATTTACTCTTAATTTTCTTATTCTTTCTCCTGACGTATTCATTTAATCATTCCTCTCGTATGAACTAACGAAACTATTCAACTACAAAGAGCTGATATTTATTCTTTACAAGCAAGAATAAATAGCGAGAGACCAGTCCATACTCTGATCTGCCGCTATTTTTTGATTTAATTCTCTCGTTATGCAGACAATGTTTTGAAAGAACTATTTAAAATGACTTCTAGAGAACTTAAATTAGACACTATATTGTAGTTGATGACGATCAAGAGATATGAGTAACATTTTCAACATTTGGCGAATCTTGTAAAAATTCAACAGGCGGTAGTTTAGGCCCAAATGGTACTATTCTTGGAATAAAACTGAAGCCGAATAGTGATAGAGCAATTACTGCAACAGTTTTTTTGCTGAATACTTTTTTCATTACATACCCTCCTATCTTAAATATATTAAATATTACTTATAGTAATCAATTGGAAATACTTTCTGTAAAGCGTGATTGATTTCTTCAATTTCTAGATGTGTCATTGTTTTAAATTTTCTATTATTTTGAATATCGAAAATACTGAGAGCTAATTGGTTACTTTTTTTAGCTTCTTCTAAATGATTAAGTTTTCTAAGGATATAACCCTTGGTGTGATATAAATCTCCTAAAAGAAACATAGAATCTCTCATAATAAGTAAATCAATAGCTTGCATGACGTATTCTAATGCTTTTTTATCTTCATTATACTCTTCTAAAGTTAGCGCATAATTGAAAAATAACTTTACTTGAACAAGGTAATCCATACTTTCTTCGATCATGTTTACTGCATTTTGGAAAACATTGAGCGCTTGTTCAAAATCTTTTCCTTGATAATAAATAATACCAATGGCATTTAAAATTTCTATGGCGAGTTCATCGTCTAAATCCAGTAATGGAATCTCAGTTAGTATTTCTAATGCATCTTCTTTTCGATTATATAATTTATCTTCTAAAGAAGCTTTGATCCAAGTGAAAAAAGCTTGATCATTTTCGTTATTAATATTGGAAATGAGTACTTCATTTTGATTTACAGTCAGCTCAACTTGTCTATAATCTCTTCTGCTGAGTGCTTTTCTTATCATCTCTTTAATTTCTATAATCTCATTATTATACCTTGATTGATAAGCTATAGTATTCAATTCATCTTCATTTATATTTAAGCGATTAGCGAGCTTATCTAATATTGAATTTTGAGGAACAATATCCCCTTTTTCAATTCGACTAATTAATGCTTGAGTACATATACCATCGGAGAGTTCTTTTTGTGTTAATCCTAATTCTTTACGTTTAGATTTTATTGTAGCTCCAAAATCCATACCACCCCTCCTCACTTCTTTTCAAATATAATTATATATTAATATATATTAAAGAGCAACAAAGTTATCCTTCGAATTATGAAACTTTTTAAATTTCGATCGAAGAAAATATCCTCTTCATTAGAAAATAACTGTTTGGAGATAGATTTCTTTATACTTACTATTAAGGCAATATAAAGCTGGATGTCATTTTTTTCAAGAGGAAGTTTCATTCATCCCATTTTGAAGTCTAGTTTTATTCATCAAATGAGCGCTGTCTTGAAAATTTAAAAAAGGCTCTTCCTTAATTTATGGTATGCTCCCTTCAAAGTAGACACTGAAAAAAACAAACTACTTTGAAGGGGGCTATTTTTATGGCTAGAAAATATACTGAACCAGAATTATTACAATTTATAGAGCTCTACTTAGATGGAATTTCTCATCAAACACTCGTTG
>JBCLPZ010000006.1:48486-121471 GCA_041223305.1 Carnobacteriaceae bacterium 52-44 | reverse complement strand
TGATGAAGTAAGTTGCTTTAAATACTATTAAATCAATGTTTAAAAACAATATTAGTAAAACTATGAATTATTCAGGCACGGGTTAAGTGTTTTAAACTTTGGCCATTCAGGAGATGGAAATGTTCATACGATTCTTATGCGTGGAGAGTTAACAGAGGAAGAATGGCAAACGAGAAGAAAAGTATTGCTGGATGATTTATATCAAAAGGTACAAGAGTTAGGCGGTTTACCTTCAGCAGAGCATGGAATCGGAACCGTGAAAAAACCATATTTAGAAAAAATGACCGATGATGTAAACATTAAATATATGCGTAAAATTAAAGAAGTTTTCGATCCGGAAAATCGATTAAATCCAGGAAAGTTATTTTAATTTTCAAATGAAAAATAGGTGATGCCTAAAAAGCATTCACCTATTTTTTTACAATATTTAGAAAAATCGGACGGGTTCAGCAATGTTTTTAAGTAAAGAAATCACGCTCCAAGCAGTGATCGAGCTGGTCCGCGGATTGTCGCTTGGTTTGGAGGCGAAGCGGATGTTTGCTGTTCCTTCTTTATTGGTGACCCTAATTTCATGTACATTCGCTTCTAATTCTGGATCACTATAAATAACCGTTCTCGTCTGATCAGGGCCCACTGTTGCCAAGGCAGTCGCAACAGCCACATTAATATTTTGCGGAAAGCCTTTAATCGCCTCAGTTGCTGAATCGTCGAAAATGACTTCTTTTTCCGTTTTAGATAACTCTTTTCCTGCTAAATATGGCGCACCTTTTAAACTACCTGGCGCTTTTGATGTATGGATTTCTACTTCAGGCGGATCAACTAGAGTCATTTTACGCATTAAGTCAAAACCTCCAATTGCACCAGATGGAATATATAAGACTGCGCCATTTTCTTTCGCCGTCTGCTCAAGCGTCCGGTATAAATCAGGATCTGCTAGTCCGCCAACCGATAAAGGAATAAAATGAATTCCTTGTTTTAAAATGGCTTCACCATGCTCTTCTACAACCTCTACACCGGCAGCTTCAATGATAAAATTAGGTTTTGTATCTAATAATTTCGAGAATTCGGTAACGACAGGGACTTTATACGTGGCTTCAAGTTCTTTTATACGACTTGTGGAATTTTTCATCATTCCGACTAACTCATAATATTCATTTAATTGATTTGAAATTTCGTCTGCAATGGTTGTCCCAATGGATCCAGTTCCAATAATAGCAATTTTTTTCTTTATCATTTCACAAATCCTTCTTTCTATGTAACCTTCAGCTTTAGTATAACAAATGCTAAAAATGGGAACTGTATATTCCCTGTTTTAAAAAGAAATAAACACATAAAATAATAAATTTTAGTTTAAATAAGGGTATAATGAGTATAAATATTCCAGAGTTATAGATTAGGTGAAAAAATGGAAAGCAAACAACTGAATCAAGAACGGATTCAAAGTCATTTCGAAGGGGAACAATCACTACTAAACATTCAACTGCCAAGTTCCGTATCTTCGACAAATGATGAGGCGAAGGTACAACTTCTAGCGTATCCAAATAAAATTAATTTAGTAGCAACCAACAAACAAACAGCAGGCAGAGGTCGTCAGGGGAGAGCATTTTATTCTTCTTTAAAGCATGGTCTCTATTTTTCGATAGCTCTAAAGCCAAATACGGAAGATATTGAAAATATTCCACTTTATACGATTATGGCGGCAGCGACTTTAGTGGAAGTCTTGGAAAAATCGATCGAGCATTCTCTTTCTGTTAAATGGGTGAATGATGTTTTTTATCAGGGACGAAAAATTAGTGGTATTTTAAGCGAGATGGTTTCGAATACAAATCAGCTCCAAAAACCAGGAGTTGTGGTAGGTATTGGAATAAATTTTGCAGGAAGCTTTAGTGGAGCGGATGATGAGGCTCAAAACGTAGCGGGAACGTTATTTGGAGAAGAGCTCCCTGAAGATTTTGACCAAAGTGTATTTTTGGGAGAGTATTTGAGCCGATTTTATAAATACCATCAAAATTTCGAAGAGAAGGAATTTATGGCTGTTTATGAAAAGCATTTAATAGGGATAGGGAAAGAAGCGACTTATTCAGTAAATAATGAAAGACACCGAGGAATTATTCAAGGCATCAATAATAAGGGGCATCTTCTTGTAAAAAATTCCGATCAAACGATTGAAACTTTATATGGGCAAGCTATCCATTTTAGTAGCTCACAGTTTATTGAAGCGGATGAATGAAGCAAATGCTTTTATCATCGCTTAAGAATTTCATGTTTTTCATTATTTAGTGAAATAAATAACGAAAGAAATTCAAACTCTCAAATGGCTGTGATATAATATAGTTGTAAGCGTTTTAATTTGAAGGGAGGATTTGTAAAAATTAATCGAGAACGGATATTAATTTAAAAAATAATGAATACAAGAAGGAAAGGAAGTATAAAATGACCACAAGACGTCAGTTTGAAACAGATACGATTCGTAAAGAAAATAAACTTTTGTCACCACTGAAATCATTGGTAGAGACTGCATTTTACAAAAACAATATCACTAAAGTAAAGAATATGGAAGAAGCTTATAACTACGCGCGCAAGTCACCAACCGCTATTGTTCTTGACCAGGAAGTTAAAAATGCTAAAGAATTAGGTTTACCTAAAGGTGCAAAAGTTTTAGTTGAAAATGGCAGTAGTGTTGTGGGACGTACGGCAAGAGCTCGTAAAATATACGGAAAAGATCCAGAAGAAGATAAAAAATTACTGAAAATTGTAATGGATGCGATCTATGAAGCTAGCAATTATCCTTTCTTGGAAGGGGAAGCGATTGTAGGACTAGATGAAGAATTTATGGTAAGAGCGCATTTACTTGTGCCAAAAGGGGAAGCAAATAACTTATATTCATGGCTATTAAATTTTCAAATTTTTGATGAAGAGTATGCAAAACGTTATGAAAATTCAAAAGAATATGAAGAAAATGATATTTATATTTTCTCAGATCCATCTTGGGAACATGAAGATTATCCAGATGGCTTGTCTTATATTGATTCAGAACATAATGTAGCTGTCATCTTAGGCTTACAATATTTTGGAGAATTGAAAAAAGGAACACTAACGCAAGGATGGGGAACGGCTGCTCGTCAAGGTTATGTTTCCTGCCATGGTGGCTTGAAGAAATTCGCTAAAGAAAATGATGAATCTCATGTTACTGCATTCTTTGGTTTATCTGGTTCGGGAAAATCAACACTGACTCATTCAAAACATAATGGAAAATATGATGTAACGGTCTTACATGATGATGCCTTTATCATTGACCAAGATACAGGCACCTCAATCGCTTTAGAGCCTGCATATTTTGATAAAACAAGTGATTATCCAACAGGAGATCCTGAGCAAGATTATTTCGTCACCGTTCAAAATGTGGGCGTTACATTGAATGAGAAAAATGAACGTGTCCTTGTAACAGAAGATATTCGAAATGGAAACGGACGAACTGTAAAATCTCGTTATAGTACGCCAAACCGAGTCGACGTCATCAATGACCCAATTGACGCAATTTATTGGATTATGAAAGACGAAACATTGCCACCGATTATTCGAGTAAAAGATCCAACGGTCGCATCCGCAATGGGTTGTACTTTAGTTACAAAGCGTACGAGCGCAGAAAACGTTGAAAACGTAGGAGCAGTAGTTGTTTCACCTTATGCGAATCCATTTAGAGTTTATCCATTAGTGGATGATTATACGGCGTTCAAAAAACTGTTCGAAGAAAAAGGTGTAGATTGCTATATTATTAATACAGGGAAATTTATGGGTAAAGATATTCCACCAAAAGTGACTTTAGAAAGTATCGAACATAATGTGGAAGATGACGGGGAATATAAACCATTTGGTCGAGTTGAAGCCTTTGAATACTTACCGATTGAAGGTTATGAAGTTTCCTTTGATGATGAGGAATACCGTGAAGCCGTGATTAAAAATATGGGCACACGAATTGAACATCTAAAAACGACGCTCGCTGAAGAAGAAGCGCCAAATGATCTACCAGATGAAATTGCAGAAAGCATTCAAAAAATTGTTGATCAACTTGGATAATAGGTAAATAAAAAAGAGAATGTGGCTTTAAAAATGCCACATTCTCTTTTTTGGTTTATTTGATATTGTAAAGTTAAGGTTTAAAAATCGATATGGGTATTAGCTAAGAAACGACTCTTAATTTCTTGTGAGAGTTCGCGTGCCTTTTCAAGTCCTAGACTCGCTTGTGCATGTGTGTATTGTCGAATGGATTTTTTGAACAATTCTTTATCTTCTTCATATAATTCCATGAAAAATTTATCCATGCGAGCTTGATTGGCTATATTTGTATTTTCCATTTCTCTGAATGCTGGGATAACTAGTTCTTTAGCAATCGTTTGGTAATTTCGATACGACAACTGTCCCACTTCTTGGAACATCCACCACGCTGAGTTAGGATTATATTCAGCAATATTCCCAATTTCAAAAGCTTTTGGCAGACCTTCACTTCCAAAGTAGTGAGGAATAAAAGGGGATAGATGAGAGTTTGCGAGCCCAAACCATGAAACAATTCCAATGTCACTTGGAAGATCGCGTCTTAATTGGAAAACACTACTGAAAACTGTTCCTGCTTGTCCAACACTCGTACTGACTTCCATCCAAAAAGGATTGTTGTGCGGACCAGCTTCTGGTTCTTCACTTAAATCATATTTAGTATCTTCAGAGGACAGAGATAAATGGTCCATTAAATCTCTAGGTGTTAATTTACGGTTAGGTTTAACGGTATATCTCATTTCATCTAGTGGAATATCTTCTCCAGACATAAAGTGAATACTATGCCATTTTCGGATCGCATTTTCAGGAGCACTTGCGACGCCATAATATTCTGAAACCGAGAAATCTTCAGAAAAAATTTCATAAAAGTTAAATACTTTATTTTGTTCATAAAGATCTTCTTCGATCGCTTTTTCTTTTAAGCTATCAGAGTAAAGATAACGGTTTGTATCTTGGAAATCGACTTCTTGGATACCAAAACTATTTACTCTAAATTCCACTTCGTCATCTTCCACTCTTTTCGCCACCCAATAACCGCCAGGAGCAATTTCTAAAAAGAAACCTTCATCCGGATCAACGACAGAAATTGTACAAACACCTTCGCCGCCTTCAATAGAGGAAGTGGTGAATCCATACTTTTCAATCAACTCTCCCACCATTTTAATCCCATCACGAGCACTTGTCGCCCGTTGTAATAATAAAACAGGAATATCATCGGACTGAAGACTTGCTTCGCTCTCTTCTGTATCTACAAAAGAATAAACACCTTGCA
This sequence comes from Carnobacteriaceae bacterium 52-44, assembly GCA_041223305.1. Lineage (GTDB taxonomy): Bacteria > Bacillota > Bacilli > Lactobacillales > Carnobacteriaceae_A > Atopostipes. The sequence goes on along the minus strand of JBCLPZ010000006.1, from coordinate 116,148 downwards.
TACCAATGGCTACTTTATTTTCATTCACGCCACCCCACCAAGATTCATTTTTGAGCGTTCCTGTATCATAAGCTGTGGTTGTGTGAGTATAAGCATAAGTAGTTTCTACATTTGGGATCTTTTTACCGGATATTAAAGTATGAGTATCTTCTTTTGTGTAATGTTTTTGACCAACATGATGGATGGATCCTGGATAACCCGTCCAATCATTGTTAACACCTAACATCGTATTTGAATCAATAGTAGTATCTTTTCCTGCAACAACTGAAAAACACATGTATTTATTTTCCTCCTGTAAGGTTTGTGAGTGATAAATTGTCTAAAATAATTAAGCTTTTTTCACTTTAGTACCAATGAAATAATATAGAATGGCACTAAAGATAAAACAGAAAAACACAGTTCCAATAGTATTGTTAATTAAAGCAAACTGCCCAGAAACGAAATAAGATAAAGCTCCTAAGCCCCAAACCATAATTGTGGACCAGTTTATTCCATTTCTATACCAATAAGTACCGCCTTTTTTATCTAATTCATCCATTTTATATTCTCTATCACGATGAATATAATAATCTACAATCATAATCGCTATAGCCGGTGGGAATACCGCACCTAAGTAGCCTAAAAAGACTTGAAAAGTGTCTAAAAAATTTCCGGAAAATATAGGAATTAAAGCCACTAGCGTTGATAAAATAGAGATAATGAGCATAGATGATTTAGGGTTTAATTTTGATGTGAAATTAATAGTTGAAAAACCACCTGAATAGACATTAATCAAGTTAACGGCTATGGTTGAGATCACAATCATTAGGTTTGCGACATTTCCCATACCCAGCATGGTCGCAACACTCCCAGGGTCAGACATTGCTGGATCAAAATTATTCGTTTGAATCGCAACGGCAATAGCACTTATTGTTCCGATTAATGCAAACCAAACAATACCAAATGTTGCACCGAGCATTGGAGCAGCAGTCGCCGCCTGTTTTGTTTTTGTGTATCTTGTATAATCGGCAACAGCCATAATCCAAGCAAATCCAAGAGCAGCTAATGCATTGATCCCTTCACCAAATGGCATCTGAATACCAGTCGGCGGATTCCAAGCGACAATATCTGTCCAAGAAAATTCTTGAAAAATACGGATAAAAATCCAAACAGATAAAATAGTTAGAAGAACGGTACAAATGTTTTGAGCAATTTTAATAGTTTTAGAACCACCTACAACGGCAATAATTGCTGTAGGAACCATAATAAGAAGTACAGATATCAGTAATGTAAAACCCGAATGATCAGAGCCGTAAGCGGCTAACCCAAAATAATCATTCAATACATAAGTTAATGGAATAGCTGCGATGAAAGTATTCACACCACACCAACCTACGAACTGAAAAGCATTAAAAAAAGAAGGAGCTTTACTTCCTTTGATTCCAAATGAAGCCCTCGATATTCCCATATTTGAAATACCTAAACGAAAACCCATCAAACCAACAAGAGCCAAGATAATATAAGTGACCACATTACTAACTACCGTGACGGACATAGCTCCTAAAAGCCCCATAGCGGCTAAAGTTGAACCAACATACCATGAAGTAGGATTCGCGTTAGCGACCGTCCAAGTAGCAAGCATATCTCTAAACTTATAGTGTCTATCACTTTCGGGTACTGGGTCTATTACCCCATACTCTTCAAATTCGGCACTCGTATCGGTGCCTGTTTCTTCTTTCAAAAAAACCATCCTTTTATTATTTATTTATAAGATCGATTTTAAATACTACCGAAGATGTCTCTTGAATGCAAATGAATTAAATAAATAATAGGGAATAAAACGATAAAAAAGAAGGGATTATAAAGGAAATAATGAGAAAAAAATACAACCTAAAATGTCTAAAACATTCTAGGTTGCATCATTTTATATTGAAAGATATTAGGAAGATATTTTGCTTTGAGTCCAATAATTGTCAAGATATCGAGACGATTTGTATTTACTGTCTAAGAACAAATAAATTATTAGACCAAACTTCATTTTGAAAATCATTAGATGCTAGAAATTCAAATTATGACAAAAAAACTTTATTCCACAGCATGATAAACAACGATATTAACTAAATTCTTTACTGTCACCGTGCTTCACAAAAACCATACTGACCAAAGCTACTGCAAAACAAATATTCGCAAAGAAGAAGAGCAATTCATTTGTATTAAAAAAGTCTTGAATAGCTCCATAAGAAATGGGACTAACAATTGCCGCTGTAAATGAAAATAAATAATAGTACCCTGTAAAAGAACCGATGGAGTGCTCCGCTGAAAACTCTAAAACCATTGGCAATGAATTGATATTAATACATGCCCAACATGCACCACCTGCAATTAATAAAACTTGAACCAACCATTGACTAGGCTCAGCTAAAATAGGTAAAAAGAGACCAATAATTCCGATAAGTCCAATTAAAATTGTCTTCTTCCGGCCAATTTTTTGAGCGAGTAAACCCGCTGGGATTGCAAAAACTAAGAAGGTTAATGAAAAGCCAGTAAGCATCATTGTTGCTTGTCCACCAGAAATTCCATAAGTATTTGTCGCATATAAAGTGAAGAAAGTTTCGATTGCGTTATACCCCATAAACCACGCAAATATTCCAATAAGTAGAGCAACTAAACTTCTTTTTTGATCGCGAGGCAATTCTAAAAAAGCTGTTAAACTTCGTTTTTTAATGATCTCAGTTTCTTCATCAGCTTTTGCACCATGATAGAGGTCCATACTCTCTCTTGCTTGTTGACTCCAACGGTTTGCGATCGAATCTTTAATAGGAATACCGTGTTGATGTTTGTACCTTAATGCATCAGGTTCTCGAATAAAAATCAGCAATACAACTAAAGCAAGAAGCATGACAATGCTTGCCATAAAGAAAGCATAAAATTTATCTTCACGGATGTCGGATAAAATACCACCAACAAAAAATGCAATAATTGACCCAACGCCACCCATCATATTGATAATACCGTTCGCTTCACTACGTAAAGGGGCAGGAGTCACATCAGGCATCAAAGAAATTACAGGACTGCGCCACAAAGCCATGATCAAATTAAAACCAATAATAGCCGCCATGAATGTAACGAGTGTTTGTTGAAGAGGAACAATTGAAAATAAAATCGCACAAATGGGCAATCCAATGGCTATCCATGGCATCCGCCGTCCCATTCGAGTTCTTGTATTATCACTCCAAGCACCAATCAAAGGTTGGAAAATAACCCCAAAAAAGTTATCAATCGTCATAATCGTACCGATGACTGTACCACTTAATAAAAAACGTCCTTCTAAAATTAACGGAACTTGAGAGTTATAAATCGCCCATGCCAAACTACTTGCTAGAAAACCAAAACCTATTAAGAACGTCTGCTTATAATTAAGCCGCAGCTTTTTCTTTTCTGTACTTGTTTCCATTTCGCACCTCTTCTAGATATCTATTCCAAGGGTTCGGACACTTTCCATTGCTTTTTTTCCTTCATCATTAATAAATTGTTGTCGTAGGTTGACTGCTTTTTCCGGTTCGTTTGTAATGATTGCATCTACACCTAACAATAACCCGGCAGAGATATACTCCTCTTTATCTGCTGTCCAAATATGAACTTTAATGCCATTTTCATGACAAGTTTTTACCAAATCCTTTTGTTGCAAACTGTTGATCATTGGGTGATAGGCACTTGCGCCAACTTGTTTTAAATAATGCCAAGGTTCAAGCTGAATATCAGAAGTGAGTAGTCCACAAAATTTTGGACCAACGAGTTTTGATAATCGATGAACGGATTCATGATTAAAAGAACTATAATAAACTTGTTCTTCTAAGCCTATATCTCTTACACATTTGACAACTTCTGCTTCCATATCCGGGTAAAAATAAATACTGTTTTTTAACTCAATATTAATATCTAGATCTGTTTCACGTAATAAAAACAGCACTTCTTCTAGTCGAGGAATTTTTGTATTACTTGCTTCTGGAGAATTTACTTGTGCATTTTTTGAAGAAAGTGTTAAAGCTTGAATTTCTTCCCAAGTTAATTCCCAAATAAACTTATTTATACCAGTTAGTCGCTTAAAATTTTCGTCATGAAAAACGATCAATTCGCCATCTAGCGTCCTTTGTACATCTAATTCAACACCATCTGCACGATCTTCAACAGCTTGTTCAAAAGCGGCTAAAGAATTTTCAATATATTTGTGACTTGCACCGCGATGCGCCCAAATTTTCGTCTGCATGGAGATCCTCCTTTTTCGAAATGACTACAAATCCTATTAGTCTAAGTATCTCACACTTTTTAGCCATACAGATAATAGATTTGTTATTTTTTTGTAAAAATAATTTTCATTTCTTGATCTCTAAAGATAATTTAAGTGAGCTGTTGTTCCGCAAATAATTTATACAATGCATGGGTTTCAACAAGTTCTTGATGATTTCCTCTTCCAGTAATTTCGCCATTTTCAATAAATAAAATCATATCCGCATCAACGATTGTAGATAATCGGTGAGCAATCACAAGGGTCGTTCTACCATCCATTAAGCGGTTTAAGGCTTGTTGTACAACTCGCTCGGATTGACTATCCAAACTGGCCGTCGCTTCATCTAACATTAGAATTTTTGGATCACGCAAGAATGCACGGGCAATACTAATACGCTGTCTTTGTCCACCAGATAATTTGGTTCCTCTTTCACCAACGGCCGTTTCTAAGCCATCAGGCAAAGCTTTAATAAATTGATCGGCATAAGCCATTTCAGCCGCTTCCCATATTTGTTCTTCGGAAATATCTTTAGCATTTTCAAGTCCATAGCATAAATTATCTCGAATCGTACCGGCCATCATGGCATTTTCTTGAGGAACGTAACCGATCTGTGTTCGCCAAGACTTCATCGATAAGTCGTGAATTGGTGTGTCACCAATATAGATATCACCAGAATCTGGTAAATAAAATTGTTCAATCAATGAGAATAAAGTCGTTTTACCCCCACCACTTGGTCCAGCAAAAGCAATCTTTTGTCCAGGTTTTGCTGTGAATGAAATATGTTTCAAAATAGGTTCATCCTCTTCATAAGAGAAATGGACATCTGAAAAACGAATCGGCAAACCTGTAATATCTTTTTCTAATCCATCTTGTCCCGGTTCTTCTTCTAATTCTAGAATTTCTACAATTCGATTGGTTGCGCCAGCAGAACGTTGCAATTGTGTGAAGAAATTAGTAAAAGTGATGATCGGCGCTAACAATTGGAAAAGAAACATTAAAAAAGCGACTAAAGAACCAATTGACATGGTCCCATTAGCTACGCGCACGCCACCATAGCCAAAGATGACTAAAAGCACGACCATGACAATCACATACATCAATGGACTAATAACTGAGAAAATTTTAGCTTCTTTCAAACCAAGTTGATACAACTTGTCAATGCCAGCTTCTCCATTGTTTGCTTCAATATTTTCTGCAGTGGAAGATTTCATTAATCTTATTTCAGAAAGGGTTTGTTGGATACTTCCATTAAATTTCGCTACTTCATCTTGTGTTTGGCGAGCGACTCGGGCGATTCTTTTTCCAAGTTGGAACACAATAATAAATGTTAAAGGAACACCTATAAGCATTAAAGTGGTCATCTGCCAATCCATGGCTAATAAAAGAGCTGTAACTCCAATAATGGTCAAAATACCACTCACAAATTGAGCAAAATAACTTGTGACTACTTGTTGAACAACACTCGTATCATTAATAATCCGGCTTACTAATTCACCACTTGCATGCTGATCAAAATAATCAACCGGCATCCGAATCATCTTATACCACATTTTTTCACGCAAACGAGCAACCACTTGCTGCCCCGTTTTTGAGAGGAGATAGCTTGAAAAGGCATCAAATGCCACTCGAAAAACAAAGAGCAATACAATAACGATAATAATGCCTGCATTTAGTAATTCAATTGACACACCATCAATAACATTTCTAGCAAATAAAGGTAGCGCTAAATTCGTTACAGTTGCTAGCAAACTACCCAATATACCCACGCTCAACATCCAAACAGAGGGCTGAGTAGATTTAATTAATTTGATAAAAGATGATAAATTAAAATCTTTTGCTTTTTCATCATAATTCATAATAAGTCCTTCTTTCAGTAAAAAATCAATTATTTAATAAGTCATCTAAAATACTGACATCGCTTCTATTATACTCTTTAATTAAAAGGAATAAAGTTTTAACTAATTGTTATTTTACTTTAGAGGAAAACATTTATGAATCACGGGTTAATAGTCTTTTGTAACTAGCATCTATTCCAAAAGCTCCAAGAGGTGCTGTGATTAAAATAGCGACTACAGACATTGTTAAAATGAGCTCGCCTGCTGGAAGTCCCATAGCAAGTGGAATGCCGCCGATTGCTGCTTGGACAGTGGCTTTTGGTGAATAAGCAATTAAACTAAATAACTTCTCTTTCTTATTTAAATGCGTACCGATTAAACTGACCCAAGTTCCAATCATTCGAATCGCTAAAACTAAAAGAATAAGGATGACTGGGATAAAACCAACTGAAAATGCAAACTGCACATCCACAGAAGCCCCTACTAGTATGAACAAGAATATTTCGCCTGGAACCCATAATTGGTTATAAATATGTGAAATGTTTTCAGCTTGATCTGGAATTTGTCGATAAATCAAAATGGCCATACTCATCACAGCTAAAATGCCAGAAAAGGGAAGGGCTGTAAATAATTCTTCTAAGCTCACAAAAACAAATGAAAGACTCAGCATAATGAGTACCTGAATAATAGGGTCCAATGGAATGTTTTTAAATAATAAGGACAACAGATAGCCACTAAGAAAACCAATAAAAATCCCAGATGCAATAGAAAGTGGCATACTTAAAAGATTCATGACATGAAATTCACCGTTTTGAGCTAAAGATAAAAAGGACGAAAATAAAACAAGTGCATAGATATCATCCACAGAAGAACCTGCTAGGATTAATTGAGGGATACCTTTTTTTGTCCCAAATTTTTCGTTAATGAGCGTGATCATCCGAGGGACAACAACAGCTGGAGAGATTGCTCCAAGCACAGCACCTAAAAGAGCCGATTCAATAAGTGTTAATCCTAAGAAAATAGGAGCGAAAATCATAGTTCCAATAATCTCAAATGTTGCTGGTAAAAAACTTAAAAGTACAGCTGGACGACCAACTTTTCTCAAATCTTTTAAGTCTAAAGACAATCCTGCTCGAGTCAAAATAACAATCAAAACAATCTGACGAATATCTGCCGAAATATTTAGTAAATCCGAATCCAATAAATTAAAAACGGAGGGTCCAAGCAAAATCCCCACCAAAATAAAACCCACTAAACTTGGGATATTTAATTTTTTACAAAGAAAATGAACAACAATTCCGGATAATGTGATAAACGCAATACTATTCAACATTTAAATAACCTCTCACTTCTTCTAATATAATAGAGTACAAAAAAAGCCTGTTATATAAAGGACTCTATTTAACGACATGCTAAATAAACTCCTATACATAACAGGCACCATCAGCCATTGCTGGCAGTTATAGGGAGTACCATCCCTTCTGATTAATAAAATTATAGCACAATTTTGAGCGAATAGACACAGGAAGGAAAATCCTTTCTTATTTCGTTAAAATTGCGTTTGGTGTAAACAAGAGTGCTTTGTTTCGTCGAAATGAAATCTGGTGCAACCAAAGTAGTTTTATTTACACGAAACAATTTTTGGTGTAATCAAGAGCGTCTTATTTTATTGCAACGAAATTTGGTGTAAATAAGAGTGTTTTATTTCATCAAAACAAAATTTCGAGAAAACAAAAAACAGAGACCTTCTGCGATCCCTGTTTTATACTTACTTTTTATTCACTTCATCTTGAACTTCTTTTACAGTTTTCAAGACTTCTGTACGACTCATTTTCTCGCGTCCTTCTTTCATTGCATCCAAGCTTTTATGCGCAAAAGCGAGTGGAAGCTTACAAAAGAGGATCGTACTTTTTTCGGTCAGCGTTTCAATATAAGCATCCGCTTTCGCTAAGTTTTCATCTGCATAAGCAAAAAGATCCGCACGAGACCAACCATTTGGAACGAAATTCACACCACGTTCATCCATATCCTCGTCTTCGTTTCTTAAAATATTGACAGCCTGAAGGCCTCTACCAAAGCCAACTGCAAGATCCATATCCGCATCATAACCATAAGACCAATCCCAGGTTTTTGAGAGCAAGATCCCAACAATCCCAGCGACATAATAAGTGTAATCATCTAAATCTTCTTTTGTTTGTATGTCCCAATTTTTTTCCGCCCATTTGCTCATTCCATAAGCCATTTCGGACCCTGTTTCCATAACAATAGGCCTCGCACTCTCAGGACAAGCTTCCAGCCAGTCATATAACCGGACAGAAACTTCCGGCAGCTGAGACTCGATAGGCGCAATAACTTCTAGATAATCTCCTTCGGAAAATGGCTGCTTAAATAACTCACTTAAAGCCATTAGAATGGTTGATTTTGTTTCATTTGGGATGGTTTCGTGATCTTCAATTTCATCAATCGCTCGGTAAATTAAATAAGCGGTGGAAACAACTTGTTTTAAATCCGTTTTTAATAAACTTATCGGTATATAAAATGTACGACTTGTCTCTTTTAGCACACGCATGACATCTTTGGGGAATTTTTCTTTAATCGGCATGTTATTCTCCATTTCTGTATTTGTTGTTAATCTCATTATATAGAAACTAGAAAGGATAAGAAAGGAACAGCTTATGAAGGAAAGATAACTTTTTTGAGAGGAGAAGAAATCATCAGAAATAATCATCCACCGATACTTTGAGAAATAGAAAAACAGCATCCATCGTTTACATTATAAGACTTAAAAGTGAATGCTTCGTTCATTTACTTCACTTATTAATGGCTGTATAATGAGCGCATTGAGAAAGGAATGAAGGAATTGGAACTAGAAGTACAGAATATACATAAAAAATTTCAAGATCATGAAGTACTTACAGGCGCAAATTATACATTTAAAGAAGATATGATTTATGGTTTGCTTGGTCGAAATGGTGCTGGGAAAACGACATTATTTAATATTTTATATGGTGATTTAAAAGCGGATGATGGACAAGCTGAAATAATCACGGATGGAACACGTCGAGAATTGGTACACGAAGATTTGGGAATGGTGTTTGCGGAAACTTTACTTCCAGATTTTCTGACGGGATATGAATACATAAAGTTTTATATGGATTTACATGCATCGGATAGTGAGCGAACGGTTGATGAGTATTTGGATTTATTTAGTTTTTCAAATGAAGAACGCCATCGAATCATCAAAGGTTACTCAAGTGGTATGAAAAGTAAACTTGCTATTTTATGTCAATTTATTTCGCGACCAAAAATTATTTTATTAGATGAGCCTTTAACAGCCATTGATATTATCGCTAGTGCGGAGATTAAAGAGATGTTATTGGAACTTCGAAAAGGGCGTATCTTAATCTTGTCTACACATATTATTCAATTAGCGAAAGATATCTGTGACGATATAGTATTGTTGAATAACGGAAAATTACGTCATTTTGAAACAGCGTTAAATCGTGAAAGCTTTGATCAGTCTTTACTTGAAGCCTTACGGGGTGATGTGGATGTGGACTGAGTTAAAAGTGATCCAACAATTAAAAACAACTCAAGCATATAACATGATTTTATTTTATCTGCAAAAAATTCCAGGACTTGGGAAAAAGATTTCGAACCGATTTTATCATGTGGAAAAATTTAAACATGTGGTCACAGTGATTGGAACGATTGGTTACTTTTTTTCAAAAATATTGGCGAGCTTATTATACTTTGTCTTTATATTGTTACTTAGCGTTTTCTTTTTAGCTACGGGATCTTTGGATAATGTTCCTTTAAGCAGTGTATTTTTAACGAATCTCTTTTTCTTTTCGGTAATCGCTGGAACATTTATAGGGATAACGAGAATAGAGCCAAGTAGTACGTTTGATATCTTATGTATCAAACAATTAAAAATGGAAGCTAAACGGTATTATCTTGCACAAATGGTATTTAATTATGGGTATTTTTTTATTACATATAGTTTATCCTTAGGTTTTGCTTTCTATCTACTGGATTTACCGATTATACAGGCGTTATTTTTTACAAGCTGGCTATTAGGTCTGCGAATGTTGGTTCAAATTTTATACATTTCCACTTATTCATTGAAACGTCCATCGCCAGAGAAGCCTTTCAATATCCTGATGATTACTATGGTGATTGTTGGCTCAATTTCTCCATCATTATATGGTTTTGGCTTAATCGATCCTTCCATTTCATTGGTTTATACAGTGTGGGCCTTGCTTGCAGGGATAATATTTGTGGGAATTTCAGTTCCTATTTTAAAACAGAGTAATAAGTATGAAGAGATTGTACGTACGACACTCACTTCTGAAAATATCCAAAAAATTCAAACGCTTCAAAAAGATGCACCAGCGGTAGGTGTGAAACTTGATGAGGATGATTTAACTAATGATGATTTAGTTCAAGTTGATTCAGAGGCGACGGGCATTTCTTACATTAATGTCTTATTTTTTGCGCGTTTAGGTCATTTATTAAAGAAAAGAATTAAAAGATCTGCAGCTATTTTAGCTGGATTTGTTCTTGTAATTGTAGGAATTATTATAGGTGTTGAATATTTCCAAGTCGCAGAAGTAACACAGACACAAATGGAATCATTTTTTGCCGGTCCATGGCACGTGATTGTCATTTATATTAGTTTACTTGCCTATATTGGAGAATATTTTACAAAGTTTTGTTTTTACAATATGGATCGGATGTTAATGAAAAATAACTATTATCGGAAACCCGAGTATTTACTAGAATCTATTTGGATTCGTTTTAAAATATCTCTTCGATATAATTTTCCGCTGTTTTTATTAGTAGTTATTGGCATAGCGGTGATTTATTTTGTAGGAGGAGGGCGTTCGTCTTCGGTTCTCTTCCTTGCTTTACTAAGTGCTGCCATTACTATGATGTTTTTCTCTATGCATTTTTTATTTTTATATTATTTAATTCAGCCCTATACCGAAAATATGGAAAATAAGAGTCCGATATACACTATCGCAACGTTCGCTACTTTTTATGTCCCCTCTTTATTGCTTCAATTCTCAGACAATCTTTCCCAAAATATCGTATTTGTTATTTATGGTTTTATGCTTGTCTATTTAGCTGGAGGTTTATTTGCTGTCGTAAAATTAGCACCTAAACGTTTTAAGTTGAGATAGATATCTGACTAAACGGAAAATCACTTCAAAATTCAAAAATGTCATCCATAAATGAAAATATTGAATGATAAATATTAAAAAAAACTAAGTGGTCTCAATTGCTAATGGAGAAATAATAGACTAAAGTGAGAATACAAAAAATAGAAAGAGGGAAGATAATGAAAACTAATTTAGTAAGAGGATTAAATGAAAAAGCTGGAAACAACTTTTCTTGGCGCGCAGTTTTAGCGGGACTAGTTACCTTTCTAGCTACGTTGATCTTATTATCATTTATTGGAACAGCCATTGGATTTGGAACACCGGATTTAACAGCTTCAGATCCATTTTCTGGTGTTGGTACTGGGCTAGTGATTTGGGTTATCGTTACCCTAATTCTATCCTTTGGAGCAGGCGGTTATATTGCAGGACTTACAGCTAATCGTGCAGGTTTTATTCATGGATTTATCACTTGGGCCGTTAGTTTAATTTCGATTGTTGTTTTAATGGCTTCAGGTATCTCATCAGCTTTCGGCGCTTTAGGAAATGTTGTTGGAGCAACTGTTGGAGCAGTTGGCGATGTGACTCAACAAGTTGGTTCAGGTGTTGCTACTTTAACTGAAGAATCATTTAATGCAATTACAGAGAATATGAATGTTGATACAGCAGAGTTAGAATCCACAACAACGGAAGTATTAGAAGATACAGATATTCCAGAGTTACAACCTGATTATTTACAAAGTCAATTAGATGCTACAGGAGAAGAGATTGCGAATGCAGGTTATAACATCGTCGTAGGTGGAAATGATGCAGGAAGCGAAATTGACAATGTCGTTTCAAATATTGAAGAACGTGTCGATACAATTAATCAAGGTTTAGATACAGATGCATTAACAACAGCTGTTTCAAATAATACTGATTTATCAGAAGAAGAAGCAGAAGCGGCTGTTAATAATATTAATGAAACGTATACTGAGACGGCTGAACAAGCTTCTCAAGCATTAGATGATGCAAAAGTTGCCGTTCAAGATTTACAAACAGAAGCTGAACAAGCTGTCGAAGAAGGTCGTCAAACGGCAGAAGAAGTTTCTGATAATGCTGCAAAATATTCACTATATATTTTCGTAGGGTTATTAATTGCTATGTTTGTTACAGCTTTCGCTGGTCAAGCAGGAGCAAAAACTTATTTAGAAGCGCATGAAGACAACACGGCGATTAAATAAGCAACAAATCATAAAATAAAGATCAAAAAAGAGCAGCTACGGCTGCTCTTTTCTAATCATTTTAAGTGTTATTCAAAAGCTTTTTTAACCCAATTGATCAAACTGTTTTCTGGAAATTTGATGTTTTAAGGATTCGTTGTTTACATAGCGTTTAAATTCTTTAAACATTTCTTCGCCCTGGCGTTGGCGTTCTTTTCCTGTACTCCCTGAGATATGTGGCGTTAGCATAACATTCTCTAATGAATATAAAGGGGATCCAGGGTGTGGTGGCTCAGGCGAGGTTACATCAAGTAAAGCCGTTAAGTCTGTGCGTTCTTGAAGAACTTCAATCATCTCATCTTCTTTAACGATTTCACCGCGTGCTGTATTGATAAACGTTGCATACTTTTTCATTGAACGGATATGCTTACCCGTAACAAGGTCAACGGTTTCTGGTAAAGGTGGTGCATGAAGAGAAACAACATCTGATTCTTTAAATAACTCTTCTAATGACTTGAGCTGAACACCAAGCGCTTGGGCTTCCGTTTCATTAACATAAGGGTCGTAAACAAGGATATTTAATCCATGTTCTTTTAGATAATGAACAACTTGCACTCCAATAGCGCTTAAAGAAATAATACCAACATTTGTATCGTACATACCTGGAATGGGATAATCATTTCCGTGAGTAAATGTTTCTTCGTCTCGTACTTTTCGAGCTAAATACCAGCTGTTCTTCAATGAAAGTAAAATTTGCGCCATAGAAAACTGAGCGACTGGAATAGCATTAACTGTACGAGCCGTAGAAACAATAATATCGCGTTTCCATACCTCGTCATCTGTAAACATATACTTCACTGAACTAGCAGCATAAAAAACAGCTTTTAAATTAGGGGCTCGATCTAAAAATGCCTTGTCCATTTCTACAGACCCCATCCCTGAAAAGATGACATCCGCTTCATGAATGATATCCCAGTGTTCCGTATAGTTATCAGGCGTTAAGACAGGCTCTAATAATTGAATCTCTTTTTTCATTTCATCTCTTAAATGGGGTGGATAGTCTAAATCTATTAATTCATCGGACATGATGAATATCCCTTTTAACATAATTTCTCGCTCCTTCATTCCTTTTTGAAAATCTTCTTTCAGTTTAAAACATAAATCGATCGTTTGCACAGAAAATGAAGTTTTTTACTAAAATAATGGAAGGGAAGTAAATAATATTTTCATTTTGCAGATCAATTCGTATTGAATGAGTTCAGGATAATCATATGATAAAGTATGTGGTGTAGAACAATATAATGGAAAGGAAGATTCGATGTCAGTAGAAATACCAGACGTAATGTTGAATGATGGTCACAAAATCCCTGCTATTGGTTTAGGAACGATAGATTTGATGGGGAACAAAGGTGTCTTACAAATTTTAGATGCGATCCAATCAGGTTATCGATTAATTGATACGTCAACCAATTATGATAATGAAGGTATTGTTGGAAAAGCTGTTGAAAAATCGGGCATTCCTAGAGATGAGTTGATTGTAAGTTCTAAACTTCCTGGAAAATATCATGATTTTGAGAGTGCTCTAACAATCATTGAAGAACAGCTAGCTCGTACTGGCTTAGATTATTTTGATAAGTACTTGATCCATTGGCCAAACCCTGATGATGGGAAGTATGTTGAAGCTTGGAAAGCACTTATTCAGGCGCAAAAGCTTGGAATGGTTCGTACAATAGGTGTTTCAAACTTTTTAGAACATCATTTAGAAAAAATTATTGATGAAACAGACGTCATTCCAGCAACAAACCAAATTGAAATCCAGCCTTATTTCCATAATAAAGAAAACGTAGAAGCGAATGAGAAATTTGGTATTGTCACAGAAGCTTGGAGTCCGCTAGGGCGAGATATTAATGATGCTAAACAGCATCCTGATATCGTTGAAATTGGAGAAAAATACAACAAGTCAGCTCCACAAGTAATTGTTCGCTGGCTCTATCAACGCGATATTGTACCCATTGTTCGCTCGGGCGATCCGGTACATCAACGAGATAACTTAGATATTTTTGATTTTGAATTGACAGATGATGAAATGGATAAAATCTTCGCTCTCGATAAAGGAGAAGAGGGCCGCGTGGAAGGTCAACATCCAGACGAATACCACGAATACGTTTAAAAACTTCATATAAAAAATGAAAAGAACAGACAGAGATTGAGTTTTGCCTAATCTCTGTCTGTTTTTGTTTTGCAGTGGTTCCATGTATTCCATTAAGAGAATTTCCTTGAATAGAAAAATGTATGGTAAAATTATACAAATAAAAAGATAAGTGGAGGAAGAGAATGTCTGTTGAATTTTGGATAGAAGCAGAACGCTTTTATGAATTTTGGTTTTTCATTATTGGTTTATTTGTACTAATTAGTGTGATTATAGTAATTTTTATCATCACGTATGCAAAAAAAGAAAACAGAAAGAAATATATTCTTATAGTGTCCGGTCTGATAGCTATGGCTGGCACAGTAGGGATTTTGGGTCATTTTCGATATCGTCCGTACTTAGAACAAGCAAGTTATAGTAATCCACTTATCCGAGACCGCGAACCGAGAATGATGACTTATATCTACTATGGAGCAGTTGAACAAACGAATTACTCGCAGCTTAACTATCTAGACACTTTACGAAATATGGTGTTGTATGAAGAGGAGAAAGTTACGGAATCTATAACTTATCTCGGACAAGGTGATCATTTTCATTACTTTGAAGATCCGGAAGGGCAGATTTTTAAGCAAAATAGGAAAGTTGATTTCATTGAAACAGATCCACCAGCTCAAATAGTAGGAAGTCAATTCACATTAAAAGATACATCATTTCAAGAAATAGGCTTTAAAGATCTAAATAAAATTATGTTTGACTACATTGAAATACCAGCGTCTGAACAAGAAAAAATATATGAACCAGAAGATGATTTCCAAATTCCAAAAGCAGAAGAACAATTTCGACAATGGAATTTTTAATGAATAGAAAAACAAAGAATATCGGTTTTTTAACCGTACAGGAAATTATAAGTTTTTAATGTAGATAAATGTTGAGGAGACAAGAAAAGTTAGTCTATAATATTTCTATCGTCCCTAACTACCTAAGAAGATGGATATAGAATGGATCTATCTTAAACAAGAGGCTCAGATGTTTCACATAGAATGAGTCTATCTTAAATAAGAAGCTTAGATGTTTAAGTTATCTTAAGCACCTCTCTTTTTTCTTTATCAAAATGTAAATAAAAAATCAATATCCTTATAAATATCACGCCGAAAATTTCTTTACAATGATAAATTTAGAGAGTAATATTTATTGTAAGTTTTTACAATGTATAGGGGTGAAAAGTATGGTGGTAGAAATATCCAGGAACCAAGCAGTAGTATCGAATTATTTTGCAAGTAAACTTCCTTCAAATATTCGCTTAAGCGGGATTGCATACTCAAATCGAGAGGACAATGTCGGTCTGATTAACGGAGCAATAGGCAATGTCTCACTTCCAGTTCATCCTAAAATGTACAAACGACTAGTGGAAATTGGAACGCCAGAAGGTGGCTTTGCAGATGGCATTGTAAAGTATGAAGAAACAGCTGGAAATCCAGAGACACAAGCAGCCTTTAAAAATATCCTGACTCAGCAAGGATTCGATGCTTCGGATTTAGAAGTATTAATTACAGATGGTAGTTCAATGGCTATGGAAGTCGCCATGCTAGGAATTTGCGGGGAGCCTGGAGCAGATGATAAGCCTTTATTGATGTTTGATCCTTCTTATACGAACTTCAATTCAGTAGCTAAAAGGATTGGAAGAAAAACAATTACCGTTAAAAGAACACTTAATGAGAATGGCAAGTTTTCATTTTTAGATATTAAAGAGATTGAAGAAACGATTCTTTCAGAAAGGCCAAATGGTATTTTAATTATTCCTTATGATAATCCAACAGGTCAAATGTATGATAAAAAAACAATGGTTGAAATTGCCAAATTATGTGTAAAACACAACTTGTGGTTGTTGAGTGACGAAGCGTATAGGGGATTATTCTATGATAAAAATCGAGAAATCCTTAGTATATGGGGGATTACTGACAAAGAAGTTCCGGGCATTGAAGGCCGAAGAATTAGTTTAGAAACTTCTTCAAAGGTTTGGAATGCTTGTGGATTAAGAATCGGTGCCTTGATAACAGATAGTGAAATTTTTCATGAAAAAGCTGTTGCGGATTATACGACAAATTTATGTGCGAATGCCTTAGGACAACACGTGTTTGGCGCTTTAGCTCATGAATCAAGAGAAGAAATCCTTGACTGGATGGAAAATATTCAAGACCACTATAGAAATATTTCATATAATATGTATAAAAATTTTAAAGCTTTAAATAAAAATCTCATTGTTTCAGATCCAGATTCATCTATTTATACAGTCATTGATGTTCGAAATGTTGTGAAACCAGGATTTGATTCCTTAGATTTTGTATTATATGCTGCGATGCATGGTAAGGTAAATGTCAATGATGAAGAGTTGACCTTGCTCGTAGTGCCTTTGACAGGGTTTTACAATGAAGTACCTGGAGAACCAAATCCAGGATTGACACAGCTGCGTATATCTTTTTGCGAACCGGAAGACAAATTAGAAAAAATCCCGTATGTTTTCGTTGAATTATTAAAGCAATACGAAAACTAAAGAGTATAACATAAAAAGACATATCCTTTGAGTTTGCACTCAAGAATATGTCTTCTTCTTTATGGACCCTACTGGGCTCGAACCAGTGACCCCCAGCTTGTCGAGCTGGTGCTCTCCCTACTGAGCTAAGGATCCGACTACCAACTACTATTATATCAAATTTATTTACAAAAACAACTCTATTTTCATTTTGTTCATTTTCTAGTGAAAATAGAGTAATTATTTATGCTCAATCTGATCTTTCAGCCAATTCCCCAATCCCATTTCCATGGTTGCTTCACCAGTATTCGGGTGTATAGCTACTAATTCATTTAATTGCTGATAATTTTCCATTGCTTTATTTGCGTTTTGATTATGAAACCATTCATAAGCCATAAAGAAACGTTTTCGATTGAGCCAATTTGCGGTTGATTGAATATATTGGCTAAAAGAGTCATCAAATAAAGAGTTTATGATTTCTGGTCGATTTTCTCCGATTAACTCCAAAAACATCCATTCAAGTTTTACTTCATTTTGATAAACAGGAATTAATTCATCTATATAAGGAGTTAAAACATCTAAACTTTCTTGAGCTTTCTCAAAATCCATCTGATCTAAATTATAATTGTAACGGAATAATTGTGTGGAAGTCACTAAAGGATTCAATAACTCTTCTTGATTTTTTAAATTCAATTCCTCTATAGGTAAATCTTTAGGCACAGCACCTTCTGATAGAAGAGCATTTCCTTTAAGTTGTAACCAAAAAGCATGCTTAACCGTCTCATTTTTACGGATAGCCTGAATATTATATCCATCAGTAGGTATGCCGCTAATTTTGATGGGAAGGGCATTTGTTATTTCGGCAAGAATTCCTGCTAATCCAAAACTGACAAAAAATGCGTTGAGTAAGAACGGAAAACTTTCATTCGGTAATAAGAGAAAAATAGCAGCTAATACTAGATTGATCATAATACCCCCTAAATTATAGAGCAAGAAGGGGAAGTTTCCGTCATTATATGGAGGAGGATCCATTAAGCATTGCCCGCCAGTACCGGGCAGATTAATTTGAGTAAACTTAAATTGTCCATCTTTTTTAATAAGAGTTAATTGGCCGACACGGAAAGAAACGAAAGAATATCCGGTTAATAATCCAAAAATGAGGTGTCCAATTTCATGCATAAAAATCTGCAACATGTAACAAACAAAGAAAATAAGAAGTAAGATGGGAGCTAAATAAAACCCACTATTACCTACGTCATTTGGAACAAGGACTAAAATAAAATAACCTAAGGCAAATCCGATGATTGTTGCGAAAAGTATTAATCCTATCGACTTAATTTTTGGTTGGTTTTTCTTTTGGGCTTCGATCTTCTTCTCATCCTCAACATATTTTTTCAAATTTTATCATGTTTCATCTTTTTTTACTATTTAAAAGCAAAAGGTCCTATTGAGAATGGAGTAACTTGTATTCTCAATTATGCGAAAGGAAGTGGAAAATAATGAAATCTAAAATAGATGGGCTCTAATTTGATTCCTAAAATAAAAAGGCTATAATAGGAATAGTTTAATGATTAGAAGAAGGAAGGTTTTTTTGTTGAAATATATTATTGTTGGATCTTCTCACTTTGGTTACGAGGCTGTAGAAACAATTTTAGAAGCTCAACCCGAAGCAGAGATACATTTATATGAACGTGGAGATAAAGCATCGTTTATGAGTTGTGGGGCGCAGTCTTATCTAGAGGGAATTGCAAAGTCACCGGATGAGATTCATTATGCAAACGAAGACTCTTATAAAGAACAAGGGATTAATGTTCACCTAAATAGCGATGTAGTAGGTATTGATCCAGAATCAAAAACCATTACAGTTAAAACGGATCAAGAAGAACAAGAAGCAAGCTACGATAAATTGTTATTATCTCCAGGTGGCTATGCACCTAAATTAAACGTACCTGGAAAAGATTTAGAGCATGTCTATACATTCCGCGGACGTGACGATGCAGAAGTGGTAAAAGCTCGTATGGAAGATGCTAAAAAGGTTATCGTTATTGGTGGAGGTTACATAGGAGTTGAAGTAGCAGAAGCCTATGTTCGAAATGGACAAGATGTAACGCTGATTGATGCAATTGATCGTTTCTTACCAACATATCTTGATGAAGAATTTTACTCAACGCTTACTGAAGAAGCAAAAGAAAAAGGTTTAGAGTTTAGAGGAAATGAATTCGTTCAAGAAGTTAAAGGCGAAGATGGCGTAGTTACTGGTGTAGTTACAGATCAGGGTGAATACGAAGCAGATACAGTAATCATGGCAGTGGGTGTAAGACCAGATACAGATTGGTTAAAAGGTACACTTGATTTAGATGAAAAAGGTTTTGTCGTTGTTAATGATTACCTTGAAACATCTGCTGAAGATGTTTACGCTGGTGGAGATGCAACATATATTCGCTTTAATCCTACAGGAAAAGAAGCTTGTATAGGTTTAGCAACAAATGCTAGAAAACAAGGAGTAACTGCTGCGAAAAATGCACTAGGAGACAACGTTGAAGCTCCAGGTGTTAATGGAACTTCAGGTTTGGCCTTCTTTGATTTGAAATTTGCAACAACAGGACTAAAAGATTCTACAATTGATACTTACGATGGTGAAGTGAAAACTTACTATTGTGAAGAGAAAGTACGCCCTTCATTTATGCGAGATGGCGATATTACAGTAGAGATGAAAATCTTCTTTGATGCTGAAACAGAAGTTATCCTAGGTGCGCAATTCTTATCGACAGAAGACATCACGCAAGCTGCTAATACATTGTCATTAGCAATCACAGCTAAAATGACATTAACAGACTTAGCACAAGCTGATTTCTTCTTCCAGCCAGGCTTTAGCCGTCCATGGAATTTCTTAAATGTTCTAGCAATGAGGGCACAAGGGAAAACATACGGTTCAACAAAAATGTTATTCTAAAAAAATTATTAAGCATAGAGTAAGAATAGGTGGTCTTAACAAAACGTTAGGGCCATCTATTTATTTTGTCGTATAGGAAAATACAAGTTTTAAATGGATAGCAATAAAAATTGAAGAATCTGCCCGAGTGAGCTTAAAAATTGCCTCCACTTAGTCAGATATCCGATGTAACTACCCGAGTGAGCTTAAAAATTGCCTCCACTTAGTCAGATATCCGATGTAACTACCCAAGTGAGCAAAAAAATTAACTTCACTTGGTCAGATAGTCGATGAAATGCCTCAAGTGAATAAAATCTAACTATAATAACTTTTTGATCCTTGCTTCTTATGAAAATAATTTCAATAAATATATAAAGTTTTCATTTTCTGTCACCTTTGTGTGGTGTCGATTACACACACTAAGGTGTGTATCTAATCATTTTTTAGTGGGGGGAGTGAATCGTTAGGTTTTGTAAATGTTTAAAAAGAAGAAACCTATCATATATGAAGAATAATATGGTTAGGGTGTCAAAACCTAGTCGTTTTTGTAGAGGAAAAATGACAAAAAAGAAAATTTTGTCATGATTCTCCATCATATGTTATACTAATGAAGAAAATAATATAGAGGTGATCATGTGGATTGGAAAATTGTAACCGATACCGGCTCGAACATTCGAGAAATCAATAACTTACCAGAAAATGTAGCTTTTGATATCATTCCATTAATTTTACACATTGACAATGAAGATTATATAGACACGCCAGATTTAGATACTGAAATCCTTAACCAAAAAGTAGCAGAAGCTTCTAAATCTAGTTCAGCTTGTCCGGCACCAGGTGTTTATGCTGAAAAATTTGCAGGTGCTGAAAATGTGATTTGCTTTACGATTTCATCTGAACTTTCAGGAAGTTACAATAGCGCAGATCAAGGAAAGCAACTTGCTTTAGAAGAAAATCCCGATGCGAATATCTATATCTTTGATACAAGGTCAGCAGGCGGAGAAATGGATTTACTTGTCTTTAAGGCAATAGAATTGGTTAAAGAAGGCATGAACTTTCATGAAGTAGTGGATGAGTTGAATAAGTACCACGAAAAAACTTATGTTGGCTATATGTTAAAATCAATTGAAAATTTAGTGAAAAATGGCCGTGTCAACAAAGTTGTTGGTTCTTTAGTCGGTTTATTAAATATCCATGTCATTGGTATACGTTCAGAAGAAGGAACCATTGAAATGTCTAACCGTGCTCGTGGGGAGAAACGTGCATTGAATACCTTTATCAATGATATTATTGAAGCAGGTTTTAGTGGAAAAGTGATGGAAATTGGACACGTAAATAATGAAACCTTAGCTAAGAAATTTTCTGAAAAAATATTAGAAAAATTCCCACAAACAGATATCCGTATTCGTCCAACGAGTGGATTATGTAGTTTTTACGCAGAACGTGGTGGATTAATCGTTGGTTATGAACGTGTTTAATTCTTTTTTAAAACAAAATAGCTGAAATATAAATTAATTTGAGCGACAATATAAGAGATGTATAAGTATGTTGTCGCTTTTTTTGTGTGCAACGAAGCTTGTTTCTTCAACAAACTATAAGAAAGAATGTGGAAAAATGTCTACAGAAGAATTGAACAGAACAGAAAAAATTGACTATGCAAAAAAAGTCTTAAAACAATACAAAAGTAATTCCTATCTAGCAGATCTTGGTATAAAACCAAATTTAACAGCAGATGGCACAATTAGTAATTTAAGTGAGTTCCTTGAAATTAAAGACAAAACAAAAAATCCTTTAAGTTGTGATACACCACTTGAAAAAATTGCTTCTATTGCGCCAAGAGCTGTTGCTTCTATTTTAGAGGGGATTCATAAGATGAATACTTCTTATGAAGAAAAGAAACATTTATTTGATTTATATATTGAAAGAACTGAAGAAGCGAAGGAAGCTTCAGAAGATACGCTTGTTGCGTTTGCAGATGCATATGATGATAGCTATATGGGAACACCTACTTCCCAACCCGCAACAGAAATCTAATGGGCACCTAGAAGAAATATTTTTCACAGGAGGAAAAACAAATGGAAATGGAAAAAGTACAAGCACATGTCGGTTGTGTCAGTTTAGTACCTATTTTTAATCATTTAGATGAAGAGTCTATGACAAAAATTGCCAAAAAAGCACACCATAAAGACTTAAGGCGAGGGGAATATTTATACCAGGCTGCAGATGAAGATGATTCCGTTTATATTGTACACAAAGGACAAGTTCGTATTTTCCATTTGTCTGAATCTGGAAAAGAACAATTGATTCGTGTATTAAATCCCGGAGATTTTACAGGGGAGTGGACGATATTTTCAACGGATACCTATCATGAGCATTACGCAGAAGCTACACGTAACTCGGCTATTTGCGTGATCAATCAAAATGATTTATTAGAGCTTTTAAAAGAATATCCTGAAATTTCAATGAAGATTTTATCCTCAATGTCTGACCGTTTACAACAATCCGAAAGGCAAACCGCTTCCGTTGCGACAGAACCAGTGACTAATCGTATTATTTATTATTTAGAAAGTTTGACAGGGACAGAAACAGAAGACGAGGTCACTATAGCTTTACCGATGACAAGAAAAGATTTATCTTCCTATTTAGGTACAACGCCAGAAACACTGAGTCGTAGATTTAAAGAATTAGAAAATAAAAACTTGATTGAACAGTTACCGAAAAATAATATTCATATACCAAGCATCGAAGAATTATTATTTTCGACAGAGTAAAATTAAATAAACAAAATTGAAATCCTAGAAAGTAGTGAGATTGCTGCTTTCTAGGATTTTTTTTGATGGAAGTTTGTAAGAATAGCGTCGACTCCTTAGGGTAACCCTTCTATCCTCACAAGTGATCTAAAAAAATATATATGAACTGAATCGACTGGTTTAGCAGCAATTATCCGTCTTCAAAGTAATAGTTAGGATGTCCATTTATAGAAGGAAAACCAAAGTAGACTTGATCTTCGTTACGTTCACCCCAATTTTTCTAAAGTTTGTTTATATAGCTCAATAATTTCTTCACGACTAATTTTATCTTGATTGTTTTTATACCAATGGACGGATTGAATCGTGATCCCCATAATAATTTGTCCTTTGTATTCATTTTATAAATCTTATACATCGAAAGGTATAACTAAAAAAATAAATAAGATCTATAAACAAAATGAATAAACTTGATATGGGTCAATTTAGATTCTATTCTTTCACCTTATACTACAGTCACAAATCAAAAACAATGTTCTTCAAGGAATTTAAAAAGATTTATTTTGTTGACACAGGTCAATTTCAACAATTCAAATTCCAGATAGAATAAGTTTAGAAATAAAGAAAGAAGGAAAATATTATGGTAAACACAGCGTTTAATGAAGCAAAGGAAAGAAACTTTGAAAGGTTAGAACAATTTACACCTATCGTTGATCGAGTTCATGGCGAGAACCACCCAGAATTTCACGAGGTGAAAGATCTTTGGGAAACGATCTATGAAAAAACACAAGCCTCAGATACAGAGAAACCTGAACTTGATGAAGAGTTTACTCAATTACGTGCAGTGACAGATAACTACACTGTACCTGGTGATGTCTGTGAAAGTTACGAAGCAGTTTACAATATGTTAGAAGAAGTTGACGAAGCTTATCAAGCATAAAACAAGTAATTGATAATGAAGTGGAAGAGAAAGTGAAGAGTTCCTCTTTACTTTCTCCCCTTTAAAACGAAAGAAAAGAAATTATAAAAATTCAAATTATTGATTTAAATCAACGCTTACCGAAATAATCACTCTTAGAATGATAACAACAAATAAATAAAAACAAAAAAATATCAGGAGGAGAAAGAAATGGGTTTTCAACAAAAAATATTATCGAATAAAAATCAAATTATACTGATCTCAGGAATTTTAATTGCTATTGGATTCATCGCACATTTTGGTTTTAGTAACGTAACCGTTTTTAATACAACATTTATTATCGCATCTATCTTAGGGGTGGCACCAATTGCCATTCAAGCTTATCAAGCGTTAAAGGTTAAGGTTATCTCAATTGATGTCTTAGTGACGATCGCCGTTGTCGGTGCCTTCTTCATCCAAAACTATGAAGAGTCGGCTATTGTAACTTTCCTATTCTTATTTGGTGGCTGGTTAGAAGCACGCACATTGAACTCAACGCGTTCAGCCATTAAAGAACTCACCGAAATGGCTCCAGAAGTTGCTTTTAAACAAATGGAAAATGGTGAATTTGAAGAAGTCGACATTTGGGATGTGGACGAAGGTGATATCTTACAAGTTCGTACAGGTGGAAAAGTTCCAGTAGATGGTACAGTTATTGTTGGTGAAGGTCATATTAATGAGGCAAGTATTACAGGTGAAGCAGATCCAGTACGTAAAGAGTCGGAATCAGAAGTATTCGCAGGAACGATCTTAGAAAATGGAACGATTCAGATTCGTGCAGACCGTGTTGGAGAAGATACAACATTTGGTAAGATTATTGAATTGGTTGAAGAAGCACAAGACTCAAAATCGGCAGCCGAACGTTTCATCGATCGTTTCTCACAATGGTATACACCAGCTGTTTTAGTGGGTGCTTTCTTAACTTGGGTATTTACACAAAACGTTGAACTAGCGATTACGGTTCTTGTACTAGGTTGCCCGGGTGCATTAGTTATTGGTGTTCCAGTTTCAAACGTTGCAGGAATCGGTAATGGTGCGAAGAATGGCATCTTATTCAAAGGTTCAGAAACATTCCAAGACTTAGCAAAAGTTGATACGATTTTATTTGATAAAACGGGTACATTAACCGTTGGTAACCCAGAAGTTGCAGAATCAAAAACATATGGTAAAGCAGACCTAGCATTAAGCTATCTAGCAAGTGTTGAAGGCGAATCTGATCACCCCCTCGCAAAAGCTGTCCTTTCAGAATTAGGCGATATCGAATTATATCCAGTAGATAATACAGACGTTGTAAAAGGTGGCGGAATTGTCGCAGAAGTAAACGGTAGCCGTGTAGCTGTTGGGAACGTGGCACTAATGGAGAAAGAAAATGTGGCATTAAGTAAAGAAGCACGTAAAGATTTTGAAGCCTATGAAAAACGTGGAAACTCATTAGTGATCACAGCTGTTGACGGTGAATTGAAAGCTTTAATGGGTATTCGTGACCAAATTCGTCCAGGAATTAAAGAAGATTTACAAGCCATGAAAGACTTAGGCGTGGAGAACTTAGTTGTTCTATCTGGTGATAACCAAGGAACCGTTGACTTAGTGGCAGAAGAATTAGGTTTAACAAATGCGATTGGTAACTTATTACCAGAAGAGAAAGCAGAGTATTTAAAAGAATTACAAGGAAAAGGTGAAATCGTTGCCTTCGTCGGAGACGGTGTAAACGATAGTCCATCACTCGCAATGGCAGACATTGGTGTAGCGATGGGTAGCGGTACAGATGTAGCGATTGAAACCTCTGATTTAGTCTTAATGAACTCAGATATGAGCCGTTTACAATATGCGATTGGTTTAGCGAAATCAACAGTAAGCAATATGAGACAAAATATTATTATCGCAATTGGTGTTGTATTGGTCCTACTATCAGCCGTATTCTTCTCAGACTGGATGAACATGTCCATTGGAATGTTAGTCCACGAAGCAAGTATCCTAGTTGTAATTGTAAATGGGATGAGACTGTTACGTTACAACTTAAAAGGCAGTAAAGATTTTAATGTCGAAGAATCATCAGTCATCACAGAAGCATAATATGATTAAGCTGTAAAACCTGATAGACGATCAATTGTGGTTGTGTATCAGGTTTTTCTTTTGTTCAGCTTAAACAGGATTTTTTATAAAAAAGAACTTAAAAAAGTAGAAACTTGATATAGATCAATTCAAAATGTTTTAACAGGCGATATACTATAAATGTAAATAAGACAAAGCAAAAAACAAACAGACAATATTCAAAGGAGAATGTATCGTGCAAAAAGCAAATATTCAATTAGAAACGTTAACTTGTCCATCATGTCTACAAAAGATTGAGGGAGCAGTTGGCGGATTAAATGGCATCGATAAAGACAGCCTAAAAGTGATGTTTAATGCTAGTAAAGTAAAAGTGAACTTTGATGGTAATGCAATCTCAATTGACGAGATCGAAAAAGCGATCCAAGATTTAGGTTACGAAGTGAAAAAATCACGTGTAAAATCAGCTTAAATTCCAAGGAACAATACCACTTATAATAATGGAGGAATAAAAATGATAGATAAAACACCACAAGAGCGATTAAAAGAAGAACAAGCATACAAAGAGCATATCCATCATACGAAAATTAATGCAGCAGCGATTGCTGACCATCTTTTAGGAAATATGCATACGCTACATGCAAAATTGCACCAGTATCACTGGTACGTGCAAGGTCCTCATTTCTATACTCTACACGAAATTTTTGAAGACCTATACAATGAGAACGAAAAATGGTTTGATCGTTTAGCAGAACGGTTGCTCTCTTCTGGCTTTAAGCCGGCTTCGACAACAAAAGAATTATCGGAGTATTCCATGTTGTCTGAGAATCCAGCAGATAAGTATATATCAGCAGAAGAGATGGTAGAAAATATTGTCGATGATTTTAGAGAAACGAGAGAACTAACTATTCGTGCCATTCACCTTACTCAAGAAGAAGGTGACGATGCTTTTGAGGATATGTTGATTGGTTACAAAGATTCCCTCGATACAAAAATCTGGATGCTACAAGCCTTCATTGGTAAAGAAGCTTTAGAAGATGATGATTACCATGACGAGGATGAAGACTAGAAATACAAAATAAAAAAGTCCAGCTTACTGTCAGAATCATTCGTACAGTAAGTTGGACTTTTTTGTTTTCATTAAAATTTTAGATAAGGAGTTGTTTTTGTTCATTATAAAATGATCGATAAACCATGTAACTTGCAATGAATGAAGAAATCGCTGTGACAGAGATTAACATAAACATTACTACAATTTGGTAACGGATGGCTTCGGTAGGATCGATGCCGGCAAATATCAAACCAGACATCATGCCTGGCAAACTAACCAGTCCTACTGTTTTTGTTCTTTCAATTGATGGGGACATTCCGGTTCGAATACTATCGCGTAAAATAGAGTGGGATGCTTGTTTTTCATTTGCGCCTAGCGCAAGTTTCTCTTGTACTTGTTGTCGACGATCACTGAATTGTGTCGTTAATGACCGATAAACCACACCAATAGTCGTCATGGCGTTACTAGCAATCATGCCTGTGATGGGAACAATTTGGGAAGGGGTCCAAGTAATGGCTCCGGAGAGTACCATAATTAAAAGAGCGATGACCGTTCCGATTCCTATAGACATTAGAGAAACTTTAAAAGAATTGGGAATGTTTTCACTTGTTTTATGTGCGTTATAAGCGGCATTAAATATGATAAATAATACCATAACCAAAGTTAGTAGATCATGATCTATTTGGAAGACAAAACCAAGCACATACCCAATGATAAATAGTTGAACGACTGAGCGAATCCCAGCAATAAGAATATCTTTTCCTAGTCCAAGTTGTTCTTTATAGTCAACAAAAATAGCGATAAAGAGCAATAAAGTGGATAAAAGAAGTGAAAAATTACTAATTTCTAAATTATATTCCATGATTTGTCTCCTCCATTTCTCCATTTATGAGACGAATAATTTTATTAGATGCCTCAATTTCTTCTTGATTATGGGTGATCCAAAGTATGGTCACATTCTCTTCTTCATTTAATTGACGGATAAAGGATAAAACAATTTCTCGATTCTCTGCATCTAAAGAGCTGGTTACTTCATCCATTAATAGAACTTTCGGTGGATACATTAAGTTTCGAATAAGAGCTACTCTTTGCTTTTCTCCTCCAGAAAGTTCTTTGATAGGCTTGTCAAGATATGTATCGGACAGCTGAACCGTCTCTAACCCTCGAATCGCTTGATCTTCATTAAATGTGTCCTCTCTGATATCGGCTGGGAAAGCGAGATTGTCGCGTACCGTCTCATCAAATAAAACGGCATTTTGGAAAAAATAAGAAACTTCTTTCCTATATTCTGTCGGTTCGTATTCGTTAATATCTTTCCCATTATATTGAATAATCCCAGATGTTGGACTTAATAGATGACCCATTATTTTAAGCAAAGTACTTTTGCCTCCTCCAGAAGGGCCGGTTATTGTGATAATATCTCCAACTTGAACAGAGAAGCTGATATCTTTTAAGATTTGTTGCTGGTTTACATTAAAACTAACTTGTTCTAATGACATGATTTCTTTTACCATAATATCTCCTTTATTGTTTTATTTAGAATGGTTATAAATAATGTTAACATATCGCTATACGAATTAAAAGAAAAGTAGATTAAAATAAAAAAATGATCCAAGTCAATTCTTTCAGAGGTTATGGTCGTTATAATATAAACATAAGAGGTTGAGAGATCACTCTTTTAAATGACAAAAGTAGAAATTTTATTAAAAGTTGATCTAGGTCAATGTTTGGGTAAGGAATACCTTATATACTATATACAATTAAAAGAAAAGAGGAAATGAATCATGCAAAAAGCAAATATCCAATTAGAAACATTAACTTGTCCATCTTGTCTTCAAAAAATTGAAAGTGCTGTAGGTAAATTAAACGGAATAGATAAAGATAGCCTAAAAGTAATGTTCAATGCCAGTAAGGTAAAAGTTAATTTTGATGGTGACGCAATCTCAATTAACGAGATCGAAAAAGCGATCCAAGATTTAGGTTACGAAGTGAAAAAATCACGTGTAAAAGTTGCTTAAAACAGAACAACGTCTTATATATAAATACCCAAGAAACCTAAAAAACTTCTTGGGTATTTTGTAAAAATAATGAGCCAACAAAATATTTATTGAAATGAGGAAAGTAAAATGAATCAAGTGACTTTACAGTTAGAGAAACTGACTTGTCCATCCTGTATGCAAAAAATTACAGCTACCATCAATAATCTAAAAGGCGTCGACAAAATGAAGATTCTTTTTAACTCAAGTAAAGCTAGAGTTTTCTTTAATGAAGATTCTATTTCAGACCAAGAAATCATAGAAAAGATTCAGGAAATAGGTTATGATGCAGAAAAAATATAAGGAATAAGCTCGATTGCTTCTTATTAGGAAGTGGTCGAGCTTAATATATTCTCCTAGTAATTTTTTAATAACGCATTTCTTATATAAATTATTTAAACGGCTTGGTAAGAAGCGGTAGTGTCTTCACCGGAATTATCTGATCCAAGTAGGCGCAAACCATTTAAAATAACTAAAATGGTGGATCCTTCATGGAATAAAACAGCCAGAGGTAAACCAAGTACACCAAATATATTTAATGTAATGAGTATGATAATCACACCCACCGAGAAAACCACATTTTGTAAAATAATATTATTTAATTTATTGCTAAGCATATAGCTATAAAATAACTTAGATAAATCATTTTTAACAGCGACAACATCTGAAGATTCCATCGCGACGGCAGAACCACTTCCCATTGCTATTCCAATATCAGCATTTGCAAGTGCTGGAGCATCATTAATACCATCGCCAATCATTCCAACAACTTTTTCTCTTTTTGACTTTCTAAAACGAAGTTAATTTTATCTTCCGGCCACATAGAGGCAATATAATGTTCAATTTGGACTTCATCTGCTACTTTTTTAGCCGTTTCTTTATTGTCTCCCGCTAATAATGTAACATCTATACTTTTTTGAGCATTAGCAACGGCTTGAGGGACTTGTGGTCGAACTTGGTCATTTAACGAGACATAACCAACGACTGTATTTTCTATAACAACAGTCGTTGTATTTCCTTCTTGTAATATATTTTGAAGATGAGTCGTCCTGTGCATTGTATAAAATTATCTTAATCAATTATCATTTAGTCTATTTTCTAGGTTTATAATATGTAAATTAATTGCTCTTTTAAGATTAATTTGATAGATTGCATTAAAGAAAGACTTTTATTTAGGGTGGAGAGAAACCGAAAGTGGTGTTTAAATGACAGAAATTAAAGTGGGACTGATTGCAGCTCCTGAGTTTCCGACGCATGTAGCGGAAGACTTAATTGAAGAATTACCTAATCTTTTCAAGCAAGAAATCACCGAAGAATATACATGGCTACTAGAGGAAGAAACGGATAGCATTATTACGATTGCTGAAGATGAACGTGAGTTACTAGATGGAGTTGTAGACATACGACAACGAAAAGAATGGGATTATACACTGTGCTTAACAGATATCCCTATTTTTTATGAAAAAAACATCATGCTTGTCCGAGTGAGCCCTAATCACCGTGTTGCTATCCTTTCCCTTCCTGCGTTAGGTTGGTTTGTAAATAAACGGATTCAAAGTATGGTGTTAGAAGTCATGACGAACCTCTATTATGAAAACACAGAACAAACAAGAGATAGGGCCGATGAAAAGTTTACATTTAGTACGATAAAAAAATAAAAACAACAGAAGATGATCAACTTGTTTTGAGATATCATTTCTCATCAAATATTGTGGGCTTCTTTACACTTTTATCAGGAATGACTTATGATAATCAACCTTGGAAAATTATGGGATCTTTAAAAAATGTTATTGCAATCGCTTTTGGTTCAGGAGCTTATGGGATGATTTTTCCCACGCTATGGATGATTAGCTATAACTATAGTCCATGGCGGTTAGGACTTTTGACGATTTTAGCGATACTTGGCTTAGGATTATGGATTATCCAGGGTCATGATTTATGGGAGACAACAACATTAACGGGGGATAATACTTACAGAAAGCTCTACAATCTAGCAACAATAGCTACCTTGTTTTTAGCTGTGAGTTTCTTTTACATTATCCTATATTTCTTATTTTTATTAACTGCTTTAGTATTTATTGATCCTGAATTTTACATGGAACAAGTTGGATCCTCGGTTCTACCGACACTCACGAATTTTTTACAAGTAGCATGGATTACGGCTTCGGTAGGTACCATTACCGGCGCAGTGGGTGTTGGCTTAGAGAATGAACAAAAGGTGCGAAGTACGACATATGGCCACCGCCAAAGAGCTCGTTATCAGCAGATGCAAAAAAGGAAGCAAGAGGATAATAAAGAATCGTCAGAATGAAAAAACAATCCAAGATTTAGAGTATGAAGTGAAAAAATCACGCGTAAAAGCAGCTTAAACCCAATAAAAAATGAGTTTCTTCTATGAAAACTAAAATAATTTAAAATTAAATCAAAAATTATTAACAGAGAGAATTAGAGTAAGATTCTCTCTGTTTTTGTTTTAATAAGAGGTTTTATTATAAAAAGGGACAGAAAATCACAGAAAAAGCTTTCTGTTCCCACGAAAAATGAATTCAAGTTCGTGGCGTCCTTGCCGTAACCACGAAAAGAGACTTCAAGTTCATGGCACCCTTGCCGTAACCACGAAAAGCGATTTCGAGTTCACGGTACCCTTGCCGTAACCTCGAAAAGTGATTTCAAGTTCACGGTACTCTTGCCGTGACCATGAAAAGAGATTTCAAATTCACGGCAAGCAAAATAAACTATATAAAATTTCTGTTTTTAGATGTTCATTCTTAAATCACAATAAGTTCTAAAATATTTCTAAAAATTAATTTTAAGAAGCTTATTTTCTTTTACTTTAACAAAAACTCAGAAGTAATATAGAAGAATGTTAAGTTCTCAAGGAAAGCAAAGGATGAGAATTTCATTAGAATCAGCGGTTCACCCCCTATCCCTTTCAAATTTTCTTGACAATCGTTTTAGCATAGGATAAAATCAGGAACATCGAATAAACACATATTATTATCTGTTCATTTTCATAAACAGATTAAAAAATGTGTATATTCAATATCCGCTTGATCATCAATAAGCGAAACAGGAACATGTACATTGGAACCATTCTAAAAATAGAATGAACACGAAGAAGAAGGAAGTATTGAATGAGTAAGATTGTTGCAACAGGTTCTTATTTACCTGAAAAAGTAATCTCAAATACAGAATTAATTGAACAAACAGGCATAGACTCTAGTGATGAGTGGATTACTCAACGTACGGGTATTCAACAACGTCACTTTTCTTCTGAAAAAGAGACTGTGAG
This sequence comes from Carnobacteriaceae bacterium 52-44, assembly GCA_041223305.1. Taxonomy (GTDB): domain Bacteria; phylum Bacillota; class Bacilli; order Lactobacillales; family Carnobacteriaceae_A; genus Atopostipes. The sequence continues at coordinate 83,938 of JBCLPZ010000006.1, read as the reverse complement.
TGATATTGCTACAAAAGCTGCCGAAAATTTATTGAAACAGCTAGATGCAGAAATTGTCCAAGACATTCAGTTAATTATTGTTGCGACGATGTCTTCACGTTTACCGACTCCTTCTGTTGCAAATCAAGTTCAACGCGCTTTAGGCATTGAACAAGCTTGGGCATTTGATGTTAGTGGAGCTTGTTCTGGTTTTGTTATGGCGTTAGAAGTTGCTGAAAAACTCAGTCGAGATAAATCATCTGGTTACACTTTGGTTATTGGGGCTGAGAAGATGAGCGACATTTTGAACTTTGAAGATCGTGGCACATCGATTCTTTTTGGAGATGGCGCAGGCGCTGTACTAATTGAACACGACGGAAAAGGTCTACCGAACTATCAAAGTAGTTTGACAAGTTTACCTGATCCAGAAAATTCAATTCATGTACCGACTGAAGAAACGCCAGAAGCTCAAATGACGATGGCAGGTCGAGAGGTTTTCAACTTTGTTTTACGACAAGTGATTCCATCGCTATCTGACTTTATCAATGTACATGCGAAAGATTTTGATTATTTGATTAGTCATCAAGCAAATTACCGTTTTATCGAAATTATTGCAAAAAAATTAAAAGTAAGCCTCGATAAAATACCAGCAAATATTGACAAAGTAGCCAATACTTCTGCTGGAAGCATCCCTATCCTTCTTGATCAATTGGTCAAAGAAGACACGATCCATTTAAATGGCAAACAAAAAGTCGTTTTTGTTGGATATGGCGCAGGGTTAGCTTGGGGTCAAATTAGTATAGTTATTTAAAAAAAGTTATTTAAAATATGGAGGAATATAAAATGAAAGAAACAGTTATTGAAATTATTGCAGAACAATTAGAAGTAGACAAAAACGAAATTACTGGTGAAACAAACTTTATGGAAGATTTAGAAGCAGATAGCTTAGACATTTTCCAAGTATTAAGTGAAATTGAAGATGAATTAGATATTACAATTGAAACAGATGAAAATGTTCAAACGGTTGATCAATTAATTGCACACATTGAAAAAGCACAAAAATAATTTCACACGTTAATTACAGTGAAAAGGAAGTCATGAATGAAAACAGCGATTACTGAATTATTAAATATCAAATATCCAATTGTCCAAGGCGCCATGGCATGGGTAGCAGACTCTGATTTAGCGAGTGCTGTATCAAATGCTGGAGGACTTGGTGTTGTGGGAACTGGACATGATCCTGTTGAAGTTGTCCGCGAAAAAGTTGAAGATATGAAACAAAAAACGGATAAACCTTTTGCGGTGAATGCCATGTTTTTAAGTGCACACGTGGATGATGTTGTTGATTACTTGATTGAAGAACCTAGCGTAAAAATTATTACAACAGGTGCTGGTAATCCTAGCAAGTATATGGATCGATTTAAAGAAGCTGGAATCATTATTATTCCTGTTGTTGCTTCTGTAGCCGTTGCTAAACGTATGGAACGTATTGGTGCGGATGCGATTGTAGTCGAAGGAATGGAAGCTGGCGGACATATTGGTCGCTTAACAACGATGGCATTATTGCCACAAGTTGTGGATGCTGTCTCTATCCCGGTCATTGGAGCGGGTGGTTTTGGAGATGGACGATCAATGGCAGCTGGGTTCATGTTAGGAGCAGCAGGTATTCAAGTAGGAACGCGCTTTGTAGTTGCGAAAGAATCGAATGCTCATGATAATTTCAAACAACAAATTTTAAAAGCAAAAGATATCTCCACCACTGTAACCGGTGAAATCACAGGACATCCCGTCCGCGTTCTTCGAAACCAATTAACAAAAGAATACTTAGCCATTCAAAAATCAATTACAAGTGATGCAAAACCTGATTTTTCTGAACTGGAACGATTAGGGAGCGGTGCTTTATATCGCGCAGTTGTTGAAGGAAACACAAAAACTGGTTCCATGATGGCTGGTCAAATTGCAGGATTGGTCAATGAAGAAGGAACCGTCGAAGAAATCATTTTAGATTATGTCAACAAAGCTAAACGTGTCTATGAAGATCGAGGACACTACTTCGAATAAAGAGGGAGATTTATGTCTTTAGCCATTATATTTAACGGGCAAGGTGCTCATTACAAAAAAATGGGTCAAGATTTTATTGAATCATTTCCAGAGGCACAAGCCATATATGAAAAAGTTGAAACTTTGACAGATTATCCCGTACGTCAATGGATTACGGATGATTTCGAGGCTCTACAAGAGACGCGTTATGCACAAGTTGCAATTGCTGCAACGAGTCTAGCGATTTATGAAAGTATACAAGCGAAGTTGCCAGCCATTGATTATATGGCTGGCTTAAGTTTAGGTGAGTATTCTTCACTAATCGCAAGCGGTATGTTGAGCTTTGAAGAAGGATTTAATCTGATTAAAATACGTGGTCAGTTAATGACTGCTCACTGTCAAAAGTTACGCGAGTCATCCAATATTGTGATGGCAGCTGTAATGAAAATGCCACTTGATGAAATTCAAGCAGTGGTCAATGAAGTGAATGATGTAGAAGAAAGGCTCTATGTAGCTAATTTAAACTCATCAACACAAGTAACCATTGCGGGAACGACAGAAGCCATTGATCAATTTAAGGAACTGGCACGCGCACGTGGTTATAAAAAAATAATGCCTTTAAAAGTAGAAGGTCCTTTCCATAGTCCTTACATGGCACCTGTTTGTGTGCCGTTTGAAGATGCAATAGCACAAAGATCATTTTCTGAAGGTGAGATACCGGTCATTAGCAATACAGTGGTCGAGCCGCATACAGTAGCTGGTGTGAAGGATTTATTAGTGCGCCATTTAGTTGAACCTGTTCGATGGCAAGAAACGATTGATTATCTTGTGGACCATGGGGTTACAAAAATCATTCAAATTGGTCCAGGAAAAACCTTAGCAAACTTGTTGAAACGTGAACCGAATGCACCTGAAACTTTAGTCGTCGACAAAGTAGCAGATGTAGAAGAAATAGAAGAATTTCTAGGAGGATAACCATTGGCAGAAGTAGCTTTAATTACCGGAAGTTCCCGTGGAATTGGTTTAGAAATCGCAAAGTATTTAGCGATTACAGGCTATCAAGTCATTTTAAATGGGCGTAGCGAAATCAAAGAAGATGTACTGGATCAATTTAAAGATGCACTCGTTCCTGTCGCACAAATTACAGGCGATGTGAGTGATTTTGATGGAGCGAAAGCCATTGTTGATCAAGCAATTGACCAATTTGGAAAAATAGATGTTTTGATTAATAATGCTGGAATTACGCGGGATGGATTAATTATGCGTATGAAGGAAGAAGACTTTGATGCTGTTATAAACACGAATTTAAAGGGTGCCTTTAATATGTCTCGTCATGTGACACAACCGATGTTGAAACAACGCAAAGGTACAATTATTAATATGTCTAGTGTTGTTGGTTTGATGGGAAATGCTGGTCAAACAAACTACGCGGCAAGTAAAGCAGGACTTATTGGTTTAACAAAAGCTTTAGCTCGTGAATTATCAAGTCGACATATCACAGTAAACGCGATCGCTCCAGGATATATCGAAACTGAAATGACGGATATCTTAAGCGATAAAGTTAAAGACACTATGCTTGGTCAAATTCCATTAAAACGTTTTGGTCAAGCAGAAGAAATTGCACAAACCGTAGAATTTTTAATCAATAATAAATATATAACAGGACAAGTGATCGAAGTTAACGGTGGCTTGAACATGTAATGACATGTTCTGGAACGGATTTTAAGGAGGATAAGATGCAACGAGTAGTAATTACAGGTGCAGGAACGATTTCCCCAATTGGAAATGACGTAGCAACTTTTTGGGACAACATGAAAGCAGGAAATTCAGGGATTGCTCCCATTGAAAGCTTTGATGCCAGTGAAACAGGGGTTACTGTAGCCGCAGAAGTAAAAGATTTTAATCCAAAAGACACAATGGGTCGAAAAGAATACTCACGAATGGATCGTTTTTCACAATTTGGTGTAGCCGCAAGTGTTGAAGCAATGAATGACAGTGGTTACGACATTGAAGCAAATGCTAGCCGTGTTGGAGTTATTGTCGGCTCAGGAATTGGTGGATTGCTTGCAATTCAAGATGGTATTGACAAAATGCGCGATAAAGGACCAAAACGTGTCACGCCATTATTTGTACCAATGACCATTGGAAATATGGGTGCTGGAAATATCTCAATGAAGGTCGGCGCTCGAGGAACCAGTTTAGATATCGTGACCGCTTGTGCGAGTGCGACAAACTCAATTGGTGAAGCCTTTTTAAAGATCCAAAACGGTACACTAGATGCTTGTTTAGCAGGTGGAACAGAAGCAACCATTAATGAAATCGGAATTGCTGGTTTTGATGTGTTGACTGCTTTATCAACAAACGAAGATCCCAAAACTGCCTCACGTCCATTTGATAAAGACCGTGATGGTTTTGTGATGGGTGAAGGTGCTGGAATTTTATTTATGGAATCTTTAGAGTCAGCACAAGCACGTGGCGCAAACATTTTAGCGGAGATCGTAGGGTATGGATCAAATAGTGATGCTTACCATATGACAGCTCCTCGTCCAGATGGTAGTGGTGCAGGTGAAGCGATTAAAACTGCTATTCAAATGGCGGGTATTCAACCTGAAGAGGTTGATTATATTAATGCGCACGGAACAAGTACACCAACAAATGATTCGGCAGAAACAGAATCGATTAAGTATGCGCTTGGCGATCATGCGTATAAAATTCCTGTATCCAGTTCAAAAGGATTTTTCGGACATTTACTTGGTGCAGCCGGTGGAGTTGAAGCGGTAGCTGTTGTGAAGGCTCTTCAAGACGGTTTCGTTCCGGCAACATTAGGTTTAGAAAATCCTGATGAAGCTTGTGACCTAGATTATGTACCTGGCGAAGGACGCGAACAAGAAATAAAGTATGCATTATCAAGTTCATTAGGTTTTGGTGGACACAATGCAGTATTACTATTTAAACGTTGGAATGGTGAGTAAATATGAATTATGAAGAATTAATCGAATTGATTAATCATCTTGATCAATCCAGTTTAGCTTTTATGGACTATCAAACGGATAATGAACATCTTATCCTCTCTAAAGAAGTTCCGCAAATGGCTTTACAACAAGTGGACACAAAAACAACGGAAGCTGCTCAACAAACAAACGCTCCAGTTGAAACACCTGTTGTACAAGAAGCAGCTTTAGAAGAACCGAGTGCCAGTGAAGCAATAAAAGAAACGGAAGAAAAAGCTGGGGAAGTTGTAGAGTCACCAATGGTAGGTGTTATTTATTTACAGCCGCATCCGGATGAAGATCCTTACGTTAAAGTTGGCGATCGTGTCGAACAAGGTGATGTGATCTGTATTGTTGAAGCGATGAAGTTGATGAATGAAATTCAAGCACCACACTCAGGTGTGGTCACAGAGATTCTAGTTGAAAATGAAGATGTGGTTGAGTATAAACAACCGCTTATTCGAATTGATTAGTGTTTTACAAGGAGGACAAAATGTCAGAACAAAATAAACCCGTAATGACTGCTCAAGAAGTCATGGATGTCATTCCGAATCGTTACCCAATGTTTTTTGTGGATCGTGTAGAAGAGTTGGATTTAGAAGAACGAATTGTTGCAACAAAAAACGTTGCGGCGAATGAGTCTTATTTCCAAGGACACTTTCCAGGAAATCCAATCATGCCAGGTGTTTTACAAGTTGAAACCATGGCACAAGTCGGTTCAATTCCTTTATTAATGAGTCCAAACTTCGAAGGGAAAATTGCCTTTTTAGCAGCAGTTGATAAAGTGAAATTCCGTAAAAATGTTGTACCTGGTGATGTTTTAACGATTACTGTAGACATTGTGAAGTTAAAATCTGTCATGGGTATTGGCCAAGGAAAGATTACTAATCAAAATGGCGACGTTGTTTCTGAAGCGAAAATGACCTTTATTATTAGTGATTTAGAACAATTATAGGTGGGACGTTATGTTTCAAAAAGTATTAGTCGCTAACCGAGGGGAAATTGCGGTACGCATTATTCGTGCGTTAAGAGAATTAAATATTACATCTGTTGCTGTTTTTAGTGAAGCGGATCGCTATGCTTTACATACAGAATTAGCGGATGAAGCCATCTGTATTGGACCAGCAAAAGGAATAGACTCTTATGCTAATCCAGTGGCTGTGCTGAGTGCAGCGATTGTAACAGGTGCAGATGCGATTCATCCAGGTTATGGTTTTTTATCTGAACGTAGTGATTTTGCCTCATTATGCGAAAGAATGAATATCAAATTTATCGGACCTAGTAGTGAAATTATCCGCGACATGGGAAATAAACAGAATGCACGTACAACAATGCGTAAAGCTGGCGTGCCCATTGTACCGGGCGGAAAAGGCTTAGTCGAAGACATCGATCAAGCACGCCAAATTGCGGAAGAAACAGGTTATCCTTTGATGATAAAAGCCGCAGATGGTGGTGGTGGAAAAGGCATGCGTTTGGCGAGTTCACCAGAAGAATTAGAGCCGATGTTTACGCAAGCACAAAATGAAACGCAAAGTATTTATGGCAATCGCCATCTATATATTGAGCGTACCATTTATCCAGCGAAACATATTGAAGTACAAATTTTAGCAGATGAACATGGCAATGTGGTTCATTTAGGTGAAAGAGATTGTTCGCTACAAAGAAATAATCAAAAGGTGATTGAGTTTGCACCTTCACCAACCCTGTCGGATGAAACGCGTGAAAAACTGAGCCAAGCAGCTGTTGATGCTGCGAAAGCAATCGGTTATACAAATGCGGGAACGATTGAGTTTTTAGTGGATAACGATGAGAATTTTTATTTTATGGAAATGAACACCCGCTTACAGGTTGAACACCCAATCACTGAAATGATAACGGGTATAGATATTGTGAAAGCACAAATCGAAATTGCAGCAGGAAAACCTCTGCCATTTAAACAATCTGATATCGAATTTAACGGTTTTGCGATCGAGTGCCGCTTAAATGCAGAAGATCCTTATAATAATTTTCAACCGTCAAGTGGATATATTGATCGGTTATTCTTGCCGAATGGTGGAATGGGGTTGCGTGTTGAAACAACACTCTATTCAAACTATACGTTGCCGCCATTTTATGATTCAATGGTTGCGAAAATTATTACCCATCAACCAACAAACAAAGAAGCCTTTAAATTGATGGAGCGAGCATTATACGAAGTGACGGTTGAGGGACTAAACACCAATATTGAATTATTGGAAGCTTTAATTAGTCATCCAGAAGTGCAAGCTGACAGAGTTCACGCCAAATGGTTAGAAGAAGAATTCATGCCAGAGTGGGTAAGTGAAGCATCCGAGGACTCTGTTTTAAGGGAGTAGAACATGTAATAAGAGGAGAGAATAGAGGATGGCCTTATTTCGTAAGAGAAAAAAGTACGTAGAAATCAATCCGAGAAGAGCGGATGAACTGAAAGAAAGACGTGCTCAAATACCAGATGGCTTGGCCGAACGTTGTCCAAAGTGTCAAGCAATCATCTTCCAAAATTCAATTGGAAGTGATCATCTGTGCCCAAAATGTAGCTATCATCTACAATTTCCAGCTTTAAAACGAATTAAGTGGTTAGTGGATGACGGTTCTTTTAAAGAATGGGATAGTGACCTGACTGCGAAAGATCCACTACATTTTCCAGGATATCAAGAAAAATTGGATAGAAGCCAAAAAAGTACCCAATTAAAAGAAGCAGTTGTCACAGGACAAGCGGAGTTAGAAGGATTACCTTTTGCGCTCGGTGTTATGGATAGTCGTTTTGTGATGGCAAGTATGGGAACGGTCGTGGGTGAGAAATTAACTCGCTTATTTGAACAAGCTGCGAAGGAAAAACTTCCAGTTGTTTTGTATATTGCATCAGGAGGCGCCCGCATGCAAGAAGGTATTCTATCTTTAATGCAGATGGCAAAGATTTCTCAAGCTGTTTCAAAACATAGCCAAGCCGGATTATTCTATTGTACCGTTCTGACCCATCCAACAACAGGTGGTGTGACCGCAAGTTTTGCGATGCAAGGGGATATTACATTGGCCGAGCCAGAGGCGATCGTTGGCTTTGCTGGAAAACGAGTCATCGAACAAACCATTGGCTCTGATTTACCAGAAGATTTCCAAACAGCTGAAACCGTTCTAGAAAATGGCTTTATTGACAATATTGTTTCGCGTAAAAAACAGCACCAGGTTTTACGTTTGTTGTTAGCCGCTCATCAAACAGAAAGATCAGGTGATTAGATGAAGGCCTATGACATTGTAAAAAAAGCACGCGATATTCAGCGTTTATCAACCATTGAAATCATAAACTCCCTCTGTTCAGAATTTATCGAACTTCATGGGGATCGACGAATGGAAGACGATAAAGCGATCGTCGGAGGTGTTGGTTTAATTGATGACAAAGATCCAATAACCATTATTGGGATTCAAAAAGGCCGCAATACCGAAGAAAATATACGCAGAAATTTTGGCTCAAGTGGTCCAGCTGGTTATCGAAAAGCTGAACGTCTCATGGGACAAGCCGAAAAATTCCAGCGACCGATTCTGACTTTAATCAACACAGCGGGCGCTTATGCAGCACCAGAATCTGAACAATACGGAATCGGTGAAGCGATCGCCAGCATGTTAACCACAATGAGTGAGTTGACAGTTCCTACCTTAGCCATTATCCTTGGAGAAGGAGGAAGTGGTGGGGCGATTGCACTAGCATTGAGCGATCAGGTGTGGATGCTTGAAAATAGTATTTATTCCATACTCTCTCCAGAAGGCTTTGCGTCTATTTTATGGAAAGATTCTCGCTTAGCCGAAGAGGCGGCGGATATCATGAAGCTAACTGTGATAGAGCTCAAGAAATTAGGCGTCATTGACCGCATCATTCCCGAAGGAGAAAAAGGAAAAACGTTCAGTAACGAAGAATTGGCCGAGCGTTTGATTCCTGAGATCAAAGCGGCCTTCCAAAAACTAGAACAAAAAGATCCAAAAGAACGTGTTGCGGATCGCTATGAACGCTTCCGAAAATTCTAGATACCGGACATTTTGGCAGCTTTCTTTCTTCGAAAATGACAACATGTGTCGTTGGTAGGCGTCTCCCACTTTAACGATGGAGGATTAGTGTTGATATGATAGCTGGTATAGGAATTGATCTTGTAGATTTGGACCACATGGCGTCTGTTTTAAAAAAACAACCACGTATTTTCGAAAAAATCTTGACGAAAAAAGAGATTGAAATCTATGAAAGTCGTGGAGAAAAGCGAAAATTGGAGTTTTTAGCCGGTCGTTATGCCGTAAAAGAAGCGTTTAGTAAAGCGATGGGTACAGGAATTGGTAAAACAGTCACTTTTCAGAATATTTCGGTATTAAATAATGAAAAAGGGCAGCCGATTGTTGTAGAGTGTCCTTATGAGGGGAATGTCTTTGTTTCCATCAGTCACTCGAAACATATGGTTGTTGCTCAAGTGGTTTTGGAACAAGCAGAATAATCAATGAACTTCTTTCTTTAAGGTATAATAGAACCTTATTAGAAGGGAGTTTTTTAAGTTTATGAAAATGAATCGAGTCTCATTTTCACCAAAATAATTTTCGAGTAAATAAACCGAGCTTACTTTCACCAAAATAGTTTTCGAGTAAATAAACCGAACTTACTTTCACCAAAATAATTTTTGAGTAAATGAACCGGACTTATTTTCACCAATCAATAAATGAATATCTCTTTTACCATTTCCAGATGTAACAAGAAGGTGTATGATAAAGGACATAAATAATTTAAATAATTAGGGGCGTTAAATATGTCAAATGAGAATCAAATCGAATCCGACCAAAATAATTTAAAACGATCGATGCCGGTTTCGCATATAGCGATGATCGGGATTGGAGGAACCATTGGAACGGGCTTATTTTTAAGCTCAGGTTATACGATGTCGAATGCTGGTCCGGGTGGAACATTAGTTTCTTACGCATTCGGTGGGTTAATCATGTACTTAATGATGCTGTGCTTAGGCGAGCTAATTGTCGCTATTCCAGATGCAGGGGGAATACAGACGTTCACGAATCGGTTTCTTAATCGTAATATGGGTTTTACTGTAGGGTGGATTCGTTGGTTAAGTCTAGTGATCACCGTGCCTACACAATTGGTGGCTTCTTCCATTATTATGAAAAATATTTTCCCGTCTATTTCAGAAATTGTATGGATTATTCTATTTATGGTCCTTTTATTCTTTTTAAATTTCAGGTCGGCAACCGATTTTGGGAAATTTAACAATCTCTTTAGTAGTATAAAGTTAATTTTCATTGCTGTTTTTATTGTTGTTGGACTCGGCATGATTTTAGGGATTGGGCAAAGCGAACCAATCGGCTTTTCTAACTTTACTGCACATGGTGGTTTGTTCCCGAATGGTGGTAGAGCAGTGTTGCAAACAATGATGGTTTCAGCATTTGCTTTTGGAGGAGCGGATCAAATTGCAACAGCGGCTAGTGAAAGTGCCAATCCAAGCGTAGACATGCCAAAAGCCATTCGTACGGTTATGATAGGCCTACTGTTTGCTTACTTTGCTTCTTTTGTTGTGATTCTAGCGATTTTACCATGGAATCAAGCCGACTTAACAGGAAGTCCTTTTGCCTATATTTTTAGAGCAGCAGGGTTTGAATCAGCAGAACTGCTTGTAAATATTGTGGTCTTAACGTCAGCTTTATCTTCAGCAAACTCTTTTGTATACGGAAGTATTCGTTCTTTGTGGGCTTTAGGGAAAGAAAAACAAGCACCCAAATGGGTAACAACTGTTGACACGAAAGGTTTGCCTAGAAATTCATTAATGGTAGTTTTTGGCTTCTCCATTTTAGCTGTTGCCTCAGCCTTTATTTCACCAGACGTGGTTTATTTATTTTTACAATCCATTATTGGGATCAGTAATATGGTAATATATATTTTATATGCAATCTGTCTAATTCGCTTTAGGAATGATATGAAAACACAAAACATTGCGCTAGATACACTGGAATACAAGATAAAGGGTTATCCGCTCGTACCTTATTCATTATTAATTCTTTGTCTTTTCGTATTTGTTGGCATGGCTTTTGACCCTACACAAACAACGGCTTTAGTTATGGGCATTCCAACATACATCATTATTTATGTCATAGGCGCTATGTATTATAGAAAATTAATGAGGGAGAACGCTAAAGATGCATAATCCAATGGAAAAAACAAACATAAAAAATCGAATAAAAGAAATAACGTTTCGCTTAACAAATGTCCTGAGTGTATCTGAAACACCAGGTGAAATTGAAGTCAGTAAAGAAATTTATACGATTCTTTCAGAGATGGATTATTTTAAAAATAATCCAGATGATCTTTTTTTACAAGACATTTCGACGGACCGTCACGGCAGAAAAAACGTGATCGCAATGCTCAGAGGGCAAAAGAATCCAGAGAAGAAAAAAACCGTTGTATTAATGGGGCATTCAGATACGGTTGGGATTTCTGATTTTGGAAACTTACAAGATTTAGCGACACAACCGGAAGAACTGACAAAGTGGATGAATGAAAATGCTGAAAAATTACCCCAAGATGTCCAAGAAGATCTAGAAAAAGAGGGAGAAAATTATATTTTTGGACGTGGCATCTTTGATATGAAATCGGGTGTTGCTGCATTGTTGACGATCTTAGAAGGTTTATCTAACGACCTCGAAAATCTAGAGGGGAATATCATTCTAGGGATTGTTTGTGATGAAGAAGTCAACTCGACAGGCATGTTTGCACTTGTAAAATTGTTAAATGAACTAAAAGTAGAAAATAATTTTGATTTAGTTGGCTTAATTGATGCGGATTACATGTCAAATGAGTACAAAGGAGACGAAAACAAATACGTTTACGTCGGTGCTGTTGGAAAATTAATGCCTTCATTTTACGTGGTGGGGGATGAAACACATGTGGGTGAGCCTTTTAATGGGATTGATTCCAATCAAATCACCGCAGAAATTCTTAAAAAGATCAATATGAACACAGATTATTGCGATGAAGCGAACGGGCAATATACTTTGCCACCTATTTCTTTGAAAATGCGTGACTTAAAACCGGAGTATACCGTTCAAACTGCAAAAGCATCGCATCTATTCTTTAACTATGCGACTCATAGTCAAACACCAGATGAGGTTTTATCTTTGATGGTTGATGCAGCGGAAGAAGCAATGACGGAAGCTATCCAAAATTTAGACACTCAATATAAAAAGTATGCAAAAATGTCTGGCATTCAATACAAACCTTTAAGATATCAAAGCCGTGTGATCACCATTCATGAGTTGTTAGAAGAAGTGAGAAACGAAATTGGTGAGGCTTTAGATGAAGAAATTCAAAAATTTGAAGAAAAACATGTAGAAGATACAAATATAGATGAAAGAGAATATGCTTTATTATTTGTACAGCATGTTCACGGTTTGTGGACTCATAATGAACCTGTTGTAGTTGTTTTCTTTTCGCCTCCTTATTATCCACATATTTTAATTGAAGATGATACCATAGAAGGTAAAAAAGTGATTGACGCTGTTTCTAAAGCTATTGAAGGGGTAGAGAGTGATTATAAAATTGTCTATAAAGACTTCTTCCCTTATATTGCAGATATCAGTTTTGCGTCAGCGCCTCAAGATAAAACAGCGATTGAGACCTTAAAAACCAATATGCCAGGGTTTCAGTCCAAATATAAGTTCCCAATTGATGAAATGGCTGAATTAAATTTACCGGCTATTAATATTGGGCCCTTTGGTAAAGATGCACATAAGTTTACAGAACGTTTAGAAACCAATTACTCATTTACGGTCACGCCAGAATTAATTTTGAATACAACGTTAAATCTACTAAGTGAGTAATAAAGGCTTATCGGAGAAAAGATGAATAAAAAAGCAGGAGCTTATTGAAATAGTTACATGTCGTCATTCCGGAAAGGGAAGGACTTGTTGAATCCATTTTAGAATAAGTGGAGCAAAACTTGAAAAGCTCGGGAAATTCATCTAGAATAATCGTTGATAGATATAAAGCAACCATTCAAAGACAACTAAGGTATGGAAGTTTGGTGAAATTCCAACACGGTCCCGCCACTGTAATCATGCAGCATGCATGGAGTCAGATCTTTACTTAGTTTGCTAATAACGCACATGGACTGTTTCGAGGTAAGGCAGTTGCATGAAAAAGTCTATGTCTGGGCACATAGGCTATTTTTTTATCCTAAATGTGCTCCTTTTAGCAGTTGAACGGTACACTATCAGACAAATAGGAACGAAGATTACATAAGAGGAGAGAACAAAATGGACAAAAAATTATTAAGTAGATTATTTTTATTATCTTTATCAGGGGCTTTATTAGTAGGTTGTGGAGACCAAGCAACAGAGGCGCCAGAAGAAACAGAAGCACCGGATACAGAAGAAGTTGAAACGAATGAAGATACAACAGATTCAGCAGAAACAGCGGATGAAGTGACTTTCAATATTGATATTGTTGTTGAAGGAGAAGCAGTAGCTGATCTAAGTCAAGAAGTTACAGCTGAAGAGGGCACGTATCTTTTAGATGTCATGCAGGAAAATTATGATATTGAAGAAGAAGGTGGCTTTATTTCTTCAATCGAAGGACATGAGCAAGATAACGATAATGGGCTTTATTGGTTATATTATATAAATGATGAATCAGCGGAAGTTGGGGCAGCAGAATATGCGCCTGAAGAAGCAGATCAAATCGAATGGAGATTGGAATCTTTTGAGTAAATCATCAAATTATTTTAATGTATACCGAATATCTCTACTCGCAATAATGACTGCTTTAAGCGCCGTTGGACGTTTAGCATTTTCTCTACCGATTATGCCAAATATCCAGCCGATGACTGCTCTGCTGCTTATTATCGCTTTAAATATCGGTATCATTGATAGTTTGATTGTTTCTTTAATATCGATATTGCTCACAAATTTATTCTTGGGAATGGGTCCGTGGACCGTTATGCAGATTCTATCCTTTGCGGTTATTATTTTACTGACTGGGTTAATTAAATACTTCTACCGCTTTGGTTCCTTTACCCATCGGATTATATTCTCAGTCTGGGCAGGCCTTACAGGGTTTATTTATGGGTTTGTCATTTCATACCTGAATTTTCATTTGTATGGGATGAACAACTTTCTAGTTTATTATATTAATGGCTTGCCTTTCGACCTTCTACATGCTGTAGGAAATATTGGTTTCTTTTTCATTTTAGAACCAATTATTGTTCCGATTATAAAGCGAAAATTTGAAAGAATATTACACTGAAAAATATTTTAATTTGAAGCTCCTTTACTCTCAACGAGTAGAGGAGTTTTAAATGTTAAGATTTATTTTTTTGAGATTTTATCATTGATAGGACCTACTCTTTGTTGTATACTAATTTCTAGTTAATCACAACATATAGTGTAAAATTTAAAAGGAGATATCTATATGTTGTGAAAATACGAACAGAAAAAAGGAGCCACTAGCATGGAAGCGACTAGAATTCAAGCATTAAATATCGATATTGATAAATTAAATAAAGATATCGAACAATTCCCTGTTGTATATCCAATTACAGAAGATATGCATGTGACACATAAGGGTGTTTCTCGAATGGTCATGATCGACCGGTACTCATTTAAAGATACAAAAAAAGAAACTCTTTCAGAGGGAGACTTAGTTGTATTAACTGTAAAAAATGATCCAAAGTATCCAGCAAGAGGTATTGGTTATGTTCAAGAGTTAGACTGGGATACGAATGAAGCAGTTATTTTACTTGAGGAAGAATATAGAGGTTCCTTAGAAGATCAAGAAGAAATTGAAACAGGATTAATTACTCGCAGTATTGATGCGATTGAAAAACCATTAGAAATTTTTTACGAACAAATTGTAAAACGTAATGCAAGAGGTTTGGCTGAAGCAGAAGCGGATCCAAATCGAGTAGAAGAATCTTTCCAAAAATTCTATAACCAACTTAGAAATGGAAACTTTGTACCTGCAGGACGTGTTTTATATGGAGCGGGTTCAGGGACAGATGTGACGTACTTCAACTGTTACGTTATGCCATTTGTACCAGACTCACGTGAAGGGATTTCTGATCACCGTAAAGAGGTTATGGAGATCATGTCTCGTGGTGGTGGAGTAGGAACAAACGGTTCGACTCTACGTCCTCGTAATACGCTAGCACGTGGCGTAAACGGGAAATCAAGTGGTTCTGTCTCATGGTTAGATGACATTGCACAACTCACGCACTTGGTTGAACAAGGTGGTTCACGTCGTGGGGCACAAATGATTATGTTAGCAGACTGGCATCCAGATATTTTAGAATTTATTATTTCTAAAATGCAAAATCCACGTATTTTACGTTACTTAATCGAAAAGTCTGAAGACGAACAAATCAAACAATTAGCCAAAGAAAACTTAAAATTCACACCGTTCACTGCGGCGGAAACAGAAATGTATGAAACCATCGCAAAACATAAAAATTCTCCAGGACATGGTGGATTCTCTGCAGACATCATCAGCAATGCAGAAGCAAAACTAAGAGATGGTGGAACATACTCTGTTCAAAATCCAGAATTCTTAACAGGAGCAAATATCTCAGTAACGTTAACAGACGACTTCATGGCAGCTGTCGATAATGATGCAGATTGGCCTTTACGTTTCCCAGATACTGAGAACTATTCCGAACAAGAAATGGCAGATTACAACGAAAAATGGCCAGATGTTGGAGATGTTCGTGAATGGGAAGAATTAGGTTATGGTGTTCGTACTTACCGTACAATTCCTGCACGTGAGTTGTGGAATTTAATTAATATTTGTGCGACTTACTCAGCAGAACCAGGGATTTTCTTCATTGATAACGCAAATGAAGATACAAATGCTCGAGCTTATGGACAAAAAGTTGTTGCTACAAACCCATGTGGTGAGCAACCTCTAGCCCCATACTCTGTCTGTAACTTAGCTGCTGTAAACTTAGCTGAAATGGCAGATCTTGAAACAAACACCGTTGATTATGACAAATTAATTGAAACAGTTAAAACGGGTGTACGTATGCAAGATAACGTTATTGATGCTACACCATACTTCCTAGAAGAAAATGAAAGCCAAGCCTTAGGCGAGCGTCGTATTGGTTTAGGTGTTATGGGTCTTGCCGACTTAATGATTTATACACACAACCGTTACGGCTCAGCTGAAGGAAATGTAGTGATTGATAAAGTCTTTGAAACAATCGCTGTTTCAGCCTACGAAGAATCTATTGAGCTTGCGAAAGAAAAAGGAAGTTTCCCATTCTTA
Source organism: Carnobacteriaceae bacterium 52-44 (assembly GCA_041223305.1). Classification (GTDB taxonomy): domain Bacteria; phylum Bacillota; class Bacilli; order Lactobacillales; family Carnobacteriaceae_A; genus Atopostipes. Next base: position 67,624 of record JBCLPZ010000006.1, on the reverse strand, counting down.
ATTGGTAAAACAGATGAAGAAACACAAGAATTACGCGAGAAATTCGTAAACACTGGTTTTATGAAACGTATGCCTGAACATGTTCGCGAAGGTATTTTAGAACATGGAATCCGTAACTCACACTTACTAACAGTTGCACCAACTGGAAGTACAGGTACAATGATGAACGTTTCAACTGGTTTAGAGCCATACTTTGCCTTCAAATACTTCCGTAGTGGTCGTTTAGGTAAGTTTATCGAAGTGAACTCAGATATAGTTCAAGAGTATTTAGACGCACATCCAGAAGCGGATGAAGATAATCTACCAGATTTCTTCGTAACGTCTATGGAATTAAAACCAGAAGAACACGTTGATGTTCAAACAACGATTCAACGTTGGGTAGATAGTTCAATTTCTAAAACAGTAAACGCACCTAAAGGATATAGTGTTTCTGAAGTAGCGAAAATCTACGAACGACTATTCAGAGGTGGCGCTAAAGGTGGAACAGTTTACGTCGATGGATCACGTGACTCACAAGTTCTAACACTCGAAGCAGAAGAAAATGATGTTGAGAATATCGCATTATTTGACGTTGAAGAAACACGAGTTGTAGACGACAGCGAAGAGTTACGCCAATTAGTTGACCAAGCTGAAAAAGAACACGTTCTACAAAAAGGTCATACAGACGACGTTGTTTATGGTTCAGATGTTGGTGACACATGCCCAATCTGTCGACAAGGAATTGTTGAAGAAATTGGTGGATGTAACACATGTACAAACTGTAGTGCACAATTACGTTGTGGCCTATAATCAATAATTAAATAGACAAATAAAACTCCAAATAGCCAAAAAGTTATTTGGAGTTTTTTACATAAAAAATAGAAGGTGAAACATAGATGCAATTATATACAAGAATCGGTGACAAAGGACAAACAAAAATTAATGGAAATTATACGGTAAATAAAGACTCTGCTCGAGTTGAAGCCTATGGGACGGTAGATGAATTAAACAGTTTCGTAGGTGTGACAGCAAGTTCAGAAGAAGCATGGCCAGCATTAAAAGAGGAACTGCAACAAATTCAACAATTTTTATTTGATTGTGGGAATGATTTAGCCACTTCTAATACGAAAAAATATCCTTATCGAATGGATGTCGAACCGACAAAATGGTTAGAGAGTATCATCGATGAATACGCAGCTGAACCTAAACCGCTTGAATCTTTTATTTTACCTGGTGGTACACGGCTAGCTTCTGATCTTCATGTTTGTCGAACAGTTACTCGACGTGCAGAACGTTCAATTGTAGCATTTAACCACTATCTGGAAGTGAGCAAAGAAAATGACGCTTATGAAACACAACGTAAAGAATCCGAAGCAAATCCGTACGTTCAAATGTTTATTAATCGCTTGTCCGATTACTTTTTTGCGGTTGCTCGAGTAGCGAATCATCGCTCGGAAGTTGAAGATATTTTATATGACCGTAGCGGAAAAGTCTTCCATTTAGACGTTAAAAAAGAAGATTACGGGGATTTGGAAGAATAAAAATTACTAAGGAAATTTATTTGCCAGAAAACGAAATTGTGGCAAACAAAAGAGAGCCTGAACTTGAGGCTCTCTTTTTATTTGCAAATCATTTTAAATAATAATCGTTTAAATCAATGAGTTTTAACATATCTAAAGTCACTAAAAGAAGGTGAACCTAATTTCAATTTAAGAACCTCATTTCAGTAAGCGGTACCAAAAATGTAATAACAAGGATTATAATTATTAATAAGAGAGTTGTGTAAAATCTTTACCCTTGAAGAAAAGCTCATGAGATATATCTTTTCTTCATAAAGTATCTTATAAAATTTATTAAGAAAAGATTTATAAAGCATATTTACGCATATAGAAGTGACTGAAATATTCAATGAACATTAATAATTTATATTTCCCACTTCTTTCAATATCATGATCACCTAAAGAATGTATGTGGTCGAATACAGAATTAAGTTTCATATCAGGATTTTGAGTAATAAGTGCACTAGTTGCCCCAGTATTCGTAATAGATAGAGTCATCTCTCTTTGAGAGATATGAGAACCTTCCAAAGATACAAATAAAGCTAAGTCATCTTTCGTAATCGTATTAGGAATATTGTATTGCTGGTTAATAGAGGGAAAAGAATAAGCAACTTTCCCAGAGTTTAATAAAGTTGTTTGAAGCACTTGGCTCAATTTCTCAGGAATTAAAGTAGAAATAATATAAACATCATTAGCGTTATAAATTAAATCACACAAAGTCTCAATAGCTTCAAAGTCAATTTGTTGACTAAATTCATGAAAATCTTTTGTTACTTGTGCGAATTCATCTTGTAAATCTAAGGCTAAGTTACCAGAAGTAGATGGTTTTTGTTTTGCACGATAATCTAATTTTAGTTCTTCACGTTCATATTGAATAATTTCAAAATCTCGTTTTAATTCACTAAAACCTTCATAACCAAGGCTTTGAGCAAAACGAGTAACACTGGCTTTAGATATATGACAATCTTCTGCAACTTTGGAAATTGAAAGATTATCACTATCAAGATTTCTTAATAAATAATCAGCTATGACATAATCAAAACCAGTTGTCGTCTGAACATGATTAATTATTTGTTGCAAAGTAATTATTAAACCACCATTCATTATTAAAACACTCCTGTAATAATTTAATTTTAATTAGTATCACCAGTTTATCATAAATATTTTTATAATTAAATGTACGAAATAAAATTAGAAAGGGCTCTCAAAATAAGAAGTTGATTTCATAAAGCGGAAACAAACTATTTAATTCGTTTGATATAGTAAATTAGTAACAACTAGAAATTATATATAGGAGGAAATAATTTGTCATTAAAAGATAAATTTTATTGGGGTAATTCAGTATCTAGTATGCAAACAGAAGGTGCTTGGAATGAAGGTGGAAAAGGAAAGTCGGTTTACGATATCCGAGAAGCTACAGAATTTGCATCCGATTGGAAGGTCGCAACGGATTCTTATCATCGTTACAAAGAAGACTTTGATTATATGCAAGATCTTGGAATGAACATGTATCGTTTCCAAATTTCATGGAGCCGTGTGAACCCTCAAGGAGACGGAGACTTCAACGAAGAAGGTATCGCATTTTATGATCAATTCATCGATGACTTAATTGAACGTGGCATTGAACCAATGATTTGTTTATATCATTTTGATATGCCGCTTCATTTAGCGGAAGCATATGATGGATTTATGTCACGTCATGTAGTAGATGCATTTGCTCGATATGGTCAAGAAATGGTTAAGCGTTTTGGTCATAAAGTAAAACATTGGATAACTTTTAATGAACAAAATCTATACCATCAACATCCTGGTGGATTTCAATTCTCAGGAATAACTAGTGAAGGAAGAAGCTTAGAAGATTCATATCGTTTACAACATAATGTAATGATGGCCCATGCCTACATCGCAAATTACATCCATGAAAATACAGACTGTAAAATAAGTGGAATGCTTGCGTACCAAGAAATTTATCCATATTCTTCTCATCCGAAAGATATAAAAGTAGCTCGAGAAATTGATGAGTTTTTAAATAATAATTTGTTAGAAGTCTTTGTGCATGGACGTTATTTAGATTCGTTTTGGAAATTTGTTGAAAATAATGACATCGACCTTCAGCTTCAAGAAGATGATGTAGAAGTATTGAGTAAAGTTAGAAGTGATTATTTAACATTTAGTTATTATCAAAGTATGGTTATTGATCATACTAAAATTCCAAAAAATGCTTCTCCCACTGAATACATGAATTACGGGATAGTAGATAATCCATATTTAGAAAGATCAGAATGGAATTGGCAAATAGACCCACTTGGTTTTCGTGATATTTTAAACAAAATGTATAGCCGATATCGGTTGCCAATCTTTCCAATTGAAAATGGTATTGGAGTAATTGAAGAATGGGATGGCGAAAATCCAATTCAAGATGATTATCGAATAGATTATCTCAAAGGACATTTACAAGCCATGAAAGATGCAGTTGAAATTGACGGCGTGGAAGTAATGGGATATTTAGGATGGGCTTTAATTGATATATTAAGTTCACAAGGAGATATGCGTAAACGGTATGGAGTGGTCTATGTAAATCGCGACAATCATGATTTAAAAGATTTGAAAAGAATACCAAAGAAAAGCTATAACTGGTTAAAAAAAGTCATCCATTCAAATGGTGAGGAACTGTAGAAATAAAGGATAGAGGGAAGAAAATGAATATAATGGTTTTTGATTTAGGTGGAACATCAGTAAAACATGGTAAATACGATGGTGAAAGTATTAATAGCAAAGGATATTTTAAAACACCAGATTCTTTAGAAGCTTTGCTAGAAAAAATGGCAAACATCATTGAACAACACGACAAGATTGAAGGAGTTGCTATTAGTAGTCCAGGTTCTGTCAATCAACAAGAAAGAATGATTGAAGGAATTAGTGCCATACCATATATTCATTTTATTCCTATCTATGATTTGTTAGAAGAAAAATTCGGTCTCCCAGTTACAATCGAAAATGATGCGAATTGTGCGGGTCTATGTGAAGTCGAAATAGGTGCTGCTAAAGAAGGAACAAATATTGTGTCCGTAGTTCTAGGAACTGGCATGGGAGGCTCTATATTTATTAATAGAGAATTGCATGTTGGCAGTCATCTTTTTGGTGGAGAATTTGGTATGACCTTAAATACTAATGGAGGTACAGGAAGCGAAAATGGAACATTAATTGCAGCTTCTAAAAGGTATGCAAAAGAAACTGGTAAATATATAGACGGAGTTAAACTCCTTGAATTATATGATGTAGGTGAAGAGTCAGCTATTAAAATTGTTAATGATATGTACGATTACATTGCTGAAGTTCTATACAATATCCAAGTTATTATTGATCCAGACTATATAGTATTAGGTGGTGGAATTTCTAATCGTCATTCATTACCTAAAGAAATTTTAGAAAGATTAAATAAGTTGTTTGAAAAAATTGGCATTGCGACAGCAAAGCCTAAAGTTGTAAACGCAAAGTATAAAAATGATGCAAATCTAGTTGGAGCAGTTATTAATTATAAAAAAGATCAATTTAAATAATATAAAGCAAATGGATATATCTTTGGTGTAGTTTAAAAGACTATATATTGATTGATAAGGATAGTCATTTGAGTATAAAGGAGAAAATGAAATGAAATATGAGTTTCCAAATGATTTTTGGTGGGGATCAGCGGCAAGTGGTCCACAAACAGAAGGTGTTTATGAAAATGACAATAAAGGAGAGAGTATTTGGGATTATTGGTACGACAAAGAACCTGAGGTATTTTTTAATCAAGTAGGGCCTGATGAAGCCTCTGCTTTCTATAAAAAATATAAAGAAGATATTCAATTAATGAAGGAAACAGGACACAATTCATTCCGTACATCCATCCAATGGAGTAGATTAATTCCTGAAGGTATAGGGGAAATAAATCAGGAAGCCGTTGATTTTTACAATGATGTGATAGATGAATTGCTTGAAAATGACATCGAACCTTTCATTAATTTGTTCCATTTTGATATGCCAATGAAGCTTCAAGAAATCGGTGGATGGGAAAATCGCGATACAGTGGATGCTTATGTAGAATTTGCAAAAACTTGCTTTGAATTATTTGGAGATCGTGTTAAAAAATGGTTTACACATAATGAACCAATTGTACCAGTGGAAGGTGGTTATCTATATCAATTTCATTATCCAAATATTGTAAATATGAAGAAAGCCGTTCAAGTTGGTTATCATGAAGCTTTAGCAAGTGCGAAAGCTATTAAGGAATACCATGAATTGAATCAGGGTGGAGAGATTGGAATTATTTTGAATCTTACACCGAGTTATCCAAGAGATGAAAACAATGCTGAAGATGTAAAAGCAGCGAAATTAGCGGATGCATTCTTTAATCGTTCGTTCTTAGAATCTTCAGTAAAAGGGGAATTTCCAAATGATCTAGTTGATTTTCTTGATGACATTAATCATTTACCAGAAATTGAAGAAGGTGATTTAGAACTTATCAAAGAAAATACAGTAGATATTTTAGGTGTTAATTACTATCAACCACGTCGTATTAAAGCAAAAGAATCGAATGAAAAACTAACAGCTGGTCCAATGCCAGATGACTACTTTGATAATTATGAAATGCCTGGCCGTAAGATGAATCCATACCGAGGATGGGAAATTTATGAAAAAGGAATTTATGATATTTTAACGGATTTACGTGAAAACTACGGAAACATACGATGCTTTATTTCTGAAAATGGAATGGGTGTTGAAGGAGAAGAGCGATATGTGAATGATGAAGGTCAAGTAGAAGATGATTATCGTATTGACTTTTTAAAAGACCATTTAAAATATATTCATAAAGCACTTCAAGAAGGAAGCAATGTAATGGGGTATCACATGTGGACTTGTATGGATAATTGGTCGTGGACAAATGCTTACAAAAATCGTTATGGTTTCATATCAGTGGACTTAGATGATAATCGCAAACGTACGATTAAAAAAAGTGGACATTGGTTTAACGAGATGACTAAAAATAATGGTTTTGATAATTAATATTAATATATGCTCACTGTAAAAAGTGAGCGAATTAATAATCTAAAAAATAGAAGATAGATTAAACGTTTAAAAAGTAAAAACAAAACCCTTATATGTAAACGTTTTATAAAAGAAAGGAATTTATATAATGAATGAATTTATAGATAAATTAAGTGATAAATTAATTCCAATTGCATCCAAATTAAGTGATAATAAATATCTACTTGTTTTACGAGATGCTTTTATGCTGGCTTTTCCAATCACAATGTTTGGATCATTAGTTGTTGTAATAAATAACTTGCCATTTTTTAGTGATGAAATGAAAGGAACGCTTGGTACATTATTTGGTAATGGACAAAATGCAACAATGTCGATCTTAACTGTTTTTGTTACTTTTGGTATTGGATATTATTTATCGAGAACTTATGAAGTAGAGGCAGTGTTTGGTGGAGCAGTCTCTTTAGCATCTTATTTAATTTTGACACCATTTGAAATGTTAACCGAGAGTGGAGAAGTAGTTACTGGTGTTTTAACCTTAGATCGCTTAGGTGCAAAAGGGATGTTTGTAGGTATGGTTGCTGCATTTTTAGCAGCTGAAATTTATAGCCGTCTTACAAAAAGAGGTTTTACAATTACTATGCCTGAGGGAGTGCCAACTGCAGTTGCCAAATCTTTCTCAGCTATGATTCCAGCAATTTTAACCTTGAGTATTTTTACAATTATAAACGCCATTGTAACTGGTGGATTTGCAACAAACCTACATGATTTTGTTTATGATACTATTCAAGCTCCGCTAACAGGTCTTGGTAGTAGTTTACCAGCTACTTTATTAGCTATATTTTTAGTTCAAATTCTTTGGTTCTTTGGCTTACACGGCCAGATTATTGTCAATTCAGTAATGGATCCAATCTGGAATACTCTAATGCTAGAAAATTTAGAAGCGTATGAAGCAGGCTCAGAATTGCCTCACATAGTTACAAAACCATTTATTGAAATGTATACTGTTGGTATGGGTGGTTCTGGTAGTACCTTAATTGTGGTCATTTTAATGGCATTCATTATGAAAAGTAAACAATTGAACGATGTTGGTAAGCTAGCTTTAGCTCCCGGAATTTTTAATGTGAATGAGCCAGTGATTTTCGGACTTCCTATTGTTCTAAATGCTGCTATCTTTATTCCTTGGATAATCGCTCCAATAATCGTAACAGCTTTTAACATTATTGTGATGCAATTAGGTCTATTCCCAATCCCAACAGGTGTCTCCGTACCTTGGACAGTTCCTGTGTTCTTTAATGGAATGTTAGCAACGAATTCTATAATGGGTGGGGTCTTACAGTTGATTAATATGGCAATGATAGGTGTTATATACTATCCATTCTTAAGAATTTTAGATAAACAAAGTTTAGAACAAACAGTTGACATGTCAGAAGCAGAATCGGCATAATTAAAAAAATCGAAAGCAGTTCTAATTTATTAGAGCTGCTTTTTACATCTTATTTATTCGTATAACAATATAATGATTTGGAAGAATAGATCAGAAGAGTCTGGGTTTGGATGGTTTTCATTCATTTACTCAGACTCTTTAGTTTTTTCAAAAAAATTACAAGTTAATAAATTCATTATGTATGGTCAAGGTATAGAATTAAATGGATGCAATTATCGGTATCAGTTGGTAAGATTGAACTGTATAAAAAAGAATGGATGAAATATTTAAATTGCGTGAAGACAAATACCAAGTTGATCTCTTGGTAAACTTAGATAAATTACCATCAGCTGGCAGTGTAATTTTTATTGTTGTACCTTATAATAAGGATTCGCCAGGTTTCCCAGCAGAAGTTTTTGCGATCATCCGAAGTTAATATAAATGATTTATTTTTGTAAAACAGAGAGGGTATTAAATGAAAATTAATCAACCTAAAATTTCTAATGATTTAAAAGAGCGTACATTTGCAGATGTTTTAAATGATGAATATAAGGAACTTCATTCAGCAATCGTTAAAAATGCAGAATTTACAAACGAAAGATTTTACGATATGCAACTGAACCAGACGATTATTAAAAATAGTAATTTTTCCAATTCAGATTTAAGTGGGTTAGATTTAAGTGATGTGTCTTTTGAGAATTGCGATTTCTCCAATGCTAATTTATCAAAATCTTCATTTATTCGAGTAAGATTCAAAGACTGTAAGTTACTTGGAATAAATTTATCGGAGTCTTATATTGGTCATACTCATTTTCAGACATCGATTTTAACCATGGGAATGTTTGCGGGAACCAAATTAGAACAGATTTATTTTGAAGAATCGACATTAAAAAATGCAGATTTCTTTGATTGTATACTTAAAGAAGTGGTGTTTGATTTATGTAATATAGACAGTATCAATTTTAGAGAAACCTCTATGAAAAACACGGATATAAGCACATCTGAGTTTAATTCTATCATGGTTTCAATGGAAAATTTAAAAGGATGTACAGTATCAAGATATCAGGCAGTCTACTTTGCTACATTGTTGGGATTAAAAATAAAAGAGTAAGTTTTAAATCTAAAGATTGGGCGAAATGTCTCTCATCTTTAGATTTTTTCCGTTATTATTCAGTAATTTCACTGTCAGTAATGAAATTAGTACCTGTTGAATAACATGTACCATTAGAAATAAAAAAATAATTAACGGACTAAGCCAATCAAATGAAATTTTTTGATTCAATTGGTAAAGTAATAGCGTGAATGAAGAAAGATGAGGTGGTATGTGTGTATTTACTAGAATTTCCACAGAATTTAATTGGATATACTCTCTTTAAAATCTACACGAGAATTTATAACCGCCCTTTTTACAAATACCAAGATGCCTACGTTACACATGTAAAAGGTCGTTGGGGCGCTATCTCTTTGAGCCGTTTTATCTTTGCGGATGATCGATGGTTTCAATCGGAAATGATTAAGCATGAATACGGACATACCATTCAGTCCAAAAAATTATTGCTTCTTTATATACCGATTATTGGCATTCCCTCTCTCGTTTGGAATAAATTTTTTAGAAAATATCGCATTAGAAAACAAAGAAGTTATTATTCCTTTTATACAGAGTCATGGGCGAATAAATTAGGGGGCTTTGAAGAGAGGCCTTAGCAATAAAAAGACGCTAGTGAGCGTAACTCACTAACGTCGCAAGGGATAGATGTTTGGTTATAGGCCAAAGTTTCCTAAATCAATATTCCCGCCAACTTTATCTTTGGCTTTATCAAGTAAACTTTGTTTTTCATCTTTATCAATATTCCCTTTATCGTGTTCTTGTTTTATTTGTTGAATGATATTTTTGACTTGGTCTTTATCAATATTATCGATTTTCTTTTTCAACTCATCAAATATTTGACTCATAGTTATCATTACTCCTTAGGTTGCTTACAATTTACAGCAATCTTTCGGTAAGTACAAGTGATACGAACCGATGGATTATGAAAGATTATAATGCATAAAAAAGTAATTTCTAATAGAAATGAGCGTGAAATGATGGAAATATGGGAAGTTTTTTCAATTGTTGGAACGATTTCTTTTTCTCTTCAAGGCGGTTTAATCGCGATGGAAGAGAAGTATGACTTATTTGCTGTTTATTTATTTGGTATTATTACCGCTTTTGGAGGCGGTGCGCTCCGACATATTATTATTGGGGAGCTAAATTATGATTTATGGAACCAAGGCGTTCTCTTTTATACAGCGATTGCGTCTATTACTCTGATTCTTTTATTTCCGACTTTCTTTTTAAAAAGTCGAATTCTTTGGGCAAATGTACTAGATGCGATTGGAATCATCGCCTTTGCAATTCAAGGGTCAATGGCTGCTTTAACAATGAATCTTCCGGTAAGTGCGGTTGTAGTGGCGGTATTATTAACAGCGACTGGAGGAGGGATATTTCGAGATATTTTATCGCAAAGACGACCGATTTTATTAGGTGAAAACATATATGGTTTATGGATTTTTTTAGTTGGTTTAATTATTGGAGTAGGCTGGGCGCCAACGAATACTCGTCTAATTGTTTTGTTTGGTGTCTTTACAGCTTTACGCCTACTGACGTACTTTTTTGATTGGAAGATCCCTTATAGAAGGTTTTAACGGAAGATGAAATTAGACCATGTTCTTCTCTTTTTTCACTTTAAAGGGAATATTTTTTTAATAAGAAATGACTAATTAAATTATAGACTGTATTTAAAACGTAACCGACTAATAATACGGAGATTAAAGGACCAATAATAAAATGTGGATTAAGAATCCAAGCGAGAATAAAAAGAGATAGATCTCCCAGACTTCTAATCAACCCAATTGATTTCTGTGTAGAATTACTAATCCAAAAAACGCATGCATCATAAGGTACTTTCCCTAGATTAGCACTGGTATATATACCAGCTCCAATTCCTAATAATAAGATACCTATAATTAAAAAAAGAAAATGGTTTGGATTATGAATCCCTAGACTTAGCACATATTCAGCAGTTACACCAACGATATAAGGTTGGAGAATACTTCCAATCCCCAACTGAATGCGGTCATAAATCAAAGGGGGGATTAACATAAATAAAGCAATGAACATGTTGGCTTGATTCAAACTTAAACCGGTATGGAGTGATAACCCTTGCCAAAGCCAAGAAAGGGAATCGCTCCCATGACCTGTTGATATAGACAATGCGATCCCAAATCCCATAACTAAAGATCCGAATATAAGAAGAAAGAAACGTAGGAGTAAAATGAGATTAAATTTATTTTTCATTGAGACTCTCACCGTTACTTTGGATCACTTGTTGATACCAATAAAAAGATTTTTTAGGTATGCGGCGGAACGTTCCTTGTCCATGGTTGTCTCGATCAACATAAATAAAGCCGTAGCGTTTCGCCATTTCACCTGTTCCATTAGAAACAGAATCAATACACGCCCACGATGTATAACCCAGTAGTTCAACTCCATCTAAATCAATTGCATCTGACATAGCTTTTATGTGTTCTCTATGGTATTCAATTCTATAATCATCTTCAATTTTTCCATTCTCAGTTAGGGTATCGAAAGCGCCTAAGCCATTTTCAACTACAAACATTGGTTTGTTATAACGATCGTAGATTTCGTTAATTGTAATTCTGAACCCTAAAGGGTCAATCTGCCAACCCCATTCACTTGTTTTCAAATAAGGATTAATTTCTGAAGCAAAGATATTGCTTTCAGTTTGGTTTGCAGCGTCAGGTTGAGCACTACTTACTCTTGAAGAGTAGTAAGAAAAACTAATAAAATCTACAGGGTTCTCTTTTAAAGTTTTTATATCACCTCCTTCAATAGGAAGAGTTAGACCTTTTTGGTTAATTTGTTTTAGATAGTAATTTGGGTAACTTCCTCGGACTTGGACATCTGAAAACATATAACTTTCACGTGAATCCTTAATAGATTCCCATACATCTTCTGGATGTGGTGTCTGAGGATAATAACTTCCGGCAGCGAGCATACAACCAATTTGAAAATCTGAGTTAATTTTCTTAGCAATCTGTGTTGCTTTAGCACTAGCTACTAATTGGTGATGAATGACATTCGCTGTAATTTGTTCTCTATTATCCTCTGGTTGGAAAGAAAGACCGGCTGCTACAAATGGAAAATGCAAAACCATGTTGATTTCATTGAAAGTAAGCCAGTATTTAACATAATCTTTATAATAATTAAATAATGTTTCGGTAAATTTTAGATAAAAATCAATCATCTGTCGATTTTTCCATCCACCATATTTTTCAACTAAATACATAGGAATATCAAAATGACTGATTGTGACTAAGGGTTCGATGTTATATTTATGACATTCTTTAAAGACCTCTAAATAATGGTCTAAACCTAATTGGTTAGGTTGTTCTTCATCACCTTTAGGAAAAATTCTTGACCAAGAAATAGATAAACGATAGACTTTGAAGCCCATTTGAGCCATTAGTGCAATATCTTCTTTGTACTGATGATAATGATTAATTGCAACTCTTGATGGATAAAAAGTACCTTCTGGTAAAGATTTAGGATTTAAATTTCCTGTTCCTACTTGAAAACGTAAGTCACCGTAAGGCATATAATCAAGGTTTGAAAGTCCTCTTCCGTCTGTATTATAAGCCCCTTCTGTTTGATTTGCAGCGGTTGCTCCGCCCCATAAGAAATTAACTGGAAATGACATATATATTCCTCCTCTTTGTTATGAACAAAGGATAAGAAATATTTTGCTATATAAAAAGGAAGTTTCTTTTATCGAAACTTCCTTGACAGATAAATTTAATCGGTTTGTTTTAGATTAGTGATTAATAAATCAATAACATATTTGAAGAGGTAAGCACTAAATTTCTCGTCTACTATGGGAACGTATAATTGGTGGCCTTTGAATTGTATATTCTCTTTACAACTTATGAGCCATTTTTTTCCTTTTGTTTCCTCCAGTCTCTTTACTACACGTTTATCGTATTTAAAGGTGTTGCCGTTAATGCTGAGTAACAATAATAAATCATTAGCCTTTATTTTATAAGGATGTAAAAAATCTACATCACAAATAACCACATTCTTGTTAATAACTTGTAGTTCTGTCTGAATTTGATGACAAAGGTAACGTGCATCTCCTTGAGCAAAGACAAATATTGTATTTGCTGAAGCAAGTTGCTTAACGAGAAATTCCAGATTATCATAGTTTAAAGAATGAGTTAAAGAGTTAAGAAAGTAAACCATAGTATCTGTAAAATCTAGAATGTTTTCTTCTAAAGTATGTTGTGTTTTAAAATTATACCGGCGTCTCTCTAAGGATTCTAGGTATTCTAAACAAGCATCTTTAAAGTCAATATACGTTTGATAGTCTAAATATCGAACGTATTTAGAAATTTGGCTTTTTGAAATAAAGGTCCTAGAAGCAACTTCATCCATCGTTATATAAGGAATTTCATGGATATGTTCTTGAAAGAATAAACTTAATAAATAAAAAGACGAATCCTTTTTATAGGAATTTGTTACATCATTTAATTTGTCCATTATCACTTGTATCACTCCTTTATAAAGTGAAATTAGAACGAAGAAATCTTTAAACTATTATAACAAGGAATAAGTGTGCTAGCATATAAATTGAAGTGATTATTAATTCTTAGAATCATGAAGTTCATGCAGAGAAAGAGTCAAAATATCCTTAATTCGAACTTTATTGTTGACAGTTAAAACAAGTCATGGTACTATTATCTCGAATTAGAGATAAATAAAATAAACAATTGAAAATGACCACTCGAAATAATAATAACTAGAAAGAGGATCGATTAATTATGACAAACACAGATTTATTAGGAATTCATCACGTAACTGCAATGACTGACGATGTTCAAAGAAACTATGATTTTATTACAGATATTTTAGGTATGCGTCTTGTCAAAAAGACAGTTAACCAAGATGATATTCAAACTTATCATACATTTTATGCGGATGATCGTGGAAATCCAGGAACAGATTTAACATTTTTTGATTTTCCAAATACACCGAGCTATGTACCTGGAACAAACTCAATTTCACGAACAGGTTTAAGAGTCCCTAACGATGCCGCTTTGGAATATTATTTAGAACGTTTTGAAGAACATGGAGTAGAAAATGACGGCATTCAAGAATTATTTGGACGTAAAGTCCTACCTTTCCAAGAAGCGGATGGTCAACGTTACCAATTGTTTTCAGATGAAAATGATGACGGTGTAGAACCAGGAACCCCTTGGAAGAATGGTCCCGTTCCAGAAGACAAAGCCATTTATGGTTTAGGGCCTATTGAAATTACAGTGAGCTACTTTGACGAATTTATTCAAGTGATGGAACACATCTTTGGATTTAAAGTGTCGCACAAAGAAGCCGATGTTGCGATTTTAGAAGTCGGTAAAGGTGGAAATGGTGGTCAAATGATTTTACGTAAAGATGAAAACTCTAACGTAGAAGTCCAAGGAAATGGAACGGTTCATCACGTGTCTTTCCGTGTAGCTGACCACGAAGCAATCAAAGCTTGGGAAGATAAATATAATCGTTTAGAGATGGGACACTCTGGTCTAGTCGATCGCTTCTACTTTGAAGCTCTATATACAAGAGTTGGCCACATTTTAATTGAACTTTCGACAGATGGTCCAGGATTCATTGATGAACAAGAATCTTATGAAGAATTAGGGACAACTTTAGATTTACCACCTTTCTTAGAGCCAAATCGTGAGTATATTGAAAGTGTTGTTCGTCCATTTGATACAAGTGGAAAATAAAAAATTAGAAAGCGGGAATACATTGATTCATTTCAGTCCAGAAGAAATCAGCGAAAGAGAGAACTATAAATTTTTAATCGGTTCGATTATTCCGCGACCTGTTGCATTAATTACGAGCGTGTCTGGGGATGAAGTGTTGAATGTTGCCCCGTTTAGTTACTTTAATATTGTGACGTCAAATCCACCGATTGTCTCTGTTGCTTTACAAAGAAAAGATGGGAAATTAAAAGATACCGCAAGAAATATCTTAGAAAAGAAAGAAGCGGTTATTCATATTGTCGATAATTTAAACGTAGATGAAGCCAATAAAACAGCCGCGAATCTCGACGAAGATGAAAGTGAATTTGATTTAACCAATTTCACGTTACTGCCTTCTAAAACCGTGGATATTCCAAGCCTAAAAGAGGCAAGAATTCGTTTTGAAGTCGAGTTAGAAAAGCACATCCCCCTCGAAAATGACGGCGTGCCTTCTGTTGACTTAATGTTGCTTAAAATTAAGCAATACCATATTCAAGAAGATATTTATCATGAAGGACGTATTGATCCGGAGGGCTTAGGGGCAATCAGTCGATTGGCTGGACATGATTACGCAGAAATAGGTAAAATATTTACGATTAAGAGACCAGACTAAAAAGGAGTCGTTAAGTATGTATGAATATATTTACAAAGAAGCTCAACCTGGACATCCGATCTTCATTTTATTACACGGAACAGGTGGCGACGAGCAAAACTTACTCCCTGTTGCAGAAGTTTTAGATACAGAAGCAGGTGTGTTAAGTATTCGCGGAAATGTCTCAGAAAATGGCATGAACCGATTCTTCAAACGTCATGGAGAAGGAAATTATGATGTAGAAGATTTAATGAGACGTGGCCAAGAATTGTACGAATTTATTGAAAAAAAAGCAGAAGAACATGATTTTTCATTAGAAGATGCTATTTACTTTGGTTTTTCAAATGGCTCAAATATTGCGATTAACATGATGTTACTTGATGAATCAAAAGTTAATAAAGCGATGTTATATGCGCCGATGTATCCGATAGATATTGAAGAAACGGTTGGATTACCAGAGGCAAAAGTCTTTTTATCTATGGGTGAAAATGACCCAATTGTTCCAAGAGCTGAAAGCGACCGAGTGATTAACATTTTTAAAGACTTAAATGCTGATGTCACAGAATTTTGGGTTAATTCTCATGAATTAAATGGAGACAACTTACTCGCAGGGAAACAATGGTTGGAGAGACTTCGCCAATAAAATTGAATACAAGAATTGTGAAGACAGTCTAGTCATCAACTAAGCATTATTGCTTAGTTGGTGGCTATTTTTTAAGAGATTAGAAATTTCCGCTATAAGGCTTGTATATACAAATAGAAATGGTATTATAGATGCTGTCTTCTAAAAATAATCACACAAATATACTTCTCAAAAAACTGCTAATACCTTTTAACAAGGGCTCTGTTAGTGACTTTTTTAGTTGTGCACTAAAAATCTTTTTCTAATAATTAAATAATTAAAATAAGCATTTATACCCATTATTTCAGATTGGAATAAGAAGGAAGTAATACATTGTGCATTTGAGTGACGAGAGATTTAAAAAATCTGTTGTTATTCATTATTTTTAGTATGGACGGATTAGTATGATGGAGGGATTAAAATTGAATAATAAATTATTCAATAAGTTACAAAACTTAGGAAGAACATTTATGCTGCCGATAGCATTGCTTCCGGTTGCAGGATTGTTTTTAGGTTTAGGATCTGCTTTTACAAATGATGCGTTTGTTACACAATATGGTCTTGAGGCTATTATTGGTCAAGGAACATTTTTAAATGGTGTATTAAGTGTCATGACGGATGTTGGAGATGTTATTTTTGGGAATTTAGCACTTTTATTTGCTATTTCGGTTGCTTTTGGATTAGCTAAAGATCGTAAAGAGGTTGCAGCTCTTTCAGCTGTTGTTGGGTACTTTACGATGTACGCAGCATTAACAAGTGCGATTCACAACTTTAGAGATATGGAAGCTTTAAGGAATATTGAAGGTTTAGTTGGTGGAGTATTAAGTTTCGAAGAAACATTAAATACAGGCGTCTTTGGTGGAATTATCCTTGGATTAGTCGTTGCTTCTTTACACAATAAGTTCTATCGAGTGAAATTTATTGATGCCTTATCGTTCTTCCAAGGGACACACTTCATTCCAATTATTTCAACCGTTGCTGGTACAGTCCTAGGCTTTATCTTTGCCTTTTTATGGCCATATGTTGGAGCAGGTATTGCGGCATTAGGTGGCGTTATTGTTGAGTCTGGCCCAATTGGATCCTTTTTATATGGATTTATTTACCGAGCATTGATTCCATTTGGATTACATCATGTGTTTTATTTACCATTTTGGCAAACAGCTTTAGGTGGATCTGCCGAAGTTGCTGGACAAATGGTACATGGTGCTCAAAATATTGTTTTTGCTCAAATTTCAGCTGGTGAAGTAATATCTCCTGAATTTGCGAAATATTTCTCATTCATGTTCCCAATAATGATTGGTGGATGGCCAGCAGCAGCTCTAGCAATGTATCATGTAGCTCGAAAAGATAAAAAAGATGATGTTAAAGGATTGCTATTTGGTTCTTCAATCACATCAATTATCACGGGTATTACAGAACCGATTGAGTTTACTGTATTATTTGCATCTCCTTTCTTATTTTATGGCGTACACTCGATATTATCTGGACTTGCAGTCGTTATGGTCGAATGGTTAAATGTTGGAGTAGGTCTCACTTTCTCTGGTGGAATCATTGACTTTATTATCTATGGTATTCTTCCAGGGAATGATCGTACAAATTGGATGAACTTAATTCTTCCAATCATCATTTGGGCGGTATTATATTATGTTATTTTCCGCTTTAGTATTGAAAAATTCAGTCTGAAAACTCCTGGTACAGAAGAAGATGGCGACGTTGAATTACGTACAAAAGATGAGTATCGTGAAGAACATGGCATTGGTCAATCCTCTGAAACTTCAGGACTTTCAAAAGAAGATGAAACTTCTTATCAAATTACTCAAGGCCTAGGTGGATCTGACAACATTGATAGCTTTACAAACTGTGCGACTCGTTTACGTGTAACAGTAAAAGATGGCGACAAAGTAAACGAAAATCTTTTACGAAAAACAGGTGCTGCGGGTGTTATGGCTAGTGGTCAATCTGTTCAAGTCATTTACGGAACAAAAGTTGAAGGAATCGCCGGAGATTTAAATGATTTCTTAAAACAAAATCCAAATATGGGTAACGAAAATACAGCTCAACCAGTAGCTGAACCAGAAACTGAATCAGTAGATCCAATAGAAGATGATTCAGATGAAATCGTTGAAATGAATGGCGAGATTGCAGTATCTCCTATGACCGGGAAAATCGTTCCTTTAGAAAATGTGAACGACGAAGTATTCAGTTCAAAAATGATGGGAGATGGAATTGCTATTTTACCATCTGATGGAAAAGTTTATGCTCCAGTAAGCGGAGAAGTTACTGTAACGATGGACTCAAATCATGCAGTAGGTTTAGCGAGCGAAAATGGTGCTGAAATTCTTATCCACGTTGGTTTAGACACGGTTGAACTTGCTGGAGAAGGCTTCATTACACATATTCAAAAAGGCGATCATGTAGAAGCTGGAGATTTATTAATCGAGGCCGATTTAGAATTAATTAAAGAAAAAGGCTACGATACAACAACAATCATTGTTGTGACAAATACAATGGAATATAAAGAAATTAAGACAACTCAGAATGAGAACATCTCTCACTCTGATGAATTGTTAGAATTAGTTCCAAATAACGAATAAAGTTAATAATCGATAAAAAGAATCATTAAAAATGGTGCGGTGACTCATTAAAGAGTTCATCCGCACCATTTTTTTGTTTTATCTAAGAATTGAATTATTTGGAAAAGATTGTCTTTTAAAGGCAGCCGTGACCACGAAAACAGATTTCAAGTTCACGGTACGCTTGCCGTGACCACGAAAACAGATTTCAAGTTCACGGTACGCTTGCCGTGACCATGAAAACAGATTTCAAGTTCACGGTACGCTTGCCGTGACCATGAAAAGTGATTTCAAATTCACGGATGCCTAGCCGTGACCACGAAAACAGATTTCAAATTCACGGAGGCCTAGCCGTGACCACGAAAACAGATTTCAAGTTCACGGTACGCTTGCCGTGACCACGAAAACAGATTTCAAGTTCACGGTGCGCTTGCCGTGACCACGAAAACAGATTTCAAGTTCACGGTGCGCTTGCCGTGACCACGAAAACAGATTTCAAGTTCA